>NZ_JBIIPA010000002.1:0-146333 GCF_044342855.1 Polynucleobacter sp.
ACGCGGCATTGCTGGATCAGGGTTTCCCCCATTGTCCAAAATTCCCCACTGCTGCCTCCCGTAGGAGTCTGGGCCGTGTCTCAGTCCCAGTGTGGCTGATCGTCCTCTCAGACCAGCTACTGATCGTCGCCTTGGTGGGCTTTTACCCCACCAACAAGCTAATCAGGCATCGGCCGCTCTAATCGCGCGAGGTCTTTCGATCCCCCGCTTTCCCCCTCAGGGCGTATGCGGTATTAGCACAGCTTTCGCTGCGTTATCCCCCACGATAAGGTACGTTCCGATGTATTACTCACCCGTTCGCCACTCGCCACCAGGTACAAGTACCCGTGCTGCCGTTCGACTTGCATGTGTAAGGCATGCCGCCAGCGTTCAATCTGAGCCAGGATCAAACTCTTCAGTTCAATTCCTGTGATCCTTGCGGATCGTCGCACTCATTCAAGAAATTGACTTGGTAATAAAACCAAATCTTTTTACTGTCTATGAGTACTGTTTATTTACATCTGTCCCGAAGGACTTGATGCTTTCACTTAGTACCCACAATTATCGGTTGACTAATTTTTAAAGAGGGCCGCTTCGTTTTTCGTATTTCGTAAAACGTTGCAGCAGAGAGATGAGACTTTATCCTAGTGATTAGGGTCTGTCAACACCTTTCGTAGTCTTTTTCATAAAAAAAGCGAAGTTTTTTCTTATTTTTAAAATAAACCCTTTAAAAACAATGGGATGTAGTTTGAAAATATTTTCAACTTTTTTTCATATTCTAGGAATTTTTATACATTAGATAGTGGTTTAGGGGGAACATTCACCTTTTTAGCCCCCATTTGCTGCTTTTCTGCCGCCCTACTTAGTCCACCCTGAAATATCCCCCAAACCCATACCCCATATAGAAAAAGACCTCAAAAGTGGTCAACCAATTTGCCAGGTTTTGCGTTGTTTATATCAATAACCTTGCAAATATTGACGAAAGTTTTATGGGTCCCAAGGCTACTGACATTCAAACCGATGAACTGTTCTTAATGCGCTTAGATGGGCAACTTAAGATGAGTCACCCCCTGATTAAGTTGGCCAATACCCTAGATTGGTCCGCCGTTGAAAAAGAATTCTCTGGCCGCTTTGTGACTACTCGTGGCAGACCAGTATTACCTCCCAGATTAGTGACTGGACTTTTGTATCTGCAGCATGCCTTTAGGGCCTCTGATGAGATGGTGATTAATGCGTGGTTAGAGAACCCCTATTGGCAATACTTCACCGGTGAGATCTATCTTCAGACGGAGTTACCTATTAATCCATCGAGTCTCACCCGCTGGCGTAAGCGTTTAGGAGAGGCTGGAGTAGAGCTATTGCTCAGCTTGACCATTGATTGCGCCAAGCAACTGACGGTCGTGAAAGAAAAAGTCTTGATCGTGTGATTGTCGATACCACCGTCATGCCCAAAGCCATTGCCCACCCCACTGATAGCGCCCTATTAGAAACCGCCTGTCAGCATCTGGTTGCCTTTGCCAAAGAGCGCAACTTAACTCTACGTCAGAACTACAACAAAGAAGCGCCTAGATTAGCCATCCAAGTAGGGCGTTATGCCCATGCTCGGCAGTACAAAAGAATGCATGGCGCACTGCGTAAGCTCAAATCGAGAGTAGGCCGCATCCATCGTGAGCTCATCCGTCAGTTTGAGCAAGTACCATCAGGGGCAGAGCAAAGCGGGTTTGAACTACTACAATAAGTAGAGCGCATCTTGACTCAAAAGCCCAAAGACAAGAATAAGCTCTACAGCCTGCATGCTCCTGAAGCCGAGTGCATCTCCAAGGGCAAAGCCAGAAACCCTTATGAGTTTGGCGTGAAGGTTAGTATTGCCACTACGCTAAATGAAGGCTTAGTAGTGGGCATGCGAAGCATGCCGGGCAATCCCTATGATGGTCATACTTTGCATGAAGCGCTAGAGCAAGCAAGCATCCTGGCCGATCACCGTCCCAGGATTGCCATCGTGGATAAGGGTTACAAGGGTGCAGCGATTGATGGCATCCGAATATTGCGATCAGGACAAAGAACCCAGAGCAAAACCCTCAAGAAGATGATTAAACGCAGAAGCAGTATCGAACCGGCCATAGGCCACATGAAGATGGATGGCAGATTAGCCAGAAATCCTCTTAAAGGCGCTATTGGTGATGCGCTTCATGCAGTGCTATGTGGAGCTGGACATAATCTGCAATTGATCCTCAGGAAGCCGCGGCTTTTTTGTTCCCTATTTTTATCATTGCCACTCAGAAATATATTGGCAATTCTGAAACAACATCAGCTTGCACATCAAGTGGCATTGTGAAAAGTGAATTGTTCAGGGTGGACTAGTTATAAGCCTAGGGAAAACCCTGATAATTATTCTAATTTCTGCTAATATATTGCTATGCACAATAAATTAGCAAACAGTCACTTACCTAGCAAGCTATATATGGCGGGCCTGGCCGTCCCTGTACGCGAATTACACACCGGCCTTAGAAAAGAAATTCTGCACCATCTTCTACTCTTAAATGAAGAAGATCGTCGCCTGCGTTTTGGTACACAAACCCCTGATGAGGTCATTCATCACTATGTAGAAGGCCTGGACTTCAATAGAGATAAGATATTTGGTAGCTTTGACTCACAACTAGAGCTTATTGGCATGGCGCATTTGGCATATTTACCAAAAATTAAAGGTCAGCCGCAGGCTGCCGAGTTTGGGGTTTCTGTACTCCCTGATGGTCGCGGGCAGGGCATTGGGACAGCTTTATTAGCGCGCGCTTCAGTGCACTCATGCAATACTCGCATTGAAACCCTATTTGTTCATTGCTTGGCAAACAATAGAGCCATGATGCATCTAGCCCAAAAGGCTGGCATGCGCGTTGAATACGCTTATGGTGATGCGGATGCGTACTTAAAATTACCACCCGCAAATCCTGCTACGTTTGTGGAGGAAGCGGCCAATGAACAATGGGCTGACTTTGACTATGCACTCAAAGAGAATCTTAAGCGTTCAAATGATGTGTGGTCTTGGTTTCTGGGTCAGCCAGTCGTTCGTCCAACTTAATTTGCACTGGGCGCTCCGCGCAAAATCCAGCCTGTAAGCAGAGACACATCAGCGTCGCTTAACTTCGCATTTGCTGGCATTGGCACAACACCCCAAGATCCGGAGCCGCCTTTTAGAATTTTATTTTTTAGAAATGCGCTTGCAGCAGGATCAGTCGCATATTTTTTTGCAACAGCCTGAAAGCCAGGCCCCACAACCTTTTTATCAACAGCATGACATCCCAGGCAAGCGTTTTGTTTTGCAAGTGTGGCAGCCTTTGCATCATCAGTAGTAGCTTGTACTCTTAAAGAGCAAAGCGAGAAGAGGGCAGCAAGAAAAAAATATTTCGGATCCTGCCCAAAGAAATTCATTGCTCGCTTCTCAACAAATAAATTTACTGCTTAGGCATTGTGTTGGGCTGCGACTCATCTGCCTTGCCTTGTTTCTCTAAGCGCGCTTTTTCTGCCTCAGAAATACTATCGAAGTAAGCGTAAACGTCTTTTACGCCGTCAATATTGCTCGCAACTTTCTTGGCAATTGCCGATTCATTCTGAGTCAAAATTCCCATTAAATAAACACTACTGCCTTCAGCAACAATCTCCATCGAATTCGATGGTAACTTGTCTGTGAAAATCATTTGTGTTTTGATTTTGGATTCGAGATAAGAATCATTGGCGCGAGAAGTGTAAGTGCTGTTTGGTCCAACGACTAATTCATTAAATACGGAGCGAACATTCTTGTTTGCTTTTGCATAGGCGCCAGCTTGCTCTTTAATACTCGCATCCTTAACTTCGCCGGTCAGCAATACTTTTTGATTGAAGGATGTCACATTAATGTGCGCACTATCTCCAAATTTCTTGTCCAAAGCATTCTCTACCTCCAGCCCGATCCCCTTATCAATTGCCTGAACTGCTGGGGGTCGTCGATCCGCCATAACGCTTGCGCCGGCAGCTACACCGCCTACAGCAACAACTGCACAAGAAGATAAGAAAGCGGCAAGTATTAATACGGCCAATACCTTGCTAATGAAATATGTGCGCATATGTAATACCTTTTTATATTTAAAACGTTAATCGAGTAAAAGGTGATCCACGCCATCGCATAGAGCGTGAAGCAAAACTAAATGTGTTTCTTGAATGCGAGCGGTACGAGTGGAGGGTGCACATAGATGAATGTCGTCCGCATCCAAAAGAGTTGCAATTTTTCCACCGCCATTACCAGTCAGCGCAATAATTTTGATGCCCATCTTTTTTGCAGCCTCAATGGCCTGCACTACGTTTTTTGAATTTCCCGAAGTGGAGATGCCAATCAAGATGTCGCTTTTTTTTCCAAGGCCTCGCACTTGTTTGCTAAAGATCTCGTCATAGCTGTAGTCATTTCCTACGGCAGTCAAGATTGAGGTATCCGTTGTTAATGCAATTGCAGCCAACTCTTGGCGCTCTCTTTCAAAACGGCCAATGAGCTCGGCAGCAAAATGCTGTGCATCAGCAGCAGATCCGCCATTGCCGCAAGCCATCACTTTTCCACCGGAGCGCAAACAATCCGTCATAGTAACGATGGCACGAGCAACTTGCTCAGGCAGTATTTTTTCAGCCTCTTGCTTTACAACAATGCTGTCTAAAAAATGTTGGGATGCGCGAGCGCGCAAACGTTCGAGGGTATCTTTATCCATCACATTATTATGCGCCAAACTACAGACGGAATGTCTGCGCTGCCCATGAATTCAAAAGGGACGTATTCTCTTGCTTATTAACATCTCTTTCGCAAAAGATTGCTCCCATGGAATTAAGCTCCTTTGACTTTTTGAAACAGCAGGACCTGCCTACTGGGGCCCTATATATGGTTGCCACCCCGATTGGCAATATGGGGGACATCACCCTGCGTGCGCTGCATGTTCTCAACACGGTAGATGGCATTGCCTGTGAAGACACCAGACATAGCGCGCCCCTGCTTCAACACTTTGGCATTCATAAGAAATGTGTTGCCTTGCATGAGCACAATGAAATTGCAGGCGCACAAAACATCATTCAGCATCTCTCCCAAAACGAACGCTGGGCTTATATCTCAGATGCAGGCACTCCTGGCGTTTCTGATCCGGGCGCACGACTAGTCAATGCCGTTCAAAAGGCAGGCTTTCGCATTATTCCCATTCCTGGCGCTAGCGCAGTGTCATCTGCCATTTCTGCTAGTGGTTCAGTCATGTTGCCATCAGAAGGGCGCTTTCAGTTTCTGGGCTTTTGGCCGAATAAGGCCAAAGAACGTTCTGCACTGTTACAAGATATTCGAAGCAATTCAAAAACGAGCATCTTTTTTGAATCGCCACATCAGATACGTGAAACACTCGCAACACTTCACAAAGAATTAGAGTCCGAGCGACAAGTCCTAGTTGGTAGAGAGCTCACTAAAAAATTTGAGCAGTTGGTAACACTGACAGCTGGCGATATTCCACAGTGGCTTGAGAAGGCGGAGACCCTCAAAGGTGAATTTATTATTTTGGTCGCTGGTCGCCAA
Organism: Polynucleobacter sp.; assembly: GCF_044342855.1. Lineage (GTDB taxonomy): Bacteria > Pseudomonadota > Gammaproteobacteria > Burkholderiales > Burkholderiaceae > Polynucleobacter. The sequence goes on from NZ_JBIIPA010000002.1 coordinate 5,546, forward strand.
GCCAATGCTGATGAGGCTCCAGAGCATTCAACCTTATTGCTGTGGGCTAATGCATTAAGTCCATATTTGGGCAGCAAAGAAATTGCTGCTGTACTTGCTCAGATACTTGGGATCAGCAAAAAAGATGCTTATCAAGCAGCCCTAGATGCAAAAGGGCAAAACGAAGGGCAATAAAAAGCTGGCATGTAGCCAGCTTTCAAATTGCGCCAAATGATTACTTCGCTGCTTGCGTATCGCTGGGCGCAGGGCTCTCTTGAACATTCAATTGAGCCACTGGCTTAATCAATTGCTCAGCTGAGGCTTCTGAATCTGCGCGCTTGCCATTGTTTACAAACACCATTAACAACAAAATAACAATTAAGGGTACAAAAAAGCTGAGAAACACCATGATGATGAGTTGTTTGGGGGACTTAATTAGGCTGCCGTGCGCTTCGCTCATAGGACTTTTATCGTTTGACGGGTTTAAGGATTGCTTTGCAAAGATTATAACGAGACCGCGGGGGATATAGGCACTTACAATAGCGTAGTTAGCGAATTCCCTACTGGCGCCCGTAGCTCAGTGGATAGAGTATTGGCCTCCGAAGCCAAGGGTCGCAGGTTCGATTCCTGCCGGGCGCACCAAAACAGGGGGTTTTTGACCTATATCATGCGTAAATTCGTGAAAAAGGCTATCATTTGCACCTAACTTATTGATTCTTATCATGTCAAATCATCTAAATTCCGCACTCTCTGAGCCATCTATTGCCAATCCTTTGGCTCCTGACCTTCCATTGCCGCATCGAAAAATCATTCGCAGCTGGCTGATCCCAATGGCCGAAGGAGAGACCGCAAAAGCAATCGCGCTTTTAGTGCTAGATGCCGTTTTGTGGCTTGCCTGTATTGCTGGGACCATTTTTGTCGAAAGCATCTTCATCAAGATCATCTTGGGCTTGGTTGCCGGTTTTGTTACTGGTCGTATCTTTATTTTGGGCCATGACGCTTGCCATCAAAGCTATACGCCTCACCGTGAACTCAATAAAATACTGGGTCGCATTGCATTCTTGCCATCCTTAACCCCATATAGCTTATGGGATGTAGGTCATAACGTAGTTCACCACGGCCAAACTAACCTCAAAGGCTTTGACTTTGTTTGGGCTCCGCTATCGAAGGCGGAGTTTGATGCCCTACCGGCTTGGCGTAAAACCTTAGAGCGCCTCTACCGTAGCGGCTGGGGTCCAGTTTTTTACTACCTGATTGAAATCTGGTGGAGACGCGAGTACTTCCCTAATGCGAAGAACAAACCAGGTGATCGCCCAATCTTCCTAAAAGACAACTTATTGGTGACTGGCTTTGCCATTATTTGGATCGGCTGCCTGATTGCTGGCGCGATTGCTACTGCGCAATCTATCTGGCTTGGCCTAATTACTGGCTTCGCCATCCCATTCCTATTCTGGAACGGCATGATTGGCTTTGTAGTCTACGTTCACCATACCCATCCAAGTGTTTCTTGGTACGACAAGAAGTCAGAGTGGTTACGCGCCCAGCCTTTTGTTTCAACCACGGTTCATTTAACCTTTAACTGGATTTGGGGCTCTTTAATGCACCACATCATGGAGCACACAGCCCATCACGTGGACATGAGCGTACCCCTATATCGCCTGCAAGAAGCCCAAAATACACTCGAAACCATCCTTCCAGGGCGTATTTTTGTACAAAAGTTCTCTTGGGCATGGTATTTCGATACAGCGCGCAAATGCAAGCTCTATGACTTCGAGAACAAGGCTTGGCTGGATTTTGATGGCAATAAAACGGCTGATTCCGTCAGAGTCGTCCTAAGCCCAGCCCCAGTGGGACAAAACGGGTAAAATGGATCTTCTGCACAAGATTTGGCTTACCCGGATTGCCCATGACTACCTCGACTCCAGCTGCTACCCAAGAAACCTCACAGAGCCTTAAGTTTTGCTCCTCATGCAGTCGCGAAAAGCGCCTGGAAGGTGGCACATGGATTCCGACAAGCAATCGTAAACAACGCTGGATTTGCGCAAGCTGTTTGTATAACCGCACACACCGCACAGGCTCAGCAAAAACCTAATTTCTCAATTAGGTTCTACCAACTCCAGCTTGATTAATCCCCGACATAAGGGTTTGTTTGGCGCTCTTTGCCAAATGTCGACATAGGTCCATGACCAGGAACAAACTGCACGTCATCACCTAGCGGCCATAATTTTGTCTTAATGGCATTAATTAAATCGGCATGATTACCGCGCGGAAAATCTGTTCTTCCAATTGAGCCTGCAAAAAGTACGTCACCCACTAAAGCCAAACGATCTTCTTTATCAAAGAACACAACATGGCCTGGTGTATGGCCCGGACAATGCAGCACCTCCAAATCCACATTACCCACTTGCACATGATCCCCATCCTCTAACCAGCGAGTTGGCACAAATGCTTTTGCATGGCCAAATCCAAAACGTATAGTTTGCTCGGGTAATTGGTCCAGCCAAAACTGTTCATCAATTTGCGGACCCTCAATAGGCGCACCTAATTGATCTGACAAGTCTTTGGCTGCAGCGCAATGATCCAGATGTCCATGGGTTAATAAAATCTTTTTAACGGTACCGCCTAATTGCTTGACGCCAGCCAAAATCTTATCGATATCCCCACCAGGATCAACCACTGCTGCATCCCCAGTTTCTTGGCAAACCAAGATAGAGCAATTTTGCTCGAATGGCGTAACGGGAACAATTCCTAATTTGATCGGCATAAATTAAAACACTTAAATTGATTGGCTACTAGTTTATGGCAAAGACGCTAGAATATATCTCACAGGATACACAATGAAAACTCAAGACACGTTTAAATTCGCAGAAACACATGAGTGGGCCAGCACTGAAGATGATGGGCTAGTGTGGGTCGGCATTAGCAATCATGCGCAAGAAGCTTTGGGTGATGTCATGTTTTTTCAAGCGCCGAAAATTGGGCAACAAGTAAAGCGGGGCGAAGCTATTGCTGCAATCGAATCCGTTAAGGCAGCGAGCGATATTCATGCGCCCATTAGTGGTGAGATCGTTGCCCTAAATGATGAAATGGATGCAAGCCCCGAGGTAGTAAATGCAAAGCCCTATGCAGTTTGGCTTTTTAAAATTAAACCGACATCAACAGAATCTCTGGCTGCAGATCTCAATGCTTTAATGCCTCTTACGCAATATGAATCTGGACCAGGTGCTTAAATAGAAATTGGGTCGCGCTCTACCAGCCAACGAATGCGCGATGCTTTACTAATTCTTCCAGTGGAATCTTGACGCAGGTCTTGATCAATCATTTCAAGCGCTTCTTGTAGAGTCTTACGATTACCTGACTCAATAAGCAACTGGGCGCGCTCTGATCCCGCCACCCTCATGACTGGCTTGGGTACGGGGTCATAGACTTTCAATTCTTTAGTAATCAAGCCCCTGCTTCTGATGCGCGCTTTTAATTCACTCAAAAACTGAATCGCCTTATCTAGGCTTTTACCTTCTGCATGAATAAGGGCTTGATAAGAGTAGGGCGGTAACTTTGCCTCTTCTCGCTCACTCGCAGTAAATGCTAAGAATCCATCTACGTCATGTCTTAACAAATACTGGAATACCGGAGACTCTGGATACTGAGTCTCGATATAAATATCACCTCCAGCTTCACCACTGGTGCCAGACCTTCCTGCGCGTCCAGCCACCTGTACCAACTGCGCAAATAATCTTTCAGCGGCCCTAAAGTCAGCCGAATAAAGTCGACTATCGGCATCCAGGACCGCAACCAATCCTATGTTCTGATAATCATGTCCCTTGGCAATCATTTGAGTGCCAACAACAATGTCTACATTGCCATCATGTATTTCCTGAAAGAGCGCTTCTGCCCCTTTGCTCTTTCTACTTGAGTCTGTATCTACACGCAGGACCCTTGATTGTGGCCACATTTCTTCAATGGCGTCTTCTAGCTTTTGTGTGCCATGGCCCAAAGTTTTTAAATCAGCATTGCCACAGTCTGGGCAAAACTGTGGAATTGGCTTTACCAACCCGCAGTGATGGCAGCTCAACACTGATCTCTTCCCTAATGCGCCAGCCTTATGCATTACGGTATAGGCGGAGCACTGGGTACATTTTGATAACCAATTGCACGCCGAGCAACTGAGTACAGGAGCATAGCCACGTCGATTAATTAAAATCAGGCATTGTTTTTTTTCTGCCAATGATTTGCTAATTGCATTTGAGAGTGTTTTAGTGATGAGGCTTTTTTCTTTTGGCACCCCCACATCACCTGGGCTAAATTGATTTTGTGGATCTCGCGTATTGATTAGATGCACTCTTGGCAAGCTAGCACCCTGCGCTCGTTGATCGAGACGTATATATTCATAGCGGCCTGATTGAGCAGCCAGCCAAGTTTGTAGAGAGGGCGTTGCTGAAGAGAGAAGAATGGGAATTTTTTGATCATGCGCACGCCATATTGCTAAATCTCTTGCAGAATAGCGCGTACCATCCTGCTGCTTATACGATGGATCATGCTCTTCATCTACGACGATGGCGCGTAAGTTTGGCATAGGCGTTAATGCTGCCAACCTAGTTCCTAAAATGATTTGCGCATTTCCGGTCATTGCCTCATACCAAGCTACACCTCTCTTCTTCTCGCTCACACCGCTATGCAGTACAGCCATTTTGTTATCTGGGAAGTATGCCTTCACGCGCCTCTCTAATTGCGGCGTTAAATTAATTTCTGGCACAAGCAGCAATACTTGGGCACTTTCATCCTGGAGAATACTTGCCAGCCAATTCAAAAAGACCGCGGTCTTACCGCTACCCGTTTGTCCCTGCAATAAGATTGCTCTAAACTGATTTTCTTTTGCACCGCCAGCCAATAATTCTTGTAATGCCTTTTTTTGCTCGTCGTTCAGTTGATCGATTGTGATTAATCCTTCTGGGATAACCGCACTCTTTTTTTTGCTTTTCTTTTCTGCCGATTCCAGTTTCTCTGGAATCTTTTCCCAATCATCAGCTTTTTTCCACATCTGTGGAATAACCGGCAATATGGCTTCCCCCAAAGCATGGACGTAATACTGGCTTGCAAAATTCATTAGGCGCAAAAGGGCTGGATCAAAAGCAGGTAGCGGCGCTAGACGCTCAACGGATTTGAGCTTTGCTAAATCATATTCAGAGTGATCGCTTACTTTAATCACTATGGCAACCATCTTCGATCTAGCAAAAGATACTTCGACTACATTGCCAATCTCTGGTAATTTGCCTAATTTTTCACCATCCCACAGATAGTCAAAGCCTTGAGCCAAAGGCTTATCTATCACTACCTGTACAACGATGGGCTTGGGAATCATTTACTTAACTTCTTCCGTCTTATCCTGTGGATAAGTCTGTGGATATCATTCGCTGTTTTAGATTTATATGGCTATTTTATAGGAATGCTATTTTGCATAGAAAATCAGCCTAATGTTTATTTTCTATATAAATCAGTAAGTTGCATTGATTACTAAAGGTGAAAGTTCACAATTAACACGAATCTCACTGTATTTATGATTCTGTACGTTTCTGTGCATAACTTTTGCCTTAATATTGGCCAAAGTTAGTAATTACTTGTGCTTATTTTGCTGCCCGTAGGCCTTTTGACCTGGATATTACAGTTTCAGAGAGGGCGGCTACGCTTTCCGGAGGGGTAAATTGATTAATCCCGTGACCAAGGTTAAAGATATGGCCATCCAAAGAATGTAAGCCAGGCTTTAGTGCAGGGGCACTGGCTAGGTCATCCAAAAGGCTCGAGGCGGCTGCTGAAATCTGCTGCGGCTCTGAAAATAGAATGAGGGGGTCTAAGTTGCCCTGCAAGGCCAAAGGCTTTTTGATATCTAAAAGTTGTTTACGAGCGCGGCTTAATTTCATGGTCCAGTCGATAGCAATGACATCCGCCCCAACTTGCGCCATATCGTTTAACCAAACACCACCGCCTTTAGTAAACATGATGATTGGGATCTTGCGTCCCTCATGCTCACGAGGCAATAGCGCAATCACTTTTTGCATGGCCGCCAAAGACATGCGCTGATACCAACCATCGGGAAGTAAACCGCCCCAAGTATCAAAGATCATCAGCGCTTGTGCACCAGCCTTTACCTGCTCAATTAAATATGCGGCTACCGACTGCACATTAATCTCAAGAATATGTTCAAGTAAATCAGGGCGACTAAACATCATCGTCTTGGCATGCCGGAAATCATCGGAACCTGAACCATCAATCATGTAACAAGCCAATGTCCATGGGCTTCCAGAGAAGCCAATTAAAGGGACACGCTGCCTTCCATCTTGAATTAATGCTTTACGGATTTCAGAGACAGCATCAAAAACATATTTGAGCTGATCCATATCTGCAACACGTAATTTTTTTACCGCCTCTTCTTTGCGAAGGGGATGATCAAAACTAGGACCTTCACCGGCAGTAAATTTCAAGCCCAAACCCATTGCATCGGGAATGGTCAAAATATCGGAGAACAAAATTGCTGCGTCTAATGGGTAGCGGTCCAATGGCTGGAGCGTTACTTCAGTAGCATAGGCTGGATTTTTAGCAAGACCAAGAAAACTTCCAGCTCTTGCACGAGTTGCGTTGTACTCGGGTAGATAGCGGCCCGCTTGGCGCATGAGCCAAAGCGGTGTTTGATCAACCGCTTCGCCCAAGCAGGCTTTTAAAAACCGATCATTTAACAACAAGGAGATGACCGGCTCTTACTTTTTACGACGGAAACGAGCAATTGCTGCAAGCTGTGCTGCTGCCATTGCAAACTCTGATTGTGCCAATGCCAAATCAAAGTCAGTGCCACGATTTTGCATTGCTTCTTCAGCGCGCTTCTTAGCTTCGTTGGCTTTAGCCTCATCCAAATCATGACCGCGAATAGCAGTATCAGCCAATACAGTGACATGATCAGGCTGAACTTCTAAATAGCCACCTGCAACGAATACAAACTCTTCATCACCGTCAGCTTTTTCAATACGAACTGAGCCGGGACGAATGCGTGTAATCAAAGGAGTGTGGCCGCGTAAAATACCGAGCTCACCATTCTCACCAGGAAGCGCAACAAATTTGGCCTCACCGCTGAAAATGGATTGCTCAGCACTTACTACATCGACGCGTATGGTTGACATAATTTCCCTAGATGAGTTCGATTAAAGCTTCTTAGCTTTCTCGATGGCTTCATCAATTGAACCCACCATGTAGAATGCTTGCTCTGGCAAGTGATCCAATTCACCGCTGCAGATCATTTTGAAACCACGAATAGTTTCTTTTAGTGGAACGTATTTGCCTGGTGAACCAGTAAATACTTCAGCAACGTGGAAAGGCTGGGACAAGAAACGTTGAATCTTACGAGCACGTGACACAGATAATTTATCTTCTGGTGACAACTCGTCCATACCCAAAATTGCAATAATGTCGCGCAATTCTTTGTATCGTTGTAATGTCATCTGAACTTCGCGAGCAACTTCATAGTGCTCTTGACCAACTACTTGTGGATCAAGCTGACGGCTGGTTGAATCCAGTGGATCAACTGCTGGGTAAATACCCAAAGCAGCGATGTCACGTGACAACACAACTGTAGAGTCTAAGTGTAAGAAAGTTGTTGCTGGTGACGGGTCGGTCAAGTCATCCGCAGGAACGTAAACGGCCTGAATAGATGTAACAGAGCCAGTCTTAGTTGAAGTAATACGCTCTTGCAACTTACCCATTTCTTCAGCCAAAGTAGGTTGATACCCCACAGCTGAAGGCATACGACCTAGCAACGCTGATACCTCAGTACCTGCGAGTGTGTAGCGATAAATATTGTCAACGAAGAACAAAATGTCACGGCCTTCATCACGGAACGCTTCAGCCATTGTCAAACCAGTCAACGCTACGCGCAAACGGTTACCAGGAGGCTCGTTCATCTGACCAAACACCATCGCCACTTTGTCGATAACGTTAGATTCTTTCATCTCGTGGTAGAAGTCATTACCTTCACGAGTACGCTCACCAACACCGGCAAACACAGATAAGCCTGAGTGTTGCTTAGCGATGTTGTTAATCAATTCCATCATGTTCACGGTCTTACCAACACCCGCACCACCGAACAAGCCAACCTTACCGCCTTTAGCAAACGGGCAAACTAAGTCAATAACCTTAATACCGGTTTCTAACAAGTCAACGGAAGGGGAGAGTTCATCAAACTTTGGTGCTGGCTGGTGAATAGCGCGACGCTCTTCAGTGGCAATTGGACCTGCATCATCAATTGGACGACCTAAAACGTCCATGATGCGCCCCAATGTTGCCGGGCCAACAGGCACAGAAATTGGACCACCGGTAGATTTCACTTCCATGCCGCGACGCAAACCATCACTTGCACCCATGGCAATCGCGCGAACTACGCCGTCACCGATCTGTTGTTGCACCTCAAAGGTCAAACCTTTTTCAGCAAATGATTTTTCGCCGCTATCAACTAATGTCAACGCATCATAAATGTTTGGCATTTTGTCGCGTGGAAACTGAATATCCACCACTGGACCGATACACTGCACGATATTTCCGTTACTCATCGCATTTCTCCGCTTTTAATTCCTGAATTCTTTCGTATTCCTAAACGCTGACCGCTTAAACAGCAGCCGCTCCGCCAACAATCTCTGACAACTCTTTTGTAATAGCAGCCTGTCTTGTCTTGTTGTATTCCAATTGCAATTCGCCGATTACATTCTTCGCATTATCTGAAGCGGCCTTCATTGAGACCATGCGAGCAGATTGTTCTGAAGCCATATTCTCAGCAACAGCTTGATAAATCATTGCTTCTACATAACGCTTGAGCAGTCCATTCAAAATGGACTCTGCATCAGGTTCGTAGATATAATCCCAAGAATTTCCTGCCTTCTCTTCTGGAGTTAATTCAGCTGGCTCCAGTGGTAAGAGTTTTTCTAAGACAGGCTCTTGTTTCATTGCGTTAACAAAGCGGGTGTATGCCAAATAAACAGCATCAATTTCACCGCGCTCAAACGCCTCCAATTGAGCCGTAATTGCACCAATCAAAACATCCATATGTGGCGTATCGCCAATCTGAATTGTTTGAGAAATGAGTTTTGCTTTAGAGCGATTTAAAAACTGGAGGCCTTTTGAACCGATGGCGGTGTACTCAATACTAACATTGCTGCCTTCCATATCGCGCACTTGGTTTGCAATCAGACGCAATACGTTGGTGTTTAAACCGCCACACAAACCTTTGTCTGTTGTAACCAAGATCGTACCAATCTTCTTCACTTCCCGAGTTGCCATGTATGCAGGGCGGAACTCAGGATTTGCTTTGGAAAGATTGGCAACAATCTCACGAATTTTTTCAGCATATGGACGCGCATTACGCATGCGCTCCTGGGCGCGACGCATCTTGGATGCGGCGACCATTTCCATTGCCTTCGTGATCTTGCGCGTGTTTTGCACGCTCTTGATCTTAGATCGTATCTCTTTTGTGCTTGCCATGATTTATGCGAGTCCTCTTAGAAAGAGGCTGAACGCTTGTAATCCTCAATTGCAGCACGCAAAGCAGCTTCGTCATCTTTACTCAAATCTTTTGTTTCTTCGATACGGCCAACTAAATCAGCGTACTTAGATTTCAAATGATCTTGCAAACCTTTTTCGAATGGCAATACGTTCTTTACTTCGAGGTCATCAAAGTAGCCGTTATTAACAGCGTAGAGCGACGCAGCCATTTCCCAAACTTGCAAAGGCTTGTACTGCGCTTGCTTACACAATTCTGTAACACGACGACCGCGCTCTAACTGCTTACGAGTTGCTTCGTCAAGGTCAGAAGCGAACTGAGCAAACGCCGCCAATTCACGATACTGCGCCAAGTCGGTACGGATACCGCCAGACAATTTCTTAATGACTTTAGTTTGAGCTGCACCACCAACACGTGAAACAGAAATACCAGCGTTAATCGCAGGTCGTACGCCAGCGTTAAACAAGTCAGTCTCCAAGAAGATCTGACCATCAGTAATCGAAATTACGTTAGTTGGAACGAATGCAGAAACGTCACCAGCTTGAGTTTCAATAATTGGCAATGCGGTCAAAGAGCCCGTCTTACCTTTTACCGAACCATTTGTAAATTTCTCTACATACTCCGCGTTTACACGAGCAGCGCGCTCTAACAAACGTGAGTGGAGATAGAACACATCGCCAGGGTAAGCTTCGCGGCCTGGTGGGCGACGCAAAAGCAAAGAAATCTGACGGTATGCAACAGCTTGTTTTGTTAAATCGTCATAAACGATCAATGCATCTTCGCCACGGTCACGGAAGTATTCGCCCATTGTGCAACCAGCATATGCTGAGAGGTATTGCATCGCTGCAGATTCAGAAGCACTTGCAGCAACAACAACGGTGTATTCCATTGCGCCTAGCTCTGTGAGCTTGCGAACAACGTTAGCAATAGTAGAGGCTTTTTGACCAATCGCAACGTAAACGCAATAAACACCTTTACCTTTTTGGTTGATGATCGCGTCAACCGCAACTGCTGTCTTACCAGTTTGACGGTCACCAATGATCAACTCGCGCTGACCACGGCCGATTGGAACCATTGCATCAATCGCCTTCAAACCAGTTTGAACTGGCTGACTAACGGATTGACGAGCGATAACGCCTGGAGCAACTTTTTCGATAAAGTCAGTCAACTTGGTATTGATTGGGCCTTTGCCATCAATCGGCTGACCGAGTGCGTTTACAACGCGACCGAGCAACTCTGGACCAACTGGAACTTCCAAAATGCGGCCAGTACATTTAACTGGGTCGCCTTCTTTAATGTGGGTGTACTCACCCAACACCACAGCACCAACTGAATCACGCTCAAGGTTCAGCGCGAGGCCGATTGTGTTGTTAGGGAATTCCAACATTTCGCCCTGCATAACACCAGACAAGCCATGTACGCGGCAAATACCGTCGGTCACTGAAATTACAGTGCCTTCGTTGCGAAGCTGGGAATCAACACCCATTTCGCTAATTCGGCTTTTGATCAGCTCGCTGATCTCGGAAGGGTTGAGTTGCATTACTTACTCCTGGGTCTTATTTCGTATGTTCTTAATAGGGATAACTTATGCGCCAAGACTTGCTTGCATTTGAGCTAACCGTGCTTTAACTGAACTATCCAACACCTCATCTCCAACTTGAATGCGAACTCCGCCAATCAACGCAGGATCTACTTGAATAGTTGGGCGCAATTCTTTACCCCCAAAGCGCTTCTTCAAACTTGACAACAAATCATTTAACGCAGAACCCTCTAATGGGAATGCGCTAGTAATCATTGCTTCTGCTGCACCTTCGCTCTGATTCTTCATTGCCTCAAATTGACGTGCAATTTCAGGAATGGCAGATAAACGATGGTTTTGATTTACAAGACTTAAAAAACTTGCGGTTTTGCCATCCAGCTTTGTCTTAACCATGCCGGAAAGCAATTTGCTTAAATCATCTGCAGATACTTTTGGATTGCTTGATAAAGCAGCAACCTCTGGCAATGCAGCTAGCTGCGCCAATTCATTTAACTGCTCTAAACAAGTAGCAAGCTCAGCAGGCTTGGCGCTTTGGAAAAGCGCTTCAGCGTAAGGGCGTGCAATCGTGGCTAATTCAGCCATATCAAAGTTCTGCCTTTAGTTGATCAAGCAATGTGCCATGGGCTTTTGCATCAACTTCACGACGCAAAATTTGCTCTGCACCTTTCACAGCCAACACGGCAACTTCTGCACGCAACACTTCACGAGCACGAGTTACTTGTTGATCTGCATCTTGCTTAGCTTGAGAAATGATGCGGGCGGCTTCAGCTTGTGCATTGGCGCGAATTTCTTCAGCGGACATTTGTGCACGTTTTTCTGCTTCTGCAACACGCTGCACACCTTCTTGGCGTGCTTTATTTAATTCTTGCTCTGCTTCATTGCCTGCTAATGCGAGTGCTTCTTTACCACGCTCGGCCGCAGCTAAGCCGTCGGCAATTTTGCTTGAACGTTCATCTAACGCCTTAACTAGCGGTGGCCACACAAAGCGTGCAACAACCCACCATAAGACGAAGAAAACGATCATTTGCGCGAATAGGGTCGCGTTCAGATTCACGATATTCCTTTCAGTATTGTTGAGAACGGTTGGATGACCCAGTGGTCATCCACGCCAAAACAATTACTTAATAACTGCGAGCAGTGGGTTTGCGAAAGCAAACAACATTGCAACACCAACGCCGATCAAGAACGCAGCGTCGATCAAACCAGCCAAAAGGAACATCTTAGTTTGGAGTGGCTCCATCAATTCTGGTTGACGTGCACAAGCTTCGATGTACTTACCACCCATCAATGCAATGCCTAAACAAGCACCGATCGCGCCGAGGCCGATGATGATGCCGATAGCGATTGCTGTGAAACCTTGAATGTTTGCGAGAAATTGTTGCATGTTGCTGACTCCTGAAGTTAAAGAGATAAGTTAAAAATAAAAATCTTAGTGATGGCTATGTGCTTGCCCGATGTAAACCAAAGTCAACATCATGAAAATAAAGGCTTGCAACAAAATAACCAAAATGTGGAAGATGGCCCAAGCTGATCCAGCAATAACATGGCCCACCAATCCGAGCAGGGATAAATCAAAATTAAACGTCCACACGCTACCTAGCAATGCGATCAATAAGAAAACTAACTCGCCGGCATACATATTGCCAAACAGTCGCATTCCCAGTGAAACACCTTTAGCAAGATATTCGATGATGTTCAAAGCAAGGTTGAATGGGGCCAAGTACCACTTCGCGCCAAACGGGGCAGAAACGAGCTCATGCAAGAAGCCGCCAAAACCTTTTACTTTGAAGCTGTAAAAGAAAACCAAAAGTAAAACAGACATGGACATACCCATGGTCGCATTTAGATCGGTTGTAGGAACAACCTTATGGTGCGGAACATGAACACCAAAACTTTCGATGAAATGATTGACGCCCAAAACCCAATCCACTGGAATCAAGTCGAGGGTATTTAAAAGGATGATCCAAAAGAATACGAACAGGGCAAGCGGGGCAATGAAAGAGCGGTCGCCATGAACAATGCTCTTCGATTGCGTCTCGGCCATCTCCACAATCATTTCAATAAAGCACTGGAAGCGGCCTGGTACACCTGGAGTTGCACGACGCGCCGCAATCAACAAAATGAATACAGTGATCAAGCCCATAAGGGATGCCCAAAAGATGGTATCTAAATTGATGATGCTGAAATCAATAATGGACGTCTGTGGTCCACCTGAATTGTTGAGGTTTTGTAAGTGCTCTGAAATGTACGCTGTTGGCGTCATTTGCTCGGCTGCCGCGTGGGCTTGGTTTACTTCGCTAGACATCTCTTAACTAGTCCTTTGGTTCAATCTCATTTATTACTCTTGGCGCCACAACCACGCCAGCCACACACACTTAAGGGCAAGCACATAAGTCACCAACAATGGGGCCCAAAGCACGCCCGGGATCAAATATGCAACCCCCAAAAACAGCATCAAAGTAACGACGATTTTAATAAATTCGCCCGAAACTAATGCTGCTAAATAATTACCTGGATTCAATATCTGCGTATTTTTTGCCAACTCCAACCTGATCAAAAACAAGGTTGATGGCAAGACGCTAATTAAACCACCTAAAAAGGCCGACTGAGTATAAAGGCTTACCCCTACCGGCTCCCCAAAAATTGACCAAGTCACCATACTGAGCACAGTAACAGCTGCTTGCGCAGCTAAAATCATCCAAGGCGATAGTGGGGGGTGTTTTACGGCATTGCTTTCTTGCAGCGCCGCCATTTCCGCCTTACTTAAAACCCGATAGACATCTTCTTCGGGCCCATCCCACTCATTTGCCTTGGAAAATCGATTTTTTTGAGGAATCAATTTAGCCACGTGAGTTTAATGTGTGCACTGCAGTAGGTCAAATGTTTTAGGGTCATTTCTGAAGACTTTTAAGCCTCAACGCCTAGCTTTTTTAGCAAAGAATCTAGCTCGTCAAACTGGCTAAAGCGAATTCTGAGCTCTCCGCCCTTTCCTTTGAACTTAAATTCAGCATTTAAGCCAATTAAATCAGCGATTTCCTGAGTTAAGCGACGCATATCGGGATCTCGGCTTGGAGCGCCTGCCTCTGTCTTGGTTTTGGCTTTTTTGTCCCCGATCTGACCGCCGGCGAGCGCTAGGGCAGCAGACATTCTTTCGGCCTCACGAACCGATAGTCCTTGGGCTGCAATTCTTTGGGCCAAGGCCACCTGAGTTGCTCCAGGCAAAGGCAATAAAGCACGAGCGTGACCCATATCAATATCCCCCGCTAAGAGCATGGCTTGCACTGGTTTTGCTAGTTGATTTAAGCGCAATAAATTGGTTACAGCACTGCGTGATTTGCCAACCGCTTTTGCCGCTTGTTCGTGCGTGAAACCAAACTCCTCAATTAACCTTGCGAGACCCTGAGACTCTTCAAGCGGATTCAAATCCTCGCGCTGCATATTCTCAACCAAGGCCATCGCTGCTGCAGCTTGATCGTTAGCACCAGAAACTAAAACGGGGACCTCTTTTAAGCCAGCCAGTGTTGCTGCACGGAAGCGACGTTCGCCCGCAATAATTTCATACTTACCAGGAGCAACCAAACGCACTAACAATGGTTGCATCACACCTTGCTCGCGAATACTCTCAGCTAACTCTTGTAATGCGCCCGCTTCCATTTTTTGACGCGGCTGATATTTACCAGCCTGCAATGCGGTTAATGGCAAGCGATTAATTTCAGCAGCAGTTTCTTTCTGCGCCTTATCGCCGAGCAACGCCTCTAAGCCACGACCCAAACCTTTTTTCTTAATAGCAACCATAATATTTTTCTTGTTCCTAGGTTTTACATTTGCTTAATGCGCTCAATCATCTCGGCACCAAACTCCAAATAGGCTTTAGCGCCACGCGAAGACTTATCAAACGCCACCCCAGGAAGCCCATAGGACGGGGCTTCGGCCAGGCGGACATTGCGGGGAATAATGCTCTTAAATACTTTGTCGCCAAAGTGCCCAAGCAATTGATCAGAGACTTGTTGCTGCAATGTCATGCGCGCATCAAACATCACGCGTAATAATCCAATGATCACTAAGTCGGGATTTAAATTCGCATGTACTTGCTTGATGGTGTTAACTAAATCCGACAATCCTTCTAATGCAAAATATTCACACTGCATTGGCACGATCACACCGTTCGCTGCGCATAATCCATTGAGCGTCAACAAAGATAATGCAGGGGGACAATCAATCAAAATAAAATCGTAGTCATTTGCTACGAGTGCAAGCGCATCTTTCAATCGTTGTTCGCGAGAATCTAAATCTACCAACTCAATTTCTGCGCCAGCTAAATCACGATTTGCTGGCAATACATCGTAGCCAGAACTCTCGCAACGCACCGCAGATTCTTTCACTGATGACAGGCCAATTAAGACTTGATACACAGTGCTATTGAGATCCGCTTTTTCAATTCCCGATCCCATCGTGGCATTGCCTTGCGGATCTAAATCTACCAATAAAACACATTGCCGATGTCCGGCTAAACCAGCGGCCAAATTCACAGCGGTAGTGGTTTTACCAACACCGCCTTTTTGATTTGCAATACAAAATATTTTGGCCATAATTTTTCTTAAAAATGTCGTACTTTAGAGGGGTAATTTTCTCACGGGGGATAGGACTAAAAGTCTGCGCTCCACCGCCAAATTCGGGATCTGCAAGGGCTCATCGGCAACCAGGCGCCAGTCATTCATGCAAACATCTTGCAGCTCTTCATCTGCCCGCTTAGCTTTCATTGCAAACACTAGGCCATCAGACTTCAGAAGGGGGAGGGAGAGCTCTAGAAAGTGAGCAAGATTAGTAAATGCCCTAGAAATCACCGCATCAAACTGTCCAGGCTGTGATTTAGCCACCGCTTCAACGCGCTCACTCAGAACCTGTATATTCTTTAAAGCCAACTTGCCGCGCACATGTTGCAAGAAGGCTGTTTTTTTGCGGATAGCCTCAATCAAGGTCACATGCCACTCAGGCTGCAAGATGGCGATAGGGATTGCTGGCAAACCACCGCCCGACCCAAGGTCTGCAATTTTGGGATTTTTTAAATCCAAAAATTGACGCATAATAGGTAAAACTGTAATAGAATCAATTAGATGCAATCGTACTGAGTTCTTTTCACCCTCAATTGCAGTCAAATTATGCACCCGGTTCCAGCGACCCATCTCCTGCAAAAAGAGCTCTAAGTCTGCAATATTCTCGGGGCTAAGGTTGAGACCCAGCCCCTCAATTCCTAAAGAAACCAGCTCATTACTCATGCGCTTCTTCTTGAATCCGACCCAAGCCCTTTTTAAGGTGCACCAGCAGGAGCGAAAGGGCTGCAGGCGTAACACCAGAAATCCTGCCAGCCTGACCTAAGGTGCCAGGCTTATGTAGATTTAGTTTTTGCTGCACCTCTTTCGATAAACCAAGAACCTGGGTGTAGTCCAAAGACTTGGGCAAGGGGAAGCTCTCGTTATGCTCTTGCCGAGCAATCTCAACCGCCTGCCTATCTATATAGCCTTGATATTTAATAGAAATTTCAACCTGGTCGCTAATTTGCTGCGCCAAACCCAAATCGTCATCCAAAGTTCCTGGCGACCAAAGGCCATCCGCTAAATTGGTGACCGCCTCATAGGTTATGCCGGGACGTCGCAAAAGATCAGCCAAACTACACTCGTGCGATAAGTCTTGGCCTAAAAGCCCAGAAACCGCCTTTGCAGACCCATGTTTTGGTCCAATCCAAATATCTTGTAAGCGAGATGTTTCACGTGAAACAGCTTCTTGTTTTCTACAGAACGTATTCCAGCGGTAATCGTCTACCAAACCAAGCTCCCGGCCAATCGTAGTTAGGCGCAAATCTGCATTGTCTTCACGCAGGCTCAGGCGGTACTCGGCACGGCTAGTAAACATGCGGTAAGGCTCTTGAACGCCCAAAGTAATCAGGTCATCTACCAAAACACCAATATAAGACTCACTACGCTTCGGCAGCCAAGCCTCCTTACCTTGCGCTGCTAAGCCAGCATTAATTCCGGCAAGCATGCCTTGGGCGGCAGCCTCCTCATAACCTGTTGTGCCATTAATCTGCCCGGCAAAGTAAAGGCCCGCAATCGCCTTAGTCTCTAAACTATGGCGCAAGTGGCGCGGATCAAAGAAGTCATACTCAATGGCATAACCAGGACGCACAATCACCGCAGACTCTAAACCCCGGATGCTTCGCACCAAACTCCACTGAACATCAAAGGGAAGGCTGGTAGAAATGCCGTTGGGATAAAACTCGTTTGTTGTTAAACCCTCCGGCTCCAAGAAGATTTGGTGGCTATTTCTAGAGGCAAAGCGGTGAATCTTGTCTTCAATAGAAGGGCAATAGCGTGGGCCAACACCCTCAATAACTCCCGTATACATTGGCGAGCGGTCTAAACCACCCCGAATAATGTCGTGTGTTTGCTCATTCGTATGGGAAATCCAGCAAGGAACTTGCTTTGGGTGCTGCTCAGGCCTGCCTAAATACGAGAAAACGGGCACAGGATCTAATTCTCCTGGCTGCTCCAGCATGACCGAGAAATCAATAGTACGACCATCAATCCGAGGTGGCGTACCAGTCTTTAATCTTCCCTGAGGAAGTTTTAACTCTTTTAGCCTGGCTGACAAAGAAACAGCCGCTGGATCGCCAGCTCGACCACCGGCGTAATTATTTAAACCCACATGAATCTTGCCATCCAAGAAGGTTCCGGCCGTTAAGACAACCTTCTTGGCCATAAACTTCAAACCCATTTGCGTAACTACGCCCTGGACTTCGTCGCCCTGAACCAGCAAATCATCGACAGCCGCTTGAAAAAGAGTCAGGTTTTCCTGATTCTCAAGACGGCGGCGAATCGCTGCTTTATATAGAACTCGATCACCTTGTGCACGGGTCGCACGAACAGCAGGGCCTTTGCTTGAATTCAATATCCGAAACTGAATACCGGCCTCATCGGTAGCTGCCGCTATAGCGCCACCCATAGCATCAATTTCTTTAACTAGATGGCCTTTGCCAATCCCACCAATTGAGGGATTACAGCTCATGGCACCTAAACTCTCAATACTGTGAGTAATAAGAAGGGTATCGCATCCCATGCGCGCAGCCGCCAAGGCAGCCTCAGTCCCGGCGTGACCGCCGCCAACCACAATGACATCGAAGTTCTTTGAATAACGCATGATTTGCCTCAGATAGGGCGATGATCATAGCATTTTGTAGGTTTCACGTGAAACAAATACTCACTCCAACAAGAATGAATTTCACATTTACTTCGTAAGTCATTGATTTAATTGATTTTTTATAAAAATAGTCGGAAATTGTTGGTGTTACGAAATCCCCAACACCCGCGACCGAGAAGTGGCGGCATATCTTGAGCAAGTGGTGGGAAGTTTTAAATGGGTGCGGCGCCGAAGCGCCGCACTAAAAACTCATCAGAAAAAAACCTAAATCAACTTTTCTTCTTAAAGAGATGAATGATTTCGCCAACAACACCGCGACGGAATGCCAAGACACAGATTACAAAAATGAATCCTGTCGCAATGGTGCTCCAAGAGCCAATGTTAGCCAAGTAGTTTTGCAAACCAACCACAATGCCTGCACCTACTACTGGGCCAAGAATAGTTCCCATGCCGCCAAGCAATGTCATTAGAACAACTTCACCAGACATGTGCCAATGAATATCCGTCAATGTTGCCAACTGAAAGACTAACGTCTTCAAGGAGCCAGCAAGGCCCGCAAGCGCAGCTGAAATCACAAAAGAAATCAGCTTGAAACGATCAACGTCGTAACCCAAAGAAACTGCACGTGGCTCGTTTTCGCGAATGGCCTTTAAGACCTGGCCAAATGGGGAATGTACTGTGCGAACGATCAAGGCAAATCCAAGCAAGAAAACCGCAAGCACAAAGTAATACATGCTGACATCATCTTTTAAATCAACTAAGCCAAATAACATTCCGCGTGGAACACCTTGAATGCCATCCTCACCACCAGTGAAGGGGAGTTGAACCGCTAAGAAGTAAACCATCTGGGAGAGCGCAAGCGTCACCATCGCAAAATAAATACCTTGTCGACGAATGGCTAAAGAGCCAATCAGAAAGCCTAAGATGCCAGAGCCCAAAACACCCAACGCAATACCGAATTCCGGAGATAAGCCCGCCTCTTTACAAAGATAGGCGGTGATGTAAGCAGAGGCTCCAAAGAATGCCGCGTGTCCAAAAGAAAGAAGCCCCGTGAATCCCAACATCAAATTAAAGGCGCAAGCAAAGAGGGCGAAACAAAAGACCTTCATTGCAAAGACTAAATAGATAAAATCTTGAAACGGAAGCAGCAAGGCAATTAAAACCAGGATGCCGTAAAAAAGTTTTGTTTTTGAGCTCACTTATTTCTCCCGGCCAAAAAGTCCAGCAGGGCGAATGAGCAACACGATTGCCATGATCACAAAAATAACCACGCCAGAAGCTTCTGGATAAAAAACTTTAGTTAAACCCTCAACCAAACCTAATGCAAGGCCGGTCAAAATGGAGCCCATGATGGAGCCCATGCCGCCAATCACAACAACTGCAAAAACCACAATAATGAGATTCGAACCCATCAATGGGTTAACTTGAAAAATTGGAGCGGCCAGAACACCAGCAAAACCCGCAAGGCTCACGCCATAAGCATAAGCCAAAGAAATCATTAAAGATACATTGATGCCAAATGCTTGAAGAAGTTTTGGATTTTCAGTACCAGCACGAAGATAAGCGCCCAATTTAGTTCGCTCAATCACATACCAAGTAGAGAAACAAACCACCAAAGAAGCTACCACCACCCACAAACGGTACTTAGGCAAAATAATGCCAATCGACTCAAGCGGGATCGCTCCTTGCAGCAACTCTGGTGCTGGATAACCCTCACCAGAAATTCCATACCAGTGACGGAACATGCCCTCGATGATGAGTGCCAAGCCAAAAGTTAACAACAAGCCATAAAGGTGATCAAGGTGGTAAAGGCGCCTGAGCATTGTGCGCTCGAGAATCAAACCAAAGCCCGCCATAACCAAGGGCACCAGAATTAATGCAAACCAATAATTGATTGAGAACTCAGGAAAGCCAAACCATTGGCCAACTTGAGTAAGGCCAATCCACGCAACAAATGCGCCCATTGTGTACTGGGCGCCATGTGAAAAATTAATGATGTTGAGTAGGCCAAAAATAATGGCCAGACCCAAACTCAAAATGGCGTAGAAGGAGCCATTAATAAGCCCCACCAAGAGCTGAGCAACCAGCCCTTGTGGGGTAATTCCAAAAAGTTCAAACATACTTAGCTAGAAATAAATTACTTGTTAGTAACCAGCTTGCATCGTGACAATGCAAGTGGTTGGGTTGCCTCGGCAGCAGGAATCACTGCCTTGACGTTGTAATAATCCCATGGGCTCTTAGAGTCAGATGGCTTCTTCACTTCGAGCAAATACATGTCGTGCTCAAACTTACCATCAGCGCGGATTTTTCCCTTGAATAATCCATCATCAATATTGGTGGATTTCAAAGCCTTCATTACCGCTTGAGTATCGTCAGTGCCAGCTTTTTGTACTGCAGTTAAGTAAGCAAGAACTGATGAATAAACGCCAGCCTGAACACTGGTGGGCATGCGCTTATGCTGCAAGATGAAACGCTTAGAGAATGCGCGCGTCTTATCATCTTTATCCCAATAGAAACCTTCTGTTAAGTACATGCCTTGTGCAGCATTCAAACCCAAAGAGTGAACGTCTGAGATAAACATAAGCAAAGGCACTACCGTTTGCTTTTTGTTGATACCAAACTCTGAAGCCTGCTTCACTGAGTTAATTGTGTCTTGACCGGCATTCGCCAATGCCACAACATCGGCACCACTGGCTTGGGCTTTTAGAAGATATGAAGAGAAGTCGCTGTTAGGGAATGGGTGCTTACTGGTGCCCAATACTTTACCGCCGTTAGCATTAACAACGTTGGTTGAATCCTTCTCCAAAGCAGCACCGAAAGCGTAGTCGGCTGTAATGAAGTACCAATTCTTTTTACCTTGCTTTACAACGGCTTTAGCAGTGCCGTTTGACAGTGCATAGGTATCGTAAGTCCAGTGCACATTATTCGCAGTACATTTTTCATTAGTAATTGGCAATGAAGCTGCGCCAGAAACTAAGGTGATTTTATTTTTTTGTTCTGCTACTTCCATTACAGCCAAAGCAACGTTGGTAGACACCAACTCAACAATCACATCTACACCATCTTTGTCGTACCACTCGCGCGCTTTATTTGCGGCAATGTCTGCTTTGTTTTGATGATCAGCACTAACCAACTCAATCTTTTTACCAACAACAGTGCCGTCCTTTGAGAAGTCAGCGATCGCCATTTTTGCTGCAATCACGGCGCCAGGACCAGCTAAGTCTGAATACGTTGAAGATAGATCGGTCAATACGCCAATCTTGATTACATCACCACTCACTTTAGATGTTTGTGCAAACGCTGGGTTTGAACCAAAAAAGGTTGCCGCCACCAGACACGCGGTAATTTGCTTTAACTTCATTTTTGTCTCCTATAGATAACCACTAAACACCAAGATACTCATTCAATAAGCTTGCTTTCTCAGCAAGCTCGTTTTGATTAACCACTTCCACCACATTGCCGTGCTCAACCACATAATGACGATCCGCCAAGGGCGCAGCAAAGCGGAAGTTTTGCTCCACCAACACAATCGTGAAACCTTTATTGCGCAAGCTTGTAACCACCTCACCCAGCTTTTGAACAATCACCGGGGCCAGGCCTTCAGTAATTTCATCTAGTAAGAGTAGTTTTGCGCCCGTTCTCAGGATGCGGGCCATTGCGAGCATTTGCTGCTCACCACCTGATAGCCTTGTACCGGGGCTGTTTCGCCGCTCATAGAGGTTGGGGAACATCTCATAGATCTCATCCAAACCCATTCCGCCAGGCGCGATCTCCGGCAACAACATCAAATTCTCTTCAGTGCTTAGGCTGGCAAAGATGCCACGCTCTTCTGGGCAGAAACCAACCCCCAAGCGCGCAATTCTATAGGTTGGCATCGTAATAGTTTGAGCGCCGTAAACCTCTACCGAACCCGTTCTTTTGCTGGTTAAGCCCAAAATCGTTTTTAAAATGGTGCTGCGACCAGCGCCGTTGCGACCCAAAAGAGTAACCACCTCACCATCACGCACAGCAAAGTTCACGCCATGAAGAATATGGGACTCTCCATACCAAGATTGAAGGTTTTTAACCTCTAGGGCCATATTGCTCATATGCCGTCACCCCCGTGACTACCCATATAAGCCTCAACCACCAGCGGGTTGTTTGAAACCTCCTGATAGGAGCCTTCAGCTAAAACTGAGCCGCGCTGCAATACCGTAATGCGGTCAGCAATAGATGAAACCACCTTCATATTGTGCTCAACCATTAAAATAGTGCGGCCCTTAGCCACCCGATCAATTAACTCGGTAACGCGCTCCACATCTTCATACCCCATGCCTTGTGTTGGCTCATCCAGCAGCATTAACTCGGGCTCCATAGCCATGGTGGTGGCAATCTCTAAAGCTCTTTTGCGCCCATAGGCTAGATTTAAAGTCTCTTCGTGGGCAAAATCAGCCAAACCAACCTCACACAGGAGCGCCTCAGCGCGCTCGTTAAGCACGTTAAGCGAGTCTCCGGACTTCCAGAAATAAAATTCGGTACCCAAACCTCGCTGCAGCGCAACACGAACGTTTTCTAAAACAGTTAAATGCGGAAAAACAGCGGAAATTTGAAAAGATCGGACAACACCGCGCCGCGCAATTTGCGCTGGCTTTTCTTTGGTGATATCAAAACTATTAAATAGAATTTGGCCGCTACTAGGCTCTAAAAATTTTGTAAGGAGGTTAAAACAAGTAGTTTTGCCTGCTCCATTAGGCCCAATAAGGGCATGGATGGTTCCCCGAGTGACATCTAGATTGACATCACTCACCGCAGAAAAACCTTTAAAGGTTTTTCCAAGGCCAATTGTTTTTAATATTGTTTCTTGCAAGCTTAGATCCTCATACCCTTCCTTGGGCAAGCGTTTGAGAATAACCTAAGAGAGCGCTTACTAATATAGCGATAACCCTAAACACACAAAGTGTATGTTGTTTTATTTTGTATGGCTATTTTTAAAAAAGTTTTGAATTGCCAGTCTTGCCATCCCATCCAAAACGTCCGTAGGAACCCTTTGAGCACCCTAAACAATCATGAGGGCATATGGCTTTGCAAGCGCTGCAGCCCCTGGACACAAGTGCAACTCCTCACCAACTGCAGGTGATTGGCTGCGCCAATAATTAATAGCTAACTCTAGATCCTGAATGTTCACAAACAACATTTTTAAGAATTACTTATCGTCAAGTGACAACATGGTGCCGCGACATTTTTTTGCACCACAACGGCACTCATAGTCTTTTTTTATTTGCTTAGTAATGCGGCCCTCGACCTCAAGAGAGTAGTCATAAAAAAGCTCCTCACCCAATTTGAGATCTCGTTTAGCATAGATAAATACACGCGGCTCACCATCAAAACTATCTTCTCGTGTTTCACAACTAGGTTTACAAGAGTGATTAATCCAGCGTGCGGCGTTGCCACCGTACTTGGCATCAATACAACGCCCATCCTCCAGGGAGAAGTAGAAAGTGTGATTTGGATCTTTGGGATCGTGCGGGTGGCGCTTCTCAGCCAACTTCCAACTAATGCGCTCACCTTTGTATTCAATGATGGCCGCGCCCTTTTTAATAGGTTTTGCAGCAAACACCCCTTTACCGTGAATAGGTGAAGACCTAACAACAATGCAAGACTTATCCAGACTCGGTAAAGCCAATTTCTTTTTAGTCATCTAAATCAAACATCCAAGTTACGAGCAATTAATGCATTCTTCTCAATAAACGCACGACGCGGCTCTACCTCATCACCCATTAAGGTGGTGAAGACTTGATCGGCAGCAATAGCATCTTCAATTTTGACCTGAAGGAGAGTGCGCGAACCAGCATCCATCGTGGTTTCCCACAGCTGTGATGGATTCATCTCACCAAGACCCTTGTAGCGTTGGCGACTGAGCACGCGCTCCGCTTCGGAAAGCAGCCAAGCAAAGGCGGCTCTAAAATCTTGAATGGCTTGTTCCTTTTGATTTTTATCTGGATCGCCGCGACGCACTTTTGAGCCAGGCAATACTTTGCCAGATAAAACCGCAGCAGCATTTGCTAGGCTTTGATAATCATCACCATGAACAAAGTCAGAATTAATTGCAGATAACTTCAAATTACCATGTATACGACGAGACAGTAATAACTTAAATCGATCGGTGCGCTCTTCCTTTTGCACAATAATTTCTGGTGGCAAAGCTAAAGGATTTAAAGAGTCGGCAAGGGCAATGCGTAGCCGCTCAGCAGATTCTTGAGCAGACTGTTCGGCATCTAAATTCAACTGGGTACCGGAAGCAATTGCACGTAAAGCATCCTCATCAATTGTCCGTGACAAACGATCAACGATAGATTGAATTACTTGGTAGTGTTTTGCCAACTCATTAAGAGCTGCACCCTCAATGATTTCTCCGGCAGGAGTTTGGAGAGACGCTGACTCAAGGGCAATCTTCAATAACAATTGGTTAAGCTCAACATCGTCCTTAATGTATTGTTCATTCTTACCAAACTTCACTTTATATAACGGTGGTTGCGCAATATAAATATGGCCGCGCTCGATCAACTCCGGCATCTGTCTATAAAAGAAGGTAAGTAGGAGTGTACGGATGTGGCTACCATCAACGTCCGCATCGGTCATGATGATGATGCGGTGATAACGCAGTTTATCGGCCTTATATTCTTCAGCACCAATACCGGTACCAAGTACGGTGATTAAGGTAACCACCTCTTGGCTTGCCAACATCTTGTCAAAACGCGCCTTTTCCACGTTCAAGATTTTTCCCTTAAGAGGAAGAATCGCTTGGAAACGGCGATCACGCCCCTGCTTTGCAGAACCTCCCGCAGAGTCTCCCTCGACAATAAATAATTCAGATTTAGTTGGATCTTTTTCTTGGCAGTCTGCCAATTTTCCAGGAAGACCTAAACCATCTAGAACCCCTTTGCGACGAGTCATGTCACGCGCTTTGCGGGCAGCCTCACGGGCACGAGCGGCATCGACAATTTTCCCGCAAAGGATTTTTGCATCAGCGGGACGCTCTTGAAGATAGGCGCTCAAAGCCTCGGCAACAATTTCTTCTACCGGGCCACGAACCTCACTGGAAACTAATTTATCTTTTGTTTGGCTTGAAAACTTTGGTTCAGGCACCTTAACCGACAGCACGCAGGCAAGGCCTTCGCGCATGTCATCACCAGAGATTTCTACTTTTGCCTTCTTGGCGACCTCATGTTCATCAATATATTTATTGATAACACGCGTCATAGCGGCACGTAAACCAGTTAAATGAGTACCACCATCACGCTGAGGAATGTTGTTAGTAAAACAAAGTACTTGCTCACTAAAACTATCATTCCACTGCATAGAGACTTCAGCAGTAATGTTGCCACCCAAGTCTGATGGGCGAATACCTTCTGCGTAAAAAATGTTTGGATGTAAAACATTTTTGGTTTGGTTAATGTATTCAACAAAACCTTTAACACCACCAGAGAATGCAAAATCCTCTTCTTGACCAGAGCGCTGATCAATTAATTTGATGTGAACGCCGTTATTTAAGAAAGAAAGTTCACGGATACGCTTAACAAGAATTTCATAATGAAACTCTACATTTCCAAAAATATCTTCGTCTGCTAAAAAGTGAACTTCAGTTCCGGTTAAAGTTGTATCACCAGTAATGGTAATTGGTGATGTATCAACGCCATTTTCTTTTTGAATGTTGCGATTCTGAACCACACCACGCGCAAACTCCATGTGGTGAGCTTTACCATCACGACGGATAGTCAACCTCAACCATTTTGAAAGTGCGTTAACACAACTAACACCAACTCCATGCAGACCACCTGAAACCTTATAGCTATTTTGGTCAAACTTACCACCGGCATGTAACTCGGTCATCACAATTTCAGCCGCACTTCTTTTTGGCTCATGCTTATCGTCGTACTTAATTCCTGTTGGAACGCCACGACCGTTATCAACAATTGAAATTGAGTTATCGGTTTGGATAACAACAGTAATCTCAGAGCAATAACCTGCTAATGCCTCGTCAATAGAGTTATCTAAAACCTCGAAAACTAAGTGGTGCAGACCTGTGCCATCAGAGGTATCTCCGATATACATACCGGGGCGTTTACGAACCGCCTCAAGACCTTCTAAGATCTGGATCGATGATGCACCGTACTGCTCTACTACTTTTTTTTCTTCAGTCATTTTTTTCTAAATTAAATACGCATTGGCATCACAACATACTTGAAGTCTTCTGAACCTGGCAAAGTAACGACTGCACTACTATTGGCGTCACCTAAGCTAATTTGAATTTTTTCATTCTTCAAGTTTGATAAAACATCTAATAGGTAGCTTACGTTGAAACCAATTTCAACTTCATCACCACCATATTCAGTCTCAATCTCTTCCTGCGCCTCTTCTTGTTCAGCATTTGTTGATTGAACGGTAATTCGATTTGGCGACAAAGAAAAACGAACACCTTTAAATTTATCGGTTGTCAAAATTGCAGCTCGTTGTAGAGCAGATTGCAAAACATCACGCCCAACCACCAATGAATTTTTGTGACCCTTAGGAATTACTCGCTGGAAATCAGGGAATTTACCCTCAACCAACTTTGAGATCAATTCAATATCGCCAAAAGTAAACTTCACCTGGTTTGATGTAAGACTCATCTCCAGCATCTCATCTGAATCCTCAAGAAGATGTTGGCACTCGAGAATGGTTTTACGAGGAATGATAATTTCCTGCCTTTCCCCGGACCCCACTGGAGCCTCAGCTAGTTCAACTTGAGAATAGGCCAAACGATGACCATCAGTAGCCACAGCGATCACCTGCTTGCCCTCAACAACCAACAACATACCATTGAGGTAGTAGCGAATATCTTGCTGAGCCATTGCAAAGTGAACCTGACTAACCAGTTGACGAAAACTCTTTTGAGTCATCTTCCAACTTGCGGTTACCTCACCAACACTTTGCATCACAGGGAACTCAGTCGCAGACAAGGTTTGCAAAGAGAAGCGGCTCTTACCACTCTGAACAACCATCTTGTTATCCTTAAGATTTAATGACACCGGCCCCTCTGGAAGAGCGCGCAAGATATCAAGCAGTTTTCTAGCAGCAACTGTGGTCGTTACATCTTCAGCACCAACACCAAAACTGGCATTGGTTGTAATTTGAATTTCTATATCAGTGGATATAAAGGAAACTTTGTCACTCTGCTTCTTAAACAATAAATTTGCCAAGATAGGTAAGGTATGTCGACGTTCAACAATGCCACTAACAACCTGAAGGGGTTTTAACAAACTGTCACGTGAGGTGTTTACTAGTTGCATTGCTTTTAAATCCTTGTATATATCTTATTAGTAGTAGTAGTAAGGCTCATTATTTCGGTGGATAACTCAAAAACCGTATATAAAACAACCCATTAAAACCAAAAAAACCTGTGGAAAACTTTTGTATAAACGCTGCATAAATATTGGATAACCTTTAATCAACACCCTATTTTTGCATGAAGCGTGAGCTTTCCACAATTTATCCACATGATGTCCCCAAAGTTATCCATTGAGCTATCCACAACCTTATCCACAGGCTAAAGATTATGACTTTAGGGTTTGCTCGATAACGTGGATTTCGTGGTTGAGTTGACCATCGTGAGAGCGCTCCTCACCAATCTTTCGAACAGCATGTAAAACCGTGGTGTGGTCTCGTCCACCAAATAACTCCCCAATCTCCGGAAGGCTTTTCTGGGTAAGCTCTTTGGCCATAAACATCGCGATTTGGCGTGGTCGAGCAATATTTGCCGGACGCTTCTTGGAATACATATCCGCAACCTTGATGCTGTAAAAATCTGCCACCGCCTTTTGGATGTTTTCAACTGAAATTTGACGGTTTTGTATTGAGAGTAAGTCTTTAAGGGCTACGCGAGCCACATCAATAGTGACCTCTTTGCCGTGGAAGCGAACGAAGGCCAAAATCTTCCGTAATGCGCCCTCTAGCTCTCGCACATTGGATCTCAAGTGCTTTGCTACAAAGAAGGCCACATCCTCACTCATGGGAATGCCCTCACTTAAAGCTTTCTTCATCAAAATGGCTACCCGCATCTCAAGTTCAGGGGGTTCAATGGCAACTGTTAGGCCCGAGTCAAACCGTGAAATGAGGCGATCATCTATCCCAGCCATTTCCTTTGGGTAGGTATCACTTGTGATGATGACCTGGGCTTTGTTGCTGAGGAGCGCCTCAAAAGCATAGAAAAACTCCTCTTGCGTCCTAGATTTCCCACTAAAAAACTGAATATCATCAATTAATAAAAGGTCTAAGGAGTGGTAATAGCGCTTAAAGCGGTCAAAAGCCTTTTGTTGGTATGCCCTGACCACGTCGGAGACATACTGCTCTGCATGGATGTATCGAATTCGGGCATTGGGCTTCTCTTTTAAAAGATGGTTCCCAATTGCGTGGATTAAATGGGTTTTACCCAAACCAACACCGCCATACAAAAACATGGGGTTATAAGAGGTGCCTGGGTTGTGGGCAACCTGAATTGAGGCAGCCCTTGCCAATTGATTGGCCTTACCGGTTACAAAAGTCTCAAAAGTAAGGTTGGGGTTTAGCTTGGAATGATCTTCAATTTCAAAAGCCTGCTCTTCTGTCGAGGCGCTATCTGCGGTAATTACAGGCTCTTGGGGCTCTGACTTTGCTTGTGGGATGTGGGCCGGCATTGTTTGGCCGCTCGATCCCTCGACATTAAGTGTGAAGTTTAAGGTGATTGGATGACCAAAGTATTGGTCAGCCATCTCTTGGAAGCGGTCAGAAAAAGTCTTTTTTATCCAATCAAGTTTGAACCTATTTGGAGCCCCCAATATGAGTGATTGCTCACTTTCATCATAAGAAACCAGGCTTAGCGGAGCGATCCAGGTTTTAAATTGTTGGGGGGAGAGCTCGCGAGCAAGCGCGCCTAGGGCGCCATCCCAAAACCCCAGTGGGCTAAGTGAATTCAATGTGGGTGGATTCTGTAAGTTACTCATATTTTTGGAGGATCCATTGTAGCGATCCCACAAAGTTATCCACAAGCCAGAAAAACGTGGAAAACCTGTGGATAACTTGTGTATAAAAGCTAAAAATTCATTTAAATCAATGGCTTAATAAAAACACCCAAACAAAATAGAGAAAAATACCTATATATTCTTCCGCAGCGGTTGACCTTTTGCTGCGCAACAAGGAAAATACGGGGTTTTGCAGGATGAATCATGAAAAGAACATACCAACCCTCAGTAACACGTCGTAAACGCACTCACGGATTCCGCATTCGTATGAAAACTAAGAGTGGACGCGCAGTATTAAACGCACGCCGCGCTAAAGGCCGCAAACGTCTAGCCGTTTAATTTAGCAGTTGAATAGCGCCAGGATTTCTGAGTTACTAAAAACACGCCCCAAGACAAGTTTGTATTGGGGTTTGTATTTGGCATCTCCGGATCAGGGCGCAAAACCAGACTTAGGCATTGCGGTAGCTAAAAAACTAGCTAAGCGTGCGGTAGACCGCAACCAATTAAAACGCATGATCCGTGAACTGATCAGAAGCGCTCAAGCCACAAGCCTCAACAGTGATGTTGTTGTGAAGCTGAAAAAACCAATTGGTCGCGAAACCCGTGGCAGACTTAGATGTAAAGAAAAAGAAGTTCTGCGCACTCAAATCGCAGGGCTTATCTAACGTGCGCCTATTTAACAAACTTGCTATTAAAGTTGTGAGGCTCTATCAAGTAGCGCTTAGCCCTTTTATTGGTATGCATTGTAAGTTCTCACCCTCCTGTTCTCAATACGCATGCGACTGCTTTACTAATTACGGATTTTTGAAAAGCTTTGGGCTAATAGTTTGGCGCATCTTGCGTTGCAATCCGTGGTCACAGGGCGGCTACGACCCCGCAGTAAAACCAACACCTCATCATTAAGTGAATGCAAATGGACTTTAAAAAAACAATTCTTTGGGCAGTTTTCTCTATGTCGGGTCTCATGTTGTACAACAACTGGCAGGTGCACGAAGGAAAGCCCTCGATGTTTGGTGGAAGCCCTACAAGTAGTGCTGTTGTGGCTGATAAAACCCAAGCGGGCAAGGTGGACATTCCATCACCGGTTCAGAATCCAAGCATTCCAGCGCCAAATCAAACGCCAGCCATTGTTGCTGGTGCAATTGAAACATCGGAAAAGTTTATATTGCAAAACGATGTGTTGGTTTTAGAAATCAGCGCCAATGGCGCCAACATTATTGATGCGAAGCTACCCAAGCAGCTGACAGCAGAAAAAAATCCGGTCGAACTATTTCAATACGCGCCAAACCATAAATATTTTGCGCGTTCAGGTTTAATCGCTTTGGGCAATGCGGACTTACCTAATCACACCAGCACATTTAAGTTGGTGCAGTCTGGTAAAGATGAATCCGGAAAGCCTTTTATTGTTTTGGCTAGCGAGCGCAACGGCGTAAAATTAGAGAAGACTTTTATCTTAAGCCCTGGCAGTTATGTTGTTGATGTTGGACATCGCGTTACACAAAGCAATGCAAATGCAGCACCATTGGTTCTCTACACAGAGATCGTGCGCGACGCCTCACAAGAGCAAAAAATTGGACCCTTTGGTGGCGCATTCTCAGCAAGCACTTTTACTGGCCCTGCCGCTTATACCGAAAAAGAGAAATTCAATAAACTGGAATTCACGGCGATTGATAAAAATAAAATCACTATCCCAACACAGGTGCCAGCAGGAGACCCTGCTTGGATCGCCATGGTTCAGCACTACTTTGCCAGCGCGTGGATTCCTGGTGATAAGACAGCGCGCGATATTTATGCGGGAAGAATTGACAACAACCTTTACCGCATTGGCATGCAAACTCCTTTGGGTGTAGTTGCGCCAGGAATAGCTGTTGTTGAAAAAGCAAAGCTGTTTGTTGGCCCACAAGAGGAAAGCGTTTTAGAAACGATTGCTCCAGGTTTTGCTTTGTTGAAAGACTACGGCTACCTCACCATTCTTGCTAAACCTATTTTCTGGTTGCTAGAAAATATTCACGCTTATGTTGGTAACTGGGGTTGGTCAATCATCTTGCTGACTATCTTGATTAAGTTGGTGTTCTTCCCACTGTCTGCAGCTAGCTATAAATCAATGGCACGCATGAAAGAAGTTCAGCCGCGCTTGCTTGCTATGAAAGAGCAATACAAAGGTGAGCCGCAAAAATTAAACCAAGCGATGATGGAGATGTATCGCAAGGAAAAAATTAATCCTTTGGGTGGCTGCTTACCAGTGGTCATTCAGATCCCGGTATTTATTTCTTTGTACTGGGTTCTACTGTCTTCAGTAGAAATGCGCAATGCACCATGGATTGGTTGGATTCACGACCTATCAGTTCCGGACCCATATTACATTTTGCCAATCGTCATGGCAGCTTCTATGTTTGTGCAAACCAAACTCAACCCAACACCGCCAGATCCAATTCAGGCAAAGGTGATGATGTATATGCCGCTAGTATTCTCGGTAATGTTCTTCTTCTTCCCGGCGGGCTTGGTTCTGTACTGGGTGGTAAATAACTTGCTGTCGATTGCTCAACAATGGCAGATCAATCAAATGTTTGGAAAGAAGCCAGCTAAATAAATTTTTTAGCTGACCAAAGATGAATATGGAGTGCCCGCAATGATGACTCGAAAGTTGCCCATCATTGCGGTTGCAACCGCACCAGGAAAAGCTGGTGTTGGCGTCATTCGCATAAGCGGAGCTCAGCTCTTACTGCTGTCAGAAGCTTTATTTCAGAAGACGCTCTCGCCCCGTCAGGCAAACTTATTGACACTTCGTGATGCGCAAGGCGAGTCGATAGATCAACTCATTGCCATTTACTTTGCCGCCCCCGCCTCCTTTACTGGTGAAGATGTCTTGGAGCTGCAATGCCATGGGGGACCACAACTTTTAGAGTTGGTCATGAAGCGTTGTCTTGAGCTGGGAAAAGATCAAGGTCTGGTAATTGCTGAACCAGGTGAATTTTCCTTACGCGCTTATCTGAACAACAAAATCGATTTAGCCCAAGCAGAGGCTATCGCAGATTTAATTGATGCCCAAAGTGAAGCGGCCGTTCGAGGTGCTGCGCGTTCATTGCAAGGGGCCTTTTCAAACGACATCAATAGTTTGATCGAGGAAATTACCCAATTACGTATTTTGGTTGAATCCACTCTAGACTTTCCTGAAGAGGAGATTGAGTTCTTAGAGAATGCCCAGGCTCGTGAGCGCCTCAGTGCGGCGATGAAAAAGTTGCATGCGCTTCGCGAGGGTGCCAAGCAAGGAAAAATTTTGCGTGACGGTATCCAGTTAGTTTTAGCCGGCGCCCCCAATGTTGGAAAAAGCTCCCTTTTGAATCGCCTGGCCGGCGAGGAGGTGGCTATTGTCACGCCTATCGCTGGAACCACAAGAGATCGAGTTAAGGAGAGCATCACCATTAATGGAGTGCCTATGCACATCATTGATACCGCTGGTTTACGTGAGACCGGCGATTTGGTTGAGGCAAAAGGTATTGAAAGATCTTGGGAGGCCATTCGAGCTGCTGACCTGGTTATATTTCTACAAGATCCAAGCTCTACGGATAAAAGCAATAACGCCGAGGCCTCAGCGTTGAAGGCCCAAATATTGCAAGCGCTTCCACCGAAGTGCCCCGTTTTAGAGGTGCGCAATAAATCAGACTTATTGAGCGAATCCGCATTAAATCAAGATGGGAACGAGTGTCTGCTGATTTCAGCGAAGACGGGCGACGGTATCGAGGGACTCAAACAGAAAATCTTAGAGTCGGTGGGATGGGGCGGCACCCAAGAGGGTGCTATTTTGGCTCGTAGACGGCATTTGGATTGCCTAGATAGGGCTGCCACACATTTAGATACGTCAAATCAATTCGCGGCAGATGGCAATGTATCGCTGGAGTTATTTGCAGAAGAGCTCCGTTTAGCACAAGATCAGCTTGGGCACATTACCGGAAAATTGCTCCCCGATGACCTTTTGGGCAAGATTTTTAGTCAATTTTGTATAGGCAAGTAAAGGGTTTGCTCTTGGTGGACCAAGCCCTAAAAATATGCCCAAAATGTTAAGATGGTGCGATCAAAAATATTACATTTCATAGGGCTCTCATGACTATCAATACCAATGCACCTGAGTACGTAAAAAATCAAAAACTGATTCAATGGGTTGCCGAAGTGGCCGCCTTAACTAAACCAGATAAGATCCGCTGGTGTGATGGTTCTCAGACTGAGTACGATGAATTTTGTGAGTTGTTGGTAAACGCAGGTGTATTCAAGCGCCTCAACCCAGCTAAGCGCAAAAACGCTTTCTTAGCATTGTCAGATCCAGATGACGTAGCTCGTGTTGAAGACCGTACCTTTATTTGCTCTGAAAAAAAAGAAGATGCAGGTCCAACGAATAACTGGGTAGAGCCGAGCGAAATGCGCGCCACTCTCCAGCCATTGTTTGATGGTTGTATGCGCGGTAGAACAATGTATGTTGTGCCATTCTCAATGGGCCCAATTGGTTCCCCAATCGCCCACATTGGCGTTGAGCTTTCTGATAGCCCCTATGTTGCTATCAATATGCGCCTGATGACCCGCATGGGTAAAGCAGTGATTGATCAACTTGGCGCCACTGGTGAATTCGTTCCTTGTATTCACACTGTTGGCAAGCCTTTGGCCGCAGGCGAAAAAGACGTTGCTTGGCCTAATAATAAAAACAAGTACATCGTTCACTACCCAGAAACTCGCGAGATTTGGTCTTTTGGGTCTGGTTACGGCGGCAATGCCTTGCTAGGTAAAAAATGTTTTGCTTTGCGTATCGCATCCAATATGGGGCGCGATCAAGGTTGGCTAGCTGAGCACATGTTGATCTTGGGCGTGACTTCACCTGAAGGCAAGAAATACCATATCGCTGCTGCGTTCCCTTCTGCTTGCGGAAAAACCAACTTCTCTATGATGATTCCTCCAAAGGGCTTCGAGGGTTGGAAGGTCACTACAGTTGGTGATGACATTGCATGGATTAAGCCACGCAAAGACCTCGTTACAGGTAAGACACGTTTATTTGCGATTAACCCAGAGTCTGGTTACTTTGGTGTTGCTCCAGGCACAAACCGCCAAACCAATCCAAACTGTCTTGACTCATTAAGCCAAGACGTGATCTTCACTAACGTTGGTTTAACTGATGATGGTGATATTTGGTGGGAAGGTTTAACTGATACACCTCCAGCACATTTAATTGACTGGCAAGGCAAGGATTGGACTCCTGCTGATGGCGCTGCAGGTCGTAAAGCCGCACACCCAAATTCACGCTTCACTGTAGCTGCTACTAACAACCCTGCAGTCGATCCTAATTGGGATAATCCTGAGGGCGTAGCGATTGATGCATTCTTGTTTGGCGGTCGTCGCTCAAACACGGTTCCATTGGTAAGCGAAGCGCGTGACTGGGTTGAGGGTGTTTACATGGCCGCAACAATGGGCTCTGAAACTACTGCTGCTATTACTGGTCAAGTTGGCGTTGTTCGTCGCGATCCTTTTGCAATGATTGCATTTGCAGGCTACAACATGAGTGATTACTTCCAACACTGGTTAAACATTGGTAGCAAGCTTGCTGCTGAAGGCGCTGTGTTGCCAAAGATCTATTGTGTGAACTGGTTCCGCAAAGATGAGAGCGGCAAGTTTGTATGGCCTGGTTTTGGTGAAAACATGCGCGTGCTTTCTTGGATTTTGGGCCGTGCTGAAGGCACAGCTAAAGGCAAGGAAACTGTATTTGGTATTTGCCCAGAGCATGCTGATATGCATTGGAACGGTCTCGACTACTCAGCAGATAAGTTTGAAAAAGCCATTACTGTTGGTGCTGATGATTGGAGGAGTGAGCTCAAACTTCATTCAGAATTATTTGAGCATTTAGGTGAGCGCTTGCCTAAAGAGTTAATCGAAGCTCGTAGCAAAATTGAGAAGCGCTTAAACGCCTAGGTATTCCCTAGAAATTTAAGAAGCCTTTTCAAAAAACATCTCTATTTGATGGCCTCACCCCAACACCATGACATCGTAGTGATTGGGGCGGGCATTGCAGGCTCCAGTATTGCCAGTGAGCTGCTCGAACGTGGTCAAGCGGTTTGTATTGTTGACTCAGCCCCTCACCCTGCATCAGCATGTTCTAGTCACGCTTACGCTATTGCCCATCCACATGTTGGGCGTGGCGCCCCTCGTTTATTACGCCTAACTCGCATTGCATTTCTGATGGCTGAAGCTCGCTGGAGCAAGGTCTGGCACCAGCACGGAATCTTTCAGCCAAGCAAGAAAGACAAGGCCTTTAATCGTGATGATGTTTCAAGCTACTTACGGTCACTCGATCTTGATGAGGATATAGCACAAGCTCTTTATGCGGATGATGCAATGCAAGCCTGTGGAATTTCTCAAGACGGAATTTGGCTTCCGCGGGGCGCAGCATTAAATTTGTTTGAAGCAACGCAAGATGCATTAGCCCCCCAGCCAAAGCTGACGTGCTGCTGGAATACTTCTGTTACCCGACTAGGGAAGGTTGATGCCGGCTGGCAGTTAATCAACTCTCAAGATAGGCTCATCATGACCGCTAGCAAGGTGATTATTGCGGCAGCACTTGAAACCAAAACATTAGCTGCAAGCATCAACATACGGCTTCCCTTAAGGCCGGTACGCGGTCAGCTAAGTATTTTTTCTGTTGATAAAAATAGTTCGTGGGCACCAAAACTACCTCGTACTGCTATATCGGGCGATGGCTATTGTTTGCCGTCCAAGAAATTAGCCGATGGAAATTACCAATGGATAGTGGGCTCTAGTTTTGATGAGGGCGAGTCTGATCTTCAGGATTGGGATGCAAGTGATAACTTTAATCGTCAGCAGGCAAGAGGCTTGTTGAATTGCGTAGAAGACGACCTTAGCCAGCTTCACAAGTCGGGAAGCTTTGTAGGTGTTCGTTGCGTTGCTGGCGATCGCTTGCCGATTATTGGCGCACTTACTCAGCGCCCCGGGATATTTTTGGCAACAGCCCTGGGGTCGAGAGGCGCACTGTGGTCAGCTTTAGCGGCCAAACTCATTACTGCTCAAGTGCTTGGGGATGACTTTGCTTTGCTGGCCCGCTTAGGTTTTGCTGCAGACTTAGTAGCTGCGCTGGCGCCCGCACGTTTCTTCGCTGGCGCTTTAGCAGCAGCACCCACTTTAGGCGCTTTTGCTTCAAACTCAAAACCAATTTTGCCATCTGCGCCTAAGGCGAGATAAGCCTTAAAGCCGCGACCAGTACGGTTGGATTTGAAATTGGCTAGCAAATCTGTTTTGCCTTCCGTGAGCAATTTCTGAACTTGCTCAGTAGAAATTTCTTGTTGCAAAACAACCTTACCTGTTTTGAAATCACACGATTTATCTGGGCCGGTATTTCTTTCGCACAAGTAGCGCATGCCATCTTCGTACACCGCGCCAGAACATTTTGGACAAACGCCCAAAGCCTGACGGCCAGTAAAGTCGATTGCCTCAGATTCATCTTCTTGAGTATTGCCAAAATCAAATTCAAGCTTGAAACCTGCGTTTGGATAATCCTTATCATCTTCAGGAATTTCGCTTAATTTGATAATCGCCGCAAAGGGCCTGCCCATTTTGCTGCGGAATCCTTGCAAGGGTCCGATGGTTTTCTCGCGTAGTAATTCTTCTACTTCTGGATATTCAAATGAACGCCCACCCGGAGTTTTGCTAATGGTAAAGCCACACTTCTCACATGCAAAGCGACGATAGTTTTCTTTAACCGCGCCTTTACAGTGTGGGCACGGTGTAGTCATCGTGGCATAGTCACCAGGGATGGTATCACTGTCATATTCTTTTGCGCGCTTGACAATACGTTGCGTCATCTGTGCAATTTCTTGCATGAAGGTGTCGCGATTCATCTCGCCACGCTCAATCAAGGAAAGTTTATTTTCCCAGCTACCGGTGAGATCGGGCCTAGTTAATTCTTCAACATCCAAGCCACGCAAAAGCGTCATTAGTTGAAATGCTTTGGCTGTGGGTATCAGTTCACGCGCTTCGCGAACCATATACTTTTCTGCTAGCAGGCCTTCAATAATCGCAGCGCGCGTTGCAGGAGTGCCTAAACCTTTTTCTGCCATGGCTTCACGCATATCATCATCATCTACCCACTTGCCGGCACTTTCCATTGCTGATAACAAAGTTGCCTCGGTGTAGCGAGCCGGCGGCTTAGTTTTTAATGAGATGGCGGCGATTGCTTCAGTCTGAACGGTTTCACCTTCCTGTACGGCTACCAACTCATCATCCGCTTGATTGGATCTGCCATATACCGTGAGCCAGCCTGGCGTGACCAGTACTCGACCTTCGGTTTTAAAGTGGTGTCCTGATGCTTCGGTGATGCGAGTGGTGACGCGGAATTCAGCTGCGGGATAAAACACTGCTAAGAAGCGACGTACAACCAAGTCATAGAGTTTTTGTTCTGGCTCGCTCAGGGTCTTTGGAGACTCTAAGGTCGGAATGATCGCAAAGTGATCGGATATTTTTGAGTTGTCAAAAATGCGTTTGTTTGGTTTGATCCAGCCATATCCAGCTTTAGCTTTTGGATCTTTGGGATCACCTTGCAAAATTTGTTTGGCGAAAGCGCGATATTCTTGTGAATGTTCAGCCAAGTTTTCCATGGTCTGCTTCACAGTATCCAGATAATCCTCAGGCAACGCTTTCGCATCGGTACGTGGATAAGTAAGCACCTTGTGACGCTCGTAAAGCGCCTGAGCTAAACCCAAAGTATTTTTAGCGGAGAAGCCAAAGCGTGCGTTGGCCTCGCGTTGCAAGCTGGTTAAATCAAATAGTTGTGGCGCTAGCTGAGTAGCCGGTTTTGCCTCTTCTTTAACGCTCGCCTTTTTGTCGCGACAGGCCGCAACAATACTTTGTGCGGCTGCTTCGCTCCACAGACGATTTTCACGCGCATCTGGAGCGGCAGCATCTTTCTTAAACTTCGGATCAAACCAACGGCCTTCATACACGCCAGCTGCGGCAATAAACTCCGCCTTCACCTCCCAATAATCTTTGGAGATAAATTTACGAATAAGTTCTTCGCGTTCCACCACAATTGATAGTGTGGGTGTTTGTACTCTGCCAACCGTTGTTAGAAAAAATCCTCCACTCTTACTGTTGAACGCGGTCATGGCGCGAGTACCATTAATTCCCACGAGCCAGTCGGCCTCAGAGCGGCAACGCGCTGCATCTGCTAGCGGCTGCATATCACTATCGCTTCGTAGTGAAGCAAAGCCATCACGAATAGCTGCTGGTGTCATCGACTGTAACCAAAGTCGCTTGATTGCTTGGGGTGCTTTTGCGTGCTGTGCAATCAAGCGGAAGATCAACTCACCTTCGCGACCCGCGTCACATGCATTAATCAGTTCATTAATATCTTTGCGCTTAATGAGCTTTTGTAATACCTTAAGCCGCGATTCAGTTTTGGCGATCGGGCGCAAATCAAAATAGGGTGGCACAACCGGAAGATTCGCAAATGACCACTTGCCGCGTTTGACATCAAACTCTTCGGGGGCGGCGATTTCTAATAGATGGCCAACCGCAGAAGAGATAACAAAGTCATCGCTCTCGAAATAGTCCTCGTATTTAGTGAAGCCACCCAAAGCCTTGGCGATGTCATTCGCAACAGAAGGTTTTTCCGCAATGATCAGCGCCTTGGGGTGATCTAAGGCTGAGGTCTTTGAGCTGCTTTTTTTGGTAGTTGCTTTAGTTGCCACGCGTTTTGCCTAAATTTGAGCTTGAAATGATGTTTTTAATGGGTGAAAACGGGCGACCAATTTAAACCAGATCCTAGGCAAGCCCGCCGCACCCCTCTTTTTTATTATTAACCGATAAATTAATAAAAGTCCAAAACCCACATTTTTTGGGGCCTATTTGGGGGTCTTATAAAGGACAAATTTAGTGAAAATAGGCTTTTAAAGCCTTTTAAATGAGGTTTTTTGGTATTTTGGCAACTCCTCAAGAATATCTTCCGGGGATTGAACCAGTTTGGCGCCTTGCTGCAGAAGTTGGTGGCAGCCCCTGGACAAGGGGTGGTGAATCGATCCTGGAATCGCAAAAATCTCCCGCCCGAGCTCGCACCCCAGCCTAGCGGTAATCAGCGAGCCAGAGCGCTCAGCAGCCTCAATTACCAAGATTCCTAGGGCTAGGGCTGCAATGATGCGGTTCCGGCGAGGGAAGTGCCAGGGTTTTGGACCCAATCCTGGGGCCAGCTCAGATACCAAGAGCCCAACTCCAGCAATAGCCTTAGCCAATCGAAGATGCTCTCTTGGATACACGATATCCAGCCCTGTTCCGCATACCGCAAGGGTTGGGCAGTCTTGATTTGATCCAAGAGCACCCAGATGCGCAGCGCCATCAATCCCTTTGGCAAGGCCAGAAACAATGAGATAGCCCTCCGCAGATAAGGCTTGCGCAAAATAATGGGCATTTTTGATTCCTTCTGGGCTGGCGGCGCGCGACCCAACAATAGCAATCATGGGCAAATTCAACAGGCTAATATCCCCATATATATAGAGTGAATGAGGTGGGTCGCATAAATCCAGCAGGCGAGATGGGTAGCCAGGGGTGTCCCGGTGCATTTGAGTGATGTGGGGACTTTTGGGAATGTGCATAAAGCAATTTTCAGCATGGGGCGAGAGAGAACTATCGGGACAGTCTGATTACTCTGTTGGATAATTCCCATATGGCTTTATTAACCGTCCTTTGTTATCCAGATCCGCGCCTACACAAGGTTGCAAAACCCGTGGCGCAGGTAGACGCACGTATCAAAAAAATTGTGGCTGATATGGCTGAGACAATGTACGAAGCCCCCGGCGTTGGTTTGGCTGCAACCCAGGTGGATATTCATGAGCGAATTGTGGTGATTGATGTTTCAGACAATCAAGATGAGTTAATGGTATTCATCAACCCAGAATTAGTTTGGGCAAGCCCAGAAAAAAAATCGTGGCGTGAAGGCTGTCTCTCGGTGCCTGAGTATTACGATGAAGTAGATCGTCCAGCAGTCGTGCGAGTGAAGGCTCTTGATATCAACGGCAAAGAATTTGAAGTAGAGGCGGATGGTTTGCTATCGGTTTGCTTGCAACACGAGATGGACCACTTGCAAGGCAAAGTATTTGTTGAGTATCTCTCGATGTTGAAGCGCAACCGCATTTCTCTCAAGATGAAAAAGCGCGCAAAAGAATTAGTAGGCGAGCGCTAAGCACCCAATGAAAATTGTTTTTGCTGGCACTCCAGGGTTTGCTGCACAAGCAATGCAGGCAATAGATGACGCTGGCCATCAAATTGTCTTGGCGCTTACTCAACCGGATCGTCGTGCGGGTCGAGGCATGCATCTCCAAGCTAGTCCCGTAAAAATATTTGCGCAAGAAAAAAACATTCCTGTCTTGCAACCAGAAACGCTGAAGCGAGAACATGCAGATCCACAAAAGAGGGTCGCCGCTGCACGGACTTATCAATATTTATCTGATATTGAGTTTGATGCGATGGTAGTTGTTGCTTATGGATTAATTCTTCCCCAAGACATTCTTGATATTGCCTCTAGTGATGGTAGATATGGCTGCTTTAATATTCATGCCTCCTTGCTGCCAAGATGGCGTGGTGCGGCGCCGATTCAGCGCGCCATCGAGAGTGGTGATGCCACCACAGGCGTGAGCATCATGCAGATGGATTCAGGCTTAGATACCGGTGATACCGTTTTGGTGGGCGATCTAGAAATTACGCCTCACGAAACTAGTACATCACTTCATGATCGTTTGGCAGTCTTAGGTGCGGAGCTCATGGTCAAGACGCTCAATGATTTGGACAAAGGCCTGGACCTCGCAAGAACTCCGCAGCCCAGTGCAGGCATTACCTATGCAGAAAAAATATTAAAGAACGAGGCAGAGATTGATTGGCATTTAAGTGCCATGGAAATTGATCAACGCATTCGAGCTTTTAATCCATTTCCTGGATCCACTAGCAATCTTCATGGCGAGCAATTTAAGTTTTGGAATTCTTGCTTGCCTAGCAAAATGCCGACACTTCAAAACGCCATTCCAGGACAAGTTTTGGGCTTTGATGGAGATGCTGTGTATGTCCAGTGCGGAGAGGGTGTGGTTGAGGTCTTAGAAATGCAAAAGCCCGGCGGAAAAAAAACAAGCGCCAGTACTTGCCTTCAAAGTTATCGCATACAAGAAAAAATAATGCAGTTCAAGAAAGATTAATTTGACCGATCATAAAACACCACGCAGT
This sequence comes from Polynucleobacter sp., assembly GCF_044342855.1. Lineage (GTDB taxonomy): Bacteria > Pseudomonadota > Gammaproteobacteria > Burkholderiales > Burkholderiaceae > Polynucleobacter. The sequence continues at coordinate 47,058 of NZ_JBIIPA010000002.1, forward strand.
CTTCCGCTATCAGAGGCGATTACTATTTCTGCGCAAGCAATTGGCGAGGTGATGGTCGGTCGATCACTTACAGAAGTGTTGGATCAGCTGGATGCACATGAACGGCCCATTATTCAAAGTCTCACCTTTGATGCTTTGCGTAAGTGGGTGAGGTCACATGAGTTCATTCAGCAATTCATTCCAAAGGCGCCACCGCTGGAGGTGGAGTATTTGTTAAGCGTGGCAATCGCTTTGTTTTTGCAGGGCACGACGGATGGCAAAGGTTATGCGGCACACACAATAGTTGATCAGGCTGTAAAAGCCTGCAGTGAATATGAGCCGACGATGTATGCCAAGGGTTTAGTGAATGCTGTGTTGCGTAAGGTGAGTCTTGCAGTTCAGGCTGAGAGTGAAAAGCCTTATCCGCCAGACCCTATCCCCATGTTCTTTCCGCCTTGGTGGCGTGCTAGTCTGAAGCGAAATTATTCCAAAGCTTGGCAGACCATGCTGATTCAGCAGGCTGAGCGAGCACCTTTGATTTTGCGGGTGAATGCTAAACAACATACACGCCAAGAATACCAAGAGTTATTGCATCAAGCTGGCATAGCCGCTGAGCCTATTGAGAATGTTGCTGGGATCACACTAGATTCCGCTTTGCTCTTGCGCGAGCCGGTGCCAGTTTCGGATTTGCCAGGCTTTTACAGTGGCGCAGTGTCTGTTCAGGATGCGGGCGCGCAAATTGCAGCCGTATTGCTTGACCCAAAACCGGGTGAGCGCATATTGGATGCATGTGCGGCACCTGGAGGTAAAACCGCCCATTTACTAGAGCTAGCGCAGTGCGATATGACTGCCTTAGAGCTAGATGGCGAGCGCCTTGGAAAAATTGGCGGCAATTTAGATCGGTTGCGTCTTCAGTCTGACGCTGTTCGAGTAGTGCGCGGTGATGCTTCAAAGGCAGCTTGGTGGGATGGCAAGCCATTCGACAAAATTCTATTAGATGCACCCTGCTCAGCATCTGGCATTGTTGCCAGGCATCCAGACATTCCATTTTTGCGTCGTGAGGCGGATATTAAAGCCCTTCAGCTCAGGCAGCGCACCATATTGGAGCAGGCGTGGAGGATGCTTAAGGTTGGTGGCATGCTTTTGTATGTGACTTGCTCCGTGTTTCCGGAGGAGGGCGAAGAGCAGGCAATTTGGTTTACGGCAGAGCATGTTGATGCGTTACGATTAGGCGCCCCCGGACAAATTTTGCCCGCTGAGCTAAATGACGGTTTTTATTACGCTTTGTTTAAGAAAAATGGTGCATGAGCCAAGGCATTAAACAATTCATTCTTTGTGTTTTGATGGCACTGAGTTTATTTTCAGCAGCAGCAAGCGCAGAGGGAGTCAAACTTAAATCTGCTGACCTTGAGCGGTTGGATGGTGACTGGCTATTAAATGCTACTTTCCAGATTGAGCTAACTCCCGGTCTAGAAGATGCAGTTCAAAAAGGCGTGGTTTTATATTTTCAGACTGAATTTGATGTAACCCGTTCTCGTTGGTACTGGTTTGATGAAAAGCCCGCGCTTGCTCAGCGATTAACGCGCTTGTCCTATCAGCCAATGACACAGCAATATCGTATCGCCTCCGAAGGCTTCACCTTTTCCGCCAAGACAATCTTTGAAGCCTTGCAGGCGGTGGGTAGCATTGGTGGTTGGCGAGTAATTGATGGCAATCAAATTGATCCAAGCAAGTCTTACACTGCGGCATTAAGAATGAGCCTGGATTTGGCTAAGCTACCCAAACCATTCCAGGTAAATGCGCTAAATAATCGCGACTGGAATGTCAGTAGTGATTGGCTACGCTTTCCATTTCTACCAACTGGCCCCAACGTCATTAAACGATGAAGATATCTTTAGACTTCATTGGGCCCAATGCGCTTGAGAAGGATGCGTGGAAGAGGCGCGCTCTGCCCATAGCGATGGCGGTGATTGGTGCCTTTGCTCTCTTACTCTTAGTGCTCCTCTCAATTGCAACATCAAACACCGAGTTTTTTGATAACTATTTTATTTGGCTTTACGCGGCCAACGTAATCATTGGCATTTGTTTAACTTTAGTCATTCTGACTTTGGTGATTGTGATTGCCATTCGTTGGCGTAAGGGCCGATTCGGTACGCGCTTAGTCGCCAAACTAGCCATGATTTTTGCTTTGGTTGGTGTTGTTCCGGGATTAATTTTGTATGGGGTATCTCTGCAGTTTGTATCCCGCAGCATTGAAACCTGGTTTGACGTTAAAGTGGAGTCAGCCTTAGACGCTGGTCTTGAGTTGGGCCGCGTTACCCTGCGCGTTGCGCAAGAAGAGATTTTGGCTGAGGGCAATTACATCGCCGAGCAAATTGTGCAGATTCCATCCGGGGCAACTTCTGAACAAGTTGGTGCCATGGTGATGAAAACCCGCAACCAATTTGGCATTCAAGAGGTGAGCCTATTTAATATTCAGCGCAACTTGATTCTAACTAGCGAGTCACGACTTAAAAAATATTTTCCTGCACCTGGTCCCGATATTGTCGCAGAAGCATTTAAAAAGAAGGGCGTTACCTTCATAGATCAAATTGAAATGGATGGCGGGCAACGCGGCTATCGAGTAAGGGCGATTGTGCCTATTGTGCGTAAAAAAAATATTTCTAGCAAAGGCGATTCTGGTAAAGACATAGAGGATAAATATTTTCTGCAGCTAGTGCGCTTTATTCCTGGCCCCTTGGCTAAGAACATCGTTGCGGTTGAGTCTGCTTACAGAGACTATCAAGAAAAATCATTGGGCAGGACCGGTTTACGAAAAATGTTTGTGGGCACGCTCACATTAACGCTATTTTTTGCATTATTTGTAGCGGTTACTTTGGCCTTGATTCTGGGTCGTCAACTGGCAAGACCGTTGCTAATGCTTTTAAAAGGCACGCAGGCTGTTGCCCAGGGAGATTTGTCCCCCAAGCCAGAGCTCGATACCGGCGATGAGTTGGGTATGCTCACGCGTCAATTTAATGTGATGACTCGCCAGCTCGCCGACACCAGAACATCTCTACAAGAATCCAAATCATTTCTAGAGACGGTATTGGGAAATTTAACTGCCGGTGTTTGCATCTTTGATAAGAGCTTTAATGTAGTGTCTAGCAATGCAGGTGCTGATCGTATCTTTGGGCAAGACTTAACGCAACTGGATGGGCGTCCTCTAGGTGATGGCCCAACTCTTATTGAGTTTGAGCAAGCCATTAAAGAAGGCTTTGCTACGATTAAGCTAACGGTTGGCACGGATGGTGAAAAGCCGACCCTAGAAAAAAATAAACCAGCGCCAGTATGGCAAAAACAAATTCAGCTCCACAGTACAAATGAGTTTGAGAATGAGCCTGGCGTCACATTATTTATTCGCGGAACCGAATTGACTGCAGATTTACGAATGGTGGTCTTTGATGACATTACCGATGTAGTGAGCGCACAGCGCTCCATTGCCTGGAGTGAAGTGGCGCGGCGCCTTGCGCACGAGATCAAGAACCCACTAACCCCTATACAGCTCTCAGCAGAGAGATTGCAGCATAAGTTGGCTGGTAAGTTGAGCCCTGAGCAGGAAGAGATGATGAATCGCAGTACGGAAACCATCATTGCGCAAGTGCAAGCCATGAAAGAAATGGTGAATGATTTTAGGGATTTCGCGAAGACGCCAAGCCCACAACTGAAACCAGTCTCCATTAACATTTTGACCAAAGAGATCTTGGGCTTGTATGAAGGAAGCCCGTTAAGAACCCAGCTTGATTCCCATTGCCCAAATATTATGGGTGACGCTACGCAGCTCAGACAGATTATTCATAATCTTTTGCAAAATGCACAAGATGCCACTCTTGAGGGCAAGCATCAGGCTGAGCCAGTTGAAGTAAAAACAGAATTGGTGTCTTATGGTGAAGTCAATGGCGTGCCACAGAATGCGGTGCGATTAACAATAAGTGATAGCGGTTCAGGATTTCCAGCTAAGATATTAGCAAGAGCATTTGAGCCGTATGTAACAACAAAGAGTAAGGGCACCGGATTGGGTCTGGCGGTAGTGAAGAAAATCGTTGATGATCATGGGGCCAAGATTGAAGTCCGGAACCGCATGCAGGGAGATGAAGTGATCGGCGCACAAGTATCAATTTTGTTTATGAATCTGGCAAAAGAGGCAGCATAAGAATGGCAAGTATTTTGGTGGTCGACGATGAGATGGGAATTCGAGAGCTTCTCAATGAGATTCTGACGGATGAAGGTCACACCGTTTATGCGGCAGAGAGCGCCATGCAGGCACGCACAATCCGTGAGCAAATGCGCCCAGATCTTGTTTTGCTTGATATCTGGATGCCAGACGTTGACGGTATTACCCTTTTAAAGGAGTGGTCCAAGACTGGACAGCTCACAATGCCGGTAGTCATGATGTCTGGACATGCCACGATTGATACTGCGGTTGAAGCTACGCGTATTGGCGCGCTGAACTTTTTAGAAAAGCCGATTGCGCTTCAAAAGTTACTAAAGACAGTTAATAAAGCGCTGGAGAGTTCCCCCAGGTATGTGGAGCCAGATGAAGAGAGGGCTGCGTCAGCATCTACATCAAGCCCAAGCCCTAAGGCAGTGGTCAGCGAACAGGCGCCCCAAGCCCAGGATGGCGAATATATTAGCGGGATAGCAAAAACCTATTTTGATTTGCCGCTGCGAGAGGCTAGAGATTTATTCGAAAAAGCCTACTTTGAACACCAAATGATCATTATGGGCGGTAGCATGACCAAGATTTCTGAATACACGGGTCTCGAGCGAACCCACCTTTATCGTAAGTTAAAAGCTTTGGGAATCGATACGTCGCGCAATAAGGCTGAGCAGTAAAACACCCGCCATCAGTCTTGGCAGCGATTCTTTGAGGCCATTGATGCGGCACACAGCATCGCCGATGCGACGGATAATAATGCCCATATCATTTCGGAATTACTCCTATGGAAATAAAGGTTAACTTTCTCGATAAGTTGCGTCTTGAGGCCAAGTTCGACGACTTCACGGTGATTGCTGATCAGCCCATTCGGTATAAGGGGGATGGGTCAGCTCCTGGACCTTTTGATTACTTTTTGGCTTCATCAGCTTTATGTGCCGCCTATTTTGTGAAGTTGTATTGCGATACGCGCAATATTTCAACTGAGAACATTCGGCTTTCGCAAAATAATATTGTTGATCCAGAAAATCGTTACCAACAGATTTTCAAAATTCAGATTGAATTGCCAGAAGATATCCCCGCAAATGATCGCCAGGGTATATTGCGTTCGATTGAGCGTTGCACGGTAAAAAAAGTTGTTCAAGCAGGCCCCGAGTTTGTTATCGAGGAGGTCAAGAACTTAGATGCGGATGCGCAGACTTTGTTGGCGCTGAAGTCAGCCTCCGATGCGAGCACCTATATTGCGGGAAAGGATTTACCGCTAGAGCAAACCATTGCCAATATGTCCAGCGTGTTGATCAATCTAGGAATTAAGATTGAAATCGCTTCATGGCGCAACCTGATTCCCAATGTGTGGTCTTTGCATATTCGCGATGCGCATTCGCCAATGTGTTTTACAAATGGTAAAGGTTCTACAAAGGAAAGTGCTCTGGCCTCAGCGCTGGGTGAGTATATCGAGCGACTCAGCAATAATCACTTTTACGCCGGGGCATTCTGGGGTGAAGATATTGTAAATAGTACATTTGTTCATTATCCGAATGAGCGCTGGTTTAAGCCGGGGCCAAAAGATTCAATCCCCGCAGAAATGCTTGATGAGTATTGCCTAAAAATTTTTAATTCTGATGGTGAACTGCATGGCTCACATTTAATCGATACTAATTCCGGCAATGTAGAGCGCGGGATTTGTTCCTTGCCATATGTTCGCCAGTCTGATGGGGAGACGGTTTATTTTCCATCAAACCTCATTGAAAATCTCTATGTCAGTAACGGCATGAGCGCTGGCAACACATTGGCTGAGGCTCAGGTCCAATGCCTATCAGAGATTTTCGAGCGGGCGGTGAAGCGAGAAATTATTGAAGGTGAAATTGCTTTACCAGATGTGCCGCAAGAAGTACTTGCCAGATACCCTGGCATTCTGGAGGGCATTCAGAGTCTTGAGGATCAAGGCTTTCCAGTGTTGGTCAAAGACGCATCATTAGGCGGCGTCTACCCGGTCATGTGCGTTACCTTGATGAACCCACGAACAGGTGGAGTATTTGCATCCTTTGGCGCCCATCCAAGCCTAGAGGTTGCTTTAGAGCGAAGTTTAACGGAGCTATTGCAAGGTCGAAGCTTGGATGGCTTGAATGATTTACCCCCGCCCACTTTTGCTAGTGAAGCGGTTACCGAGCCAAATAATTTTGTTGAACACTTTATCGATTCAAGCGGTATTGTGTCGTGGCGATTTTTCAGCGCAAAATCAGATTACGATTTTGTTAATTGGGATTTTTCTGGAAAAGGCGAAAACTCAAATGCTCAAGAAGCCGCCACCTTATTCGGAATTCTTAAATCATTGGGCAAGGAGTCATACGTTGCGGTGTATGACCAGTTAGGCGCGATTGCCTGCCGAATCTTAGTGCCAAGCTATTCTGAGATTTATCCAGTCGAAGATTTGATTTGGGATAACACCAATAAATCGCTGTTATTCCGTTCTGATATTTTGAATTTATCGAACTTAGATGATGCAAGCCTAAGTGCACTGCTTGAGCGTTTAGAAAATAATGAGCTAGATGAGTACGGGGATATTGCTACATTAATTGGTATTGAATTTGATGAGAACACGCCTTGGGGGCAGTTAACAGTTTTGGAGTTGAAGTTATTGATTCATCTTGCCCTCAAGCAATTTGAAGAGGCGCATGAGCTTGTCGGCGCCTTTATTCAATACAACGACAACACAGTCGAACGTAAATTGTTTTACCAGGCTTTAAATGCGGCGCTAGAGGTTTTGCTAGACGATGACTTGGAGCTAGATGACTACTTAGTCAACTTCCGTCGAATGTTTGGCGCCGAGAGAATGGATGCTGTCATGGGCTCGGTCGAGGGAAGTATCCGCTTCTATGGATTGACTCCAACCAGCATGAAACTAGAGGGCCTCGATAGGCATCATCGCTTGATTGATAGCTATAGAAAATTACATGCTGCTAGAGCTAAAACTGTAGATCCCTCTAGTCAGGGCTAGGGCAAGAGCTTTTTGCCACAGATTTACAGCCTTTACCCGGGGCTTATTGATGGTTGACCCATTTTTCAGGCTGGAATGGAGTTTCATTTATAATTCTTACTCTTGGCCTGGTAGCTCAGTCGGTAGAGCAGAGGATTGAAAATCCTTGTGTCGGTGGTTCGATTCCGCCCCGGGCCACCAAGAAACACCAAAACCACCTTCGGGTGGTTTTTTATTGCCCCGTGTGAAACTATCGTTATGAATATTGACGAATACCGCATCGCTACAGCTAGGGATGTTTCAGAGCTAGTCGGCCTGATTAATAAATCATATCGCCCTAACGGCAATGAAGCCGGCTGGACTCATGAGTCAGAGCTTATAGAGGGCGAAAGAGTTAACTCCCAACAACTTACCGAACTCCTTGAGAGGGAGGGCTCGACAGTGTTGCTTGGCTTAAGTAAGACTGAGATTGTGGCTTGTGTGAATGTCAATGAAGAGGGTGGGGCAACTTATATCGCCATGCTGACAGTTAAGCCCTCTTATCAAAATCTTGGTTTAGGTAAGGAAATGCTTCAGCTCGCAGAAGAGTATGCCGAGAATAAATATGCGTCTTCAGAAGTTAATTTATTTGTTATTTCAGAGCGTAGAGAGCTATTTGATTTTTATTTGCGTAGGGGCTACGAGCCCACGGAAGTAAGCTCAGACTATCCAGCAAATGCTGGCGTTGGAAATCCTAAGGTCAGCGGTCTTAAGCTGGTGTTGTTAACAAAACAACTTGGTTAAGCATCCTCAGCCCAGTCGATTCCGCCCTGGGCCACCAAGAAGCACTAAAACCACCTTTGGGCGGTTTTTTCATATGCTACAGAGTTGTTTGGGTTGGTTAATAAGACTACATAGAGAGTGGTCTCTATTTTTCATTGAAGACTGTCCATAAAAGATCTATTCTGATCTTTCATAAACACTGGAGACAAATAATGATTTAAAAATATCTCTATTGCTTGGCGCTGCATCCATTTTGTCTTTGGTTGCCTGTCAGTCAATGGAGCATGGCACTGGTCAAAAAGCATCGGCCACCTTAGACTCACGCTCGGGATCGAATGCCAGGGGAACTGTTAATTTTGTATGGCAAGGGCATGATGTATTGGTTGCTGGAAGCTTTTCTGGTTTGAAGCCAAATGCTGAACAAGGATTTCACGTGCATGAAAAGGGAGATTGCTCCGCGCCTGATGCAGCTAGTGCAGGCGGTCATTTCAACCCAAATACAAAATCACACGGTATGCCAGAAAGTGGCTCAAATCATGCTGGCGATATGCCAAACATCAAATCAGATGCGAATGGTAATGCTGTCTATTCTGCAAAGTTAAGTGGATTTGCTGTTAATAATGGACCAGTTGGAATACTGGGAAGATCCGTAGTTGTTCATCGTGATCCAGATGACTATAAATCTCAGCCCGCTGGAAATTCTGGCCCAAGAATTGCATGTGGCTTGATCAAGTAGGATTAGGCATCTAAGGCATGGTCGATTCTGACCAGAGTCACTAAGAAATACCAAAACCACCTTCGGGTGGTTTTGGTATTAGTGAAGACCTGCTATAAATTGATTAACGATCAATGGAGCTGACGTGACGCAATCGTTACGCTTAGCCATAATATTGTTTTAAACGACAATACAAATACGGGCTGATCACAAGGGCTGCATGTATAAGCTTATCGCTTTTGATGCTTACGGAACATTATTTGATGTGTATTTCATGGGAAAGTTGGTAGAAGATTTATTTCCTGGCAATGGTCCAGCCTTCGCCTTAATGTGGCGTGATCGCCAAATCGAGTACACCCGCTTAGTCACCATGAGCGATCCTAATCCTGGTGGGAGCAGGTACTACCTTCCGTTTTGGGAATTAACAGTTCGCTCGTTGCGTTACGTATGTAAGCGCATGAACTTAAATCTCAGCCCTGACCACGAGAAGCGGTTGATGGATCAGCATGCCAAGCCCACTGGTTTTGAAGATAGCCCGCACGTTCTTAAGACAATAAAAAATAAAGGTATTGCTACAGCAATTTTGTCTAATGGCAGCAGAGAGATGTTGGCGACAGTAGTTGAGAGTGATGGCCTCACCGCTTACTTGGATCAAGTGGTCACCGTCGAGGATGTGCGCTTATTTAAGACCGCCCCTCAAGCCTACGAACTTCTTTTTGTATCGAGCAACGCTTGGGATGCGCTAGCAGCAAAGTGGTTTGGTTTTGATGTGTTTTGGGTTAATCGGCTGGGGCACCCCTTTGAGAAAATTGGTGAGAGGCTGGACTATGAAGGCGGCTCGTTGAGTAAAGTTTTGGAAGTTATTTAGGGCTTGTTAAGTTTAGGGTCGTAAAATGAAGGCTTAATGCCAATTGAGTGTATTCAGCGCTTAACAGGTGCACAGAGATCCCACAAAACCAATATTCAATTGGGCGCTTATATGGCGTTTGTGGCGGGCGCTGTAAATCCTGGTGGTTTCTTGGCTATTTCTCGATATACATCTCATATGAGCGGCATCATCTCTGCAATTGGTGACGATCTAGCGCTTAATGACTTCATTTCAGTTTTGGGCGGCATCTCGCTTTTGCTATCCTTTCTATTTGGCGCAGCTACAACAGCCATCATTGTTAATTGGGGTCATAGAAGAAAAATTCATAGTGAGTTTGCATTACCATTATTTCTTGAGGCTGCTTTGCTATTGATCTTTGGCTTGGTGGGCGCCAACCTCAATTTATATCTACCCTTAACTGTTCCAGCAATCGCCCTTCTTTTATGTTTTGTGATGGGCTTACAAAATGCCATTGTCACAAAAGCTTCTAAATCGAAAATTAGAACAACCCATATGACGGGTGTCATTACCGATATTGGAATAGAGGTGGGGAAGTTAATTTATTGGAATAAGTCTTCTCAAGCCGATGAAGGTGGATATGTCAAAGCAAATAGAGAAAAATTAAAAACGCATTCATTTATTTTCGGAATGTTTTTAATTGGCGGAATAGTTGGGGCGATTAGCTTTAAGACGGTCGGGTATATATCGGTGATACCGCTTTCCCTTTCCCTAGTGTTGACAGCAGGTTTGCAGATTTATCGAGACATCAGGGTGGTATTGAGGTGTTGTTAGCCTTTTCACATTAACTTCAATCAAGATGTTAGGCCCTTACTTCAGCACTAAAAAATAAGGGAGGCAAAGCCCCCCTTATTGCTGAAAGTTACTGCCGTATAAATTATAAGAGATCTGCGTTCATGACCTTAATCCAGGCAGCAACAAAATCATTCACAAACTTTTCCTTGTTGTCATCTTGTGCATACACCTCTGCGTAGGCGCGCAAGATAGAGTTAGAGCCAAATACTAGATCAACTCGAGTAGCGGTCCATTTAGTGTCACCTGTATTGCGCTCAACAATGGCATAGCTATTTCGGCCGGTAGGTTTCCATTGGTAATTCATATCAGTTAAATTGACGAAGAAGTCATTGCTTAATACCCCCTCTCTTTCTGTGAATACACCATGTTTCGTTCCACCATGGTTGGTGCCCAGTACGCGCATGCCGCCTACCAGCGCGGTCATCTCTTGAGCGGTGAGCCCCATCAACTGTGTGCGGTCTAAGAGCAATTCTTCTGGAGTGACAACATAGTTTTCTTTCAGCCAATTGCGATAGCCGTCTGCTAGTGGCTCAAGAACTTCAAATGACTCTATATCTGTCATTTCTTGAGTAGCGTCACCGCGGCCTGGGGTAAATGGCGCCTTGATATCAAATCCTCCAGCTTTGGCGGCCTGCTCAATGCCAATGTTGCCACCAAGTACGATGGTGTCAGCAATGCTGATGCCAGATTCCTTTGAGATTTTTTCGTAGACCGACAAGACTGTTGCCAAACGCTCTGGTTCATTGCCTGCCCAGTCTTTCTGAGGTGCCAAACGAATGCGCGCACCATTAGCACCCCCACGTTTATCTGAGCCACGATAAGTGCGAGCGCTATCCCAAGCAGTGCTTATGAGATCGCTGATGGATAAGCCGCTGGCTTTGATCTTTGTCTTGACGGCTTCAATGCCATAATCATTTGGGCCTGTCGGCACCGGATCCTGCCAGATCAAATCTTCCTTAGGAACATCTGGTCCGAAGTATCTTGCTTTAGGCCCCATATCTCGATGGGTTAACTTAAACCAAGCTCTAGCAAACGTTTCAGAAAAATAGGCTTGATCCTTGTGGAACATTTCTGAGATCTTGCGATATTCAGGATCCATCTTCATTGCCATGTCCGCATCGGTCATCATTGGCATGCAGCGAATAGAGGCATCTTCAACATCGACAGGCTTATCTTCTTCTTTAATGTCGATGGGCTCATATTGCCAGGCACCAGCCGGGCTCTTAGTCAGCTTCCATTCGTAATTGAGCAATAAATGAAAGTAACCGTTATCCCACTGCGTTGGATGTGTTGTCCAGGCGCCCTCAATTCCACTGGTCACCGTGTCTCTGCCAATGTCACGAGTCTTGTGATTCATCCAGCCAAGACCCTGCTCATCAATCGGAGCTCCCTCTGGCGCTGGTCCAAGATTGGCTGCATTGCCATTGCCGTGCGCTTTGCCAACGGTATGGCCGCCTGCAGTTAGGGCAACAGTCTCTTCATCGTTCATGGCCATGCGAGCAAAAGTTACCCGAATATCTTGTGCAGTTTTCAAGGGATCTGGATTGCCATCTACACCCTCTGGATTTACATAGATCAAACCCATCATGACAGCGGCAAGTGGATTAGCCAAGTCTCGTTCGCCAGAGTAGCGACTTCCTTCGCCACCGCTTTTTTGGAGCCATTCTTTTTCTGAGCCCCAATAGATATCTTTTTCTGGATGCCAAATATCTTCGCGGCCAAATGAGAAGCCGAACGTTTTGAGCCCCATAGATTCGTAGGCAATAGTGCCAGCCAGGATCATCAGATCGGCCCAGCTTACTTTGTTGCCGTATTTCTTTTTGATGGGCCACAGGAGGCGACGCGCCTTATCCAGATTGGTGTTATCTGGCCAAGAGTTCAATGGGGCGAATCGTTGATTACCCGTTCCAGCCCCACCGCGACCATCGGCAATGCGATAGCTTCCAGCAGAGTGCCAGGCCATACGAATCATCAGGCCGCCGTAGTGACCCCAGTCTGCCGGCCACCAATCTTGACTATTGAGTAGCAGATCTTTCATGTCGTGCTTAAGTGCACTCACATCGAGCTTTTTCAATTCATCTCGATAGTTGAATGACGGGCCCATTGGGTTTGTCTTTGTATCTTGCTGATGAAGAATATCTAGGTTCAGTGATTTTGGCCACCATGCCATAGGGGTGCTGCTTGATTCGGTATTGGCCCCGTGAGCAACTGGGCACATTCCTTTTGATGTCATTTAGATCTCCTTATGGGTAAATCATTTTTGGTTGGTTAACCCGACTTATTCAGACTAACTGATAAAGCTATAAACGGTCTGTGTGTTTGATGGTTTTTATTCTCCCGCCATGAATGCGATAAGAATATTCATCTCCCGCTCCCTTTGGCGAATTCCGATCGCAAGATTTTTAGCAAGTCCTGCTCATGTTGATGGTTGAGGAAGTACAAGCCCTCTGCAATTCCGGCCAATCTATTTTGGATTTTCATTATTGACTCTCTTCATTGTGTGTTGCGATAGGATCATCTTATTCCTGGTTAGATGATCCGTCCAATGAATAAATATGAACTTATTAATCTAATAAATCGATTATTAGATCAGTTGATCTGGAATTTGACAGACCCATATGCCATCCTTGGGCTGGCGGGCAAATCATTGCAAGGACCTCAAACCTCACTAGCGTATTTGTCGAATTGCCTGAGCATGAGGCGACTCCTCTACTTTTTTCTGATTGCGGCGTTTGGCATTGCCTTTGCGCAAGAGCCGCCCAATCCTTATGACTTAAAGGTTGCCGTCACTAGGGCGGGAGATTGCTTTCAGGTAAATGCAAGCTATGAGGTGCCGATTAACGTGTGCGAAGCTTTTGCATTTATCGCTGACTATGAGGGCATTAAAAGTTTGCCTGGAGTTGTAGATTCAAAAGTGCTCTCTAGATCGGGCAACAAAGTGAAGGTTACCCGTTTGCTTGAAGATAGAATTTTATTTATCCCATTTGAGATGCGCTCTGAGTTGGAGTACATCGAGTTTCCTAACAAAGCGTTGCTTTTTGAGCGGATAAGTGGGGGCGCCAAGTATTACAAGGGAAGTTGGCGGCTCTTACCCGAAAAAGATTTCACTACATTTAAATGCGATGCACAGGTTGAGCCAAATTCTCTTGTGCCATCAGCGGTAATCGAGTTTTTTATCAAAAATGTCTTGCGACGACAGTTTGAATCAATGGCTGAGCTGGCGTCACTCAAGAAGTCAGCCTCTACAAAACCATGTAGGTAGGCTAGTTATTCTTGGGCTAAGATTCAATCTATGATAAATTTCAATCAATTGCCTACTGATCTGCCGATTCCTCAAGATGATGGGGCCGCCGCTCACTTAGTCGGTATGCGCTTACCTGCCATCTCATTGGGCGCGACTAATGCTGGTCAATTTAATCTTGGCGAGAGCAAAGGTCGTCTGGTGATTTACTGTTATCCAATGACGGGTCAACCCAATGTTCCGCTGCCGGAAGGTTGGGATCAAATACCTGGAGCCAGAGGATGCACGCCACAAAGTTGCTCCTTTAGAGATCACTATCAAGAGTTGCGCGCTTTGGGTGCTGATGTTGTAGGCCTGAGTGTGCAGTCTACCGAATACCAAAAAGAAATGGCGGATCGACTGCACTTACCGTTTCCGGTGTTAAGTGATGTGGATTATCAGCTTCAGCAAGCTTTGCGCTTGCCAACTTTTGTTGCTGCTGGAATGACTTTATTAAAGCGCATCACTTTGATTGTGAATGATGGCGTGATTGAAGCTGTGCACTACCCAATATTTCCGAGCGATAGTGACCCAGCTTGGGTGATGGACTATCTAAAAAATAATCCCGCCTGACTTAAGGTTAAGGCAAATTGTATTTGGCCCAGGTGAACAAGACATTTCCGACGTTTTGTCCGCCAGGCACATAGGCAGTCTGAATGCTAAGATCTTTGTAGCTGATTGAGGCAATGGGTAGCACTCCGGGGAAGGGGATGTAGTGCATGATGTCTTGGCGAGACATGATGAAGACAGTAGCTCCAACGCCATACTTCCAGTCGGTGCTATTGCCAATGTTCCACATGGGAATCCATCCATAGCCCACCATGTACTCATAGATTCCGTGCGAGTCTTTGAAGGTCATTCCATAAATGCCCTCCCAATTGCCGCTCTCATTCATTAATCCCTTGCCGAATCCAATGCCCATGGGGTATGAGGTGTATTCATTGATTTTTTCTTGAGAATACGCATAAGGCATGTGATAGGTATAGAGGGGGATGTAAAGCTCGTTACCGCCTTTATCCCAGACGGACTCAAGATGCGTTGTTGTGGTCTGAAACCAATCGGAGATGCTTTCAGCGCGGGAGGCCGCAAATGGCATGAAGAGAAGCAAAAGAACAATGAATCTGCGGCACATAACTAAGAATTTCTGAACTGAGCAAAACACCTGTTAAATGAGGCTGAATGCTGTTTTTGTAATAAACCACCTGAATTGACAACATTATATGTTGCTTTGCAGCAATATTTGCTTGCTAAGCCCAAAATAAGCTATTAATATGGTGCAGTGCAACAAAATAACCCTTTAAAGGAAATCTCATGTTCAAAAATCAATTTGCAGAAAATCAAGCCAAATCCGTAGAAAGCGCCCGTGCATTGGGTCAAACAGCTCTTGAAAATGCTCAAGAATTGGCAGAGATCAATTACCAGGCTGCACAACAGGCCGTAGCAAACGCGCAAGCCAAGGCTGCTGAGCTGTTGAAGGGCAAAGATGCCAAAGCCGCACTAGACCTTCTGCAAAGCCCAGAAGTGCAAGAAGCTGTTGCTGAGGTAGCCGCGTATCAGAAAAAAGTTGCTGCAGTGCTACGTCGCGGTAACCAAGAATTAGTTGAGGCTGTAGAAGCCGCTATTGATCAATCACAAGATGATTTGAAGAGCTTTGTAGCTGCCGCCACTTCAAAAGCACCCGCTGGCTCAGAAGCATATGTAAGTGCCTTTACATCCGCATTCAATACGGCAATGCAAAACTTTGACCAAGTGCGTTCAACAACTCAAGATGCCTTTGCAAACTTTGAGAAAAGTGTAGAAACAGCAATGAAGGCTGCACAGGGTCAATTTGGCCAAGCTCCTAAGGCAGCAAAAAGCCGCGCCAAGTAATTAGTAGATAATAGAAGCACAGAAGGCCCCGTGTAAGCGGGGTTTTTTGTGGCCTTACTTCAAAAAAATTTGAGAAAATAGCCAGATAGCTTTAATAAATACTTAAAGAAGCTCGCTGTTAATTTTTGAGGAAATCGTATGAATCGCATTATGTTGTTGGGAAAAATTCACAGGGCAACCGTTACGGAGGCGGATTTGCATTACGAAGGCTCTTGTGGAATCGATGAAGATTTGCTCGATACCGCTGATATGCGCGAGTTTGAAAAAATCGAGCTCTACAATATCAACAATGGCGAACGTTTCTCCACTTACATCATTAAGGCAAAGCGTGGCTCAGGGGTTATTTCTCTGAATGGTGCCGCAGCACGTAAGGCGCATGTTGGCGACCATCTGATTATTTGCACCTATGGACAGGTGAGCAACGATGAAGTTGCAAAGCATGTTCCTAAAATTGTTTTATTAGATGATGGAAATAGTATTAAAGAAATTAAGAAGGTCAATTAATTATTTTCGATCATTTCTGCCAAACCACCTTCGGGTGGTTTTTTACATTCAAATCTTGATAAGATCGTTCATCTAATTTAATTCTGAATACATCATGAAGCTAGCCCGACTAATTTAGATATTGTTAGCAACCCTACTTATTCTTGGTGCCCGCTCCAAAGAGGAGCAATCTAATGTAATTAAGGTTGCCGTATCTCAAACAATACCCCCCCCATGCTATTTGAAAAGGATGGTAAATATACCGCATAGACTTGGAGATATTTGAGGGCTACTGTAAGTCACGGGGCTGCACATTCAAAATGACTGCCTATGATTGGCTCGGCATGTTGGGCGCGTTGACTAGTGGCCAAGCTGACGTTGCATTCTCCGGGATCTCTATTGCCGATAAACGCAAAGAGATAATGGATTTTTCTAATCCCTATTTCACCAGTACTTGGCAATTGATTCGCTTAAAAAATCGACATATCAAAATTACCGATTTGTCCCAGTTAAAAAATACACTATTGCCTATCCAATTGGCAGCGTATTTGATGACTATGTAAAAACGGTATTGCAACCAAAAGGCTATTATTCGGTAGACCAAGTAAAGCTACACCCATCGCCGGCAGAAGCACTAATTGCATTGCAAAATGGCAATGTGGACTTGGTATTTGTGGACAACGTCATGCTGGTGAATTATCAAAAATCTTTAAATCTCCCGGTTAGCAGTAGTTACCAGGTGGTCGGGTTTGACAATCTGGGATTTGCCTTAAAAAAAGTTTCAAAATTACGCGATGACTTTAATTTATACCTTTCCGAGCTAGGCCCGGAAAAGTTAAAGGCGATTATTAATCGCTGGACGCAATAAATTGAAGTGATTTTCATATATTGGGTTAAAGTGCACCTTAAGCAGATTATTTCAATTATTCGTAAGGAAAAATATGTCCCATCATGACAAGTTAATTGCCGCTTTTGAAGCGTACCAATCAGAGAATGAAAAGTTTCACGGAAAAGGTATTAAAGCTTCTGCTGCAAGAGCCCGTAAAGCATTGCAAGAAATTGCTGGTTCTTGCAAAGAGCGCCGCAAAGAAATTACTGCTGAAAAAGAAGCGCTTGAAGGCAAGCCAAAAAGTGAGGGCATGTCACAAGATGCTGCTCGTCACGCACACATCAGAAAGTAAACTCTTTCTGAAAAGTTAAAAGTCACCTGCGGGTTACTTTTTTGTTTAGAGGTCAACGTTTTCTAGAGTAGGACCCTGAAGATGTCGGGTGTCAGCCCATTGCCCCACTGTCCATCCACTACCTTGACTATGAGTAAGCCAGTTGAGCGATGCATTGGGTACTGAGGCTACTCTATCGGCGCTGAGGACTTGCTTACTGGCAATGCGATACATCATGTCGAGCGTGCCGCCATGACTAACAAGCAAAATGGTTTTACCAGTATGCCGTGCTTGAATTTTATCTAGCGCATTTTGTACGCGCAATGCAAATTGCTGAATACTTTCGCCGCCACCAAGATCATGCTCTAAGTCACGGGCAATATGAGCCTGCCAAATGCCGGGTTCCTGCAGGGGAGCCTCGCTAATTGAAAGCCCTTGAAGTGCGCCAAAATGACGCTCTCGCAAAGCGCTATCGACTTGCACATCCACCCCAAACAATTCAACTACAGCATTTGCGGTGTCAGCCGCCCTCTTGAGATCGCTGGTGTACAAGACATCAAATGTGAGTTTGATATCTTTAAGTGCTTGCGCCATTTGGCGGGCCTGCAATATGCCAGTGGCATTAAGGGGAATATCGGTATGCCCTTGCAAGCGCCTGTCGGCATTCCAGGAAGTTTCGCCATGGCGAATGAGGCATAGTTTGGTTATGGACATACTGCAATATTAAATTGAATTACTTTTCTCCAGGCCCTGAAAATTGAAGAAGGTCTCTGGGGGCAAGTTGTCCAGACTCTAGCGCCTCGGCTCTGAGGCCGCCTCTATCTTTAAATGCACTCATAAAGTCTGGTCTTTTCAGCAAGTTGGCTGGTCGTTGGCATGGTTCACACAACTCAGTGCCTTTAAATGCAAGGCCACCCAAATAGAAAATCTTTCCAACCAGATCATTGAGTTCATCCGCAGAAATGCCGCTGATGATGACATTTCTGCGAGTATCGCCTTCGCCAAAGGGCGTTTGCTGCTTATCCATTAATTGATGCATAGCATCCTCTATACCCTTTAGGGCAATGAGAGAGATGTGGCGTATCTTGAGTTTAGTTTTGGAGAATGCACCTATACCTAGTGCATAACGATCACCCACAATTCCTTCGCCAGCAACGATGTTGGCTTGTGCAATCTGCACCATCGATTCGCCCGCTTGAGGGGCGATGTATATAGAGTGAATTTGAGGGGATGCTTTCATGATGAGAGCATATTACATAAGAAAAAGCCCCGGTAATTTCGGGGCTTAGTACTTAGGCTGCGACAGGCTCAGCGATGGCCGCTGGCGCTGGAGGGCGCTTATTGAGAGCCCTCTGAATCTTTGCCTTTTCTTTAGGTTTGGTGCTGGATTCAAGTAATTTGTTGAGTTGAGCAACGGTAAGTGGGCCCAATTTAGCTTTGCCGGTTTTACTAACCATGGGATCGTTTTTTCTATTTCTTTGATTTTGGCCAACAGCCATATTTTTTCCTAGAGTCTTGGAATGATGAACCTCTGAGCTTGCTCAGCAGACTCCCCTATGTAGGGCGCGGAATAGTGATCACAGATCAGAATAACAGTTAAGCAGTCTAGGCGCTATGATTAGATCATGCTGAATATTCCCAATCTGATTTTTGCCGCCATCATGGGCGGACTCATGTCATTGAGCATTACATTGGTCACGACTTTAGTACGAGTGGGCTTTGCGTCAGATTTCTTATGGGTTTGGTTGGAGGTTTGGTCGGTGGCCTATCCAGTCGCGATTATTTGCATTTTGATCTATCGCCCATTTGCTAGCAAACTCGCTGCAGGCTTAGTGAAGAGGCTTGAGCTATGACTGGGCTGATGTATTTATTAAATAAGGGGGGCTTGAATGAGGCATCTCAAATACGTTTTGCTCTTAGGAATTTTCTTTTTGAGTGCTTGCGCGGCGGTTTACACCGATGCATCAGATTCAAATCACGTCACCTTTTTGAATAGTGATGGTGAATCCATTGGATCGCTAACACCTAAGGCCAATGCGTATTGCACGCAATATGGTAAGACAGCGTCTTTTAGGAAGGGCGATACTCAGTTAGTTGCAGTGTTCGATTGCAATTGGCCGCAATCAAGCCCAAGCTAGATTTATCCGGCGAGATCTGATTGATAGATGAGGCCCGCATGCTCTCTGAGCGCATGGAATTGAATGGATTCCCAGCGCTGCTGAGCAACATCTAGTTCGGATTTGTGGCTAGCCAAAAATACTGAAGCCCCGACAACATCCTCTGCCATGCGGTGAATATTTTCCTGTATGAATTTCTTGAGCGCCACAGGATCATCTGAGCTTACCCAGCGAGCTAGATTATAGCGTGCCGGCAGTAAGCGAACTTCCGCGCCATATTCAGTTTGCAGGCGATGACTTACCACCTCAAACTGCAGCTGTCCAAATGCACCAAGCAGCATGGTGCCCCCGGTCATAGGTCGGAATACTTGAATCGCACCTTCTTCGCCAAGTTGCATTAAGCCTGTGCGCAACTGCTTAGAGCGTAATGGATCAGCGGATTCGACCATGCGGAAAATTTCTGGAGCAAAAAATGGTAAGCCTGTGAATTGCAATTGCTCGCCTTCGGTGAGCGTGTCACCTAGTCTCAGAAGGCCGTGATTTGGTAGTCCAATAATGTCGCCAGGGAAGGCTTCATCCAAGATGTCGCGACGTTGTGACAAAAAGGATAGAGCATTATTGGTGCGCACTTCTTTGCCATTCCGACAAATCTTCAACTTCATACCGCGCTGAAAATGCCCAGAACATATGCGTAAGAAGGCAACGCGATCTCGATGTGCTGGATCCATGTTTGCTTGAATCTTAAACACCACGGCCGAGAATTTATTTTCTGCTGGACTAACTTCACGCTGCAAAGCTTTGCGTGAGCCTGGTGATGGTGCGAGCTCTACTAATGTATTCAGAATTTCGCGTACGCCAAAATTATTAATGGCTGAGCCAAAGAATACTGGCGATTGACGACCAGCTAAAAAGGCTTTCCTGTCAAACGCAGGCATCGCATTTTTAATGAGATCGACTTCAGCAAGCGCATTTTCTAGATCAGTACCTAGACGCTCTTTTAGTGCAGGGTCATTAATGTCAACAATCGCGTGCGAATCTTCAGTCACACGATCTTCGCCTGCCTTGAACATGCGCATTTGCGAGTTAGCGATATCAATCACACCAGCAAATGATTTGCCCATGCCTACAGGCCAAGTAAAGGGAACTACCTCAATGCCTAGCGCAGTTTCAATCTCATCCATGAGTTCCATGGGGGGTTTTACTTCGCGATCCATTTTATTAATGAAGGTCACGATTGGTGTGTTGCGTGCGCGACAGACTTCAAGCAAGCGTAAGGTCTGTGACTCAACGCCATTAGCCGCATCAATCACCATTAGGGCGGAGTCAACTGCAGTCAATACGCGATAAGTATCCTCAGAGAAATCTTGGTGGCCCGGAGTATCGAGAAGATTAATAATGCAATCACGATATTCCATTTGCATTACCGAGCTCGCAACAGAAATACCGCGTTGCTTTTCAATCTCCATCCAGTCGGAGGTTGCGTGACGGCTAGCCTTGCGGGCCTTGACGCTACCAGCAATTTGAATAGCTCCAGCGTACAACAAGAGTTTTTCGGTAAGCGTGGTCTTTCCAGCATCTGGGTGAGAGATGATGGCAAAGCTACGACGTCTTAAAACTTCTGCGCCGGGAGTGCTGGAGGTGATGGTATCGATGGTAATTCTGCGCTTAATCTAATTGACAGGATTATAAGCGTGCGGAGCTTATTAGAATTGCTCTTCAGGCCTTACAAAACGCCATTTTCCAGGGGGTAGGGCGCCCAGAGAAATTCTACCCATGCGAACACGTTTAAGGCCTAGAACTCTCAGGCCAACCATTTCGCACATGCGACGAATTTGACGCTTGCGACCTTCTCTCAGGACAAAACGAAGCTGGTCTTCATTCTGCCAGCTGACTTGAGCCGGCTTTAAAACAACGCCATCCAGTTCCAGACCATGTTTTAGACGATCGAGGCCTTCAAAAGAAAGGGCGCCTTCAACTCGAACCAAATACTCTTTTTCAATCGGACTGTTTTCGCCGATAAGGAGTTTGGCAATACGGCCATCTTGGGTTAGTACCAGCATCCCAGTAGAGTCGATATCGAGGCGACCGGCAGGCGCTAGGCCGCGGGTATTAAAGCGTGGGTTGCGGCCCTTATCAAGCGGGCTAGGAAAGTAATTATCTGGGGTGATCAGCGAGGCGGCCGGTTGGTACTCTTGCTCATCATCATAATGAGATATAAAGCCTACAGGCTTATTCAGAATGACCGTAATCCGAGATGCCTGTTGTGCTTTGGCGCCGGACTGCAATTCAATTTTCTGATGACGAAAAGCCCGTGAGCCTAGCTCGTTAACCACTTCACCATCGACGGTTACCAGGCCCTGCTCAATGTAGGAGTCAGCCTCGCGACGAGAGCATAGGCCCAACTCAGAGAGTAGCTTGGATACGCGTATTTTTTCTTCCATGACCATATTATCGGGCAAGCTGCAAATATGTCAGTTTGATCAGGATTATTACTTGCTTAGAGTGCCATATTTGGCCCATGCCATTAATTCAGCAAAGGAAATGAAATTGACATCCACATTAAAAAAGCCCCCAATTTATAAATCCTTTACTGTCAAGTGGTTGTGGTTGTGGTTGTGGCTGTGGTTGTGGGTGTATTGCTAGGCCATTTATACCCATCCTTGGGTGTGGATATGAAGCCATTTGGCGATGCTTTCATCAAGGGCATCAAGATGCTGATTGCCCTGATTATCTTTTGCACTGTTGTGCTGGGTATTGCGGGCATGGAAGATATGAAGAAGGTGGGCAAGACCGGGGGCTTGGCCCTTCTCTATTTTGAGGTTATGAGCACTATCGCACCCATAGTGGGTCTAGTAGTGGTCAATGTACTCCAGCCAGGTGCGGGCATGAATATTGACCCTGCCAGTTTGGATACTAAGGGAATTGCTGTCTATACGGGTCCGGGCAAGATGGACACGACCACCGAGTTTTTGCTAAATATTATTCCCAACACAGTAGTTGATGCTTTTGCAAAAAGGGAAATTCTGCAGGTGCTATTTATTGCAGTGTTATTTGGTTTTGCATTGCATAAATTTGGCGGTAGAGGGACGATGGTGTTTGACTTGATCGAAAAGACCTCCCATGTTCTTTTTGACATTATTGGCGTCGTCATGAAATTTGCCCCTATTGGCGCCTTTGGCGCAATGGCATTTACGATCGGAAAATATGGAGTGGGCTCTTTATTTTCTTTAGGAAAATTGATGGGTGCGTTTTATATCACCTGTTTACTTTTTGTATTTATCGTTCTTGGAATCATTACGCGCTTGAATGGATTTAACATTTTTAAATTTGTACGCTATATCAAAGAAGGGTTGCTGATTGTTTTGGGAATATCTTCATCAGAGTCAGTTTTGCCGCGAATGATGGAAAAGATGGAGTTGTTAGGGGCAAAGAAAAGCTGCGTCGGTTTAGTTATCCCAACAGGATATTCATTCAATCTGGATGGCGCATCTATTTATTTAACAATGGCAGCAGTATTTATTGCGCAGGCCACAGACACACCCATGACAATTACGCAGCAGGTTACCTTATTGCTAGTCTTGCTTCTGACCTCTAAGGGCGCCGCAGGAGTTACCGGTAGCAGTTTTATTGTATTGGCCGCAACTTTATCTGCGGTCGGGAATGCGCCTGTTGCAGGCTTGGCAATTATCTTGGGCATTGACCGCTTGATGTCTGAGGCTCGCGCACTCACAAATTTAGTTGGCAATGGTGTGACAACTATTGTTGTGGCACGCTGGACGGGAGAGTTAAACCAGCAGCAATTAACGGCTGCACTAAATCGTGATAGTTGGGTTGAGGCCCAGGAACCCGAAGTGATCTTGGATCAAAAGCAAGACAAGATGCGCTAAACACTACCTAGATCAGATCAACGATCTAGGTTCTAACAATGTGAACGCTGCAAGGAGCCTCTTCAACAATCTTTGTCATGGAGGTCCGCCAAGGCGTTACTTTGTTTGGTAGCTTGCGGGATGCCCCAATCAGGATTAGCGAGGCATCATTGTCTTTTGCGAATTCCACAATGCGACTTGCTGGATCAAGCGCCTCTAGTACGTGATACGAAATCCGCTCAGGCGGTAACTTCAAGGGTTTAGCCCATTCCATCAGCTGCACGAGATGGCCTCGCACAATACCGCTGGCAGTTTCACTTTCTTGATTGCCTTCAAAGGTTGGGGTACTTGCAATGGTGCTGAGACACACGAGGCGACTTTCGGGATAGGCCTGTAATAAATTCTTTGCGGTTGTTTGCATACGTTCACGCAAGTCTTCATCCGATTGGCGTGTATCAATCGCCGCAATCATTAATGGGGCATCGTAATTTCCGACGCTAGGGCGCGGGCTTGGGGAGGGCTCGTAACCGGCTGCGCGGAACATGCGTTTGAGGTTTTCCCAAAAGCTCAAAGGGTCAACTCGGTCAGCGCGCTCGGTAAGGGCGACACTCTCATGATCCCGTAAGACTTGACGTAAACGTGTGGCGCTTTGATAGCGATCTGCTGCGCGCGGCTCTAGGCAGCGCAAAATAATTTCTTGCAACCAGCGTGGAATCTCTTTGCGGATGGCACGAGGAGGAAATGCCTGTGCCCACATTCTTTTTCGTAAGCCGCTCATCGACTGTGGGTTCCCAAAGGGTAGCTCACCCGTTAACAACTCATACAGAATGACGCCGATAGAAAAAATATCACTGCGATAGTCAGAGCGAATTCCAGTAACTTGCTCTGGCGAGATGTATGGCGCAGAGCCAATTCCCTTCCGCATTTCTTCTGCGAGTAAGTCAGGGAAGCGCGCATGATGCGATAAGCCAAAGTCAATTAAGGTGAGCTTACCCTTATCATCAATCAGAATATTTTCTGGCTTGATATCTAAATGAATCGCATCTTGTGCATGAAGCGACTGCACTGCTTGTGCCAAGTCAGCCCCAATTTTTACTACTTCATCAATTGAAAAAACTTTACCTTCTTTAATGAAGTCCTCAAGAGGTCGTCCTTCAACACGCTCCATTGCAATATAAGGGCGTGTCGCCATATTGCCAGAGCCGAGATATTTGGGAACATAGGGGCTTTTCAGTGAGCGCAGAATTGTCAACTCAGTTTCAAAGCCAATGAGACTTTCAACAGGCTGGTCACGACCGACCCTCGGAATCTTTAGAAGAATGGGAACATCAATACCTTCTTTGGTTGCGGAGTACAGGCTGGCCATGCCGCCACGATGAACTTCTGTCCCCAGCGTAAACCCGTCAACCACTTTGCCTTCTTGGAAAATCTCATCAACTGCTTCAATATCAGTATTAATCGACATAAATGAATTATTTGCCCGTGATTAGGCGGGTGGCAAGATCTTCCGGCAATCCAGCGCGGCGCACTTTATCAGCCGCTGTAAATTGATCGTAAGGAGTGCGATGAAAGGTGAGTGCCTCTAGCTCTGGTTCGAAAACAGCAAAGCAAGCCTCAGGATTTCCATCTCGCGGTTGACCAAGCGAGCCAACCACTCCAACCCATTGGCGATGACGCATTACTGGAACCTCATCACCAGGGTGAGGGGCAAAACGAATTAACTTACCAACTGCACTTTGATAGAAGAGCGCTTGCTCATGAGTATGGCCGACAAACGTATATGTCTTGCCAGAGCTTTGCACGCAACGCCAAGCACTCATGCTGTCAGTGATGTAATTCCAGTCTGCCGGATTGTGTGCCGATGCATGAACAAAACACATCGCATCTTCTTGAGCCATTAATGGCAAGTCTTTTAAGAATTGCACTTGCGTAGCGTTAAGCTGGGATTTAGTCCACTCAATTGCCGCATTTGCACTCGCATTCATTTGATGGCTGTGGTCTTCAAAGACTGCTTGGTCATGATTGCCTAGAACGGCAATCGCCTTTTTATTGGCAACCATTTCGCCAATACGATCAATCAGTGCGCCGGGGTCTGCGTTGTAGCCAACAATGTCCCCCAAGAAAACCATGCGGGTCACACCCAGCTCTTTAGCCTCCTCCATGCAGGCGTCGAAAGCTTCTAAATTACTATGTAGATCGGCAAATAGCCCAATACGTTCAGTCATCCTTTAATGATAGGACAAAAGCGCTTCGAGAAGAAGGGCTAATAAGGGCCGGCTTCGTTAAATGGCCTATTTTTAAAACGCTTATGAACCCAATAGTATTCAGCGGGTCTGAGCCTGATTTCTCGTTCAAAAATTTGGTTTAAGCGTGCGGTATCTGATTCAGGGCTTTCGGTCGGAAAATTCTCAAGAGGTTTGCTAATAGTGCAAACATAACCAGCCCCATTCTTTTTTAGGGTCGTGGTCATCATGCAGGCTTCTGCCCCCGTAATTTTTGCAAGACGCGATACAGCTGTAATCGTATTAGTTTGAATATTAAAAAAAGGAACGAATGTCGAGTCCTTAAGGCCTAAATCGATATCAGGGGCAATGATGATGAAGCTACCCTTACGAATTTCTCGAATGAGCTCAAGAGAATTTCCTTGGCGGTCAATAGAATTTCCACCAAAGCGATTGCGCCACTCAATAATTTTTCTATTAAAGAAGGGGCTTTTCATTCTTTGGAAAAATCCCGAGGTGCGCGGCCAACCCCTGTCGTCAGCAAGTGCGCTCAAAATAATACTGCCTTCAATGCCAATAAAATGCATGTTCACTAAGATGCGCGGCTTTCTATCGCTCAGATCAACCTCCGACCGAACTTCGATCATGTCCTCTAGCTGTTTTTTGGTACCGAGCCAAATAATACTTTTCTCTACCAGGCTACGACCAAGTAATCGCCAATGCTCTTTTCTAAGTTCGTTAATTTCATTTGAGCTTAGTTCGGGAAAGCACAATTCTAAATTTTTTTGAACCACACGATTGCGATCGCTGGGAATATGTGCCGCAAGATAGCCCAAGCTATAGCCAATAGAGACTAGGGTCTTATAGGGAAGCGATACCAGAAATTGAAGTAGCGCTACCCCAGAATTATTTGAAAAATTTTTAAACAAAACTTAATTTATTCAGAGTCGTAGCGAGATAAGGATTTAGCATAGCGTGCATTCATTTCGTCAGTGGAGCTAATCGACATACCTAAATCATTTACTAGCCCAGTCTCAAGGCGATAAGCCCAACCATGGACCGTTAAATCTTGCCCTCTCGCCCACGCATCTTGAACGATGGTGGTCTCGCAAACGTTGACTACCTGCTCGATAACATTGAGCTCGCACAGGCGATCTTGTCGTTTTGGTGTGGGGATGACTTCACCAAGATAACGCTCATGTTTTTGGTGCACATCCTTAACATGGCGCAACCAGTTGTCAGCCAGACCTATACGCTTGTCTGTCATCGCAGTATGAACGCCAGAACAACCATAATGACCTACCACCAAAATGTGTTTAACCTTCAAGAGATCAATTGCAAATTGAATAACAGATAAACAGTTCAAGTCGGTGTGCACTACTACGTTGGCAACGTTTCGATGAACGAATAATTCGCCCGGAAGAAGGTTGACAATTTCGTTGGCGGGAACACGGCTATCTGAGCAGCCAATCCAGAGATATTCTGGCGCCTGCTGAGAAACTAGACGTTTAAAAAAATCAGCATCTTTGGCGATTTTGGCTTCCGCCCAATCGCGATTATTGGCAAATAGCTGGTCTAGAGCGCTGGAGTTCTTCATAATCATGATTTGAGTTTAAAGTACTTTAATGATGCCTATTTGGTTAAAGCAAACCCCCACTGGCATTGTTCTTAATCTGCACTGCCAACCCGGCGCCAAGTTGACCAAGGTCGTTGGCTTGCATGACGGCTGTCTCAAGATATCCTTGCGGGCCCCAGCCCTAGAAAACAGGGCGAATGAGATGCTGTTGTCTTGGCTTTCAAAGCACTTGAGGGTGCCGCAAAAACAAATTCAACTCTTAACGGGACAAAGTAGCCGCGTAAAGCGAGTAGAGATTTGGGGTTCAATCACTCCAGAGCAGATTATTGAAGCATTAAGCCCATAGAATTTACCAAAAGATAGCCCAGAGAATTCCTAAAATCAAAACCCATTTTCCGATGTAATAAACGCTGCGATGTTTTGCTTTGAGCTTTTTTGCCTGCGCCCTTAGGTGATAAAAGTACTTGAATAGGATGTTTACAAACCCTACCTTCTCTCCTTCAACGTTTTGGGAGGAGGCGGCACTCATTATGTAGCGCCCAAACCAGTGATTGAATAATTGCACCAATTTAGTGTGAACTGGGCGCTCCACATCGCAAAACAAGACAATGCGCTGATAATCCGTCTCATTGGCTGCGTAGTGAATATAAGTTTCATCAAACATGACTGGTTCGCCATCTTTCCAGAAATACCGCTCCCCATCTACATCAATAAAGCACTTGGGATCGTTTGGGGTGACGAGGCCGATGTGATAGCGCAGCGAGCCTGCATAAGGGTCTCTATGGCGTACTAGCGTTGCCCCTGGGGGTAATGAGGCAAACATCGCGGCCTTGATCGAGGGGATCGATATGAGGAGGGCGACAGTTTTAGGACATTGGACTTGTGCAGATGGCATTTCTTTGCCATACCAGTAGAGGTGAAAGCGTTTCCAACCCGTCCGAAAAAAGGAGTTAAATCCAATATCGTTATATCCCGTAGCAGCAGCGATTGCGCCATCTGCGTTTAAAGCAAGTGCTTCATCGCGGATGATCTGCCAATTATCTTGGAGGGGTTTCATCTCAGGAAAGTCTGCAACTGGGATAAATGCCCCAGCCTTAGTTTTCGAGAACAGGTAGAGGAGAGTGTTAACTGGCGCCAAAAGAACTTGGTAGTCTGTAAGTGAGCGCACTACGCCAAATCGGACTTTACCCCTGAAGTAGACATAAACGGCTGAGACAACAAAGATCAAAAAGACGATGTGGCGTAGTTCCATAAGATTTACCAGATAGCGTTAACGCTAGTATTTTAATTTGTATGGAGCGTCATTTCATCCCTATTTTTATAATGAATATGCTCAAATGTTGATTGGGGTCAAAACGGACCGCTATGAATGCACCTATTTAGGGCTGCAGAGATGATTTGTTAAGGAAAACCACATGAATGGATTCGTAAAATGGCTTTTAAGCCTTGTATTGATTGGCTTGGCCAGTTTAGCGGCATATACCTGGATTATGCTCAATTGGAGCTATGGCAGCGGGGAGCGTGCCGGATATGTCCAGAAATTTTCCAACCGAGGTTATGTATGTAAAACTTGGGAAGGCGAATTAGCCATGGTTTCAATGCCGGGAACTATGTCAGAAAAATTCTTCTTTACAGTGCGTGAAGATGCTGTGGCGCAAAAAATTAATGCCAATTTGGGTAAAAAAGTCGCCCTTAAATATGATCAGCACATTGGGTTGCCTACAAGCTGTTTTGGCGATACCGAGTATTTTGTATCTGATGTGGCAGTTATAGAAGAGTAAAAAGCGGCAATAAAAAAATTTGCTGTGACGCAGCTTTATTTTTGTAATTTTTTGTGGTTAAAATCATATCAGCGCAATGTGCGCTGATATCAATATCTATAAGGAGCTTCACTTGAACAAAGCAGAACTAATCGCAGCGATTGCTGACGACGCTGAGATCTCAAAAGCCAAAGCTGAATTTGCATTGAATTCTGCTATTGAGCAAATCATTAAAGCTGTTACTAAAGGCGACTCAGTACAGCTGATCGGTTTCGGTACTTTTGCTTCTGGTAAGCGCGCTGCACGTATGGGTCGTAACCCAAAAACTGGCGAGCCACTCAAAATTGCTGCTGCTAAAACTGTTAAGTTTTCTGCTGGTAAAGCATTTAAAGATTCAGTTAACAAGCGTAAGAAGTAATTCTTGCTTTGTTGATGAAAAAGCCTGGCATGCCGGGCTTTTTTTCTAGAGAGATAGCGCTGTAATCTTGCGTGATTGCCCGATCTAATTTTAGCTTTGCACTAAACGTCGATGTCGATGAATGCTCATCAAAATCCCGGCACCAAATCCCAGCGTTACTAAAGCAGTGCCTCCATAGCTGATGAAGGGTAATGGAACGCCTACAACAGGCAATAGGCCGCTTACCATGCCGATATTGACGAATGCGTAGGTAAAGAAAATTAGCGTCACTGATGCACCTAGTAGTCGCGTAAAAAGATTGGGTGCGCTAGCAGAGATAGCTAGGCCACGTTTAATTAGAGCGAAGAAAAGTGCCAGTAAGACTAGGTTGCCTAATAGGCCAAATTCTTCAGAGAAAACAGCAAAGACAAAGTCAGTATGTTTTTCTGGAATAAATTCAAGATGCGCTTGCGTACCCTGGAACCAGCCTTTGCCAAAAAATCCTCCAGAGCCAATTGCAATCATTGACTGAATTGTATGAAAACCTTTTCCAAGGGGGTCGCTGCTAGGATCGAGCAAAGTGCAAACCCGATGTTTTTGATAGTCATGAACGAATGGCCAAATAACATCCTGTGCGCAAATCATATTGCCAAAAATAATGATCAAGATAATGCCAAAAGCGCCAAGACCAACAAATGGAAGAATCCATTTCCAAGGTAGTCCCGCTAAAATAATCACGTACATACCCGCAGCAAAAACTAAGAGTGCCGTACCCAGGTCGGGTTGACGTGCAATCAGGAATACCGGAATAACAAGGATGATTGTCGCCACCCCATAGTCCCAAGATTTTTGTAGTCCCTCACGTTTTTGAAAGTACCAGGCCAGCATGAGAGGCATTGCAATTTTCATGAGCTCAGAAGGTTGAATCACGAAACCAATATTGAGCCAACGTCGCGCGCCTTTTTTAATTAATCCAAATGCAGCGACTGCAATCAGCAGGGCGACCCCAATTCCATAAATCCATACTGCAGCCATCTCTAACCATTTTGGTGGAATACGAGAGACGATCCACATGACGGCAAATGAAAGCGCTAGGTTACGAAACTCATCTTCAAAGCGAACGGGCGTATTTTGGCTTGCGGATAAAAAGGTAATAAAACCAACTGCCACCAAGCCAAGTAAAATAAGGCCCAGCTGGCGATCTAAACCGCTAAAAATACTAAGAAATATTGCTTTAGTTTTTGTTATGGCGCTCTTTTCCATTCGGGAACCTCCTTAGGCCATTTGCCTTCAAGATAAAAATCTAGCGCCTTCCTGGCAATCGGTGCAGCATACTGTGCGCCGAATCCAGCATTCTCAACGACCATTGCAATGACGATGGTTGGCTTTTCTGCGGGAGCAAAGGCAATATACAAAGCATGGTCGCGTAAAAATTCTGCAGTAGCACCATGTTTATATTCTTTCGAGTTCAAGCTAAATACTTGTGCCGTTCCAGTCTTTCCGCCCACTTGATAACCGGCGCCTTTAAAAACAGAGGCAGAGGTTCCAGAGTTGTTTACCTCAACCATGGCCTTCTTAACTACCTCAATATTCTCCGGAACAAGATCAATGCGATAACTTTCTTTGGGCGTAGCGAGTGTGCGATTTCTTGTGAATGGGTCTTCAATCGCTTTTACTAAGTGTGGCTTCATCACGATGCCATTATTCGCCATATTCGCCATGGCATGTGCCAACTGCAAAATGGTGAATGCGTTATAGCCTTGACCGATTCCAAGAGAAATTGTTTCTCCCTCGTACCATTTTTGCTGCTCTGGTTTCTTGAAGGTATTTTTCTTCCACTCCGTAGATGGCAGAACACCTTTAGATTCGCCCTGTAAGTCGATGCCGGTAATTTGCCCAAAGCCAAATGGTTTCATGAAGTCATGCATCATGTTGACGCCCATATCTCGCGCCAACATGTAGTAGTAGGTATCGCAAGATTCAACGATTGACTTTTGCATATCAACAATGCCGTGCCCACCTTTTTTATCATCACGGAAAGTATGATTTCCAAAATCAAAATAACCTGGATCTGAAATGGTTTGTGACGGTGTGCGCTTTTTGGTCTCTAAAGCAGCAAGCGCCATAAATGGTTTGTATGTTGACCCCGGTGGGTAGATGCCTTTAAGTGGGCGGTTATATAGCGGCTTTTGCGGGGAGTCGTTCAGCTCCTTCCACGTCACTGAATCAATGCCCTCTACGAAATCGTTTGGATTAAAGTTGGGCTTGGATACAAATGCCAAGATGTCACCAGTCTCAGGTTCAATCGCTACGAATGCGCCGCGGAAATTTCCATAAAGTTGTTCAACCAAATATTGCAGTTTGATATCAACTGATAGCACTACATTTTTTCCAGGCACTGATGGCGAGCTAGAGAGTGTTCGTACAGGTTTACCGCCTGCGGTAATTTCTACTTGATCGTAGCCTGGCACTCCACGAAGAACCGTTTCATAGCTTTGCTCTAATCCAATCTTGCCAACGTACTGAATGCCCGGCAAAAAAGAAGTCTGTAGTGCATCTGGATCATCTACTTTGGAGCTATCAATTTCCGCCTGCATTTTCTCTTTATCTCTTTGAGATACGCGTCCGATATAGCCAATTAAATGGGAGGCTAATTCGTTGTATGGGTACTCTCGAAAACTGCGGGCGCGGATCTCAACTCCAGGAAATCGGTAGCGATTGGCCATAAATCGGGCTGTTTCAGCCTCAGTAAGCATCGATCTAAGTGGAAAAGTGCCCATTTTTCGAGAATCTTCCAGGGAGCGCTTGAAATTTCGGCGATCTCGCGGCGAAATCAGCACAATTTGAGACAGCTCGTCGATGAGTTCATCCACATTGCCTTTAACTTCTTCGGCATTCACATCCAAGGTCAGCGCTGAATAGTTTCTGCCAATGACAATGCCATTGCGATCTATCAGCAGACCCCGATTCGCTGGGGCGGGTACAAGGGCAATGCGATTATTCTCAGCCAATAAGGCATATTTGCCATAGCTCACGAGCTGTAGCCATACCAGTCGTGTAATTAATAATAAGAGGCAGAAGGTAACAAATAGAGTCGCAATATGAATGCGCCCTTGAAACGAGTCGAGATCTGGTTTTTTAAACGAAACCATGCCGCCCTCTAAATTGGACGATTGTGATCAACGTCAATGGGGCGACGTTGAGGCGACAACAAGATGCGTGTTGCCACGGGCCATAGCAATGCCTCAATCAAAGCCTGAATGGCGCCAGTTAGGGCCCACCAATGCACCTCACCACTTAATAGCCAATGAGCTAGCACTGGAAACAATGAAACTAATAAGAAGATGGGCAAAAGATGCAGGGCTTGCGTTAGAACTGTTAAGGCGATGATCCGACGATGCCAAGAGATGGCAAGGTAGGCGACCAATGAGTAGCTAAAAGCATGAAGACCTAGCAAATCAGAATTGTGGACATCCATCAAGAGTCCAAGAATGAAGGCGATGATGACGCCAACATAGCGATGCTGATGGATGTTCCAGAACACGATGCAAATAATGAGCCAGTCTGGCACCCAGCCGTAATTACCAATTGGCAGAAGATTTAACAGCAGGGCGCAAAACAAGCTGAAATAAATAAAGACCGGATTCACCGGGCGCAGAATGTAGCCGCTTTGAAAATCGATCATTGCATGCCTCGCGCACGAGTTTGACGGCGACCCGGAGTATTGGTTAGTGGCGCACCAGGCTTGCTAGTGGCTGTTGATGCTTTTGCATCCCACTGTGGATCGTAAAGCAGGGCTAAAGCTTGGCGGTAGCGATTCACCGCTGCAACTGGTACGCAAAATACATTTGAGGAGTTTTTGTCGGCATTACGTTCAATGCGGCTGATTACTGCCACCGCAAAGCCGGGCGGGTAAATGCCATCAATGCCTGAGGTAATGAGTACATCACCCACTTCTAAATCGCTGGCCACAGGAAGATAGCGAAGTTCAAGCGGGTTGCCGCGCCCCGCACCAAATACTGCTGCTCTTAAGCCATTGCGAGCTACCTGAACTGATACCGCAAAGTCACGATCTTCTAGTAAAGAGACTTCTGCAGAGCGATCGTAAATGCGCACTACTTGGCCTAAGATACCGGAGTCATTTGCAATGGGGTTGCCCAGCTTCAGGCCATCGTCGCTCCCACGATTAATCACAATGCGCTGAGAAATTGGATTGGGTGGATTAAATAAAATTTCTACTGGTAATGTTTTAAATGGAACGTGCTTTTGTAAATCCATTAGCTGACGTAGATTTTGATTTTCTACAAGAAGAAATTCAGATTGGTTTGCAAGTAAAGAGAGCTCTGCTTGACGCACTTTCATTTCTTGATTTTCTTTGTCGAGCGTTCCGCGACTTGTGAAATATTCTGATGTCGCTTCATACGCATTGCGCGGCATCATCATCGCATACTCTAGCGGGCGCAATATCCAATTGACGTTACTGCGAATCGGATCAAGCGCCTTAAAGCGAAAATCGATCAACATCAATGCGATGCTGATCGATAGACAGACAATCAGTTTGACTAAAGCCGGAACGCCTTGTCTGAAAAGAGGGGGGGCGCTATGTTGCAATTCCCTAATCGACGCTTAGGTCAATTACTCTTGAGAGAACACGCCGCCCAACTTATCCATGCGCTCTAAAGCAATACCGCAACCACGAGCGACGCAAGTGAGGGGATCTTCTGCAACATGAATAGGAAGGCCAGTTTCTTCGAGCAGTAAGCGATCGAGGTCACGCAATAGCGCGCCACCACCGGTCAGCATCATGCCGCGTTCGGCGATGTCGGAGGCAAGCTCGGGAGGAATTTGTTCTAAGGCTGCCTTTACTGCAGTCACGATTTGATTCAACGGGTCAGTCAAGGCTTCGAGTACTTCATTACTTGTCACAGTGAAGCTACGTGGAATACCTTCAGAAAGATTGCGACCCTTTACTTCCATCTCGCGAACTTCTTGACCTGGGAATGCAGAGCCAATAGTTTTCTTAATTAACTCAGCAGTTTGTTCGCCGATCAACATGCCGTAGTTGCGGCGGATGTAATTAGTGATTGCTTCATCAAACTTATCACCACCAACACGAACAGAGCCTTTGTAAACCATTCCGCCCAATGACATGACGCCAACTTCAGTTGTGCCGCCGCCGATGTCAACAACCATCGAACCAGCCGCTTCAGAAACTGGCAGACCTGCACCAATTGCAGCAGCCATTGGCTCTTCAATCAAAAATACTTGTGATGCGCCTGCACCCAAAGCAGATTCACGAATTGCGCGACGCTCAACTTGGGTAGATCCGCAAGGAACGCAAATGATGATGCGTGGACTAGGCTTTAAAAGCTTGCTCTCGTGCACCATTTTGATAAATTGCTTGAGCATTTGCTCTGTAATCGTGAAATCGGCAATAACGCCGTCTTTCATAGGGCGAATAGCCTCAATATTTCCAGGAACACGACCCAACATGGCTTTTGCTTCTTTTCCAACCGCCAAAATGGTCTTTTTGCCATTTGGGCCGCCTGCAGTGCGAATTGCCACGACTGACGGTTCATCAAGCACAATACCCCGTTCACGCATGTAAATTAAGGTGTTGGCGGTACCTAGGTCGATGGCCAGGTCATTAGAAAAGTAGCTGCGGAAAAAACCAAACATGATGTAGTGGGAAAATAAGTAAGTGTTAAAAAATATATATAGGAATGATACTCTAGCGCCCCATGAAACTTGATGATGTCCAGCGCATTGCGCACCTTTCCAGCCTTGAGTTAAGTCAGGCAGAAGCCGAGGCAGTTTTGCC
The DNA here is from genome assembly GCF_044342855.1 of Polynucleobacter sp. Classification (GTDB taxonomy): domain Bacteria; phylum Pseudomonadota; class Gammaproteobacteria; order Burkholderiales; family Burkholderiaceae; genus Polynucleobacter. The sequence continues at coordinate 81,918 of NZ_JBIIPA010000002.1, forward strand.
CCAATTACAGGCAGTTTTTGCCCTGGTTCAGGAGATGCAGGCCGTCGATACAAGCGGCCTTGCCCCTTTGGCTCACCCCATCCTCTTTTTGCGTGATTTGGCGCAACCCCTGCGTAGTGATGCAGTGACTGAAGCTGACCATCGCGCCGAAAACATGCAGTCTGCCCCTGCTGTGCAGGCTGGCTACTTCTTAGTTCCGCGGGTGATCGAATGAGTTGGCACCAAACCCCCATCGCCTTAATGGCCAAAGCCTTGGCTGCTAAAGAGGTCTCTAGCACCGAGCTGACAAAGTATTTTCTAGACCGCATTGAGGCCGGAAAGCACTGGAATGCATATCTTGATGTAAGTGCTCACTTAAGTTTAGGGCAGGCATCCAAAGCAGACAAAATTATTGCTTCCGGGAAGGCTGGAAAATTGACGGGCATCCCTGTTGCCCATAAAGATGTCTTTGTAACCCGTGGCTGGAAGTCCACTGCAGCATCCAAAATGCTCGAGGGTTACCTTAGCCCATTTGATGCCACCGTAGTCGCGAATCTTGGAATTCCGGATGAACTTAATCCCAATGGTGCGGGCATGGTTTGCCTTGGCAAGACCAATATGGATGAGTTTGCAATGGGCTCCTCCAATGAAAATTCAGCCTATGGACCCGTTCTCAATCCCTGGAATTCAGAATATGTTGCAGGTGGTTCTTCTGGAGGTTCTGCAGCGGCAGTAGCTGCAGGGTTGGCTCCGATTGCGACAGGCACAGATACTGGTGGGTCCATACGTCAGCCAGCTGCTTTTTGTGGGCTAACTGGGATCAAGCCTAGTTACGGGCGCGTTTCTCGCTACGGAATGATTGCTTATGCCTCTTCATTGGATCAGGCTGGCCCAATGGGCAAGACCGCAGAAGACTGCGCTTTGTTACTATCAGCAATGTCTTCCCATGATCCACGTGACTCCACTTCTTTGGCAGATTCTGGGGAGGACTACGGTCGTTTCCTCACTCAGCCGTGGAAAGAGGGTAGCTCCAATCCAGCAAAACCTTTAGAAGGCTTACGCATTGGCTTGCCAAAAGAATTCTTCGCGGAAGGCCTTGCGCAAGAAGTGGCTAATGCCGTCAATGCCGCAGCAAAAGCCTTGCAAGATTTGGGCGCAGAGTTGCTTGAAGTAAGTCTTCCTAAGACTAAGTTATCCATCCCAGTGTATTACGTTTTAGCTCCAGCCGAAGCCTCCAGTAATTTGAGCCGCTTTGATGGAGTGCGTTATGGACACCGAGCAAATGAATATCGTGATTTATCCGACATGTATAAAAAGTCTCGCACCGAAGGTTTTGGTGCAGAGGTAAAGCGTCGGATCTTGGTGGGTACCTATGTGCTTTGTCACGGCTATTACGATGCCTACTATTTACAAGCTCAAAAAATTCGCCGCATCATTGCATCTGACTTTCAGGCGGCATTTGAAAAGTGCGATGTGATCTTGGGCCCAGTTGCACCTGATGTTGCATGGCGCCTAGGTGAAAAATCAAAAGATCCAGTACAGATGTATTTAGAGGACATTTACACGCTCTCAACTAATTTAGCGGGACTGCCGGCGATGAGCGTTCCTTGCGGATTTAATTCAAGCAAGCTACCTATAGGTATGCAGCTCATTGGTAATTATTTTTCTGAAGCGCGCTTACTTCAAGTGGCGCACCAATATCAGCAAAATAGTGACTGGCATTTGCGTCAAGCAAGCGAGGTGGCATGATGCAATGGGAAATCGTTATTGGCCTAGAGACCCACGCGCAGCTACAAACACAATCAAAAATATTTAGTGGCGCAAGCACCCACTTTGGGTCGAGTCCAAATACACAGGCCTCCGCAGTCGATTTAGCCTTGCCGGGTGTTTTGCCGGTATTAAATCGCCAAGCGGTTGAGCATGCCATTCGTTTTGGTTTGGCTGTGGGCGCGAAGATTTCTCCAGCGAGTATTTTTGCGCGCAAGAATTATTTCTATCCCGACTTACCAAAGGGATACCAAATTAGTCAGATGGATCTCCCTGTAGTCGTTGGCGGTCATTTGGAAATACTGGTTGGCGATCAAGTCAAAGTAGTTGAGCTCACGCGCGCCCACATGGAAGAGGACGCAGGTAAGTCAGTTCATGAAGAGGGCTTCTTAGGCCCTCATGGCGAAGCATCCAGTGGCATCGACTTAAATCGTGCCGGCACACCATTACTAGAAATTGTCACTGAGCCAGTGATGCGCAGCGCTGCAGAAGCAGTTGCGTATGCAAAAGCACTGCATACATTGGTGGTGTGGTTGGGTGTTTGCGATGGCAACATGCAAGAAGGCTCTTTCCGTTGCGATGCTAACGTGTCTGTTCGGCCTGTAGGTCAAAAAGAATTTGGCACCCGTTGCGAAATCAAGAACTTAAACTCCTTCCGCTTTTTGGAAGAAGCGATTCAATATGAAGTGCGTCGTCAAATTGAATTAATTGAAGATGGCGGCAAAGTAGTGCAAGAAACACGCCTGTACGATCCTGATCGTCAAGAAACACGCAGTATGCGCAGCAAAGAAGATGCAAACGACTACCGCTATTTCCCGGATCCGGATCTATTACCAGTTGTGATTGATGACGCATGGATTGCTGATGTACGAAGCAAGATGCCAGCTTTACCGGCACAGCTTCGGGAGCAATGGCAAGGCGAATTCGGCTTGAGCGCTTACGATGCGCAACTTCTTACACAAGATCGAGATACTGCAACAGTATTTGAGGCGCTTTTAGCAATCGTTGGTAAGCCGCTGGCAAAAGCTGCGGCCAATCTGATTGCGGGTGAGTTTGCCTCATCACTGAATCGTGCTGGTATTGCTACTGCAGATGCGCCTTTAAAGGCAGAGCATTTGGCGCCACTATTGACTCGTGTTGCAGATGGCACTATCTCTAACAAGATCGCAAAAGATATCTTTGCAATTTTGTGGGAAGAGGCTATCGCCGGCAAAATCATTAGCACTGTTGATCAAGTAATTGACGCCAAAGGCTTGAAGCAGATTAGCGATAGTGGTGAGCTTGAAGCCATGATTGATCAGGTTTTGGCGGCCAACGAGAAGTCTGTTGAAGAGTTCCGCTCTGGTAAAGAAAAGGCTTTCAACGCCTTGGTGGGCCAGATCATGAAAGCTTCGCAAGGCAAGGCGAATCCAGGTCAAGTAAATGAGCTGCTCCGTAAAAAGCTAAGCTAAAAAAATGAAATCAGAAAATAAGCGAGAAAGACATAGATGAGTGCAATCGATCCTAAGCAAGCCGAACAAGAAGAATTGGTGGCGGAGTGGTTACGTGCTACACCGGGGTTTTTTGAGCGCTATGCCAGCCTCTTAAATGAAATTCGCTTGAAACATCCGCATGAAGATCGCGCGATCTCCTTGCAGGAGCGTCAGATGACTTTATTGCGCACTCAGAACCAAGAACTCAATCGTCGTCTCAGCGAGATGCTGCACTTTGGTAGTCGCAATGACAAGACACAGCAAAGTCTAGTTGCTTGGTTGTTACGTCTGATGCGTGCAAACACAAAGGCGGATGTGGAGTCTGCGGTGACTGCTGGATTGGCGGAAGTGTTTGAAGTGGAATCGGCACAACTACTATCGCCTAATGCGGCATTTGGTTCTTGGATTGATACACCGCTTTGTGGCTCAGCAAAAGAGCTGGCTGCGGCGAGTGTGGATTTGTTGGTAACCCAAGTGAGCATTGATCCTGAGTGGCAAAGCATGGTGGCTATTGGCTTGCCATTAGGTAAAAGTATTGGTGCAGTCCAATCGCCAGCAGTGCTGTTGTTAGCAAGCAAAGACGAATCTCGTTTTACTGCAGATATGGGCGCGTTCTATCTACGTCAAATTGCTGAACTCACTGCTGCAGCTTTGGATCGTATCCAGGCTTATGAGCCAAGCACCGGCTGATCTTCATCTCCTAGTGCAGGAGTACTTGCACGAGCTGCATGTATTAAGGCAGCTGTCACCGCATACGCTTAAAGCGTATCGCATGGATCTTGGCGAGCTTCAGTCATTAGCAGCAGATGATGCTGTTGAGTTGTTCAAGGTCACTAATGCTCATGTGCGCCGTTGGGCTGGTCGCTTGCACTCCAAAGGAAAGTCATCGCGCACCATTGCTAGAGCGCTATCTGCTTGGCGAGGTTGGTATGACTGGTTGACTGAGAAAGATGCCCGTCGTGATGCGCAGGCGGGAAGGGTGACCGCAAAGCTAGCGGCTAATCCTGTTGATGATGTAAAGGCCCCCAAACGTTTGAAGTCTTTGCCTAAAGCGCTTTCGGTCGAGCAGGCACTCTCTTTAGTAAATCAAGCCGTAAAAGAGGCCGAAGAAAAAAAAGATCTAGAGACTGTGCGTGACGCAGCGATCATCGATTTGCTGTATTCCTCGGGCCTTCGTTTATCAGAGCTTCTTGGTATTGATGTGATGCAAAGCAAAGATCGCCAACAGGAATCTGCTGGATGGTTGGATTGGGATGCTGCAGAAGTAACGGTTTTAGGTAAAGGTGGCAAGCGCCGCTCAGTCCCCATTGGTGGGCCAGCCATGAACACTCTCAAAGCTTGGCGGGAGTTAAGAGATCAGTCTGAGCAGGCTGATGTTTCTATTGCCTTATTTATTTCAGCTACAGGTACCAGACTATCTCCTCGGACGGTGCAGGCACGCCTACGGACTTTGGCAATGAGGGCTGGGCTGCCAACCCATGTGCACCCGCACATGATGCGTCACAGCTTCGCCAGTCATGTCCTGCAATCGTCCCAAGACTTGCGGGCAGTGCAGGAGATGCTGGGTCATGCCAGCATTGCTAGTACTCAGATTTATACCTCTTTGGATTTTCAGCACCTAGCGCAGGCGTACGATAAAGCCCATCCTCGCGCAAAGGCTGGCAAAGCCTGAGGAACTCGGTAAGATAGAAGGTTTCCCATTTGGGGAAATGTACTTATAGATTTTGAATGGATCAATAATGGCGTTAATTCCAGTAACAATTCTCACGGGCTTTTTAGGCAGCGGCAAAACGACTTTGCTCAAACATATCTTGACTGAAGATCATGGCAAAAAAATTGCCGTGATTGAAAACGAGTTCGGCGAAGATAATATCGATAACGACATCTTGGTTCAAGACAATCAAGAGAACATTGTGCAAATGAGTAATGGCTGTATTTGCTGCACGATTCGTGGTGATCTAGTTGAGGCACTCAATTCATTGTGGGAGCAGCGCAAAGATAAAAAGATTAGCTTTGATCGCGTAGTGATCGAGACTACTGGTGTGGCTAATCCAGGGCCAGTAGCGCAAACATTCTTTATGGATGATGATGTTGCGGATCATTACGTGTTGGATGCGGTGGTCACACTTGTGGATGCCAAGCACGGCCCACAACAGCTGACTGAGCATGAAGAAGCGCAACGCCAAGTAGGCTTTGCTGATCAAATCTTCATCACCAAGACCGATTTGGTAGCGCCTGCCGAAGTGGATGCCTTGCGCAACCGATTAATGCACATGAATCCCCGCGCCCCAATTCAGGGTATTTCTAAAGGAGTGGTTCCTTTGGATGCCGTTTTGGATCTCAAGGGCTTTAACTTGAATTCGAAGCTCGATATTGACCCTCACTTCTTGGGGCAAGATGATCATGACCACGCTACTTGTAGCCACGATCACCATGATCACAGCACTTGTGGGCATGACCATAGTCACGATCACCATGGCCATGCGGGCCATACAGACCGCATCAAATCCTTCGTTTTTCGTAGTGATAAACCCTTTGACCATAAAAAATTGGAGGACTTCCTGGGGGGCATTTTGGAGGTCTTCGGAGAGAAGATGCTGCGCTACAAAGGCGTCCTCTATGTGAAGGGAACTAACCGAAAAGTCGTGCTCCAGGGCGTCCATCAGATGATGGGGAGCGATATGGCTGGTTTATGGGGTACCGAACCGAAGCAAACGCGGATGGTCTTTATTGGCATCGATTTACCTAAAAACACCCTGCTGGCTGGGCTTGAAGGCTGTTTGGCCTAGGAAATATCAAGTACAATCCGCCGCCACGGTCAATATTGGTAAATATTGGCAAAAGGGCGGTAAAAGTTTGGCAGAATGAAGTAATAATGGTTTAGATCCATGGAAAGAATGAAATGACGGCAAAAACACCAACGAAATCTACGGCTACAGCAAAAGCGCCTAGTAAGGCTGCAAGTGCAAAGGCTGTTAAAGGTGATCCTTTAGCAGAGGTTGAATTGCTCAAGATGTCCGAAAAGGACTATATGAATGCAGCTCAACTTGATTTTTTCTGTCAAAAGCTTCTGACTTTAAAAGACGATATTTTGAAAAATGCTTCTGAGACTACAGAGCATTTGCGTGAAAACATTTTGGTTCCTGATCCCGCGGATCGTGCAACGATTGAAGAGGAGCACGCTCTTGAGTTGCGCACACGTGATCGTGAGCGCAAGCTATTGAAAAAAGTAGAGCAGGCTTTGGCTCGTATTGAGTCTGGTGATTACGGTTGGTGCGAAGAAACTGGTGAGCCGATTGGTTTAAACCGTTTAATTGCACGCCCAACAGCCAATCTTTCTCTTGAGGCACAAGAGCGTCGTGAGCTTCGTCAAAAGTTGTTTGGCGATTAATTTCCAGATCAAATAAAAAAGTAGCAATGACAAAGCAATCCCCATCTATTAGCGAAATCTCTCCTTTACTGAAGGCAGAGATTTTGGCTGAAGCCTTGCCTTACATTCGTGCTTATCACGGTAAGACTATCGTGATTAAGTACGGCGGGAATGCGATGGTTGAAGAGCGCCTCAAAGAAAGTTTTGCGCGCGATGTCATCTTACTGAAGCTGGTTGGTATGAACCCCGTAGTCGTTCACGGTGGTGGGCCGCAAATTGATGAGGCTCTCAAAAAGATTGGCAAGACCGGCACCTTTATTCAAGGTATGCGCGTAACTGACGAAGAAACCATGGAGGTAGTGGAGTGGGTTCTCGGCGGCGAAGTGCAACAAGACATCGTGATGTTGATTAACCACTTTGGTGGTCAGGCTGTTGGCTTGACTGGTAAGGATGGCGGCTTGATTCGTGCGAAGAAAATGTTGGTTGCTGATGAGAAGAAGGTTGGCGGAACGATTGATTTAGGTTTTGTAGGTGAGATCGAAGCAATTAACCCGGCGGTGGTTAAAGCATTGCAAGACGACGCTTTTATTCCGGTGATTTCCCCTATTGGATTTAGCGAAGAAGGCCAGGCGTACAACATCAACGCTGACTTGGTTGCTGGCAAGATGGCAGAAATTTTGCATGCAGAGAAATTGGTCATGATGACGAATATTCCTGGCGTGATGGATAAAAACGGTACGCTCTTAACAGACCTCACTGCGCGTGAAATTGATGGCCTATTTGCTGATGGCACGATTTCTGGCGGAATGTTGCCAAAGATTTCCTCTGCATTGGATGCGGCAAAGAGTGGTGTGAATTCAGTTCACATTATTGATGGACGAATCGAGCACTCTTTATTGTTAGAGATTCTGACAGAGCAAGCGTTTGGAACAATGATTCGCTCTCGCTAAGAGTTGAACAAGAGATATATACATGCGTGATTCCTTAGGCCCTACTGCATCAGAGATCGAAGAGACAGCTGCCGAAGAGGGTAAGACACGTAAGCGTTCGCGCCCTGGCGAGCGACGCCTCCAGATCTTGCAAGTATTGGCTGAGATGTTACAAAACCCTAAGGGTGAGCGTGTAACTACTGCAGCGTTAGCTGCAAAAATTCAAGTTTCAGAAGCAGCCCTCTATCGACATTTCGCTAGTAAGGCGCAGATGTTTGAAGGCTTGATTGCTTTTATCGAGCAAACAGTTTTTGGTCTGATTAATCAGATTAATCAGAAGGAAGGGTCTGGGCTTGCTCAAGCTCGCGGTATTTTGCAGATGCTTTTATTTTTCGCAGAAAAAAATCCCGGCATGACTCGCGTCCTTTTGGGCGATGCTTTATTGCAAGAGGATGACCGTTTGCAAGAGCGGATTACCCAGGTGCTTGATCGCGTAGAAGCCTCTTTAAAGCAGGCATTGCGCATTGCGCAAACTCAGGGCGGCGCATGGGCAAACGTGTCTCAAGATGAAGTAAGCATTCGCGCGGCGATGTTAATGAGTTATGTCTTGGGCCGCTGGCATCGTTTTGCTCGCAGTGGCTTTAAGAAGCTTCCAACTGAAGCGTCTGATATTAGTCTTCGCATTCTTCTGTCCGAATGAGCGAGCTACACCTCTTTAGAAACACCATCCACTTTGCCGAGCCCTTGCCTTTGCAAAGTGGCGCCATCTTATCGGGCTACGATTTAGTTATTGAAACTTACGGCAAACTCAATGCTGATAAAAGTAATGCCGTACTGGTTTGTCATGCTTTGAATGCATCACACCATGTAGCCGGTCCCAACCCAGATGATGCAAGCGATATTGGCTGGTGGGACAACATGATTGGTCCGGGCAAGCCGGTTGATACTGATCACTTCTTTGTTATTGGCGTCAACAACTTAGGTTCTTGTTTTGGCTCTACTGGTCCAATGAGTATCAATCCAGCCACCAGTAAGCCTTATGGCGCAGACTTCCCGGTGATTACGGTAGAGGATTGGGTCAACACTCAGGCACGCTTGGCTGATAAGCTGGGCATTCGTCGTTTTGCTGCGGTAATGGGAGGAAGCTTGGGCGGTATGCAGGCATTGGCTTGGTCAATTCAGTTTCCAAAACGCCTTGCACATTGCTTGGTCATTGCATCTACACCAAAGCTGAGTGCGCAGAACATCGCCTTTAATGAAGTAGCGCGTAATGCCATTTTGTCCGACCCAGATTTTTATGGCGGCAATTACTACGAGCATGGCGTGGTGCCAAAGCGTGGTTTAAAGCTGGCTCGCATGGTTGGGCATATCACCTATTTATCTGATGATGACATGGCAGAAAAATTTGGGCGCGAGCTGCAAAGGCCTAACGGTGAATCTCAAGACTATCGTTTTAGCTTTGATGTCGAATTTGAAGTTGAAAGTTATTTGCGCCATCAGGGCGATAAGTTCTCCACTTACTTTGATGCCAACACCTATTTGCTGATTACCAGGGCGTTAGATTATTTTGATCCCTCTCGTCGTTACGAAGGAAGTCTCAATCGCACCTTAGCCGAAGTGCAAGCCAAGTTTTTAGTTGTGAGCTTCTCTACAGATTGGCGTTTTCCACCAAATCGCAGTCGCGAGATTGTGGAATCTTTGCTCAGCAATAAGAGTGAAGTGAGTTATGCAGAGATTGATGCACCACACGGGCATGATGCTTTCTTGTTGAATGATCCTCGTTATCACAATCTGATTCGTGCTTATTTCGAACAAATGCTAGAGGCTAAATCATGAAGCGCGCAGACTTTGCTGCAATAGCGAACTGGATTGCGTCTAATAGTGAAGTGCTTGATCTCGGTTGTGGGGATGGTAGCTTCTTAGAGTATTTGCAAAAGAAAAAGCCTGTTCATGCTTACGGAGTTGAAATTGATGATGCGCGCGTACTTTCTTGCGCTCAAAAGGGTTTGAACGTCATTCAGCAAAATCTTGAAGGGGGCTTAGCGCTCTTTGAGAACAATAGCTTTGATACGGTAGTGCTCTCCCAGACGCTGCAAACGATTCACGAAACTGAAAAGATCTTGCGTGAAGTGGTTCGGGTTGGGAAGGAGTCCATTGTTTCTTTCCCAAACTTTGGCCATTGGTCTCATCGTCTAGCAGTTGGCTTTGGTCGCATGCCTGTCTCTAAGAGCTTGCCATATCAGTGGTACAACACACCTAACGTGCGCGTGCTCACAGTAGCTGATTTTGAAAAGCTAGCCTCAAGCTTAGGATTGCAAATTTTGGATCAATGCATCTTGCATGAGGGTCGCCAGGTTACTTTGATGCCTAATCTTTTTGGAAGCCTAGCGCTGTTCCGCGTTCGACGTGCTTAGTACGATTGAGTCCTGGCTGAAAGATTTTCGGGTTTATCTCGAATGGCCTTGTCTCCGAATGCTCTTCTTGGGCTTCTCCGCAGGTCTACCCCTGCTACTGATTTTAGGAACTTTGAGCTTTTGGCTAAGAGAGGCTGGCATTGATCGCAGCACTATTGGGTATCTCACTTGGGTTGGCTTGATCTACGCATTTAAGTGGATGTGGGCACCTTTAGTCGATCGTCTATCCATTCCCCTGTTATCCACTTTATTTGGCAGAAGGCGTAGCTGGCTTCTCTTTGCACAGTTGTTGATTGTTCTGGGTTTGGTGGGTATGGCTAGCATTGACCCCAAGGTTCAGCTCACGCCGATTGTGTGGTGCGCACTCCTGGTTGCCTTTGGTTCTGCAACTCAAGACATTGCATTAGATGCTTTTCGGATTGAGTCTGCAGATAGCGATCATCAGGCAGCATTAGCCGCTACATATCAAACAGGATATCGACTCGCTTTAATTTGGGCTGGCGCCGGTGTTCTTTGGTTAGCCGCCCGTGCTGAGTCAGGTACTGCCGGCTATGATCCTGCTGCCTGGCAATTTGCCTATTTTTGTATGGCGCTTTCGATTAGTGTGGGCGTGATCACTACCTTGTTAAGTAGAGAGCCTGTTCGCATTGAGCTTGCAAAAGCCCGTAATGCAAAAGCATGGCTCCATCAAACTTTGATTGAGCCATTTGCAGACTTTATTAAACGCTATGGTTGGCACGCTATTTTGATTTTGTCCTTAATTGCCATCTACCGTATTAGTGATGTGGTGATGGGCATCATGGCCAATCCGTTTTATGTGGATATGGGTTACACCAAAGATGAGGTGGCAGCAGTTAGTAAAGTCTTTGGCGTTGTGATGACATTAGTCGGCGCTTTCCTTGGCGGAGTGCTCACATTGCGCTTCGGAGTGATGCGCATTTTATTTTTAGGTGCGATTTTATCGGCTGTCAGCAATCTGTTATTTGCTTGGCTTGCCACCCAGGGTCATGACTTACATGGCTTGATCTGGGTAATCTCTGCAGATAACCTGAGCTCCGGAATTGCTTCAGCCGCTTTCATTGCGTTCCTGTCGGCGCTGACAAACATTCAGTACTCTGCAACCCAGTACGCATTGTTTAGCTCGATGATGCTCTTATTACCAAAGTGGTTAGCTGGATTCTCGGGCGTCTTTGTAAATAACTTTGGCTATTCAAACTTTTTTATTAGCACCGCAATTATTGGTGCGCCAGTATTAATTTTGGTTTGGCTCACTATTCATTTCAAAGTGGTTGAATTTAAAAAGCACGATTCTCAGGTCGCTAAATAGACCAGTCGTAATCCACTGTGAGTGGAGCGTGATCTGAGAAGCGCTCATCTTTATACACAGCAGTATTTTTTGCGCTTGCCGCAATCCCTGGGGTGGTGATGTGATAGTCGATGCGCCAGCCCACGTTCTTTGCATAAGCTTGACCACGATTACTCCACCAGGTGTAGCAGGCCTCAGTCGCCTCCGGCTCTAATTTTCTGTAGACGTCTACGTAGCCGACTTTGCCAAATAGGTTTGTCAGCCAAGCACGCTCTTCAGGTAAAAAGCCCGAGTTCTTGAGATTACCTTTCCAGTTCTTAAGATCAATCTCATTGTGGGCGATATTCGCGTCCCCACACAGCACAATCTCGCGCCCTGAATTTTTGAGTTCTACTAGGTGCGGCAAGAAAGAATCGAGATAGCGATATTTAGCCTCCTGTCTTTCTGGCGAGCTTGAGCCTGAGGGCATATATACCGAGATTACTGACAACTTCTTGAATCGAGCTTCTACATAGCGTCCCTCAGCATCGAATTCTTCGTTACCATGGCCATAGAGCACCTCATCAGGCTTGTGGGGGGTGTAGATGCCACAACCGCTGTAACCCTTTTTCTCGGCATGATGAAAGAAGCCGTGCAGGCCATCTGGATTGAGGATGACATCTTCCAAATCGTCCTGTTGAGCCTTGAGCTCTTGCATGCAGACAAAGTCGGCCTTTTGTTTTACAACCCAAGGCATAAAGCCTTTTTTAACCGCTGAACGGATGCCGTTGAGGTTGGCAGAAATGATGCGTAACATATAGGCCTATGAGCTCAAAAAATTCTAATCAAGATAACTTTATTCAATTTGCCCTAGAGGCAAATGTTTTGTCGTTTGGGGAGTTTAAAACTAAAGCTGGACGTCTTTCCCCTTATTTCTTCAATGCGGGTGGATTTAATGATGGCGCACGCTTAAGCGCCTTGGGTCGTTATTACGCCAAAGCCCTGCAAGAGTCTGGCCTCTATTACGACATGCTCTATGGCCCCGCATATAAGGGCATTACCTTGGCCACCACCACCGCAATTGCTTTGGCCGATGCTGGCCGTAATGTGCCTTATGCCTATAACCGCAAAGAAGCCAAAGACCACGGTGAGGGCGGATCATTGGTGGGCGCCCCAGTAAAAGGTAAAGTGGTGATCATTGATGATGTGATTTCTGCTGGGACCTCGGTGCGAGAGTCTGTAAAACTCATCCGGGATGCAGGTGCCGAACCGGCAGCAGTATTAATTGCCCTGGATCGTATGGAGAAATCAGGTACTGCAACAGAGATTGGCGACAAGTCTGCAGTGCAGGCTGTTGAACAAGAGTTTGGATTGCCGGTAGTGGCAATTGCGAACTTAGCTGATGTAATGTCTTTCTTGACCGCTTCAAGCAATCCGGAGTTAACAACGTACTTGCCAGCTGTAAAAGCTTATCGCGAGAAATACGGCATTTAATCTAAAGAGCAGCTCCGCCCTTTAGATTGTTGTTTCACCTTCGAACACGGTAATCGCCGGCCCGGTCATGGTGACGGACTGAGCAACTTCATTGATCATACCGCCCCAAGCAATTTGCAAATCGCCGCCACGAGTGTGCACTTTGACAGGGGAGTCAAGTAAGCCACGACGAATGCCGGAGATCACAGCTGCACATGCGCCAGTGCCGCAAGCAAGCGTCTCACCGGCACCACGTTCGAATACGCGCAACTTGATTTCATTGCGGCTGAGGATTTGCATGTAACCAGCATTTACTCTTTTTGGAAATGCCACATCCTTTTCAATTGATGGGCCTTCTTCGAGTACGGGTGCGCTATCAACATCGCCTACTACCTGCACTGCATGGGGATTGCCCATCGACACCACGCCAATCCAGCTGTCGTGTGTAGCGGGCTTCGCAATAGGCAGGGCGTAGAGCACTTCGTGGAACTCTTGCTTACTTGCTAAGCCGCTTGCATTGAAAGGGATTTGGCTATGCTCAAAAATCGGTGCGCCCATATCTACTTCCACCTGACCATCATCATGAGATCTCAAGGTGAGAACGGTATGCGCCACTTCTACGCGTAAGGGATTCTTTGTAGAAAGGCCTTGGTCGAGCACAAAGCGAACGAAGCAACGTGAGCCGTTGCCGCATTGCTCAACTTCACCGCCATCCGCATTAAAGATGCGATAACGAAAATCTGCATCAGGACGCGTAGCTTTCTCAACGAGCAGAATTTGATCGGCACCAATACCAAATTGGCGATGAGCTAGTTTTTGCCACTGCTCACGAGTGATAGCGCTGAGATCTTGATCAATGCCATTGAGCACAATGAAATCATTACCAGCACCATGCATTTTGGTGAAGCACAATGTGCGTGCAGGCTTGTTTAAATTCGTGCTCAAAAGAATTCCAATTATTTGTAAAGACTCGGTTCACCGGTTGGCCGATGTTTAAAGCGTTTGTGTACCCAATAGTACTCCGCCGGCCTTTCTCTAACAAGGTCTTCGATGTATTTGTTCAAGCGTGCGGTATCGGCTTCCACATCATCCGTTGGAAAGTTGGGAAGTGGTGCGCTAATGTTGCAGGTATAAGCTTTGCGATTCGGATTCAAGGTGGTAGTCATGAGACAAACTTCTGCACCACTGAGTCTGGCTAAGCGTGAGACAGAAGTGATCGTATTGGTTTGGATTCCAAAGAATGGAACAAAAACAGAGTCGCGTGGACCGAGATCAATATCAGGCGCAATAAAAATAAGGTTACCCGTTTGAATTTCCCGAATCAAATCACGCAAGCGACTTTGCCTCTCAATCGATTTGCCCCCAAAACGATTTCTCCATTCAATCATCTTTTGATTAAAGAATGGGTTCTTCATGTTTTGATATAGGCCAGCACCACGCGGCCAATCATGCTGACTAGCCAAAACAGAAAGTGCCATGAAGCCACCCTCGAGTCCTACAAAGTGAGGATTGATTAAGAGTCGTGGCTTGCGATCGCCCAGCGTAATCGCGGAGTTAATCGTGACGATGTCAGTGATCTGCTTTCCGCTACCGAGCCAAATCCGACTTCTTTCAATTACACTGCGTCCAAATAATTTCCAGTGCTCTAGCGCAAGTACATCAATTTCATCTTCACTCAGATTGGGAAAGCACAGGAGCAAGTTGGTTTTAACAACCTTTGTACGTTCATTAGGTATGTGCGCTGCTAACCAGCCGAGACCATAGCCAATGTAAATGGTGAAGGTATAGGGTAGAAATGCAAATAGACGCAATAAGCTCAGCGCTAGAAAATTAAAAACGTTTTGTAACCAGGCCATGTTGAATAAATTATAAATTTATTAACTAATTGCTTGGCGGTAATTCTGCTCCGCTGGGATGTTTGTAGCGGTTATAGGCCCAGATGAATTGATTGGGCGCAACTAGGATTGCATTCTCAATTGCAACATTGAGCTCGGTGGCCGCAAGGATGGAGTCTTCAGAAAGCGGCTCTAGTCTCTTGGCTTGCATGAGCCAGCCTTTGCCAAGGCCTTTGCGTTTGGCGGTAAACATCACAACCGGCGTGTTGTTGCGATTGGCTAAGCGAGCGGGAAGTGGGGTTGTATAGGCGGGGCGCCCGAAAAAGGGCACCCAAACACCTTCACCGCCGCTCGGGACTTGATCTGGAAGAATGCCAATAGCTTCCCCACGTGTCAGTGCACGCGTCATTTGACGAACGCCATGCAGATTGGTGGGCACGAAATGCATATTGGGGTAGGCGCGACCCTCTTCCACCACTTCATTGAGCCATTCTTGGCGTGATGGGCGATAGAGGATGGTGGCTGGGAAGTGTAGAGCCAAGACTCGAGGAATGATTTCAAAGCCACCGAGGTGTGGAGTAAGCATGACTAAGCCATGACCTTCGTTAATGGCTGTCTCGACGATATCCCAGTCTTGCACCTCGACTAGCTTGAGGGCTTTGGCTGGATTACGCCAAATCCATAGACTGTCTGAGAAGAGCTGTCCTGAGGCAGCCGCCGCTCGCCAGATTTGCAGGGGCAAACGATGGCTTTTAACAACCGCCTCATATTGAGGGCGGAAAAGTGATCGATATTGCTTGGAGCCGACATAGGCCAGCACCCCTAAAGTAGCCCCAATCACCTGAACTAGGAATAAGGGCAATACCGCTATTGCGGCGAGGATTAGCTTGAGAAGGAGTTTGCGCACCCTCTAATGATATTCAATGCGGGCGATAGGGCCAGATTTCCTGGGTTGCTTAATGAATATGGCATTTTTCAGATAGAATTCATGTATCGCTGAGTTAAGGCAACTTGCAGGGCGATTCATAAATTCTGCTAAAGCGTCGCCGTTGTAGTTCCTGGCACGTCGAGTTGTCCCTTAGATCGTGTTAATTTTTAAAGGAATATGCAATGGCAAATGATTACTTCTTCACCTCAGAATCCGTTTCTGAAGGTCACCCCGATAAAGTAGCAGACCAAATTTCTGATGCCATCCTGGATTCCATCCTGGCTCAGGACCCAACTGCGCGCGTTGCTGCGGAAACTTTGTGCAATACCGGCTTAGTAGTTTTGGCTGGTGAGATCACAACGAACGCCAATGTGGACTACATCCAAGTGGCTCGCAACACTTTGCGTGAAATTGGTTACGACAACACTGACTACGGCATTGATTACAAAGGCTGTGCTGTGTTGGTTGCTTATGACAAGCAAAGTCCTGACATCGCTCAGGGCGTAGACAAGGCGCATGACGACGGTTTAGATCAAGGCGCTGGTGACCAAGGTTTGATGTTTGGTTACGCTTGTGACGAAACTGCAGAGCTCATGCCTTTGCCAATTCATTTGTCACACCGCTTGGTGGAGCGTCAGTCTCAACTGCGCCGTGATGGCCGTTTGAACTGGTTGCGCCCAGATGCAAAGTCCCAAGTGACCTTACGTTACGTGGATGGCAAGCCTGACTCAATCGATACCGTGGTTCTCTCCACACAACATGATGAAGAAATTTCTCTCGAGAAATTGCGCGAAGCAGTGATCGAAGAAATCATTAAACCAGTATTGCCAAAGCATTTAATTAAAGGCGCGATTAACTTCTTGGTAAACCCAACAGGTCGATTTGTTATCGGCGGCCCGCAAGGCGATTGTGGTCTGACAGGTCGCAAGATCATTGTGGACACCTACGGCGGCGCGGCTCCCCACGGTGGCGGCGCGTTCTCAGGCAAGGATCCATCAAAGGTTGACCGTTCGGCTGCTTACGCTGGTCGTTATGTAGCGAAGAATTTAGTTGCTGCTGGTTTGGCAAGCAAGTGCTTGATTCAGATCTCTTACGCGATTGGTGTGGCCAAGCCAACTTCAGTCATGGTGAGCACCTTTGGTACTGGCAAGATCTCCGATGAGAAGATTGCGCAATTGGTATCTGAGCACTTTGACTTGCGTCCAAAAGGCATCGTGAAGATGTTGAACCTCTTGCGTCCGATTTATCGCAAGACTGCTGCTTATGGCCACTTTGGTCGTGAGGAGCCGGAATTTACTTGGGAGCAGTGCGATAAGGCGCCTGCATTGCGTGCAGCTGCTGGCTTGTAATCTGCTTTCTAGGTAGTAAATTTGCAGTTTGTTTTGTATTGAGGCGAAATATGGCGAAATTGATTACAATTTCGCCATACCTTCAAGGAGCGTTGCAAGGAATACTGAGAATCAGTGTTTCCCCAGGCTTGAAGGGAGTGGACTCCTAGGTAACCCCAGAGTTTGCTAATTGCAACTGCGCTCGCTAACCCATGATTCAATGGCTAGCGAGTTTCTACTCCAGCATTGGATCGTATTTAGCTGGAGCATTCATGAGTACCGTTTCCGATTTAAACAACTTTGTAGCAACCCGTTGCGCTATTGCCGATATTTCCTTGGCTGACTTTGGCCGTAAAGAAATCGCCATTGCTGAAACTGAAATGCCAGGTCTCATCGCGATTCGTGACGAGTTCGCATCACAGCAGCCATTACGTGGTGCACGTATTACCGGTTCATTGCACATGACCATTCAAACTGCAGTATTGATCGAGACGCTTGAAGCTCTCGGCGCTGAAGTGCAGTGGGCATCTTGCAATATTTTCTCCACACAAGATCATGCTGCTGCAGCGATTGCTGCAAATGGCACACCAGTGTTTGCGATCAAGGGCGAAACCCTCGAGCAGTATTGGGATTACACCCACCGTATTTTTGAGTGGGCTGATGGCGGTTTCACCAACATGATTTTGGATGACGGTGGCGATGCGACTTTGTTGTTGCATCTCGGCGCACGCGCTGAAAAAGATCAAGCTTGTTTGAATCACCCAACTAGCGAAGAAGAAACCATTTTGTTTGCAGCGATTAAAAAGAAATTGGCTCATGATCCAACTTGGTATTCCACACGTTTAGAAAAAGTAAAAGGCGTAACTGAAGAAACCACTACTGGTGTGCATCGTCTCTATCAGATGTTCGCTAAAGGCGATTTGAAGTTCCCAGCAATCAACGTAAACGACTCTGTTACTAAGAGCAAGTTCGACAACCTCTATGGTTGCCGCGAATCTTTAGTTGATGCAATCAAGCGCGCTACTGACGTGATGGTTGCCGGTAAGGTTGCAGTAGTTTGTGGTTACGGCGATGTAGGTAAGGGTTCAGCTCAAGCCTTGCGCGCCTTGTCTGCTCAAGTTTGGGTTACTGAAGTGGATCCAATCTGCGCATTGCAAGCGGCAATGGAAGGTTATCGTGTTGTGACAATGGATTACGCTGCAGATAAGGCAGACATCTTTGTTTCTGCAACAGGTAACTACCATGTGATTACACATGATCATATGATCAAGATGAAGAACCAAGCCATTGTTTGTAACATTGGTCACTTCGATAACGAGATTGATGTTGCCGGTATCGACAAATACAAGTGGGAAGAAATCAAGCCACAAGTAGATCACGTGATTTTCCCAGCAGCTAATGGCAATCCTGAGAAGCGCATCATCATCTTGGCTAAAGGTCGTCTGGTTAACCTCGGTTGCGGTACAGGCCATCCATCTTACGTAATGAGCTCTTCATTTGCGAACCAAGTGATTGCACAGATTGAATTGTGGAATGCAGTTGGCACAGATAAATACCCAGTCGGTGTTTACACCTTGCCTAAGCATTTAGATGAGAAGGTTGCTCGTTTGCAGCTCAAGACATTGAATGCACAGTTAACTGTATTGTCGGATCAGCAAGCTTCTTACATTGGCGTAACGAAGGAAGGCCCATACAAGGCTGACCACTATCGTTATTAATCTGCCCCTTGCTAGATATTGTTCAACAGAGAAATAGAGATACAGGCCCAAGATCATGGAATTAAGCGTTGAATTCTTCCCTCCAAAAACACCTGAAGGTGAGAGTAAGCTGCATCTCGTGCGCGAGCGTTTTAGTGAAACGCTCAAGCCCGCTTTTTATTCTGTGACTTTTGGTGCTGGTGGCTCTACACAATCTGGCACATTAAAAGTAGTGAGCGATATTCACGCTGCAGGTGCAGCAGTTGCTCCGCACTTATCTTGTGTTGGTAGCTCACGTGAAAGCGTGCGCGAAATGTTGAAGCAATACCAAGCCTTAGGTGTTAAACGTATCGTAGCTTTACGTGGCGACTTACCATCTGGCATGGGCCAGTATGGTGAGTTCCATCACGCCAATGAATTAGTCGAATTTATTCGTGCAGAAACTGGTGACTGGTTTCACATTGATGTAGCCGCATATCCAGAGAGTCATCCTCAGGCCAAGTCGCCAGCAACGGATGTGGATTTCTTTGTGCAGAAGATGAAGGCTGGAGCCAATTCAGCGGTGACTCAGTATTTCTATAACAGCGATGCGTACTTCCGTTTTGTTGATGAGGCCTATGACTTGGGCGTTACTCAGCCGGTGATCGCTGGAATTATGCCGATTACCAATAGCACTCAGCTGCTGCGCTTTTCTGATGCTTGTGGTGCGGAGATCCCGCGTTGGATTCGTTTGCGCTTGCAGTCTTATGGTGATGACACAGCCTCGATTCGTGCTTTTGGTGAAGGGGTAGTAACTGATCTGTGTGATCAGCTTTTAGTGGCTGGTGCACCTGGACTACATTTCTATTCGCTCAATCAGGCGGATGCTGTTTTGGCGATTGCAGATAACCTCAGTCTCAATAAGTAATGAATAAGCCTGACTCAGTCAGCACGGCATCTAAAGGCTCATCATGTGTTTGAGCTTGCCATTGAGAATCATCTAATTTATGCCAATCAAAGCCTATACCTACACATAGTAGGTTTGGCTTGGCTTTACGTAATTGAGCCAAGGTGCGGTCAAAGTAACCGCCCCCATACCCAAGCCGCCAATAATGTGTTTTATCGCCTGCCCTGGATTCTGACCAGCCTACACAGGGAATCAAGATGCAGTCTGGAGTGACTTGAGGTCTACGGGGATTATTAGGGTCTGGCTCTGGCACGCCGTGGCGACTTGGAATCAGCAGATCACCTTCTTGCCAGGCATAAAAATCCAAATGTTTATCAGGGCGTGCAAAAGGAAGGGATAGTGTTTTGCCTGTACTACTCTCAGCCCAAGCTAATAAAGCGGGCCGCAGATCAAGCTCATCTTGAATTGGGCAATACAGGGCAATAGATTGAACTTGAGCGTCATGGGCGCCCAGAAAACTGATTAGGTTAGCCGAAATAGCTTCTTGTGTCATTGGATAGCTTGCGCTAGCCGCAAACTGTTTCCTTTGGGCCAGTAAGTCCTGCCGTAGCGATTTTGGAGAATTGCCGTGCATATCAGCCATTATCAGGCGAAAATTAAGAGATATAGTAAATCGATAAGGCAATACGGTGAAAAAGAGGTTTGATATTTTTAGTGGCTGGCAAAAAACAGTGGGTGGAATTTTATTTCTGGCTCTGACAGTTGCTGTGCCTAGCATTTCTGCAGAAAAAGCTAAGAAAGCTGCCCCCACCAAAGAAAGCAGAGTCTCCGCCTTTGAAATTACCGAAGGCGATCGTACTTTTATTGAATTACGTGAGGCCGCCAAAAGAAATGATGTGGCTCGCGCACAAACCTTGGCCGCCAGTCTCTCTAATTACCCGTATGAAGACTACGTAGCCTATTTCCGCATCAAGCCCCAACTATTTGACAATGCTGGTGGCGCTCGGTCTGATAGCAATGCAGACTCTCAGGTACAGGCTTTTCTAAATCAATATCAAGGCACTGCATTAGCCGATCGGATGCGCAATGATTGGTTACTCGTTCTGGGTAAGCGTAAAGATTGGTCTCGCTTTGACGCTGAATATTCCAAGTTTGTTTTGGATGATGACACTCAAGTGAAATGTTATTCCTTGCAATCCAAGTTGGTTCAAGGTGAGAACCCAACAAAAGTAGGGCTTGATGCACGCGCAATATTATTGGACCCACGTTATTTTGGTCAGGCCTGCCAAGAGTTAGTGCCTATTTTGGTTGGCGCTGGTGGTATGACGCCGAGCGAAGCAAAAGCGATTGGTCGCGCTGCTAGCGAGATGGGTTTTGACACGATGTCACGACGCTTGGGTGGCGAAGATCCTATTGCGGAGATTGTTAAATCTGCCAAAGCAGATCCTGCAAAAGCGTTTAAAGATTTTTCACAAAATGCATCTCGCTATAGCAAAGAGAATCAGGCGGTAGCTTGGGGTGTGATTGGTCAATTCCTCGCAAAAAAATTAGATCCCAATGCGGATGATGCGTATCGCCTTCAACAGGAGCTGGGCTACAACGAACTCCTGTCTACTGAAAGTCAGGAGTGGAAAGTGCGTGCAGGTTTACGTGCTAAGGATTGGACGCTGGTGAAGAACGCAATTGAAGGCATGAACCCTGCGGTGCGCAGCAAAGATCCCGCTTGGACTTATTGGTATGCGCGCGCATTAAAAGCAGAAGGCCAAAATGAAAAAGCCCGCGAGAATCTTGAGCTTGTTGCTGACCAGTACAGCTTTTATGGACAGCTTGCACGCGAAGATCTGGGTAAATCGAATCATGCGCCCGCACGCACCAAAGTTAGCGATGCCGAAATTGATGCTATGTCTCAACGTAAGGGCTTTATTCGAGGTGAACGCTTCTATGCCATGAATTTGCGCTTTGAAGGCAATCGTGACTGGAATTGGGAGTTACGCAATATGAGTGATAAGCAATTGCTCGCAGCGGCTGAATACGCCAAGCGCATCGGCTTGTATGACCGCGTAGTGAATACAGCGGATCGTACCAAGCAAGAGCATGACTTTAGCTTGCGCTACCCAACACCGTATCGCGATGAGCTATCTCCGATTGCCAAACAAATTGATTTGAATTTAGCTTGGACTTATGGATTGATTCGCCAAGAATCACGCTTCATCATCAACGCCTCTTCGTCGGTTGGTGCTTCAGGCTTGATGCAGGTGATGCCCAATACAGCAAAGTATGTAGCCAAGAAAATTGGAATGACCTCCTATACCAATGACAAGCTTGGCGATACCAACACCAATCTCACGTTGGGCAGTAATTATTTAAATATGGTTTTAGCGGACTTAGATGGTTCTTGGGTTCTGGCATCTGCGGCTTATAACGCTGGCCCATCACGCTCTAAATCTTGGCGAGAAAAACTGACTAGCCCAACCGAGGGTGCAATCTTTGCTGAAACCATTCCGTTTAATGAGACGCGAACCTATGTCAAAAACGTTTTGGCCAATGCAACGTATTATTCATCGGTGATACATGGACAGACACAGTCTTTAAAACAACGTTTAGGAGTAATTACTCCTAAGGCAGCAAACGCATCTGAGCTACCTTAGTATTTCAACTACATTGGAGTTTTATGAAATATGACATTCTGCTAATTGGCGGCAACGGTTTTGTAGGTAGAGTCTTAGCTGCCCAGTTGCAAGCAGCGGGCTATTCAGTTTTGCTGCCCACTAGACACTTAGCAGCTGCGCGTGAATTACGCATGCTCCCGAAGGTACATTTAGAAGAAGCTGATGTGCATGAGTTTGATTCATTGCAAGAGCTTTGCTCGCGCATCAAACCAAATGGTGCTGTCATTAATTTGGTAGGCGTGCTTCATGACAAGCCTGCAGAGCCATATGGGAAAGTATTTCAGGCGGCCCATGTAGGACTCCCAAAAAATATCATTACCGCTATGCAGTTGCATGGCCTAAAACGCTTTTTACATATGAGCGCCTTGGGTGCAGATTCTAATGGCCCATCGATGTACCAGCGCAGCAAGGGTGATGGCGCAGCAGTAGTAAAAGCTAGCAACTTAGATTGGGCTATTTTTAGGCCTTCGGTAATTTTTGGTGCTCAAGATCAATTTATTAATTTGTTTGCAAAGCTGACTAAGTTATTCCCGGCGATGCCTTTAGCAAATTCGAAAGCGCAGTTTCAGCCGGTAAGCGTGGATGATGTAGCTTCCGCTTTTACGATGGCCCTGAAAATGCCGTCGACTATTCATCAGGAGTATGACTTGGCTGGCCCTACTGTTTACACCATGAAAGAGATTGTGGAGTTTGCTGCGCGCAAGGCACATACCCGTTGCGTGATTATTCCCGTGCCCGCCTTCGTTGGCTACCTTCAGGCTTTGGCTTTTGAATACCTGCCCGTTCCCACCTTAATGTCGCGTGACAATATTGCCTCTATGAAGGCGCCAAACATCTTGCCTCTCAATGGAGTAGATGCCTTGACTACAGTATTTGGCATTAGCCGCCGCACTCTAGAAGGCATGCAATAAGCTCATGAAGATCTACGCTGTTGGCGGCGCCATTCGGGATACCCTCATGGGTTTGCCGGTACATGACATTGATTATGTGGTGGTGGGCTCTAGCGTAGAAGAAATGATTGCTCAGGGCTATCGTCCAGTGGGCAAGGATTTTCCAGTGTTCTTGCATCCAGATACTCAGGCTGAATACGCCTTGGCTCGAACTGAGCGTAAAACTGGCAAGGGCTATAAAGGGTTTATGTTCTATGCCGACCCTACAGTCACGTTAGAGCAAGACTTAGAGCGTCGTGATCTAACTATCAACGCAATGGCACAAGAGGTGGACGCTGATGACAAATGGGTTGGGCCTATTTTGGATCCGTACAACGGTCAGCAGGATTTAGCAGCGAAAGTATTTCGTCATGTGTCCGATGCGTTTGCTGAAGACCCTTTGCGTCTATTGCGTATCGCGCGTTTTGCAGCGCGCTTTCCAGAATTCATGGTTGCGCCAGAAACAATGGATGCTTTGCAGGCCATTGTTCAATCGAATGAATTATCAGCACTTTCGGCTGAGAGAATCTGGCAAGAGCTAGCTAGAGGATTCACTGCTGATAAGCCAATGCGAATGTTCCAAGTTCTGCTGGATACTGATGCAGCCAAGGTATTGCTACCGCCAACGCTGACATCCTATTTGGCTAAAGAAGAATTCCGCGAACGGCTCATTGCCCATTTGCACGCAGCAGATAGGCGCTTGGAAAATCGTTGCGCTGTCACGCTCATGTATTTGCCTGCTAGTGAAATTCGTTCATGGGCGGAGTGCGTCAAGATGCCAAACGAGGTGCGTGATTTTAGTGAAATATTTAGTGAGCTCAATGTGCTCATCGAAAAATCAGTTAACGATATAGGTACTAGCTATCAGCCTGCAGATATATTGGCCTGGTTTAATCGTGCAGACGTTTGGCGTAAGCCTGATCGTGGAAATACTTTGTTGGATTTGGCAAAGCGGATTGGCTTGAATGTCAGCGCTTTAATTTCGGCAATGCAAAATGCGCAATCGCTCAATACGGCAGAAATTATTGAAGGCATTCCAGCGGAGCAGCGATCTAATGGTGAAAGAATTCGTAGTGCAGTAGATGCCGCGAGACTCTTAGCTATTACTGTAGCCATAAGTATTTAATAGCTTACAGCCTATTTCTGCCTCGAAGACCAGGTAGATCTTCTAAGACATGGTCTGGCATTATTGCAGATAGTTTCTTTGAGAATGTAAAGACTTTGAAGAGTTCTCCCATCTCCGCTTCAGACAATAGTTTTTGCAACGAGTTCGAAATCGGCAAGAAAGTTTCTGGGTTGCTAGGGTCGCCAATCTCTAGCGCAATATCGCCAATGCCGGCATCAAGTAAATAAGACGCCTGATTGCTGAGATAGACATCATCCACCTCTTCCTCAAGTGCGCTGCGTGCAATCTGTGACCATTCCACATGCGTTGTTAAATCACACAGTCCCGGAAGGTGAAAGGAATCTTGAATAGCATGATGGCGATGGTGCGCCATGAGTGTGCCTTCTAGGCGTTGTGCATGGTAATACTCGCTCTCAGGAAATCCGTAATCAAAAGTAAGGAAGAGTCCGGTATCAAGATGCTTGGCTACTTGGCGCACCCAAGCATTTGCGGGCGCATGTAATTCAGTAACGTAGCCTTCAGAAAAGTTTCCCGTGAGCAAAGCCTCTGGAAGCAGTGACTGCTCAACGGGTTGTCCTGTTGACCAAGTAAGCTTGCCATCAATTACAGCGACGCCTTGTTGATGCCAAAAGCCATTATGAAAAATGATGGCGTCACAGGGGATGGCATCAATTACCTCATTGGCCAGAATGATGCCCTTGAAGTTGCTAGGTAAAGAACTTAACCAATTGCATTGAGTAGACAAGGCTAGTTTCTCGGCAAGTTGCTTGAGGCGCTCATCTTGTCTTTGAGCTAGGTCTGGCGAGATCTCGATGATGTCGTAGCGATCGAGGGAGAGGCCCAGATCATGCAATCGAGTGAGAATGGATTCGGCAAGCTTCCCAGTGCCGGCGCCAAACTCCAGAATTTGGGTAGGGAGTCCTTGGGCTTGAAGGCCCTCCAGAATCGGTAAAAGGGTTTCTACAATAGCGGCGCCAAATAGGGGGGAGAGCTCTGGGGCTGTCGTGAAATCACCGCCAGCACCTAATTTATGGGCTCCAGCGCTGTAATAACCCATGCCTGGCTCATATAAAGCCATTTCCATATACCTTGAAAAGGCCATCCAGCCGCCATTAGAGGCGATTTCAGCCATTATTTTTTGGCTAAGAAGCTCGTTATGAGCCGTTTCAAGGCTGGTCAAGGTAATATCCATAGCTCGCTAGTCTAAGAGAATTTAAGTGAACTTGAGTTCAAACCCACAACCTCAGCAAAATAAAGCAGTTTTAGTGACGGGCGCTGCCAAGCGTCTTGGTCGAGAAATTGCCTTGGAATTTGCTCGTCAGGGCTGGGATATTGCGGTTCACTATGGCCAGTCTGCGTCTGATGCCCAGACTACCGTTGCGGAAATTCAAAGCTTAGGGCGTAAGGCCGTGGCATTTAATGTTGACCTCGCTAGCGAAGCAGAAATTCATTCTTTGTTTGCCGCAGTTGTTGCTGAATTTCAAAGCCTCGAGTGTCTCGTGAATAGCGCTTCAATCTTTGAATATGACCGCGCTAATTCAGATGCCCCGCTCAGCAGTAAAAGTTTGCAAGAACACATGCAAGTTAATTTAGCTGCGCCTATTTTACTATCTCAGTTGATGTTTGAATATCAAAAGAGTCAGACAAAGAAAGCAAGTGAGAGCGATCCATCAATCCCCTCGGTGATTCAGCTACTTGATCAAAAATTGATTAATCTCAATCCCGATTATTTGTCTTACACATTATCTAAGGCTGCGCTGCTCACCTCAGTTGAGGTGCTAGCTGTGGATTTTGCTCCGCACTTACGAGTGATTGGTTTGGCTCCCGGCATTACGCTGACTTCGGGTGATCAAACCGAATCCGGTTTTACCAAGGCCCATCAGATGACGCCATTAGGTAAGTCATCAACACCAAGCGATATTGCAAAAGCAGCAGTATTCTTGGCAGGCTCAAGTGCAATCACCGGCACCACCTTATATGTAGATGGTGGACAACATCTTTTGCCATCATCACGCGATGTGATGTTTAAGACAAGTTAAGAATTCAATACAGAATCAAAATTTGAAAAGAGTTAATACAAATTTATGCATGCCATTCTTTCTCATCCTGCTTTAGCTGATTGCCGCCGCTTATTTCTTCGTGACTATGAAATCTATATCAATATTGGTGTACATGATTTTGAGAAGAAGGCTGAGCAGCGCGTTATTTTGAATGTCGACTTATATATTCCACTCGACATGAACAGCCCCACAAAAGATTTATTGGAAGAGGTTGTGGATTACGACTTCATGCGTGAAACCATTAAGGCGCGGTCTTCCCACGGCCATATTCATTTACAGGAAACCTTCTGCGATGACATCGTGGCCGCGATGCTCTTGCATCCGAAGGTCATTGCGGCTCGTGTTAGTACGGCTAAGCCTGATGTCTATCCAGATTGTCACTCCGTTGGCGTTGAAGTATTTCGGATGAAGCAAGTTTAAAGAAAAGCCAGAAAATTTAGTTGCCATGAGTGATATCCGTAAAGTCGTCTTCGAAGAAAACAAGCTTGAGAAAAAGCTCTGCCGTTTAGTTGGCCAAGCGATTGGGGACTTTGGCATGATTGAAGATGGTGACAAAGTGATGGTTTGTCTGTCAGGCGGTAAAGATAGTTATGCCATGCTCGATATTCTCTTGAAGTTGCGCGAGCGTGCCCCAATTGATTTTGAAATTACTGCCGTCAATTTGGATCAAAAGCAGCCAGGATTCCCAGCAGCGATTTTGCCGAACTACTTAAAAGCTTTGGGTGTTCAGTACCATATTGAAAACCAGGATACGTATAGCATTGTCAAGCGTGTAATTCCAGAAGGAAAAACAACTTGTGGCCTTTGCTCTCGATTGCGTCGAGGCATTTTGTATCGTGTTGCAGATGAGTTGGGTGCTACCAAGATTGCTTTAGGTCATCACCGTGATGACATCTTAGAAACATTGATGCTGAATATGTTCTTTGCGGGCAAGCTCAAAGGCATGCCGCCAAAGCTGCGATCTGATGACGGTAAGCATATTGTGATTCGTCCACTCGCATATGTTCCTGAAAAGTTATTGGAACGTTACGCGGTAGATATGAACTTCCCAATTATTCCGTGCAATCTCTGTGGCAGTCAGCCCAATTTGCAGCGTGGCGCTATGAAGGAGATGTTGCGTGATTGGGAGAAAAAGCACCCGGGGCGCGTTGAGAACCTCTTTCGCTCAATGCACCATATCGTGCCATCCCATTTAATGGATGGTGAGGCCTTTGATTTTAAGAATCTAGAGATTTCTACGGAACTGTCGGGTATTGCCGCCAGATCGGCTGGAGATAAGGCGATTGACGAGACGGAGATCGATGAAATAGCCTGTGGAACGCTGATTCAGGGGACTTATAATCCCTCTTTATGAACATCGTTATTTTGGCTGCTGGGCAGGGAAAGCGGATGAAGTCCGCATTACCCAAGGTTCTCCAAACCTTGGCAGGGAAACCCCTTCTCCAGCACGTTCTCAAAACAGCCTTAGACCTGCAAGGTAAAGGCGCTAAAACTAGCCCTATCGTTGTTGTTGGTCATGGCGCAGCCGATGTTAAAGAATTTCTTGAAATTGCCAGCGAGCAAGATTCTCGCTTCAGCAAGGTAGGTACAGCCCTACAGGCTGAGCAAAAAGGAACGGGCCACGCTTTATTGCAAGCCTTGCCTAAGTTGGATGTGAATGAGCCTACTTTGGTTCTCTATGGCGACGTACCGCTTACAGGTAAAAAGACGCTTTCTAAGTTGGCGAAATTGGCTGATGGTGTGCGTGGTCAAGATTCTGCTTTAGCACTCCTGACTCAAAACCTCAGTAATCCAACTGGCTATGGTCGTATCGTGCGCGATATTGATGGTTCGGTAAAGGCGATTGTTGAAGAAAAAGATGCATCGCCCGAGCAAAAACGTATTCAAGAAATTAATACCGGAATTATGGTTCTGCCAACCAACTCATTGAAGAAGTGGTTGAAGTCTTTGCGAGCCAGTAATGCTCAGGGTGAATACTATTTAACCGATGTCATTGCGATGGCAGTTAAAGATGGCGTACCCATTCGTACTGCACAAGCCGATGCTGAATTTGAGACTGTTGGCGTTAACAGTCGTGATCAGTTAGCTACATTAGAGCGAGTACATCAACTTAACCAGGCGAATGTCTTGATGGATGCGGGCGTTTCTTTAGCTGATCCAGTGCGCATCGATATTCGTGGAACACTAGAGTGCGGTACCGACGTCTTTATTGATGTGGGTTGCGTATTTGAAGGTTGCGTAACTTTAGCTGCCGGCACAAAAGTGGGCCCGTACTGCATTATTCGCAATAGCGTGATTGGTAAGAATGTCACGATTCACCCATATAGCCATATTGACGGTGCAAAAGTTGGCGCTGGTTCACTGATCGGGCCTTATGCTCGTTTGCGTCCCGGTGCAGACTTGGCAAATGATGTACATATTGGCAACTTTGTAGAAGTGAAGAACAGTAAGATTGCCTCCAATAGCAAAGCTAATCACTTAGCTTACGTGGGCGATTCGATCGTTGGATCAAGGGTAAATATCGGCGCAGGTACGATTACCTGTAACTACGACGGTGTCAATAAACACCAAACCATCATTGAGGACGACGTCTTCATTGGTTCAGATACGCAGTTGGTTGCCCCAGTGCGCGTTGGCCGTGGTGCTACATTGGGTGCGGGCACAACCCTGACTAAAGATGCGCCTCCTAATCAACTTACCATGTCGCGCGCTAAGCAAATCTCTTTACAGTGGCAACGCCCAGTAAAGAAGGAAAAGAAAGTAGTGACAAATAAAGTGGCTACAAAAAAATCCGTGAAGGCTAAAAAATAATGTGCGGAATCGTTGGCGCAGCATCGCGTAAGAATATTGTTGAAGTGTTGATCGAAGGCCTGCGTCGCCTTGAGTACCGCGGCTATGATTCCTGTGGTTTTGCCGTAATTAATGGTGATGATGCCAAGCATCCCATTGAGCGTGCTCGCACTACCGCTCGCGTTTCTGAGTTGGCAGAGCAGGGTAAGGATTTTCATGGCACTTTAGGTATTGCGCATACCCGTTGGGCAACGCACGGTAAACCGGACACACAAAATGCCCACCCCCATATCTCCGGTGGATTAATCGCTGTAGTTCACAACGGCATTATTGAGAACTACGAATCTCTACGTACCGAGCTGAAATCTGCTGGATATGTTTTTGCATCTGAAACTGATACCGAAGTGATTGCGCATTTAATTCATCAAGCATATGTGGCTAATAAGCAAGTAGATTTAGTGGCTTCTGTTCGATCAGTGTTACCGCGCTTACATGGTGCCTATGCAATTGGTGTGATTGCACAAGATCGTCCGGATGTTTTAGTCGGTGCGCGCGTTGGATCGCCTTTAGTTGTTGCGCTCGGCGAGAATGAAAACTTTCTTGCTTCTGATGCGCTGGCTTTGGCTGGGCGCGCTCATTCGATGATATATCTCGAAGAGGGTGATGTCGCCATTCTGAATGCTGAGGGCATTGAGATCCTTGATCAGACTGGTAAATCTGTACAAAGAGAGCGCAAGGCTATGCCTGCGCAAGCTGACTCAGTAGATCTGGGCCCTTATCAGCACTACATGCAAAAAGAGATTTTTGAGCAGCCAGGAGCAATTGGCGACACGCTTGCGAATATCGCTAGCTTTGGTCCAGAGCTCTTTAATGCTGATCCTGAGCAATGGAAAAAGTTTGATCAAATTTTGATCTTGGCTTGCGGCACGAGTTACTACTCTGCCTGTGTTGCTAAATACTGGTTAGAAGATTTGGCTGGTATTTCGACGCAAGTGGAGATTGCGAGTGAATACCGTTATCGCACCACCGTTCCCAACCCAAATACATTAATTGTGGTGGTATCGCAGTCCGGTGAGACAGCAGATACTCTGGCAGCTTTGCGTCATGCCCAGGCTTTGGGGCATCAATACACGCTAGCAATTTGTAACGTTGCAAGTAGCGCCATGGTTCGTGAAACCCATTGGAATTTCTTGACCAAGGCCGGTACCGAGATTGGCGTAGCTTCTACTAAAGCCTTTACTACTCAATTAGTTGCTCTCTATCTGCTAGCTGTTTCATTGGCTAAGCGCGCAGGCAAGGTAAGTCCTGAACAAGAAAAAGAGCTCTTGCGTGATTTGCGCCATTTGCCAAAAGCTTTGCACGCAGTATTAGCGCTTGAGCCACAGATCATGGCTTGGAGTGCTGCATTTGCTAAATGTGAAAATGCTTTGTTCTTGGGTCGTGGCATGCATTACCCAATTGCCCTTGAAGGCGCCCTCAAGTTAAAAGAGATTTCGTATATTCATGCTGAAGCTTACCCAGCAGGTGAGTTAAAGCATGGACCGCTCGCACTTGTTACTGAGAAGATGCCAGTAGTGACTGTGGCTCCTAATGACGATCTATTGGAGAAGCTCAAGTCCAATATGCAGGAAGTCAAAGCCCGCGGCGGCAAGCTTTATGTCTTTGCAGACCAAGATACTGAAATCACTAGTAGTGAAGGCATCAATGTGATTCGTTTGCCTGAGCACTACGGCAAGCTCTCCCCAATCCTGCACGTAGTTCCTTTGCAGCTCCTGGCGTATCACACGGCTTGCGCCCTGGGTACTGATGTTGATAAGCCGCGCAACCTCGCAAAGAGTGTTACGGTGGAGTAATTCCTCTGGGGTGCATGCACTCCAAAATTCCTATTTGATCTAGGCGGAAGCCATGCAGCTGGTTAATCCCTTGAGTTTTGTGGGGTCTTGCAATTAGTACGAACTAGTACTAAAATAGTACGCATACAGACTAAATTGAGGTAATTTCATGAATCACCTATCGCTTGTAAAGGAATTGGTTCAGGCATATCAAGCCTTTGAGGCCCACTCTGGAGCGCATATTAAGGAGATGGGCTTAACAACCACTCAGTTCGATATTGTCGCGACCCTGGGCAATCAGTCCCCGATGACTTGCAAGGAATTGGGAGACAAAACGCTTGTTTCCAAAGGCACCATGACGGGAGTCCTCGAGCGTCTAGAAGCTAAGGGTCTGATTGAAAAGTTTTTGAATGTCGATGATGGACGTAGCTACAAGATTGGTTTATCTAAAAGTGGCGACAAACTATTTAAGAAGGTTTTTCCAGAGCATGTCGAATATCTAGGAAAGGCTTTCGGGAAGTTAAGTAAAAAAGAAATTGAACAAGCAGTGACAGTTTTAAAAGAAGTTAAATTAATTTTTCAAAGGAAATAATCATGACTAAAGTAGCCGTTGTATTTCATAGTGGTTATGGCCACACTGTTAAGCAAGCTGAAGCTCTTGCTAAAGGGGCGAATGCCACCTTAGTAGCAATTGATGCTGAAGGCAATCTCACCGATGCTCAGTGGGACGTCCTCAACACTGCTGATGCCATCGTATTTGGTTCGCCAACCTATATGGGCACAGTAAGCTGGCAGTTTAAGAAGTTCGCTGATGCGAGTTCTAAGCAATGGTTTTCACAACGGTGGAAAGATAAAGTATTTGGTGGCTTTACCAACTCTGCCACGATGAACGGTGACAAGCATTCCACCTTGCATTACTTCATCACTCTAGCAATGCAGCATTCAGGTATTTGGGTTGGCACTGGTTTGATGCCTTCGAATTCCAAAGCTGCGAAGCGTGATGATGTCAACTATGTTGGCTCTTCTGCTGGCGCGATGATGCAGACACCTTCAGATGCAGGTGCTGACGAGGTAAATGCTGGAGATTTAGAAACAGCACGTCTCTATGGTGAGCGTATTGCCAAGATTGCTGACGAGCTAAAAGCCAAGTAATTATTCTGATCTGAAAGAAATTGGGGGAATCATGAAAAAACTCATTGGTTTACAAGGCAATGATCGAGGCCACTGGGTGGGCGACGGTTTTCCTGTGCGCACCTTGTTCTTCTACCAAGACCTGGGAAAGCAAATGAGCCCATTCTTGATGCTGGACTATGCAGGTTCAGCAGAGTTTCCCCCAACAACTGAGCGTAAAGGCGTGGGCTCACACCCTCATCGCGGTTTTGAAACAGTCACCATTGTTTACGAGGGTGAAGTCGCTCATAAGGATTCCACAGGTCAGGGCGGTATGATTGGTCCTGGCGATGTGCAGTGGATGACTGCTGGCTCTGGCATCTTGCATGAAGAGTTTCATTCTGAAGGATTTGCCAAAAATGGCGGAACTCTGAATATGGTGCAGTTGTGGGTGAATTTGCCGGCAACGCTCAAAATGACTAAGCCGGGCTATCAAGCCATTCTGGATAAACAGATTCCTGCGATTGATCTGAGGAATGGTGCAGGACAAGCGCGCATCATTGCTGGCGAGTTTGATGGTCATAAAGGGCCAGCCAATACCTTTACTCCACTTAATGTGATTGACCTGAAGTTGAAGAAAGGTTCAACAAGTATTCTCGTGCCTGAGGGCTGGAATACTTCCCTGGTTGTGCTGAAGGGTGCCGTTGAGGCTGGTGAGGGCGTGGTCGCCAAAGATGCCCAGATGCTGATGTTTAGTAATCAAGGCCAAGATATTCAAGTGAATGTTCTGGAAGACTCGATTGCCTTGCTGCTAAGTGGCGAACCGATTAATGAGCCTATTGTGGGTTATGGCCCATTTGTCATGAATACCAAAGAAGAGATTGCTCAGGCAATGCAGGATTTCAATAGCGGAAGCTTTGGAAAAATTGCCCATTAAAAATTTGGCTGGTTATAAAAAATTCGTTTGACTTCTGTGCTTAGCTGTGTACAAAATTCATTAGTCAAATCAAGGTGTTACACAGACTGGATTGGAAAAGTATGTTCAAATGACTGCTGTAGAAAAAAATATTTGTCACAGTTCATGCTCGGCTCTAAAGATTTCTCTAGTTTGCGATTGCTCTCGCTACTTTCTGCGGGGCTTCTCTCTGCATGTGCAGTGGGCCCAGACTTTAAGCAGCCGGATGCTCCCAATACCTCTACTTACACTGAGACTGCGCTCTCCAAAAAATTAGCTACTGCTCCAGGTGTGCCTGGTGGTACCGATCAAGAGTTTGTTGAGGGTGCAGATATTGAGGCTCAGTGGTGGGAGTTGTTTAAGTCTCCAGAGCTAGATTTATTAATTAAAAAAGCCTTGCAACAAAACCCAAATTTAGGCGCAGCTGATGCGGCCCTGCGCGCTAGCCAAGAAAACGTCAGCGCACAAATTGGTGGTCAGTATTTCCCGGCTATTGGTTTAAATGGCGGCGTAGCTCGTCAGCTTCAACCTTCCTCTATTTATGGCTTGCCTTATGGCTCCGATACCTACAACCTCTATAACGCTTCTGTAAATGTCACCTATAAGCTTGATGTTTTCGGTGGCGCGCGCCGTGCAGTTGAGGGTGCGAGAGCGCAAGCAGAGATTGCTCAGTTTCAGTTGGAGGGTGCATACCTTTCTTTAACGGCCAATATTGTGACCAGTGCAGTGCGTGAAGCAGCTCTGCGCGCACAAATGCAAGCCACCGAAGAAATTCTGAAGGCGCAAACCAATTTAGCCGAAGTTACCGAAAAGCAATTAATCATTGGCACTGTTTCTAGGGTGGACGTAACTTCACAAAGAACTTTGGTTTCCAACTCTCAGGTAGATTTATTTACCTATGAGCGTAATCTGGCTTTTGCGCGTAGCCAGTTGGCAGTACTAGTAGGCGAGTTACCTAGCAACGCCAATATCACCCAGTTCGATTTAAAGGCTTTGCATTTACCAGAGAAGTTGCCACTATCTGTGCCGTCAAGCCTTGTGCGTCAACGCCCGGATGTGCGTGCAGCAGAAGCGCAGTTAAAAGCAACGAATGCTTTAGTAGGTGTAGCCACCGCTAATTTATTGCCACAATTTAATATTACGGGCGCGATTGGTTCTGCGGCTCTCACTAGTGCAGCTTTGTTTGGACCGAACGCTACTCTATGGTCTATTGCTGGCGGCATCTTCCAGCCACTATTTCAGGGTGGTCAGTTACTAGCTCAGCGTCGTGGGGCGATTGCTAATTACGAACAAGCGGTTTATCAATATCAAGCTACCGTGCTTAAGGCATTTCAAGAGGTTGCAGATTCCTTGCGTGCTTTAGAAACTGGTGCTCAAGCATTGAAGTCTGCATCAGATGCAGAGCGTTACGCCTATGAAACTCTAGAGTTGGTGCAGCAGCAATATAAGTTAGGCACAGCAAGTTACTTGGCCGTTCTCTATTATCAAAATCAATATCAAATTGCTAAAGTCAAATCGATTTCTGCACAAGCAACTCGATTCTCTGACACAGCAGCATTATTTGCAGCACTAGGCGGCGGCTGGTGGAATCGTACCGGCCCAGCCTTTCAACCAAAAGCCATAGCGAACAAAGATCAAAATGAAACTTCTGGAAACAATTAAAACCAAAGTGACTGCAGCAGCAGTTGCCTTGTGGGCTTGGATGCTTGCTAAAGCGGTTGAGTGGAAACTTCGCGAGAGGCTAATTGCACTTTGGGAAAAAGCAAAAGGTGTGTGGGCGCGTTTGCGCGAACGCTTCTTGCGCAGTAAGGCTAATGCCAAGCTGCAGGCCATGACTCCTTTGGGTCGACGCATGACCATTATGTTGGGCGGCGTATTTTTGCTATTAGGTTTGATCTTTGGATTCAATCAACTCAAGACATTCATGATCAAGCATTTCATTGCTGGCATGGGTTTACCGCCGGCAACAGTTTCTACGATGGTGGTGGAAACGACTGCATGGCAACCTAAGCTTTCTAGCGTTGGTAATGTTCGTGCATTTAGAGGTGTAGATCTCAGCACTGAAATCGGTGGCCTAGTCCAAACGGTACCTATTAAGTCTGGCATGGATGTTAAAGAAGGCGAGTTGCTGATTAAGTTAAATGATGCATCTGATGTTGCCCAATTTAATTCGTTGAAAGCTCAGGCAGATTTGGCTAAAGTTATTAATGAGCGTGATAAACAGCAGTTGGCGATTCAGGCGATTAGTAAGAATGTATTTGACACAAGCAAAGCAGACGCAAAGTCCAAGCAAGCTCAGGTAGAGCAGCAAACCGCTTTAGTTGCTAAGAAGAATTTGAAGGCCCCCTTTAGCGGCCGTGTGGGCATAGTGATGATCAATCCTGGTCAGTTTGTTAATCCAGGCGATAAGTTGCTTACCCTACAAACCTTAGACCCTATTTTTGTGGATTTCAATCTCCCCCAAAGCAATGCTGAACAGATCCAAGTTGGTCAAGAAATTGTGGTGACGACTGATGCATTTAAGGATGCGAGTTTCAGAGGCAAGATCACTGCAGTTAGCCCGAAGGTAGATACCAATACGCGCAATATTCAGATTGAAGCCCAACTAGCCAATCCAGATAAGAAGATTTTACCGGGCATGTTTGCGAATGTGAATATCAAGCTGGGTGATGAGGTGAAGCTTCTGACTTTGCCCCAAACAGCTGTGACTTATAACCCTTATGGCTCGACAATCTTTATTGCCAAGCCAACTGGCAAGAAGGATAAGCAGGGCAAGCCTGCGCTTGAGGCCCAACAAGTCTTTGTGACTACAGGACCAACACGTGGCGACCAAGTGGCGATTCTCAAGGGTGTTGAAGAGGGTGCGACGGTAGTCACTAGTGGTCAGCTCAAGTTGAAGAACGGTACACCGCTGATTGTGAATAACAAAGTGTTGCCATCGAATTCCCCAAACCCACAGCCACAGGAATAAGTCCTAGATGAATTGGACTGACATATTTATTCGTAGACCAGTGCTCTCACTGGTAGTGAGCGCACTGGTCTTGGTCTTTGGTTTGAAGGCGGTTGGATCGTTGCCGGTCAATCAATATCCACAAACCCAAAATGCAATTGTGACGATTACAACGGCCTATTATGGTGCCGATCCTGAGACGATTGCTGGATTTATTACACAACCATTAGAGACGGCAATTGCTCAGTCTCAAGGTATCGACTATTTGTCATCAATGAGTGTGAGTGGACTCTCGACGATTACCGCCACTCTTAAGCTCAATTACGATTCCAATGCAGCGCTTACGCAGATTCAGACGCAGATTAGTTCGGTTAAGAATCAACTGCCACCACAAGCCCAGCAGCCTGTATTGACCGTACAGATTGGTCAGTCCACTGCGGCGATGTACATGGGCTTTTATAGCGATGACATTCCGAATAATGCGATTACTGATTACCTATTGCGCGTGGTTAAACCAAAGCTGGATGCTGTAGACGGCGTTCAAAATGCTGAAATCACTGGCGGCAGAAAATTTGCACTGCGCGCTTGGCTCGACCGCGAGAAGATGGCCGGCCTTGGCGTAGGTGCCGATGATGTCTATAGCGCGATGGCCGCCAATAACTACCTATCAGCAGTGGGTAGCACTAAAGGTGACATGGTTGCTGTGGACTTAGTAGCTGGTACAGATCTGCATACGCTCGATGAGTTCCGAAAATTGGTTGTCAAAAAAGATGGCATCAATATTGTCTATTTGGATCAAGTGGCGAGCGTGAGCATGGGCTCCGAGGACTACAACACGAATGTCGCATTTAGTGGCAAGCGCTCAGTATTTATTGCTATTAAGGTCGCGCCTCAGGCGAACTTGCTTGATGTAGCTGAACGTGTTCGTGCTGCAGTACCAGATATTCAGAAGCAGTTGCCAACCGGCATGTCAGGCAAAGTGGTGTACGACTCCACTAAGTTCATTACTACTTCGATTGATGAAGTGGTGGCTACCTTACTAGAAGCGCTATTGATTGTGACGGTGGTGATTTACTTGTTCCTAGGAAGTGCGCGTGCAGTTGCAGTTCCTGTGATTGCGATGCCACTCTCTTTGATTGGCACATTCTTTTTAATGCAAGTATTGGGTTACTCCATTAACTTACTGACGCTGCTAGCTCTAGTGCTTGCAATTGGCTTGGTAGTGGACGATGCCATTATTGTGGTTGAGAACGTTGACCGTCATATGAAGGAAGGCAAGTCGCCATTAGAAGCTTCCTTAATTGCTGCACGTGAGTTGGGCGGCCCAATTTTGGCAATGACAATTGTGTTGATTGCGGTCTATATCCCGATTGGCTTTCAGGGTGGTTTAACGGGAGCACTCTTTACCGAGTTTGCCTTTACTTTGGCTAGTGCAGTCGCAGTATCGGGATTGATTGCGTTAACGCTTTCTCCCATGATGTGCTCACGCATCTTTACTGAAGAGCAAGAAGCCTCCCCGTTTGTGCAAAAGATCGATCGCATTTTTGAAAAGGTGCACCACAGCTACCAAACTACTTTGCGTGAACTCTTGAGTACTTGGCAGGTCATCATTGTGATGGGCGTGATTTTGTTGGGTGGAGTTGCTTATCTTTACGCCACAGCGCGTGCTGAATTAGCGCCAACAGAAGATCAGGGCATTGTGTTGATGCAGGCTTCAGGCCCACCTAACAGTACAGTCAATCAGATGCAAACCTATGCTGATCAGATTTATCAAATATCAGCAGCAGAGCCTGAATATGAGCAGATGTTCCAGATCACCAGTCCAACCAGTAGCTTTGGCGGTGTCTTGCTCAAGGATTGGGATCAACGCAGTCGTAATGCCACGAAGTTCCAAGAAGATATGCAAAGTAAGTGGAATACGATCGCAGGCGCTCGCGTAGCGGCCTTCCAGTTTCCAGCTTTGCCTGGCGCTCAGGGCTTGCCGGTTCAAGTGGTAATCAACACTACCGAGTCTTACGAGCAGCTCAATGAAGTATCTCAGGCGGTTTTAGATAAGGCCCGTCGTAGTGGCAATTTCTTCTTCGTAGATTCCGATTTGAAGATTGATAAGCCACAAGACGTTTTAGAAATTGATCGTGAAAAAGTAGCGGCACTAGGTATGACTCAGCAACAGGTGGGTAGCGCGCTATCCGCTGCTTTGGGCGGCGGCTACGTCAATTACTTCTCTGTAGCTGGTCGTTCTTACCGCGTTATCCCACAAGTAAAGCAAGTAGATCGCTTAAATCCAGATCAGATCTTGGATTACTACATCCGTACACCTAGTGGACAAATGATTCAGGCGCGCACGATTGCGACGATTAAGCAAAAAGTAGTTCCTCAATCCATTAATCATTTTCAGCAACTGAACTCTGCGACGATCTCCGGTGTGAGTACGCCATTTATTTCTCAAGCAGATTTGCTCGAGTTCATGCGTCAAAGCTTAAAAGAAGTCGCGCCCAATGGTTACACCATGGATTACGCTGGTCCATCCCGCCAGTTCATGGCGGAGTCTGGCGGTTTCTTGGTGACGATGTTCTTTGCGATCTTGATCGTGTTCTTGGTCTTGGCCGCACAGTTTGAAAGCTTCCGCGATCCGATCGTGATTTTGGTGTCAGTGCCACTCGCCTTGTTTGGAGCGCTCATCTTTATTAACCTTGGATTTACAACTTTGAATGTGTACACCCAGGTAGGACTAGTCACTTTGATGGGCTTAATTAGTAAGCACGGAATCTTGATTGTGGAATTTGCGAATGAATTACAAGAAGCTGGCCGTAGTAAGTTGGATGCCATCGTAGAAGCCAGTAGCGTACGTTTGCGTCCGATCTTGATGACTACTGCAGCGATGGTCTTAGGTGTAGTGCCGCTAGTGATTGCCTCTGGAGCCGGTGCTGCTGGCCGTCAATCAATGGGTATCGTGATCTTTACTGGTTTGTCGATCGGCACGCTGTTTACGCTCTTTGTAGTGCCAGCGATGTACTTGTTTATTGGTGCAGATCACCATCAGAAGAAATTTAAGCAACAGTAATTTATTCCGCGAGCAACTAAAGAAAAAGGGTGAACTGAGTTCACCCTTTTCTATTGGAGCCTCTGACTTACTTCACAATGTTAAGTTCTTTTTCTGCAATAATGCTGTACTGTGTTTCTGCTTCTATGCGCTGCATCCATGCTTCGATATTTTGCAAAGAAAGGCGTGGTCCCGTTTGCTCTGGGAAGGTTTCATTTAATAGAATCCATCTGCTTACACAGAGTGCCAACGGAATATCCCCAATATTGAAAGAGTCTCCTGAGCAATAGTGCTTGCTGGATAACTGTTGATCAAGCAGGGCGAGCAAAGCATTGGTATCTTGATATGCCTTGTAAATGCCTGCGTAGTTTCTTTCACTTTCTGGCGTCCGAGTTAATCCCATAAAGGCAATGCGCAAACTTGGCCACATCGTACCGAGTTGCCAATCCATCCACTTCTCAGATTGGTACTGACTAGTGATGTCCGTTGGAAAGCGCTTCGACTTATCGCACTGACGAACCAGATATCGCAAAATGGTGTTGGATTCCCAGAGCACAAGATCATCGTCTTGTAGAGTCGGGACCAAGCCATTGGGGTTGAGCGCTAGAAATTCAGGGGTGCGATTTTGCCAAAGTGAAGGCCAGCATCAATGCGCTCAAAATCTTTACCCTCTTTCAGCCCCAGCTCTGCAAGGCACCACAACACCTTTTGCACATTAATGGAACTTTTTCTTCCCCATAGGCGAATCATGAGAATTCCTATTTTGGTATTTTTAAGTTGATGAATCTAAGCCCATAAATTTGCTGTGTGCAAATATGAGCGGGTGACTTTCTGGGGTGTGCTTAAGGTTGAGAACCTTAGCAACGATGATGTTGTGATCACCACCAGTATGAACAGAAACAGTTTCACACTCAAAGTAGGCACAACATCCCTCGATTTGGGTCAGCCCACTAGCTGCCAGTTTATGGGGGATGCTTACAAATTGATTTTCTTTCACGGTGGCAAAGTGCATTGCCATTGCTTCTTGTGAGCGCTCAAGCACATGAATTAACTGTTTGTGACCGACTTCAAAATTGGGCATTAAGCGTGAATGCTTTTTCAGACTCCACAAAATGAGTGGTGGCTCCAATGAAACAGTATTGAATGAGCTGATGGTGATGCCGTGAGCATTCTGGTCAGCATCTAAGCAGGTAATGACTGTGACCCCAGTTGCAAAGGAAGAAAAGCCTTTGCGGAGCTCTTGGGAGGTAAATGGGGTCATCTTGTGAACTTATTGAGTGTTTTACGTCGCTGCGGCTGGAGCAGTCGCATCAGTAGGGGTGGTCGTGCCTGGAATTGGGGTCAGGATTTCATTCTCTTCGGCTTTAGCGCATTTAAAGCGATATTCCTTGCCTGCCTTAGAGAGGAAGCTTGCGCCTTGGTAGAAATCATTCTTACAAGTCGTGTTGGCAAAGTCCATCACGTCTTGAGGTGCTGCGCTGGAGGTAATGAGGCGCATATTGCCCATGGACATGTTAATTTGGCTCGATGAGCAGCCAATCAGTCCTAAGCCAGAAATCGTAGTTAATAGTAGAATTTTTTTCATGGAAACCTCCATAATCAGCAATGCTCGTTAGGATAAACCTATTACGTATTTGCTGTGGGGAATGCAGCGCTTTAAAAAGGAGGGGATATGTTCAAGGCTATTTTGGTAAATAAGGATGATCAAGGCTACCGCGCTGAGATTGCTCAGGTCGATGAGGCAAGCCTTCCGGAGGGCGATGTTAGGGTTAAGGTGCTCTATTCCACGCTGAATTACAAAGATGGCCTGGCCATTACTGGCAAGGGTCCGGTGGTTCGTAGCTTTCCCATGGTGCCTGGCATTGATTTTGCAGGGGAAGTCTTAGAGAGCGCGAGCCCAGAATTTAAGGCCGGCGACATGGTGCTACTCAATGGTTGGGGTGTTGGTGAAGGCCATTGGGGCGGACTGGCTCAGCAAGCACGCGTGAAGTCGGACTGGCTTATTCCCTTGCCAAAAGGATTTACTGCTAAGCAGGCTCTAGCCATTGGCACTGCTGGCTACACCGCAATGCTGTGTGTGATGGCTTTACAAAAGCATGGCCTTAAGCCTAGTGATGGCGAGGTTTTAGTGACTGGTGCTGCGGGTGGCGTTGGTAGCTTCGCAATTACTCTTCTAAGTAAATTAGGATTTACAGTTGTTGCCAGTACTGGGCGTATGTCTGAGGCTGATTACTTAAAGAAATTGGGCGCGAGTGAAGTGATTGATCGTGCCGTACTGTCAGCTCCTGGCAAGCCTTTAGCAAAAGAGCGTTGGGCAGCGGTAGTCGATAGCGTTGGCAGTCATACATTGGCAAATGCCTGTGCTCAAACTAAGAGCGATGGTGCGGTTGCCGCCTGTGGTCTTGCTCAGGGCATGGATTTTCCGTCAAGTGTTGCGCCATTCATTTTGCGTGGTGTGACTTTGTATGGCATCAATAGCGTCACAGTACCAAAAGCAAAACGTATTGCTGCTTATGAACAATTGACTAAATTGGTTGATCTCAAAACTTTAGAGGAAATCTCTCGCGAAATTAGCTTGGAAGATTCCATTAAATATGCAGCAGAGCTGATGGCAGGCAATGTGCGCGGCCGCTTGATTGTGGATGTCAATAAATAAACAATTAGCAATACTTACTGTGGTGCTTGAGGTTTACGTGTTTCTAGTTTTTCCAAGACCTCAAGCTTGTCAAAGTTAGAAAGTTCAGACCAGTTTGCAATCTCCGATAGCGTGCGATAGCAGCCATGGCAAAAACCATTTTCAGGGTTGATGTCGCACCAGTTAATGCAAGGTGATGGAACTGTTGTCAAAGCAAACCTAGAATAGAAATAGATGAATACTAAAAACCAATCCAGCGATCTTAGTTCTATTCATTATCCCTTAGCTGATTCTTTGCCGGAAGTGGGTAGCTCGATGGAGGTCGCGCCTGGTGTTCGTTGGTTGCGGATGCGCCTACCGTTTGCCTTAGACCACATCAACCTGTGGCTGCTGCGTGATGAGTTTGAAGGTATTCAAGGTTGGATGATTGTGGATTGTGGCATTGCCAACGAAGAGACGAAAGTAGCCTGGGATCAGATCTTTGCTACTCAGCTAGAAGGCATGCCGGTGCTCAGGGTGATCGTGACCCATATGCATCCAGACCATGTGGGGCTCTCGCAATGGCTTTGCGAAAAATGGAATGCACCGCTCTGGATTTCTATGACGGACTATTTAACTGCGCAATGGCTGAGTCACAAAGAGGGTGGCGCTGCGGTTGGTGCACGTGCTGGTGGCGGTGGTTCAGCAGATCACTTTCAAAAGCATGGACTCATTGCTCCAGAGGATTTAGAAAAAATTCGTGCGCGATCAAATTACTACAGCAATATGGTTCCGGGTGTGCCACGGCAATATCGTCGCATCATCGATAGTGAAATGATTTTGATTGGTGGACATGAGTGGCAAGTGATCATGGGATTTGGTCATGCACCGGAACATGCTTCACTCTTTTGTAAAGATCTCGGCGTATTAATTTCTGGAGATATGTTGTTGCCGCGCATCTCTACTAATGTCAGCGTCTACGATGCTGATCCAGATGCTGATCCTTTAGGTTTATATCTGAGCTCTTTAGATCGATATCTCCCGCTACCCGATGACACACTAGTGCTGCCATCGCATGGCAAGCCCTTTACTGGAATGAAGCCGCGGATTGATCAGTTGAAAGCGCATCACGATGAGCGCTTGGCAGAAACTCTTGGAGCATGTGAAAAACCGGCAACTGCTCGTGAGATAGTGCCGGTTTTATTTAAGCGTGAATTAGATATTCACCAAATGACATTTGCCATGGGCGAGGCTATTGCTCATCTGAATTACCTACTTCGTCGAGGTAAGTTGAGTCGCCAGCTTTGCGACGACGGCGTGTTGCGGTTTTGCGTGGTTTAGAAGCCTTCGTTCCGGACTCTTCAGCGGATCCGCCAGTGGCCGCAGCAGCGGTTGCTGAAACGGCATCCCCAAACGATTTAAGCGCCATCATGGTGGCGTGCTGCACTTCTAAGCCCTGAATCGTTGATTTTAGGATGTTCAGATTGAGGTTGAGCCAGTTTTCCACGCTTTTCAGGTCCTTGATGCGCTTTTCTAGTTCATCGGTATCTAGCCCTGGAAATGCTGAGCCAAACCCCCCTGTGGCCTTAGAGGCATCTGTAGTGAAGGGAAATTGCCCTGGCGTCGACCCGCCTGCCCCCTGGCCCCACATGGTTTTCATCATTTCAAGGCTTTGATTGAATTCAGGGATAGTGCCAAACATAGGGTGTGCTCCTGGTCAGATAAAAGTGGCTTATTGCCAATACAATAAGAGATTCTAGAGATTAATCCCGGTTAAGCAATGCAATCTAATGGTTTATCCCAGCCCTACACCCGTGGTCAGGTACTTCCCGAGCTGCTGAAGCAGCGCATTCTGATTTTGGATGGCGCCATGGGCACCATGATTCAGCAATACAAGCTCAATGAGGCAGATTACCGAGGGTTGCCTGCAAGTAAGCGCTTTGAGGCTCACCCTGATGACATCAAGGGCAATAACGAACTGCTAGTTCTCACCCAGCCCCAAATTATCAGCAAGATTCATGAGCAGTATTTGGATGCGGGCGCAGACATTATTGAAACCAATACTTTTGGTGCGACTTCTGTTGCGCAAGAAGATTACAAAATGGCGGGCTTAGCACGTGAGATGAATGTGATCTCCGCTCAATTGGCGCGCGCTGCCTGCGAAAAATACTCTACGCCAGATAAGCCACGTTTTGCAGCAGGTGCAATTGGACCTACTCCAAAGACGGCCAGCATTTCTCCGGATGTAAATGATCCGGGCGCCCGCAATGTGACGTTTGATGCTTTGCGTGCCTCCTATCGGGAGCAGATCGAAGGCCTCTTTGAAGGCGGCGTTGATTTATTTTTAGTGGAAACTATTTTCGATACGCTCAATGCCAAGGCTGCATTGTTCGCCTTAGATGAATTCTTTGAGGAAACTGGTGAGCGTTTGCCGGTGATGATTTCAGGTACGGTGACCGATGCTTCTGGACGTATTTTGTCTGGACAAACTGTTGAAGCGTTTTGGAATAGCTTGCGCCACATTAAGCCATTAACTTTTGGCTTGAACTGTGCCTTAGGTGCTGCACTGATGCGCCCTTATATTGCTGAGCTTGCTCGCATTTGTGATGCTGCCGTATCTTGCTATCCCAATGCCGGTTTACCCAATCCAATGAGTGACACTGGCTTTGATGAAACTCCAGAAATTACTTCTAGCTTAGTTGATGGCTTTGCAAAAGATGGCTTAGTCAATCTCGTGGGCGGTTGCTGTGGAACGACGCCAGACCATATTCGTGCGATTGCCAATGCGGTTGCCAAGCGCAAGCCACGCGCTTTCTACCGCGAGAGTGCGGAGGCATCAGCATGAGTAAGACTGCTAAGACAATGCCACCAATGAAGCTCTCGGGCTTAGAGCCTTTCAATGTCACGCCTGAAGTGGGTTTTGTAAACATTGGTGAGCGTACTAACGTCACAGGCTCCAAAGCGTTTTCACGCATGATTTTGAATAATCAATTTGATGAAGCCTTGGTAGTTGCAAGGCAGCAGGTTGAGAATGGCGCTCAAGTCATTGACATCAATATGGATGAAGCGATGTTGGATTCTGAAGCAGCGATGACGCGCTTCTTGAATTTGATTGCTTCAGAACCAGATATTGCTCGGGTGCCGATTATGATCGACTCCTCTAAATGGAGTGTGATTGAAGCTGGTCTGAAATGTATTCAA
Organism: Polynucleobacter sp.; assembly: GCF_044342855.1. Lineage (GTDB taxonomy): Bacteria > Pseudomonadota > Gammaproteobacteria > Burkholderiales > Burkholderiaceae > Polynucleobacter. The sequence continues at coordinate 126,560 of NZ_JBIIPA010000002.1, forward strand.
GGTAAGCCGATTGTTAACTCAATCTCTCTCAAAGAGGGTGAAGAGCCTTTCAGAAAACAAGCGCGCCTGATTCGTCGTTATGGTGCAGCATCAGTAGTGATGGCTTTTGATGAAGTAGGTCAAGCAGATACTTTTAAGCGCAAGACTGAAATTTGTCAGCGCTGCTATCAAATTCTTGTGAATGAGATTGGCTTCCCAGCAGAAGATATTATTTTTGATCCTAACATTTTTGCTATTGCCACTGGTATTGAAGAGCATGACAACTACGCAGTAGATTTCATTAACGCCACTCGCTGGATTAAAGAAAATCTACCGGGCGCGAAAGTGAGTGGTGGCGTTTCCAATGTCAGCTTCTCTTTCCGCGGCAATGATCGCGTCCGTGAAGCTATTCATACTGTGTTTCTGTATCACGCCATTCAGGCGGGCATGGACATGGGCATTGTCAATGCAGGACAGCTTGGTGTTTATGCAGATCTAGATCCTGAATTGCGTGAGCGTGTTGAAGATGTCGTACTCAATCGCTTTAAAGAAAAAGACGGCAAGACGCCAACTGAGCGATTGCTGGATATTGCCGACCAATTTAAGGGCGGTGGCGCAAAGCAAGTCGAGAACTTGGTGTGGCGCGAAGCCCCTGTGCGTGAACGTTTAACTCATGCTTTGGTACATGGCATTACTACTTTTATTGAAGAAGATACTGAAGAGCTCCGTGCGCAAATTATGGGGGCAGGTGGTCGTCCAATCGAGGTTATTGAAGGCCCTCTGATGGATGGAATGAATGTCGTCGGCGATCTGTTTGGTGCCGGTAAGATGTTCTTACCTCAAGTGGTTAAGAGTGCGCGTGTAATGAAACAAGCGGTAGCGATTTTGATTCCTTATATTGAGGAAGAAAAGCGCCTACATATTGCTTCGGGCGGCGAAGCCAAAGCCAAAGGCAAGATTGTGATGGCGACCGTTAAAGGTGACGTGCACGATATTGGTAAAAACATTGTGACTGTAGTGCTGCAGTGTAATAACTTTGAAGTTGCCAATATGGGCGTGATGGTACCTTGCGCAGAAATTCTGAAGCGCGCTAAAGAAGAAAAGGCGGATATTGTTGGTCTATCTGGTTTGATCACTCCATCCTTAGAAGAGATGACTTACGTTGCTCAAGAGATGCAACGTGATGACTATTTCCGTGAACGCCAAATTCCATTGATGATTGGTGGTGCAACCACTTCTCGTGTGCATACCGCAGTCAAGATTGCGCCACATTATGATGGTCCGGTAGTTTATGTGCCTGATGCTTCCCGCTCTGTGTCAGTAGCATCGAGCTTGCTATCTGATGAAAGCGCCAAGAAATTTATTCAAGATCTGCGCGATGACTATGTACGTATTCGTGAGCAGCATGCCAATAAAAAAGCATCCCCAACTATCTCTCTAGAAGCAGCACGCAAGAACCGCGAGCTGATTGATTGGACTAGTTATGTGCCTGAGAAGCCTAAGTTTATTGGGCGCCGTGTTTTCAAGAATTTCGCTTTAAGTGATATTGCTAAATATATCGACTGGACACCATTCTTCCAGACTTGGGATTTGGCTGGTAAGTTCCCAGCAATCTTGGATGACGAAATCGTTGGCGTAGAGGCGCGCAAAGTATTTGCAGATGGCCAGGCACTACTTGATAAGTTGATTAAAGGTCAGTGGTTGCAGGCCGATGCTGTGGTGGCTTTCTATCCAGCAAATACGATAGGTGATGACATCGTTTTGTACAGCGATGAATCGCGTGAGCATCCATTATTTGTTTGGCATAACCTACGTCAGCAGTCTGAGCGCCCTGTAGTTGATGGCGTTCGTCGACCTAATCGTTGCCTGGCAGACTATGTTGCACCAAAAGATTCTAAGGTGGCCGACTACCTTGGTTGCTTCGCTGTTACGACTGGTCATGGTGTTGAGAAAAAAGTTGCCGAGTTTCATGCTAAGCATGATGACTACAGTGCAATCATGTTGCAATCCTTGGCTGATCGTTTGGCAGAGGCATTTGCAGAGTTGATGCATCATCGTGTTCGTACAGATCTTTGGGGTTATGCAACTGATGAGATTTTGACGAATGATCAAATGATCAATGAGGAATACCGCGGCATCCGTCCGGCGCCAGGCTACCCAGCTTGCCCTGCGCATGAAGTGAAAAAAGATTTATTGCGTGTGATTGGTTCGGAAGATATTGGCATGACCTTGACTGAATCAATGGCCATGAACCCAGCTTCCAGTGTCAGCGGTTTTTATCTGGCACATCCAGATGCACGTTATTTCAATGTGGGCAAGCTGTCAGCAGACCAGATTGAAGATCTTGCTAAGCGTCGTAATGAGTCTGTGGAAGATATCCGTCGCCAACTAGCAAGCTCAATAGACTGAATTTGATTTGGGTGGGGTGATGTGCAGCGTTTAAACGCCCCACATCACCGGCTCATCCTTGGCTTTAGCCTGCTTCATGAGCTCTAGGAAGGGGTAGGCGCGCTGGCCTAGCCTGTCGGCCAGCTTCGGTTTCTCAGTATTTTCTTGCTCGGCCGCATTACTTTTAGCTCGCTCTTCAAGGTCTTTCAGAATGGCGGTTTCTAGGGCGATGATGAGGGCTGGTAGTTGTTCAACCGTCAAAATCCCTCTGGGCTCTAATGGGCGGCCCAAAATTTCAAAGATTCGCTGGGTCAGATCAGCCAGCATGATGACGTCAGGACCCGCTTTGGAGCGAAATTGATAGATCATTTCGATAGCTTACCACCTGATAAACTCACCTATCTATGTTATTAACTAATAAAAATCGTTTAATTGAAATGCTGAGCGCAGCCCTGCAGGGTTTGGCTCAGGAGCGTAGTTTGGGTGATGCCCCTGCGCCTCGCTTGGAGCGCCCAAAGGCGGTAGACCATGGCGATGTCGCTTGTAATATTGCCCTCCAGCTTTCCAAGGCTTGGAAGCTCAATCCAAGGGAGCTGGCGCAGGCGCTGGTTGAGCGTCTGGAGCAGCAACCCGGCTATAGTGACCTCATCGCCTCTTGTGAAATCGCGGGCCCTGGATTTATTAACTTTCGCCTAAGCAATGCAGCCAAAACTACAGTGGTGCAAGAGGTTCTCACGGCAGGAACCCAGTTTGGTCAGCTAGCTCCAGAGGCAGCCCCCGTATCCAGAGCCATGATTGAGTTTGTGTCTGCTAATCCCACTGGACCATTACACGTTGGTCATGGCCGTCAGGCTGCACTTGGCGATGTCTTGGCAAACCTATTGGCAACGCAGGGCATCAAGGTGCACCGCGAGTTTTATTACAACGATGCTGGAGTTCAGATCGCGAACTTAGCACTCTCAGTGCAGGCCCGATTAAATGGACTTAAACCAGGCGATGCCGCTTGGCCAGAAAGTGCTTATAACGGTGAATACATTGCAGAGATTGCGACTGCTTTTAAGGCTTCATCTGAATATAAAGATGATCTTGAAGCCATTCGTCAATTTGCTGTGGCGTATTTACGCAATGAACAAGATATCGATTTAAAAACATTTGGCGTGAAGTTTGATTGCTACTACCTAGAGTCTTCTTTGTACACCGATGGTAGTGTTGCAAAAATTGTTGAAGAGCTGCAGAGCATTGGCAAGACCTATGAGTCTGAGGGCGCACTTTGGCTTAAGACAACGGATGATGATGACGATAAAGATCGCGTTATGCGAAAGTCCGATGGCAGTTTTACCTACTTTGTGCCGGATGTCGCCTATCACACCAGCAAATGGAATCGTGGCTTTGAAAAAGTAATTAACGTCCAAGGTAGCGATCACCATGGCACGATCGCCCGTGTGCGCTCAGGCTTACAGGGCGTGGCTCAGAAGCGTGGTTGGGATATTCCAAAAACGTATCCTGAGTATGTATTACACAAGATGGTGACGGTGATGCGCCATGGTGAAGAAGTCAAAATCTCTAAGCGTGCAGGCTCCTATGTCACTGTACGTGACTTGGTTGAATGGTCTGGTGGAGTTACGCCAGAGATGGCTGCTGATGAGCGCGAGCTTGCACTCCAGCGTGGACGCGATGCTGTGCGCTTCTTCCTCATCTCTCGCAAAGCCGATACAGAATTTGTATTTGATGTTGATTTAGCTTTACAGCAGAATGATGAGAACCCAGTGTTCTATGTGCAATATGCCCATGCTCGCATTTGCTCAATCTTGACTCAATGGGGTGGACAAGTTTTCGATCTGAAGGGCGCAGACCTTTCTTTGTTGCAAAGCAAAGCCTCTGACCATTTATTGCGTCGCTTGGCCGAATATCCAGAAATGCTTACAGATGCAGCGGCAGACTTGGCGCCACATGCTTTAGCTTTTTACTTACGTGATTTGGCTGGAGACTTCCATACCTTTTACAACGCAGATCGCGTTTTGGTGGATGACCCTGCATTGAAATTGGCCCGCCTCGCCTTACTCTCGGCGACTCGTCAAATACTTGAAAATGGATTAAAAGTATTAGGTGTATCAGCACCCGCTAAGATGTAAGCTGTAGCACTTGCTAGCGCTTAAGAAGTGAAAAAGAAGGATGGGGACACGATGAAAAAAAACAATCAACACACCAGCTTCACTCAAAGGACACAGTCTTCGAGCTTAGAGTATGGCGGCACTATTCTTGGTTTTGTCTTAGGGCTTGGAGTTGGCTTGGGCGTTGCTTTTGTGATTGCCTTTTACCTTTCTAAAAATACACCCCAAGAGCGCCCTGGAGTCAGGGCCCCTAATCTTCCCCTAACTATTAAATCTGGACCAGCGTCTGCTGAAGGTGAAGCAGCTGCCCCGGCGGAGACCCTGGATCTCAACAAGCCTTTGCAAGGCAAATCTGCCGCACCTGCAGCTAGTGCGCCAGATCCGATTGCTGATTTGGCAAATGGCAAGAAGCCGGTGGATGTGGCTCCAGCCCCTACTGCAAAATCAGATGCCATTTATTTCTTGCAAGTAGGTGCGTTTAATAAGCGTGCAGATGCAGATGCCCAAAAAGCGAGTTTAGCTATTCAAGGTATTCAGTCTCAATTGAGTGAGATTAGCAGTGAAGGCAATACGCTTTGGCGTGTTCGCGTTGGCCCGTACAACAGTGTTGAAGAAAGCAATCCCGTGCGCGATAGGCTTAATGGCATAGGCATTAAACCAAGCGTTATTAAATCTAGCAAACCATGATTACATTATCTAAAAGAGCCTTTTTATCTGCCGCCATTCTTGGTTTAGCAATTTCTTTTTCTGGCCTTACAAGCGCACAAAGCCCTAAGATCGAGGAGGGGCTTGATTACCGAATTCTGCCCGTACCGCAACCCGTTGAAGTTAAAGGCAAGGTAGAGGTTATCGAGTTTTTTTGGTACGGCTGCCCGCACTGCTATGACTTTGAACCAGAGCTAAGTGCATGGGTAAAGCGCCAGCCTAAGGACGTGACCTTCCGTAAGGTGCCTGTTGCCTTCCGTGATGACTTCATGCCACACAGTCAATTGTTCTATGCCTTAGAAGCAATGGGCAAGGGTGAAGCGATGAATGACAAAGTGATGTACGCCATGCATAAAGAGAATAAGCGCCTCATGACAGAAAATGAGATTGCGGATTGGGTTGCTTCCCAGGGTATTGATCGCAATACTTTCTTGGCTACTTACCGTTCATTTGCAGTCGTATCTAAAGCACGTGCGGCAAGACAGATGGCTGAGGCTTACCGCATTGATGGTGTGCCAACGATTGTGATGCAGGGGCGCTATGTGACCTCTCCATCGATTGCTGGAACCAAAGCTAAAGCGATTGCAGTGATGGATTACTTGGAGCAAAAAATCCGCAAGGATAAGTACAAGTAATTCAGAACCTTAGATTTTGACGAAGCGTCGTACTATCCAAAAATAGAGTGGGTAAGGCAGGATTCTGAGGAATTTTAAGAATCCTGAAAACCGCTTAGGGAAGTGAATGTCAAATTCTCCAGCTTGTAGTCCCGAGAGAATTTCATTTGCAGCCTCGTCAGCAGTGATGAGTGCTGGCATTTCAAAATCATTTTGTGCGGTAGCTTCAGTAGCCACAAACCCTGGTGAAATCATGTGTACGCTTATACCCTTAGGCAGCAGATCGTAGTACAGGATTTCACAGAAATTAATAATCCCCGCTTTGCTTGGCCCATAAGCCAGTGCTTTCGGTAACCCACTGTATCCAGCTACGCTACCCACGATAGCAATATGGCCAGCATGGGCTTTGAGCATATTGGGTAGAACTATTCCAACTGCTCGCATGGGGCCTAGCAGGTTTGCATCAATTGTTTTCTGCGCAATTTCAAAGTCAAAATTATCAGCACGTAAAGGGGCGTACACGCCCGAAACAAAGAGCAGTAGATCCAAGCCGCCCCAGGCTTCTAGGATGCTTTGGTAGGCAGAGCTGAGCTGTTCATGCCGGGTGACATCCAGCGGCAGGACTAAGGCTTGTCGTGGCTGCGCCGATTGTGCAATAGCATCTAATTTCTCGGCGCGACGGCTAGAGAGGGCGACTTTTGCGCCTGCCTTGATAAAGGCTTGTGTACAGGCCTCACCAATTCCACTGGATGCGCCAATGATCCAAATGCGTTGATTTAAAAATGAATCAAATCCTTTTTGTTTCATGGGCGCAGAGCATCGCTTGAATTAATGACATCTTGGTGTTTGAGGGTGTATTGCACGACATCAATATTCTTTTCAGAGAATCCAGCTGCGCAATACATGAGATAAAAATTCCACAGCCGAATAAAAGCCTCGTCAAAGCCAAGGTGATAGATTTCTTCAATCTTGTGATTAAAGCTATTTCGCCATAGGCATAAGGTTTTAGCATAGTCAGCACCAAATGCAAACTCTGCCTCAACCTCTAAACCAGCATTAGCAGCAGCAGCCTTGAATTTAGAGGGCGAGGGCAGCATGCCGCCTGGGAAAACGTATTGCTGAATAAAGTCGGTGCTATGACGATAGCGATCAAACAAGTCTTCGGCAATGACGATGGTTTGGATGCAAGCTCGACCACCCGCTTTCAGTCGCTTAGCAACTGTTTGGAAGTATTCACCCCAATGGTTCTCGCCAACTGCCTCAAACATTTCAATGGAGGCAATGCCATCAAATTGCTCTGTGCAGTCCCGATAGTCCTGAAGGTGTACCTCGAATTTCTGTTGAGTACCCACTTCTGCATTGACCTTTTGAAGCCTAGTATCCGCAAAGGCTTTTTGCTCGGTGGATAAAGTGAGGCCTGTAACTTGGTTGCCATTACGTAAGGCCTCTTCCATAAAGCCACCCCAGCCACATCCAATCTCTAGAAGCTGGTCGCCTGGTTTAGCATGGATGGAGTCTAATATGCGTTTGATCTTGGCGCGCTGCGCATCCATCAGGGGTTGCTTGTCTCCCTCGGAGAACCAAGCGCTTGAATAGCTCATCGACGGATCTAGCCACAGGGTATAGAACGCATTACCTAGGTCATAGTGCGCATGAATATTTTTACGACTTCCAGATTTGGAGTTGTCTCTAAACCAATGCCTCAAGCGATACGCTATAGAACCTAGCCAACTTCCGTAGATTGCTTTTTCTAAAATAGTGCGGTTTCGAATGGCTAATTCCAGAACAGCTTTAAGGTCAGGCGTATTCCATTCGCCTCGAATATAGCTCTCGGCAAAGCCAATATCGCCGTGAGATAAAACTTGCTTAAATACGGCCCAGTCTAAAACTTGAATTTCTGCATGTAGTTGGTCTGAGCTATTTCCAAACTCCCGTACTTCCATATTTGGCAATGTAAGAACCAAACGTCCGCTACGCAATTGCGATAAAAGACCTAATAAAGTTTGTGTACTTGCACGATATTGTTGTTGCTTAGATTCCAACTTCTCCGGACGGGAGAATGTGAGTCTAGACAGTAGGGATTGACCGGGGCGATTCATCGAGTAATTTCAAGTTCTGGTGGTTTAGGTTTTGAATAAAAGGGCACTCCTTTTAGCCACAATTTCAATGCCTGCCAGTGAATCCGGCCGATGACGCCTAGGCTCATCAGGGGGTAGCGTAAGAAGGCAAGGTAGAGGGCGCTTTTACTCAGTGCTTGAGCCAGGCCGCTGATACTGGTATTGATCAATGGGGCGCCATCTTCATGGAGCTCGATTCGGCAAACGATATTCCGCTTTGAATGACTATCCTGAGGAAATAAAAAGCGGAAGTGATATTCCCCGCGAACATCACAGAAGGGTGATACGTGGAAAACCTTCTTGCTTACCAAAGTCTCCCCAGATTGCACCGCTTTTCCAGAGTCATGATGAAGTAAGTAGCAGTGTCGTTCACCAAAGGTGTTATTCACCTCCGCAAGCACCGCTTGTACCTGACCATTGGCTTGGGTGCAGACCCAAAAGCTGACGGGATTAAAGACATAGCCGAGTACGCGCGGGAAAGTTTGCAGCCAAATCTCGCCATCAAGACGCTCGATATTGTTTTCTTCAAGGATCTTTTCAATCCATGCAAGACTATCCTGATTTCCTAGGCCATGATCTTGATCGTAGAATGAAAAAAGTCCGAATCGATTGTCTCTGAGACCATGCTTGCTGAGTAATGACGGATCATTCCTGCGCGCACGCATTGGAATGGATAAAGTAAATACACCATAGCCAAACGCATTTTTAGCGGGACGAAAGCGCCGATGCTTAACCGCTCCGAAATTAATCGTTGGCAAATTCATTTACTGAACATCTTTAATGGAGCTGGATTTAACGCGATGAGAGATGCTTTCCATTAGATCCATTGCGACCAATTCGCCTGAGCGCAGGCCATCTTCATGAAAGCCAAAGCCAGTCCATGCGCCGCAATACCAAATTGAGGAGTTGCCCTGAATTAAAGGTAATTCCTTTTGCGCCTGTACAGCACGCATATCAAAGACTGGATGCGAGTAGTGAATTTCTTCATGTACTAAGCTTGGGTTGGGATCAGTTAGTGGATTCAAGCTCACAATAATTTTCGTGCTCTCGAATACCTTAGGCAGGGGTTGTAAGCGGTTGATTAAATAATTGACGCTGACGTGTTGTTGTGCCGTTGGTGTTGCACCAGATTTTGCAGTGTAGTTCCACGCCGCCCAGCAGCGCTCGGTAGTTGGCAAGAAATTGATATCAGTATGCAAAATTGCACGATTCTTTTGATAAGGAACCGAGGCCAAAATATTGCGAGCATCTTGACCAATGCCATGCACTAGCTCTAAGGTTTGATCGCTATGACAAGCCATGATCACTTCATCAAACCAGTGTGATCCAGAGGAGGTAATGACTTCAACTTGAGAGTTCTCGGTTTGACTTGCATTAACTCGAGAAACAGATTCGCGCACAAATTGGACTTGATGTTTCTCAAGGGCGGCCACCAAAAGTTTTACATATTCTCGTGAACCACCTTTAACAGTAAGCCATTGCGGGCGATTCTGAATTTGCAAAAGGCCGTGGTTATGGCAGAAACGGACCATAGTCTGAATTGGAAACTCTAGCATCTGCTCAACAGAGCATGACCAGATAGCGCCAATCATCGGCAAGAAATAATTTTCTCTGAAGCTGGTGCTAAAGCGGTTGCGATCTAAAAAATCTTTAATACGCTCATCAGGTTCTGAGTATTCAAGCTTAGATGTGATTTGCTCTTCGGCGAGCCGAGTGGCAAGTCGATTAAAGCGCAAGATGTCATAAGCCATCCTCCAAAATGAAAGCGAGAACAAATTAGATCGTTGCCCAAAGAAAGAATTGAGATCGTTACCAGCCCACTCAATTTTTTTACTGCGTCCGGTTTTTTCACTAGCATCAATCGATACTGAAAAGGACATTTCGGATGGCGCAATCGGCACTTCAATTTCTTCAAATAGACGAACTAAACGAGGATAGGTTTTGCGATTAAATACTAAAAATCCGGTATCCACCCCATGAGTAGTCTTACCTTGAGACGTTTCGAGTGTGAGGTCTACGGTATTGCTGTGACCGCCAATATGATTGCCGCCTTCGAATAGGGTGATGTCTAAATCTGGGTGCTGTCTTAATCCATATGCGCAGCCTAAGCCAGATATACCAGCGCCAATGATGGCAACTTTTTTCTTACCCACTAAATTTTCTCTCCAAGAAGTTTTTCTATCTCACCGGTAATGCTGCTGCTAGTTGGTTTAGTCATGCTGCCATATGAGTCCACAACATTGCCGTTGCGATCAATGAGGTATTTATAAAAATTCCATTTAGGAGTTGTACCAGTTTTAGCAATCAGCATCTTAAATAAAGGATTGGGATTGCTGCCACTGACTGAGCTCTTGGCAAACATGGGGAACTTCACGTCGTAGGTATTTTTACAGAAGTCAGCAATCTCTTTGTTGCTACCCGGTTCTTGCTGTCCAAAATCGTTCGATGGAAATCCCAATACAACCAAGCCACGATCTTTATATTTGGCATACAGCTTCTCAAGGCCTTCATATTGACTGGTAAAGCCACAAAAACTGGCTGTATTCACAACCAAAACAACTTTTCCTTGATATTGGCATAGGTTTTGAGGTGCCTCATCCTGCAGTCTGGGGAAGGTGTGGGATAGGAGGGGGCTACAGCTAGGCGGCGTTGTCGGAGCTGCCTGAACGAATTGCATTGCCGGTAGTAGCAAAAGTAGTGCCAGTAAGCGCCTGAGCATATTGCTAATCATCTTGAACCTTTGGGCGGGGCGGGGATCTCCAAGTTTAAGACATTCTGGCAAATATCGTTGGGCACGGCCCAATGCCATTAATATTGCGCTATGAGCCCTTTACCTTTACCTTTACCTTCTTTTGAGTCTAAAGTCTGCGTCCCAGCAGAGTTAGAGGCCCGCATTGCTGCACTTCCAAGGCCCCTAGTATTTACGAATGGCGTCTTCGATATTTTGCATCGCGGACATGCCAGTTATCTAACCCAAGCACGCGCTCTAGGGGCTAGTCTTGTGGTGGGAGTGAACTCAGATGCTTCAGTGAAGATGCTGGGTAAGGGTGATGACAGACCTATCAATACTGAGGCTGACCGCCAAGCTTTATTAGCAGCGCTGGAGAGTGTGGATTTAGCGGTGATGTTTACAGAGCAGACTCCAGTGAATCTGATTGCCAAAATTCATCCGGATATCTACGTTAAGGGTGGAGATTATGAAATCGACACTCTTGAAGAAACTCGCTTGGTGAAGACTTGGGGTGGCAAAGCAGTCGCCATTCCATTTTTATATGAGCGCTCTACGACAACCCTCTTAGGCAAGATTCGCACTAGCTAAATAGCGTGAATTAAAGCAGGCTAGTTTAAAGATTCTGTAAGAGCCAAGCCCAAAGCCCGCGCAGTACCAAGCCTTCAATGGGTTCAACAGGAAGTGCCGCCAGCTCTGGAAACCGCTTAATTTCATTTGCCAAAATTTTGGCATTGCCACCATCAAGCCAAATTCGCTCTACAGGATGATTCATGCTCTTGGCTAAATAAGCTGCGCGCAGTATCGCTCCCATTTGCGCCGCATCACAGCCACCAGTAATCGCTTCATCCGTTGTTGCACCAAAGACTGCTTGGGCTTCAGGATTGCTAGCGCGAATGGCTAGTGGTAGTTGGGCTGTATTTTGTTGAAGGCTTTCTTGCATCAAGCTAAGGCCTGGCAAGATCCAGCCACCGTAATGAACACCGTTGCCGCCCAATAAGTCAATGGTGGTGGCTGTTCCGGCATTAACCACCAGCGTATTCGTGTTTGAGAGCGCCCTTGCACCAATCAGTGCAGCCCATCGATCTGCGCCCAGCTTACTTGGATCTTGATAGAGTGTGCGCACACCCTCGTAAGAACTGCTGCCTGTAAATTGCTTCCACTCAAGGTCTTGCCATTGTGGAAAGAGGCTGCGTAGATTTTCAATAGCAGCATCACCCGCTACACAGCAAAATGCAATCGCATCTGGCTTTGGCAATGTTTTAGAAATGTAGTCCGATAGTTCGGCCCGTAACTCGGGCGCTTGGAAAGATTTGGTGCTAATCGATCCAGAATATGCCCACAGTTTTTTATTACGGTCCGCAATATTCTGCGTGGATTCAACAGCAGCCCACTTCAGCCGAGTGTTGCCAAGATCAAATACCAAATACAGACTCATGATTGAACTCGCAAAGAAACATCGCCCGCATGAATGGCAATCAATTTGTCATGCTGTTTGAGGAGAAGCGCGCCGGTGCCATCAACCCCGGAAGAAATTCCAGTGATGGGGTCTTTGCCTGCGCCTGATATACAAACCGACTGGCTATTGAAGGCATCCCAGCGTTCCCAGGAATTTTTAAAATAGCCAAATCCAAGTTGCTCAAATTGAGTCAAATGCTTTTCAAATGACTCAATTAGTTTTAGCCAAATAAATTCCGTATCAGGAATTGATGTTTGATGTGGCATGAGTTGATCCAAGGCGGTAACACCAAGAGAGGATTGATCTTCCAAACCTTTTTGAATTAGCGCTGCATTACGTAAGTTCAGACCTAGTCCGATCACCATCCAAGTGGGTGAGTTTGAATTGCTTTGTCCACCCTCAATCAAGATGCCACCCAGTTTGGCATTGTTCATTAGTAAATCGTTGGGCCACTTCAGTCGCAGACCCTGTTGATGCAGTGCATCCCCGCTCAGTCCCAGTGCTGTGGCAATTCCAGAAATAGCCGCCAAGCCGATAACAAGACTGAGCCCACTCAGTTCATTGAGGCGCTTTTGGAATGGGTAGGCCAAGGAAAAGCAAAGAGTGTCTTCGGGGCTGGAGAGCCAGATTCTTCCTGCGCGACCCTTGCCGGAGGTCTGCTGGTGGGCAATTCGAGCAACGGGATCAATTAATTCCCCAGCACGCCAACGGGCTAATAAATCATCATTAGTCGATTTGGTGGTGGCAACGCGCTCTAGGATGCAATTCGGACTCATTTTCCTATTGTAGAAAGATCTGACCTAGCTGACCTAGAATGATGGAATGCATCACGAAGATCAGCGTCCTCACAAGTTTATTTGGCCTCTCCAAGCAATGCCTTTGGCCAGAGCCATTAGCTTGAGCTATGCGCTTTTAATCGTCTATGTCAGCCTCAATCCCTTTGATTTCAACTTTGACAACGGGATTACTGCTTGGGCATGGTTGGACGCTCCTTTGCCCCGCTTTATTACGCTCTTTGACGTTTCAGTCAATATTCTGGCCTACATCCCCTTAGGATTTTTATTGGTCTTTGCCTGCTATCCACGTTGGCGTAATTTCGTTGCCCTGGGCATCGCCTTGAGTTTTAGTGCGGTATTAGCTTTTAGCGTCGAGTCATTGCAAACTTGGTTGCCCACTCGTATTCCCAGTCAAATGGATTGGTGGGCCAATGTCTTGGGTGGATTGATGGGTGGCCTATTGGCGATTCCCTTAGGGCCTCAGTGGCTGTCTGGTAGCGCAGTACGTCGGCGCTTTGACCAGTGGTTTGGTTTGAACTGGGCAGCTTGTGCCTTATTTCTGCTCTTTCCTTGGACTCAGATCTATCCCCAAAGTTCTTGGTTGGGAACTGGAGTGTGGGGTCATGCGATTTTTGCCTCAGTCGACTGGGGCACGATGGTTGTGAACCATTTCGTCCAAGAATCCATCATTACGGCGGTTTGTTGGCTCGGCACTGGGCTCCTGCTATCCCTGGGGATGCGTACAAAAGCACCTCAGTGGAAAATTTTAAATAGCCTGCTTTGCTTTACTGTTTTGGTCAAGATTGCCTTTACTGCATTGCAATTCGGGGCAGAATTTAGTTTTTCGTGGCTTACCGCAGGGGCTATTTGGGGGATGGTGTTGGGAACCCTCTTGCTTAGATGGACACTGCAATTACCTGTAGCCAACAAAACTTGGCTTGCAATTGCTTGCTTGGTCAGTGCCACCTTAGCAATTAATCTCTTGCCGGACAATCCTTATTTCATTCTGACATTACGACACTGGTACCAAGGTCGGCTATTACACTTTAATGAATTAATGCAATGGGTTTCCGTAGTATGGTTGCCATTAGCTTTGCTTTGGGTGCTGCGAAATAGAGCCACCTTTAATTTAAAACCTTGATCGAGATTTTTTATGAGTTTTAAGCACCATGTTTTTTTCTGTCTAAACCAGCGAAGTAATGGTGAAGACTGTTGCGGTCGCCATAATGCTTTTGCATTATTTGACTATGCAAAAAAACGCGTGAAAGAGTTGGGACTGTCTGGTCCTGGAAACATTCGCATTAATAAGGCGGGATGTTTAGATCGTTGCGCCGATGGTCCGGTAGCGGTGATTTATCCAGAGGGTATTTGGTACACCTTTGTAGACACTGAAGATATCGAAGAAATTATCCAGTCACATCTAATACAAGGGCGCCCAGTAGAGCGTCTGCAGTTGGCTTAAAAGATTTAGGAAAGTTTGTCTCATGAATAGCCGTACAAAAATAATTCATATTGATGGTGTTGTTGGTCAAATCGAAATGTCGATTGATCTTCCTGATGAATTAAAAAACAACCCTGATTTCGCAGTGAGGGGTTTAGCCTTGGTTGCACATCCCCATCCGCTAATGGGTGGAACAATGGATAACAAGGTTGCGCAAACAATGGCTCGCGCTTTTAATCAATTGGGCTACGTTAGTGTGCGCCCCAATTTTCGCGGAGTAGGTGCTACAGCTGGTGTGCATGATGACGGTGTTGGTGAGATGGAAGACTTACTACACGTCACTGATTGGATGCGCACACCTTCAAGTTGGAATCAATTTGAGGCCACCTCGCAACAGGCATGGGTGCAGACTGCAAATACTTTGCCTTTGGTAGTTTCTGGATTTTCATTTGGAAGTTTTGTCGGAACCCATTTGGTGCAGCGCTTAGCGGAGCTAGGGCGCCCAGCTGAGCGGCTCGTCATGGTAGGCAGCGCAGCTGGCAAGTGGGTCCTAGCACCTGTACCTGCTGATACGATTTTGATTCATGGCGAAGTAGATGAAACCATTCCCCTAATTGACGTTTTAGATTGGGCGCGTCCTCAAGAATTAACAGTGCAAGTGGTGCCAGGAGCGGATCACTTTTTCCATCGACGTTTACATTGCATTCGTAACATCATCACAGGCGCTTGGTTGGGCATGCCCGATCACCGTAATCAATAAAGAAAATTGAGAAAGAGAAAAAGACATGACTGAAGATAGAAAATCCCTCATTGAATATCCATCAGAGTTTCCAATTAAGGTGATGGGTAAGACCAATCCAGAATACCTGCCTGCAATCTTGCACATTGCTCGTCAATTTGACCCTACTCTTGATGAGAGCAAGGTTGAGCAACGATCTTCTAAGGATGGAAATTATCTCGGCATTACTTTGCCAATTACTGCAACCAGCCGTGAGCAGTTAGATGAGTTGTATCGCACTTTATCTACACATCCTTTAGTTAGCGTTGTCCTCTAAATTATTTGCATGAGTTTTTTAGTAAAACATTTGGGGGTGGCTGACTACGAGTCAACTTATCAAGCGATGCGGGATTTCACGCAGCAGCGAGATGGCGACACTTCAGATGAAATTTGGATTCTTGAGCATCCCCCAGTATTTACGTTGGGCTTGGCGGGGGATGCGGGTAACTTGCATTCCCCTAGCGATCAAATCTCGTTGGTACAGGTCGATCGTGGTGGTGAGATCACTTATCACGGGCCTGGGCAAATCGTGGTGTATCTACTGCTCGATCTGAGGCGTTTGGGGATTTTTGTAAAAGAGTTGGTCTCCCGAATCGAGCAGGCCTTGATTGATACCCTTGCCGAATTTGGAATTCAGGCGGAAAGACATGCTGGTGCGCCAGGTATTTATGTTGCTCGGGAGAGTGCAATGCCATTGGAGTATCAGGGTGCCAAGATTGCCGCTTTGGGCCTCAAGGTCTCCAAGGGGTGCTCCTATCATGGTCTTGCCTTGAACGTTGCTACTGATTTGACTGCTTTTGCCCGTATTCACCCATGTGGGTATGAGGGCTTAAGGACGGTGGATATGCAAACCCTTGGGATCAAGGACAATATAGACATTATTAGCCAAACCCTTTTAGGGCATTTGCAAAAGCAACTGACTTCATCATGACCACCAAAAAGCCGGATCTCGATATCACCGCCACTGGCAATAGTCGCCAGGACCTCAGCTATGACGCTTCACGTAAGCAAAAGTCGAGTGAGAAAACTGCGCGTATTCCAATCAAGATTGTTCCTTTGGAGCAAGTGCTCAAAAAGCCAGATTGGATTCGAGTCAAGGCTGCCTCTGGAAATTCCCGCTTCTCTGAGATCAAAAAGATTCTTCGTGAGAATGAGTTAGTAACAGTTTGCGAAGAAGCGAGCTGCCCCAATATTGGGGAATGTTTTGGTAAGGGCACTGCTACCTTCATGATCATGGGCGATAAATGTACGCGTCGTTGCCCATTTTGTGATGTGGGCCACGGTAGACCAGATCCACTGGATACCAAAGAGCCTGGCAATTTGGCGCGCACGATCGCTGCTCTCAAATTAAATTATGTTGTGATTACTAGCGTAGATCGCGATGATTTACGTGATGGTGGCGCCATGCATTATGTGGATTGCATTTCTCAGTCGCGAGATCTCTCCCCGAGTACGCGCATTGAGGTATTGGTCCCTGATTTTCGTGGTCGCTTAGATAAGGCTTTGGATATTTTTTCTGAGCATGCGCCGCAAGGTTTGCCTGACGTGATGAATCACAATTTAGAAACGGTTCCACGCTTATACAAAGAGGCGCGTCCCGGTGCTGACTACGCACATTCCTTAAAGTTGCTGAAGGATTTCAAAGAGCGCTTCCCGCATATTCCAACCAAGAGCGGTTTAATGGTTGGCTTGGGAGAAACTGACGAAGAAATTTTAGAAGTCATGCGCGATATGCGTGAACACAATATTGATATGCTGACTATTGGTCAGTATCTAGCTCCTTCGGGGCATCACCTGCCAGTTCGTCGCTATGTCCATCCCGACGTCTTTAAGCGTTTTGAAGAAGAGGCTTATGCAATGGGCTTCTCACATGCTGCCGTGGGCGCGATGGTGCGCTCAAGCTATCACGCTGATCAGCAAGCGCATGGGGCTGGTGTTGTTGTAAATAGTTAGAAGTTATTGCGACTATTTAATAGTTAATGCGATTATTCAATAGTAAGAGAAGCTTCTTATTTTGAATATTCCTTTTAATAACAATAACTTAATACGTGTTTTAGCCTTTCCAGGGGGTAAAACTAAATGGCGTATAAGCTGGTTTGGTGAGGTAGCCTTCCCCAATCGGATGATCAGAAGAAGGCAGCCTTCTGTATTGGTTCATCTAACTGCAGTCAAAGTCACTTCCTCGGGCCAAGAGACTGCAGGCTCCTTTCAAAAGTCGGCTTGGGTTTCTGTAGGCATTCTCCCTTCCTTGTATATTGGCGATATTTGGCAAGATGGCTATTTGCTAAAGCGAGCCAAAGATGACCTGGAGCAGTTTGCAGATATCGACATCAATACCAAAACAGCTAAATGCATTAAGGCTGGGTTTAGCTTAGAGGATGGCAGCTTCCTATTGCCCGTGGCTGAGTACCCTTGGCACATGGTCTCTACCCACTCTCATTGCATCTGTGTTGAGCTCCCTGCAGGTAAGAGGCTAATCATTCCCTGCATAGAAATTGCTCGGTTTTACTTTGGCTCATCTAGCAAGTTCTTTACTCAATTGTTTTTGCCACCGTTAACAAGGCAATCCTTGTATTCCAATCCAGTGTATGAGTCAAAGCTTGGCCGTTTAACGATTGACCTAGCTAATGGGATTTCTGGACGCTCTACAGCAGATATTGGCAGACTTTGCAGGGATCCGATTGCCTGGAAAAGTGCAGTAAGGATTGGCACCTCAATGCTCGATAAATCAAGATCAGGCCAGCCTTGCCATATTCAAACAATCTTCCCATTTGAAGGAAAAACCACGCTGCAGGTTTCAGGGCAATGGCTTTCATTGGGTGATGTGGCAAAGCAAACATTTATTGCTCATAGCATTCATTCTTGCAGTCACCCCTTTCCATTCAAGCAGATGCGCTACAACATGCAGACGGTGGCTTATGACCCAGTTAGCCCTGATCAGGCTGGTAGTCCAGGTATTCCTACAAGGTATATTGGGGCAAAAGCTGCCAAGGAAGTTGATTTAGTTGAAAAAGATGCTGGGCCTTTGGCTGCGAAGAGTCAGCTTTTTGATAGCGCCCCTCGATTTCCAGACTTGAGGCGCAAATATGTATATAGAGGCAATTCCCCAAAAAGACAGCAAGTCAATTATGTCAGCGCCAGTCAGGTGATTCAATCGATTACCCAAGGCGCTGTTGGAGATGCTGGATCCTCCCAGAGAATTAGGCCTATTGATCTAAGTCTTAATGAGGATCCAAATAGCTTACAAAAACAAGAGCCTCCTGAATTTTTGCTTGAGGCTGTTCGAGAGCTTAGCAAGGCGCCAGATAAATACAAGATTAACGTACTCACCCATGATGAGACGTGCGCCTGGACAGTGCCGGTGCCAATCATCTCAAATGAGTATGGCGAGATTCATGGTCAATTATTTATGCAAGGAGCTGATGGCGTGCAAAGAGTAAGGCGCGCTGCAGTGTTTTTAATTACATGGTCGATATTTCACAGGCATTTTATTGTGATTGAGGATGAGCCTGCGTATGCTGTCTCATTGGAGGCAAAGAGAAGATTTAGGGAAAACTATAAACCCAATCTGAATATTGCTTTGGGGGGTTATGTGAGAGGTACGCCTTATTTTAATTGGGCCGATAAGGCGATTGGTGGGCTTCATATCGCATATACAGCATTGCGACAATGGTTTTGGCGTTAAAAATATTGCTCGACCTAGTCCAAGGCGGTTGATGGCGTGCACAATTTAGCAGTTAGCTAACTTGGGTTTCCTTCGCAATTTCATAGTAATAGCCTTAAGTAGTCCATTTTTAATATTGAGCCAATTAGACATGACAAAGAAAACTTATGATCGTGATATTTTGGCGCTTGATAGTGTCGAGCTTGAGCAATTCGTGCTTGATTGGGTCTATTCAAAAAAATCTAAATATTTAGAGACAACGCGACTTTCTGGCGCTGGCGACCTTGGGCGAGATGTTGTTGGCTTCCTTTCCGAAAAAAAGCATGAAGGAGCTTGGCACAACTATCAATGCAAGCAATATGCCAAGCCTATATCTGTGGATTTAGCACTTCTTGAGGTAGGCAAAATTCTTTATTACGCCTTTATGGGTAAATTTACCGCACCTGCTGCCTATTTCTTTGTTGCACCTCGCGGCGTAAATCGAAATTTCGAAGACCTTCTTTTTAATCCAAGTCGATTCAAAGATAAATTAACTAATGAATGGGATGAGTGCTGTGCTGAGAAAATCATTAAAGGACAGCGCATAACTCTTGATTCATCCCTTGAGGAATTTATAAATGGGTTTAACTTTGCAGTCATCAAGAGAATAAATTTGAGCGATATGCTTATTGATCCATCAGTTGCACCGGTCCTTTTTAAGTGGTTTGGTTCTGATCCCGGTCCAGCACCAAAAGGCGCTGCTCCAGTTGCCATTCAAGGTGGCGAAATGAATTATGTTACTCAGTTGCTTGAAGCTTATGGTTGACCTGCGTTGAAAATTAGTACCACTCCAAAGTGGAGTGGTACTAAATTGACAGCGGTTCAGGCATGTCATTAGGGTAAAAGTAAGAAGTGGCCCCATTCCTTTGAACAGTTTCCCTCGATTTATAAGTGGATTCTCTACTCTGCTTAAGCCGCCTTTAATGCGGGCGGCAGGGTTTTAAAATACATCTCATCTGGAGTCATTCTATCAAG
>NZ_JBIIPA010000042.1:0-10657 GCF_044342855.1 Polynucleobacter sp.
CCGTAAACGTCTTCACTCAAGCTTAGGCTATCAATCCCCTAGGCAATTTTTACAGAACTGGTTAGCGAAAAGAAAGGAGATGCTGGTAGCATGATGACTCACGCTGATTGCAGGTGAAAAACGAGGGAAGGTTATTCGTTTGCTTGGTTAACGATAAATTGTAAGTGACAATTGACTGGAAATTCGTAGCCCTGTCTCAATAGATAGGTTCGCTATCTTGGTTTCTTGGTTTATAAATTGCGCTTAGCAAAAATATCAATTTAGGGTTAATCCTTGCAATTTCACTGGAAAAAGCTATCAATAAACTCCTTTATTGGGGCTGTATCGCCAAAGAACCTTGTTTGTCGACTTGGGTTTATTCAAATCACCGGCCTTTTGACTGGCATATCTGATAGGTGTTTTATATTTAATGCGATGGCTCGCTATCATCACTCGATGGTTAAATGTCTCGATTCAAATGGGGTATTCGTGGATGCCAATAATCTTTCTCGAGCATTTGATAATCAGGAGATGCGAAAATGTTTTGCTGGGCTTGAGGACGAGATATCAATCATCCTGATCATTGAAGATATTCGTGCGCGAACAAAAACAATTTCCAAAGGGAATAGGGAAAAAATGTGTAGGGCTTTGAATCTAGTTGAGGCTGGACTTGCACGTATGCATGGGCGATTTTCATAATGGAGGAGACGCATTCCCTATTCGGGTGGGTGGCTTCTGCTTTAGATTTGGAGTTGATTCTTTTTTTTGTGGCGTTTATAGCCGGATTTTTTGATGCGATTGCTGGTGGCGGTGGATTAATTACTATCCCCGCACTATTGTTGGCTGGTTTGGATCCCATGACTGCCATTGCAACCAACAAACTTCAAGGGGCGGCGGGTTCAATATCTGCCACCGCTTCCTTTGCCCGCAAATCCATGATTGAGTGGAGGGAGGGGCGCTTTCTCGTCCTATTGGGATTCCTGGGCGGGTTAATGGGTGCCCTCTCCGTAAGTTATGTTAATAAGCAGGTCTTGGAGATGTGCATCCCCATATTTTTGGTGCTAGTAGCAATTTATTTTTTTATTTCTCCGTGGATTGGTTGTCACACGATTAGGCGACCCATTTCAGTTATAGTTTTTTCCTTTTCGGTAGCACCATTACTGGGATTTTATGATGGTGTCTTTGGTCCCGGTGTCGGGTCTTTTTATATGGTTTGCTTCGTTTTGCTTTGCGGGCTACCTGTTATTAGGGCGGTAAGTTTTACGAAGCTAGCAAATGCGTCTAGCAATATTGGAGCGTTGCTTATATTTTTGACAAAGGGATTAATTGTTTGGCCTATAGCAATTAGCATGGCAATAGGATCAATTCTTGGCGCCCAGTTAGGTGCGTGGGCTGTAGTGCGCTTCGGCTCTAGAATGGTGCGACCAATGATTGTGACTGTTTGTTGTGCCTTAGCGATTAAGTTGGTCTTGATGCCATCCAATCCGCTGCATATTTTTGTGCTGACCCATTTGTAATTTACCTGTGAACAGTGCTTTGCATTAGCTCCGCTTCAACCCTTCTTCCTTTTAAAGCAACCCCTTAATTTCAATATTAATTTAAGACTTGTGGCTAATTTTTCAGGTGATATTTGTTGGCGGGGTAATTAAAGTCACTTCCCCGGAACTCATGATTGATCTGGATATGGGGCTTATATATCGGACGATCAAAAGAGGCGCGATTCAATCGGCGCACAAAACCTTGGCAGTGATCAGTCGGATTTATGAAACAGTAGCTCTAGATAGAATACCAGGCGCAACTATTGGTATTAAAGGCAGACTGCTGAAAGCCATTAAAGGGAACCATCTGGCCATTACTGAGCCTAAGCGGTTCAGTGAGCTACTTCGGGCGATAGATGGATATGGGGGCTCACCTGATATTAAGACAGCGCTGCAGATCGCCCCAATCCTTTTCCAAACACCGAAGAACGTGCGCACTATGCGTTGGCGTGAAATCAACTTAGACAATCGGTTGTGGACTATTCGTAGTGCGGACCTAAAACGCGAGGAGCAGGAAAAGCTCTCAGGTAGCGATCACTTGGTACCGTTGCTAATTCAAGTTATTGAGCTGCTTGAAAAGATGAAGCCTATTACTGGCGGGTTTGAGTATGCATTCCCGAATCAAGATGACAGAGCCAAGCCCTTTAGCGTCGGAGCTATTCGCTATGCTCCCATCTCGATTAAGTTCATAGATGAACAGTCATTCCTCGGGTTTAAGGTAAACGGACGGGCTATTGCGGCAGAGGTCTTGGGCGCTGATGTAATCCCGTTTAAGGTCAAGGCTGGGCGGTAAAAATATCGGGGCAATAGTTCAAGATTTGAATTTAATTTCGATTGCTCAGTCGTTCATTTTGGGACAGCAGATTGTCGCCAATAATCTGAACCCGAGAAAACCATTTTTCAGTCATTTGCTCATCAAGGTGCGAGAGCAGAACTTCTTTAAATAGCTGTTTCCAGTCCTCTAAAAGGCTTGCGTTAAATCCTGCTGCAAAATGCTTGCCAACGGGATCATACCTATGTGAGGTTTGTGGTTGCCCACCCAAAACCACCCACCAAAAGTCACTAATTTTTTCTTCATGCGTAACCCAATCATGTACCGATGAGAAGGGGGCCGCTAAAGAATGGTGCCTTTGGATTCGGCTATAAAAATCAATAACCACTTCATTGATTTTATTTTTCCCCAAATGATCGGCGATAGAGATTCGGTTAGAGGGTTGAATCATCACTTCTAGCTTTCATAATGAGGGTGGCTTGGATGGTGAACTGCTGACCCGCGTTGATTTTTGGTGCTACTCCAAGTGAGAGATTTTGATAATCATCAACGCCAAATATGGCATTGGGCGTCATTATCCCGAAACAGCGTCTGGCCATGGTTGCTTAATTAATCCTACTTCTAGGTTCGGTTAAATAAGGGGGGATTACCGGAGGGGGCCACTGGCCGTACGCCACCGGTCAATGCCAGAGCCAAGACTGTAGCCTCTTGCGCGCCTTGAACATCAGCCAAAGAGTAGCTATCCAACACGAAATAGAATGCGGCAAGAGCCAAATCCAACGGTCCGGGAAGTTTACAAACGCCATTCAGTTTGCATTGAGAGCATTCAATGAGATTGATGTGGCCCTCTGTGTGGCGAATAAGTTGTCCGATATTGATCTCCGTGGCTGGGTTACCCAAGCGAATGCCGCCATTTCGACCTTGCACGGACTCTATATAGCCTTGCGCTGCCAGCTTGCTAACAACTTTCATTAAGTGACTTCTAGAGATTTCATGGGCATCTGCAATCTCGCTGATCGAATTTAATCGCTCAGTGTGTGCTGCAAGATAGAGCATTACACGAATCGCGTAATCAGAGAATTGTGTTAGACGCACTGCGACTCCAAAATAAAGATGTATTTCATTTGCATGTTATTAAATTAATTGTTAAACTTGCATCTAAGATACATTATTTAGCGGGTATTGTGATGTTAATTTCTGAAAAATTTCCATCTCAAGTTATCAATGAGGTCGGCATATCAACTTTAATCAGGGCTTTTATGCCCCTGTATTAGCAGCTCAACTTGAGAGGGGTTGACAGGGGCCTTGCTACGCGAAAAACACATAATTAACTTAGAAAGTAAAAAATGCTAACGATTGAACAAGCTGAGATCATTAAAGCTACCGTCCCCCTTCTGGAGACCGGCGGTGAGGTGCTGACCACCCACTTTTATAAGATCATGCTGGACGAACACCCAGAATCTCGTCCGTTATTTAACCAGGCACACCAGCAGCTTGGCACACAGCCCCGGGCACTGGCCAACGCAGTGCTTCAATATGCACGCCATATCGACAATCTTGATGCTTTGGGCCAATTGCCAGCACAAATCATTCAAAAGCACGTCTCGCTGCAAGTTCAGCCAGAACATTACCCAATGGTGGGTTCATGCCTGTTGCGCGCCATTCGCGAGGTACTAGGAAAAGAAATAGCAACCGATGCGGTGATTGAGGCTTGGGGCGCTGCCTACTGGCAACTTGCTAACATTTTGATGGGGGCGGAGGGTGAGCAATACGATCAGATCGAGTCTGCACCAGGGGGCTGGCGGGGTGCACGCAAGTTTTTTGTTATTGAAAAACGGGCAGAAAGTCCTGAGATTACTTCTTTTGTGCTGGCACCAGTCGATGGAGGTGCGGTATTGAACTTCAGATCGGGCCAGTATCTGGGCCTCAAACTCCTTGTCGATGGCCAAGAGGTGCGCCGCAATTATTCATTGTCTAAAAAGGCTGATGGTAGCACCCTTCAAATCAGCGTTAAGCGTGAGCACAAAGGAGTGGTTTCGAATTACCTACACGACCAGCTCGAGGTAAAAGCTGTGCTAGATGTCTTTCCGCCTGCAGGAGAATTCGTGCTTCAACCTAGTGCCGCTCCATTAGTTCTGATAAGTGGTGGAGTGGGCATTACGCCCACATTGGCTATGGCAGAAACTGCATTAGAGCAAGGTGATCGTGACGTTACATTTATTCACTACGCCCGCAACCCAGAGGTTCAGGCGTTCAGAGGAATACTCGACACCTGGGCACGTAAATACCCGCGCTTTAAGTTGTTCTTGGTTTACGAAAACGGCGCAACCAAAGACCTCGCCTCAGGCCGCCCTAACCTTGAGCAGATTCAGAGGTGGGTACCCCCGAATGCTGAGGCATATTTTCTTGGACCTAAGCCATTTATGCAATGCATTAACAAAGCACTAGCTGAACATGGATTCCCAGTGGAGAGGCGGCACTTTGAATTTTTTGGCCCCGCCGAGGAGCTGAACTAAACGTGAGCAGACTACATCAACCTGCACGGAGAAATTATGAACAACCTTTAATCTCCTGTTCCGATCAGCGCAAACCCTCAAGAAGGTTTTGCGCTGGCCCTTGCCTTGAGTAGACATGGGGTAAAGAAAAACCAATCCGATACTGTGTATTAAAGCAATTACGTATTGATCATGCTAGGCCCCACAGGGCTAGCTATGGGCGAAAAATGAGGATGCTCACCATGATTGATGAATACACCAGTGTTTGCTTGGTGATCCACTGTGCACTGCGCATTGGATCTAAATATATTCAATCAGACAACGTCCTGAGTTCGTAGCCCAAGTCTTTCGGGATTGGTCAAAAGAGATTGGTGTCCAAACCGCATGTATTGAACCAGACTCTGCTTGGGAGATTGGCTTTGGTGAAAGCTTCAATGGCGCCTTAAGAGATGAACCCCTTAATGGAGAAATATTCTGCAACTTAGAAGAGGCCAAGGCTCTAACCAGGCAATAGAAAGATCAAATGACCAAAGGGAATCCCTTTAGGGGCAACCAAGTAAGATCTAATAACTCTTTAGGTTACAGTCCACTGATCCGCGTTGATTTTTGGCACCACTCCAGGTGAGGGATTTTGATAATCTTTTACTTAAAAAGGAGTGTTTATATGGCCAAACATGGCATTCGCTTTAAACCCGAGCAAATCGTTTCCCTGCTGCGGCAGATTGAGGTGTTGAGTACCAATTGCGCCAAGTCATAAAAAATCCCAGCACTAAGGCTGGGATGTGAGGTTAGCGTCATGGAGGCGCTAAAGAGGCAGCCTCAAATCCTACTCAAATTATCCGTACAAATGCACCCTTTGCTAACTATTGGGCATCCCCCGCTAGAAATAGCAGGGGATACTTTGCAAAAGGCGCGCAGGAAAAATGGAGTGATTGGCAATCCTTTTTTCTAAATCATAGTCAAGAGGTTCTTGAGAGTACCTCCCCGCATGTCATGGCTGATATTTACTTAAAGGTAGATGCCTTTGAGCTGATGGCCTGATTGAGCCTGTGGGATTAAAAGGCTATCAGGTTATTTATGGTCGATTACTGCTTGCTTTGGAGTGAGGGCGAGGAGGCACTAAAAGCATGATTGATTAAGAGTGCGCGAGGCTGTCTTCAAACTTCAACCCAAGAGCCTTGGTTGCTTTGAGGATGGTAGAAAAGCTGGGATTGCCTTCGCCTGAGAGTGCCTTGTAAAGACTTTCTCGCCCAATATTGGTGTCTCTCGCTAGCTGGGTCATGCCACGGGCGCGGGCGATATTACCTAGCGCCTTAGCAGTAAAAGCCGCATCATCGCCAGCTTCATCTATGCAGGCGGCAAAGTAGAGCGCTACATCTTCCTCAGACTGAAGGTGCTTGGCACTATCCCATTTACGCAGCTTGTTTGTTTTCATCATTACCTTTTCAAAGCCTTAGCAATTACTAGTGCCGTCTTAATGTCTTTGTCCTGAGTGGATTTATTGTCACCCGCCAGCAGAATAACTAATTCAAGTCCTATCTGTTTGAGGTACGCCCGATAACTCGCCCCTACATCAACCCGCAATTGTTTATAAATTCTGCTATGGCTATCCCAATAGACAGGTATTACTAACCCTAGTGAGTTGGTATTTTTAATTTCTTGCAATATAGAATTGCAAAGCTAATTTTTAGGGGGGGGGTGAGTCGCTGTTAGTAGAGCGCCACTGCCAGTGAGTTTCCATGAAAATGCCCCACTCTTTATGGTGCCACCTTGCGTTTTGCTTTTTGTTTCAGTTTCTTTGTTGGTGCTTAATTTTGATTGAATCTTCTACTGCCACGCTGATGGCGTTAATACAGCGCCCCTTGGGGCGCTTGCTATTGTGGGTCCTTGGAGTCGGCTTTGTTCTGCTTATTTCCCATGGGACCATTGCTCAGTCGCTGGATCCGGGCTTGCAATTTCGTAATGAGCAAGAGCGCCAGCGAGTTGAGCAAGAGCAATTTGATGGACGTCAAAACCTTCGTCTACCCCGGGAGCAGCCGACTGTAGACGAGCGCCTTGTGGAAAATGAATCACCTTGCTTTTCAATTTCTAAAGTCGATTTTGTGGGGGCGCAATCCTTTGCGTTTCCCCATACGCTAGTGGATTTGCCGGTTAGTCTTGGTGGTGCGCAGGGCGATGATTATCCAGAGGGACGATGTCTTGGGGTATCTAGTGTCGCGATCTTGCAACAGCGTGCGCAAAATGCACTCATTGCTTCTGGTTATGTCACCAGTCGCGTTTTAGTCGGCTCACAAGATTTATCTAGCGGAACCCTTGAGCTCACAGTCATTCCGGGGCGCATCGGGCAGGTTCTCTTTGCTCGGCCCGACGAGGAGTCGGTGCAAACGCGTTGGTTTAATGCCTTGCCCAGTGGTCCCGGGGATTTGCTGAATATTCGGGATGTTGAGCAAGCTTTAGAAAACTTTAAGCGGCCTTTAAGTGCGCAGGCAGATATCCGGATTGCGCCAGCAAGCCAGAATTCCGCTCCAGGGCAATCCGATCTACTGATTGATTACAAACAAGATTTTCCATTTCGATTAACGCTAAACGCAAATAATTTTGGCACCTATGCTACGGGTCGCGATCAAGGCAGTGCAACGCTCTCTTGGGATAACCCTCTAGGTTTAAATGATCTCTTTTATGCCACATATAACCATGGCTTGGATTTTCTAAATCCCGGTGGTCGGAGTACGGATGGCAATACGGTGTACTACGCCGTTCCTTATGGTTATTGGAATATCAGTGCCAATCGTTCTGTGTATGGCTACTACCAAACAGTAGCCGGCAACACTAGAAACTACATTTTTAGTGGTACAAGTACTGCTAACGAGATCAAACTTTCCCGTGTGCTATTTCGGGATTCGCAGAGTAAATATGAGGCGGGCATTAAAGGGTTTAGTCGCAGTACCAACAGCTATATTGACAATACCGAGGTTCGCGTACAGAGCACTGCAGTGGGTGGTTGGGAGGGGAGTCTGAGCGCGCATCGTTATATTGGTCTGGGCGCGCTGGATGCCAATATTACTTGGCGACAGGGCACTGGTGCTTTTGGGTCGCAGCCAGCGCCAGGTCAATCATTGGGTCTTGCCACCTCGCAAATGAAGATCCTCAAGATGGATGCGTCCGCCACCCTGCCTTTTGGTTTACTTGGCGCCTCTTTTCAGTACAGCGGCAGTTGGCGTTGGCAAAATGCCTGGACACCCCTCATGCCCCAAGATCAATTTGCTATTGGGGGTCCGTACACGGTACGCGGTTTTGATGGTAATAATCAATTGGCTGCCAGTCGAGGTTATCTGGTGCGCAATGATTTAACGCTCTTACTTTGGCAGGATTATTTGAGTGTTTACGGCGCAATCGATTACGGGCAAGTCAGTGGTCAAAATAGTCAGTATTTAGTCGGTCAAACGCTCACCGGGGCTGCCCTGGGTTTGCGAGGTGCGCTTGGTCGATTTCGTTACGACGTATTTGTCGCCCAGCCTGTTTTTAAGCCACAGTTCTTTAATGCGCCCAATCAAGTCTATGGGTTCAATTTAACAGTAACACTTTAGGATGCAATGAAGCGCAATCACACCTCACCCCCCTTGTTTAACTTGTTTTCATTGGCTTGGCCTGCGAACACTCAAGACGTCTCGGTTTGCCGCGCTCAAGTCCCTTTGGCCAAGCGCTTGCTGAGCTTGGCGCTTTGCATTGCCTTGCCATGCATGCAGGTCAGTCCTGCGCTAGCGCAAATTGTTGCCAACCCTAGCGCTCCGACCAACACCCAGGCAACCGTGCTAACGACTGCCAATGGTTTGCCGCAGGTCAATATCCAAACCCCCAATGGGGCAGGCGTGTCGATCAATAACTACAGCCAGTTCAATATCTCCGCTAATGGGGCGGTTCTCAATAACAGTGTCGATAATGCATCCACGCAAACGGCGGGGTGGGTGACTGGTAACCCTTGGTTGGCTAATGGGGCTGCCAAGGTCATTGTCAATCAGGTGGTTTCTAGTAACCCCAGTTTGCTCAATGGTTACATTGAGGTGGCCGGTCAAAAGGCAGATGTCGTGATTGCGAATCCCTCAGGAATTGCAGTCAATGGCAGCGGCTTTATCAATGCGGGCGGGGTTACTCTAAGCACTGGGCAATTGCAATTTTCTAACAACGGAGCGTTAGCGGGCTCTCATGTGCAGGGCGGCACGATTAGTATCAGTGGCGCTGGTTTAAATAATGGCGGCGCCGACTATACCGCTCTCATTAGTCGTGCGCTGGAGGTTAATGCGGGAGTATGGGCCAATCAATTGTCGGTCACTACTGGTATAAATCAAGTGGCTTATGGTTTTAATGGTGCCGTCGCCAGTAATACTGCTGCGGGGGCTGTAGGAACTGCGCCGCCAGTGGCCATTGATGTGGCGCTATTGGGAGGCATGTATGCTAATAAGATCTTTTTGGTTGGCACCGAAAATGGCGTGGGGGTCAGTAACTCTGGAGTAATTAGCTCCACTGGTGAGCTTACGCTTTCGCAGAGCGGTTGGTTGCAAAATGCGGGGCAGATTCAAAGTGCTGGTAATTTAGCTATTGCCACGACTGGCAGCGCAGGTTCGCTTCGCAATGCGGGTGCGATCAATAGCGCTAGTACCTTGCAAATTCAAACTAGTAGTGATTTGGCCAATACTGGCGCACTGCTAGCTACTGGCAATACGCGCATTACCAGTGGTGGACAGGTGAGTAATATTCGTACTGAAAACAATAGCAGCGGATTAATCAGTGCTGGTGGCGAGCTTAGTATTAAGGCGCAATCGGTTGCTGGCGACGTGGGCAGCCGTTTGGCGGCGGGCCAGCTTGCTAGTGGCGGAGCCTCTGGCGAGGCCTTGGGTAGTTTGGTAGTTACTGCAGATCAGCGCATTAGGGCAAATGGTCAAAATGTTGCTCGCGACCAATTGAGCTTGAATGGGGCCACTATTGATATAGCCGATAGTCAAACAACCGCTTCAAATGTGACCATGTCGGCCAGTGCGGGCAGTGTCAATATGGCCAATGCCATCGTGAGCACCCCAGGTACTTTGCTAGTGAATGCCAAGCACCATATCGGTCAGGGTTTAATCAACGATGGCGCGCAAACGACGGCAGGTAAGCTTGCCTTAAACCTGGGCTCTCTGAGCAATGAAGGTGGCACCTTATTGCAAAATGACAATAGCGATTTGAGCATCGCGCTACCAGGCACCCTCAATAACCGTAATGGTGTCATTGGCAATAATGGCGACAATCTCAGCATCGTTGCCAATGGCATCGATAGCACAGGTGGCGCAATGCGCTTGTTTGGCACGGGGCAAATGAGCGTCACTAGTGCTGAGGCGCTTACCAATGCTGGCGGTACTCTTGCCAGTAACGGTGCCTTGGTGATTAGTGCCGCTAGCTTGGACAATCGGGGTGGCGTTTTAAGCGCCTCTAAGGATGTCAATGCTCGCATTAGCGGAGTATTTGATAACAGTATTTTGCTGGCAGCAAATGGCAAGGCAACTGGCGCGCAGTTTCTGGCGGGCACCGATGGTGTGATTGATGCGGGTGCCGTGAATAATGCTGGCAGCACCATCAATGCTCAGGCGACGATAGATATCCGTGCGAGCGGCTCCATGACAAATGATCAAGGTCTTGTCGCCGCCAAGGATATGGTTGCGATCAATGCGGCTACTTTGAATAATCTAGCCGGAATGATTGCATCGACCACGGGCGATCTCACGATCACCACCAGCGGCCAAACCATCAACGATGGCGGCAAGCTGCAAGCTCTTGGCAATGCCTCACTTCATAACGGTGGATTATCGAACGCCCAAGGTGGTCTGATCAGCGCTACT
>NZ_JBIIPA010000037.1:0-12832 GCF_044342855.1 Polynucleobacter sp.
GCTAGAGCTTTTTTTCGATGAGGTTCTTTAGCGCTCGGTTATCGTGAGTCAGTTCAGCAACCATCGTTTTATATTCGGAGAGCTGCTGCTCTAGCTCTTTGACCCGTTTGAGCTCAGAAGCTTCAAGGCCGCCGTATTTGGATCGCCATAATGACCAACGGAAATCCCTTTAGGGATAGAAAGTGGCCCCGCTAATGCCATGCGTTCGGAGCAAATCTGCCATCGCCATGCCACCCTCAGCTTCTTTCAAAATTCCAACGATTTGGGTCTCTGTAAATCGTGACTTTTTCATAGTGATTCTCCTGTTGTAAATACTGCCATAAACAACAGAAAACTCAACTTCTTAAATGTACGAATCTAAGGGGATACTACACATTTGGCCGGTCAAATCCGAGTGGTCTTCTGCAAATTTGCCCAAGCGAACCCAATACTCAATTTGTTGGGAGGAGGATCTTCCCGAAACCTCGCCAACTTCCCTAGCTTGCATTGCTAGACTCTCGGACAACCTAATCACTTTGGACATTATTTGTATATGTGTTTGCGATCACCGATACTCACGACAAGAATGCTGATCTCTTCATCTTGAATGGAGGCGATTATTCGATAATCACCGACTCGATACCGCCAGTAGCCTCCATACTCACTACCTTTTAAAGCCTCGCCAAGGATTCTTGGGTCAACCTGAACGGCAAGCCTCTCTCTGCAAAACTTAAATATTCTTTTAGCTACTGTAGGATCATATTTTCTTAATTGTTTTTCTGCTGATGGGGCAAACTCAATCAGCCAAACCAAGATTTCGCTCCACTTGGTCCAATGGGATGGCTTTTACTTTGCCACTTTTTAACGCCCTCATACTCTTATCAGCCAGATATAAGTCCTCCATATCTTCCAGATAGGCCAAAATCGCTTCGCGAGCATAAAAGGTTTTAGTTCTTCCAGTTGCTTTGGCTAAATTATCAAGTCTCAATTTAATTTCCTTGGGTAATCTTATTGCCAGCATATAGCCTCCTAGTAATTGCTATACAAGTATAGCAATTATGACGAATTTGTAGGAGGTACTGCAACGACAATTATTTAGTTAAAAGGGGTTGGACAAGAAAGATGTCAAAGTGATTGAGCATCTGTAAAGCAAGTTACGAAGAAATATCTTATTGAAGTAGCGCCCTGAATTCAACGCTATTAGCTAAAGGGTTTTAGAGGGTTAGCCTACTGTTCGACGATCCATCAGCGCTCTGGCCAAGGTGCCTGCATCTACATACTCAAGCTCACCACCCACCGGAATACCTCTGGCGATTCTGGTGACTTTGATGCCTTTGGATTTAAGGACTTCACCAATGTAGTGGGCTGTGGCCTCACCTTCGCTCGTGAAATTCGTTGCTAGAACCACTTCTCTGACTGGCACCCCAGTGTCTGGAGCTTGAATGCGATTGAGTAATCGATCGAAGTGGATTTCATTGGGGCCCATGCCATCGAGTGGTGAGATGCGGCCCATTAATACAAAGTAATTACCTTTAAAACTCAGAGTCTGCTCAACCATCACTTGGTCGGCTGGTGTTTCCACAATGCACAGCAAAGATGGATCACGACGATCATCATTACAAGTGCCGCAGATTTGAGTTTCGGAGAAGGTATTGCAACGGGCGCAATGCCCTACCGTCTCAACCGCTTCGCCCAATGACTGAGCTAGAACAGCCGCACCATTGCGATCATGCTGCAGTAGATAGAAAGCCATGCGCTGCGCTGACTTTGGTCCTACTCCAGGCAATACACGCAGTGCCTCGATCAAACGACCAAGGGCATCTTGTGGAGCTTCTTGACGTGCCATTAAATGAAAAGTTTTTTATTAATGGTTAAAAAGGTAACTTAAATCCAGGAGGTATTGGCATTCCAGCGGTAGCACCAGACATCACTTGCGTGTTAGCAGCTTCTACTTGTTTGAATGCTTCTGTATAGGCAGTAACTAATAAGTCTTCAAGCATTTCGCGATCATCCATTGCACCTGGATCAATCTGCACGCGCTTCATTTCGTGTTTGCCAGAGATGGTGACTTTAACCAAACCACCAGCAGCTTGGCCAGTGACTTCTAGCGCAGCCAATTGCTCTTGCGCCACTTTCATCTTCTCTTGCATCTGCTGGGCTTGTTTCATCAAACCAGCAAGGCCACCTTTCATCATCGCTTTATTTCCTTGTATCTAATATTGTTAAATCTAGCAATCAAAGAGGCTTAACAGAGCCACCAACTACTTTGGCTCCAAACTCTTTTTCTAATTGCTGAATAAATGGATCTTGAGCAATCATCTGCTCTGCGTTTTGTCTTTTCTCTTGATGAATCTGGGCATCGACTTTAGCAACTGTCTTACCTTCAATTTCGCCCTTCTCCATTACAACCTTAATAGGTTTTCCAAAGTGTGCAGTTAATGCATCAGCCAGACGACCAACTGATGCTTCTGAAGCCAGTTGCGGCATTGGTGTCACAACCGTAGCGCGTACGCCTGCTGGTGAGTCTTCCCAATCTTGCAACTCGGTCTGAAATGCTAACTGTTGTACTAAACCTTTAACCGGCAGCTGGCGCATCAAGGCATGCCAGTCTGGGCGATCTGAGCTGGAGGCTACTGCAGCAGGCTTAGATACTGGTGCTGCAACTGGCGGTGCGGATGATGCAGGGGCAGACCTCATTGGAGCGGCCGTTTGATTTGCTTGTGCGGAAGGTCTTGGTGCCGATGTTGCCGAAGCTACTGGCGGTGCGGAGTTACCTGCTCTACCTGGAGTTTCATTTCCGGGACGAAAGGCCAGCATGCGCAAGAGCGTCATGGCAAAGCCAGTTTGTTCATCTGGAGCTAGCGATAAATCTGGGCGACTTGTAATGCTAATTTGGTAGAAGAGTTGCGCTTCTTCTTTTGTAAGCGCACCAGCTAAGCGACGAATCTCTGCTGCTTCTGGCCAATCTTCTAAAACAGATTCTGGAACTATTTGTGCGGCAGCGATTTTCTGAATGAGGCTTGATAAATCTGCAAGCGCTAATGAGAAAGACATACTGCGCACACCCATCTCATTGGCAATTGCCAATAGCGTTGCGCCATCTTTAGCTATTAGTGAATCTAGAATTCTGATGAGGTATGCATCGTCCAATGTGCCGAGCATGCCGCGCACCGCTTCTTCAGATACTTTGCCAGCAGCATAGGCAATGGCTTGATCTGTGAGTGATAAGGCGTCACGCATGGAGCCTTGCGCTGCTTTAGCTAAAACACGCAGTGCATTGGCTTCGCAATCGACTTTTTCTGCGGCGAGTACTTTTTCCAAATGCTCAACGATGAGCGGTACTGGCATTTGCTTGAGATTGAACTGCAAGCAACGAGACAAAATGGTTGCCGGAATCTTTTGGGGATCAGTTGTTGCAAGTATGAACTTCACATGTTCAGGCGGCTCTTCGAGCGTTTTAAGCATGGCATTAAAGGCATGATTAGTGAGCATGTGCACCTCGTCAATCATGTAGACCTTGTAACGCGCATTACTGGGGGCGTAGGCTGCCTTCTCTAATAGAGCGGCAATATCGTCTACCCCGCGATTACTCGCAGCATCCATCTCGATATAGTCTACAAAGCGTCCTGCATCGATTTCTAGGCAAGCTGGGCATTTTCCGCAGGGTTCTGAAGTCATCCGACCCCGACCGTCTTCCCCGGTGCAATTGAGGGCTTTGGCCATAATTCGGGCAATTGTGGTCTTTCCAACCCCACGAGTGCCCGTAAAGAGCCAAGCGTGGTGGAGCCGACCTTGGTCTAAGGCGTGGGTTAAGGCCTTAACCACATGGTCTTGTCCTACCAATTGGGAGAAAGTTTTAGGGCGCCACGAACGGGCTAAAGCCAATGCTGTCATGTCTTACATTCTAACAAGCTAAAATGGAATTGGACGGGCCTCCTCGCATGGCGGTTTGGATAACCTGGTCAGGTCGGGAACGAAGCAGCCAAACCCAATTCTGTCAGTGCCGGGGGTCGGGCTCGTCCACCTTACTTTCTTGTAATCAAGCCAAGAAATCAGTGTCTTTTCCAGTAATCCAGCCATTTACGCAACCCATTAGCACTTGGGCTTGTTTAATAGCTTCGGCCAACATGGCATCGCTCACGATATCCCCCGAATAATCAATCACGTTCCGCCGTTTGCGCAACTGATCCAATGTAATCAGGGCAGATGAATCTATCCCTATGGTGTGAACCAAACTTTGAATAATGGTTTGATGATGGCCCGGTTTGCTGGTGAGTACTCGATAACCGTGTGCTTGTAACGCCGCACTTGAGGATTGAGTAATGGATTTGTATGCCAGATCAAAGCGCCCTTCATTGCTGGGCTCCTTGACTTGTGCATCCTTCAAGCTAGCTCGAGAAGCCTCTAATAAACGTTGAATACTAAGTTTGTCACGCTCAATTGTGTCAAGCGTTACCCCGATGAGATTTTTTAACAAGTTGCGTGCCTCCATTGATAAGCAGATCATGCTCATTGCCAATGATGTATAGCTTTGGTTTGCTTAGTACATCACGGATGAAGGCTCCATTATCCTGTATGAGCTTTATCCAATCCTTACCAGTAAAGAGCTTGGGGTTAATTTCTCTTCCGAGTGTTTCTTGATATGGGTGGAGGATTGCAACGACATCAGCAAATTCAAGGTCACCAATAATCATTATGTCGATATCACTACCTACACTTGCTTTACCCCCTGCAGCTGATCCAAATACAAATACACATTGAATCTGATTCTCAAGGGGCAACAAACCCTGAAGAAGAACATCAACTAGGCCACTGGTTTTTCTCAGAATACTCGCCAACTCTTCGAATATGGGGCATGAGCGATTTGCTTGGTAATGGGTTTGGTTGCCGATCTTTTTTACCGTCACTAACCCCGCTTTCTCCAGCTTAATCATTTCGCGCTGCAAGGTTCCTGGCGTGGTTCCGGTTAGACGCGCAATCTGACGCAAGTAATAAGCCTGCTCAGGATGCAATAGAAGTAGGCCCAATACGCTACTGCGGTATTGGCTAAAGAGGATGGATGTAAGCATAGACATAGGCCATATTTTGCCTTATTGTCGCTCCAATAGCAACATTTGTTGCTTATTTAGCAACAAATGCAGATGCCCTTGAAGCAAACCCTGTTACAGAATCTTCAAGACCCTGAAGATCCCCCAAATCATCCAAATGATCAGCAAAACGAGCGCTACTCTGGAATCCATTACCAATCTGAATAAGCATTGTTGCTTATGTCTGCATTCAATAGCTAGGCGCATTCCCAATTCCCCGGTAGTCAGAAAGATTCAGCGTAGAGCTTAGTAAGACCAAATCAAAGGGATTGGGGATGATTTGGGTGTAAGAAATGGGTGGGTTGAAGATCAGACTACGAGCCAGTCTTGTTATGTAATAGTATGAAATAACATAAATATCAATATCAATAGATCCATTTCATGAGTAAGCCATGCCCCTTCTACACTCTGCCAGCCGAGCGAATCATTAACTCGAATGAATTTGGCATGACGATTCGGGATGGATTTCCTGTTTCACCAGGCCACACCTTGGTGATACCGAAGAGACATATTGGCTCTTGGTTTGATATCACAAGCGATGAACAACTTGCACTGCTAGATCTTCTAGCAAGAGCTAAAACAGTCCTGCAAGATGAATTCAACCCAGATGGATACAACATAGGAATTAATGACGGACGCGCTGCCGGGCAAACTGTCCCGCATCTACACATGCACCTCATCCCTAGATATAAGGATGATCAAAATGATCCAAGAGGCGGCGTGAGATCGATTATTCCCGAGAAAGCGAAGTATTGGGAATGACTAATTCTGAAATACTTAAGCTCTTTAGCTCAATTAATTGTGCTCGACTTGTTGATGGCTATGCACCCCATAAGCCAATCTTGGTTTTGCTTTTGCTTGAAAGCATTCTTAACGGTCACGCCAATGGCTTTTCCTTTGAAGAACTTGACCATGACCTCAAGAAATGGCTTGAGGAGTATGGGTCCACCAACGCCTCTAGCACCCGCAATGAGCCCTTCTGGCGCTTAAAAAATGATGGAGTATGGGACATTACCGCACCAACTGAGCTCATGTCACAGGGCAGTACGCCCACCCCCAACCAATTGATTGAGGCCAATGTCTCTGCACAACTGAAAGACGGCCTATATCAGGGGATAAGAAATAACCCTGAACTTATTTCAGAAATTGCCAAAGGCCTTGCTATTCAGTTTGTATCAGAGCCATTTCGCATATCTTTTATTGCTGACATCGCCCCAAGCATTCAACTTTTAGATCGTCAATATTGGTGGGTAAGTCAAAATCAAACTTATCGCCAAGAAGTTCCCGGCAACTTCATGTGGTCACCTAAGATGAACTCTCGAGGCGGAAGAGTGCCTTCATATGACTTTATGAAAGATATGAAAGTAGGTGATGTTGTATTTTCATTTGCCGATACCTACATTAAGGCAATTGGTGTCGTAACAAGTCCAGCGCAATCTAGTGTCAAACCTGATTTTGGCAATGCGGGTGCCAATTGGTCGGATGACGGCTGGTTGGTTGATGTGGCATTTGAAGAGTTAGGCATGGCTCAATTTAAGCCAAAAGAACATATGAACCTCCTAGCCCAAACCTTACCTGAAGTGTTATCCCCCATTCGTCCCGATGGAGGTGGCAATCAAATCTATCTAGCGAAGATCCCAAAGCACATGGCAGAAATCTTGGTCGCCCTATCCAAAGGCGTTGGTGACTCTATTGTTGATGAGCTATCCAAAAATCTTGAATTTGAACCGCCTAATGAGGAATTAGAGAAAGTTGAAGAAATTGTCATGCGCACCGATATTGGCGAGACTCAAAAAGCGCAGATTATTTATTCAAGAAGAGGTCAAGGGGTTTTTAAGGCAAATGTAAGACTAGTCGAAAATACTTGCCGGGTGACTAAAGTAAGCAATCCTAAACATTTAGTTGCAAGTCACATTAAGCCCTGGTCGAAATCTAATGATATTGAAAAGTTAAGCGGATTTAACGGCCTCCTGCTTTCACCGCACATTGATCACTTATTTGACAAGGGATTTATTTCTTTTGAGGGCAATGGGAATCTAATACTCTCAAAGAAAATGGATGCCTCTGTCCTTGATAAATGGCGAATTGATCAAGGAATTAATGTTGGCGACTTTAGACAAGAACAAAAAGAGTTTTTGGAGTACCACAGAGATATGGTGCTAGTGTAATCAGCGAAAGGCTGTCTCTGATTACTACCCATCTTTTATGCTACTCCGCACCGTCATTGAATTGGTTGCCAAACTATCATTCAGATGACCCAAGAATAAGCGCCTAATAGCACTATCTGCCCA
Source organism: Polynucleobacter sp. (assembly GCF_044342855.1). GTDB lineage: Bacteria > Pseudomonadota > Gammaproteobacteria > Burkholderiales > Burkholderiaceae > Polynucleobacter. The sequence continues at coordinate 7,358 of NZ_JBIIPA010000037.1, forward strand.
CTGAGGCAGCCGCTTGCCCCCCCCCTTCCCAATGGGCAACAGATTGGGCATCAACCCCCATCATCAAAGCCAGATCAACTTGAGATATCAACATTCCAGCGCTACGTACGTAACGGAATTCCACGCTGGTTAATACACTGGATTTGCCGGTCAAAGCCAAACAGATTGTCTTTGTTAGACCATCGATGTCGTGAATAGCTACACCCTTCCCATAAGGCGTATTTCGAACCTCAAAGCCATCAACAAGCCAAATGTTTTCTAAGCCACCATCAGTGTAGTGGAGCATTTTCTTATTCATAAAACTCCATACCTAGCCAGGGAGCCACTATCAAAATACAATTTTATAAAATCAAATAAACCTAACTTAATAGTGGGTAATTTCCCGTAACTTCTGGCGCCTTATGATGTCTATATGCAAAAAAGAAAGCCTACCCACCCCAGAGCCATTTTGAGGGATGATGTTTTTCCAACCCTCAATATCACTCTTGATAAATTTGCAAAAGATCTTGCGATCACCACTCAGGAGTTGAATGACTTACTGAAAAGATTCCTATCTCCGCGATATTGGCCATAAGGATTGGAGCCCTTTGCGGTAACGGCCCAAATCTCTGGCTTAAGATGCAATCCAACTTCGATTCATGGAATGGGCATTAAAAATACGGGCACAATGGAAGTTAATCCGAACTACTAAGAGCCCTTATGCCACAAGCTATTATTTTTGATGTAGAAGCAACCGATAAGAACGATGCAGTCATCATTGAAGCGGCTTCTTTAGATGTGACCTCTATTAATCCACTGGCCGTTGGCAATCCTTGGGTGCAGCGTTACAACCCTGGTAAACCGATTAGCTTGGGTGCCTTAGCTACTCACCACATCATGGATGAAGAGTTGGTGAATTGTCCTGCCAGCAGCTCTTTTAGATTGCCTGCCGGCACTAAGTACATTATTGGTCATAGCGTCGATTTTGACTGGGAAGCTATTGGTAAGCCTGAGGTCAAACGCATTTGCACTCTTGCTCTCGCTCGCAGCCTCTGGCCTGATTTGGATAGTCATACCCAAAGCGCTCTACTCTATTACTTTGAAAGAGCTGCTGCTCGTGAACAACTGCGCGATGCGCATAGTGCATTGGCGGATGTTTGGATCTGCTCCAAGATTTTGGGTCAGATCATTGATCGTTTGCGCCCTGCTTCTTTGGATGCTTTATGGGAAATGTCTGAGAAAGCCCGCATTCCGACGATCATGCCTTTTGGCAAGCATAAAGGTGAACTGATTAGCCAAGTGCCCTCTGACTACAAGCAATGGATGCTGCGCCAAGACAACGTCTCTGAATACCTTCGCAAGGCCTTGCAGGCCTAAATCTTTGCTGGTTTTTTTGCTGTAGCTCTAATGTTGCTTATGTGCTGACGTTACTAGCTTTTCTGTATAAGCAATTGCTACAGCTGACAACACAAAGGTGATGTGGATTAAGGTTTGCCACATCAAGGTTTTTTCATCATAGGATGCTGCGTTGATGAAAGTCTTGAGCAAATGAATCGATGAGATACCAATGATGGCGGTTGCTAGCTTTACCTTGAGTACGCCTGCATTGACATGCGATAACCACTCTGGTTGATCTGGATGGTTTTCTAGCTCCAAGCGAGAAACAAAGGTTTCCCATCCGCCCACGATGACCATCACCAATAGGTTGGAGATCATCACTACATCAATTAACCCCAGCACTACCAACATGAGAGCAGTTTCAGTCATGGACTTATCTGCCATCATGCTAATCAGATGTACTAGCTCTAACCAGAACTGCCAAACATAAACGCCTTGGGCAACAATCAGACCAATGTAGAGTGGTGCCTGTAACCAGCGGGACATGAATATCCAACGTGGCAGTGGGCGTAATTTTTTATCTATGCAGGTTTGCTTGTCATCGATCATGTATGGGATTTTATCCATATTTATGACATTTTTATTATTTCATTACACCTATCTTACGTAGGGTAATTCTGATGACTTTTGCCTTTGCTAGGGAATAAGGAATCCGTGATTTCCTTATTCCCCTTCCAGGCAGCTGCTGCTTGTTCTATTTTTTCTTTGCTTCTGTTTTTGCTTCTGTTTTTGCTTCTGTTTTTACTTCTGCTTCTACTGCTCTTGCCTTACTGGTACTTGCGGCTAAATACTTGGTTATTACTACGCTCGCTGCGCTTCGTGTTTTTCAATACTGCGCAGTAAGACAAAATCATGATGATTACGAGTGAGATGCCGTTAAAGTTATTTAATAGTTCCATTTGATTTCTCCTGGTGTGTATCTAAGTTAATTTGGTTTTGCTTGTTTTCTACTGCTGTTTTGCTGCTATGTATTCAGAATATGGGCTTACTGGCTCACGAAATGAGCTAGTAAAATTAACTGCTTTATTTGTTGTTTTTTTATTCATCTTTTTCATCGTTTTTTGCTTGTTCTTTGCCAGCTCTTTAGCGCACTACCGGCAACTCATCCCACTGCGTGGTGTAGTTCGGTGATCTGTTGCCTGATCGCATTTGCCAGTCTTGCTTCGTTCCAGATGCGGCGGTTTTGATGGCGGTATTACCAAAGCGACTATTGATTGAGTCCATCGCCTTCATCAGTCCAGCGGATTTGCCTTTGACTTCCATGTCATCAAATAGCGATTGCTGCATGGTGGGTTTATCAGCCAAGAGATTGAGAATGACGCCTGCTTTTTTGTACTTAAAGCCTGTCTTATAGATTTGCTTCAAGCCTTTTAATGCAGCGCTAGTTAGGGTTAAGGTGTTATCGCTTGGATCACTCAGAACCACTGTGATGCTTTGATGGTGTTGTGGCTCAAATGGCTTATGTGGATTGGTTTGCACAAAGATCGTGAGTGCGCCCGTGACTGACTTTTGGCTTCTGAGTTTCTCGGCACCTCTTGCAGCATGAGTAGCAACAGACTCAGCTAACTCTTCCATTGAAGTTACCGGCTTACCAAAGCTTCTTGAAGAAATAATCTGCTGTTTAGCTGGGGCCACTTCTTCGAGCTGCAAGCAAGATACGCCGCGCAACTCGTAGCAAATGCGCTCAATCACAACACCAAACTGTTGACGCATAGCTTGTGGTGATACTTGCACTAGATCAAATACACTATTAATCTTGAGCTCTTTGAGTTTCTTTGCAGTCTTGCCACCAATACCCCACACCTCACCTACTGCTATCTCTGCCATCCATTGATAGAGCGCTTCTTTGGACATGGAGCTAATGTCACATACGCCAGCAAACCGAGGATTCCTTTTAGCCAAGTGATTGGCTAACTTAGCAAGCGTCTTGCTAGCACCAATGCCAACGCATACGGGCAAGCCTGTCGCGTCTTTAACATCTTGCTTAATGATTTGACCTAATCTAGTCGGGTCAGCATATTGCTTGAGCACTGTTTCAATTTGTAGAAAGCTCTCATCAATACTGTAGACCTCGAGATTGGGCGTGAACTTTCTTAAGACTTCCACTACCCTGCCACTCATATCGCCATACAGGGTGTAGTTAGATGAATAAGCTTGAATACCATGTTGCTTAGCCAGATCTTTCATCTGAAACCAGGGTGTGCCCATCTTCACGCCCAGTGCTTTGACTTCAGCACTACGCGCTACTGCGCATCCATCGTTATTAGATAGCACCACCATTGGTACATCTTCTAACTTGGGAGCAAATACCCGCTCGCAAGATACGTAGAAGTTGTTCACATCTACGAGTGCGAAGAGTTGATTGGTTTGGCCGGCTTGATTGATGGCGCTCATATAGATTTACCATTTCTGCTGCTAGCGTGGCTGTACTTGCGCACTACCCCAACTACTACACCCCAGATCTGGAGTTCGCTGTTCTCATTAAAGGTAATGGGATCGTAATTTGGGTTCTCTGGCTGGAGTTCGGTTTTGCCGCGCAATTGATAGAGGCGCTTAATGGTGTACTCGTCATCCACTACGGCAACCACGATGTCTTTATGTTTTGGCTTGAGGGCTTTATCGACCACCACCTTGTCGCCGTCACAAATGCCTGCGCCCATCATCGAATCACCCTTTACGGTGAACATGAAGGTAGCCGGCTTGTTTTGAACTAAATAGTGGTTTAAATCGAGACCTTCCTCCGCATAATCCGCCGCTGGGCTCGGAAATCCCGCTGAAATGCGGTGACTCAGGAGTTTGAACTCATAGGCACCATTTGCCGCTAAGGCTTGTGGGGTCTGGGTCAAAGTGCTTTCTGAGGAGCTTTGTGGAAGTGCGATAAGTGCCATGGGTTCTAATATACTGTATATCCATACAGTATTTCAATACCCGGGCCTTATTTTTTCAAAAACGTGGTTTTTGACCCCTTTTTAGGGGGGCTGGCAAAACAAGGGCTGCAATCGACCCAAAGCAGACGCCAAAAGAAAAACTACCCGAAGGTAGTTTTAGCATTTCTTGCCTGGGGCGGCATCGACCAGGACTTAAGATTCTTTGCAAATATTAATTTAACTGGCGGTTTTAAACTTCAAAGCTATCAATGCCGTCTATTTGGGGTGCCAGCAAAAGATTGCCTATTCTCAATATGTCTAAAGGTAATACGGCCTTTACTCAAGTCATATGGCGAGACCTCTAAAGAAACCTTATCTCCAGCCAATATTCGAATGTGGTTTTTTTTCATTCTTCCAGCTGTGTAAGCGATAAGCTTATGACCATTATCTAAAGTAATCCGATAACGCGAATCCGGCAGAATTTCATCAACAAGACCATCCATTTCAAGCAACTCTTCTTTAGCCATTTAACACCCTTAATATAAATAAAAAGCCCAGTCATCCTGGGCTTTGAACCAGGCAAATAATTTCCGCCTGGCATTTGCTACTGATTTAAGCAACTTGAATATTGGATGCCATTTTGCCTTTAGGGCCTGTAGCAATATCAAAAGTCACCGCCTGACCTTCAGCCAATGACTTAAATCCGTTGCTATTAATTGCTGAAAAATGGGCAAATAAGTCTTCGCCAGGGAGTTCAGGGGTAATAAAGCCGAAGCCCTTAGCGTCGTTAAACCATTTCACAATTCCGTTTGCCATATCTGACTATTCCTTAAAAAAATTTACAAAAGGGCGTATGCCCTAAATAGGGCGAGAGTCAAGAATGGCGGGGGAGATGCTAAGAAGAACTATCGCAGAACTGCGGTATTAATTACTAGTACAACAACACTATTAGCTTGAAATTCGCTGAGTGTATTTTACTCTACTTTGGTCACAAAAGATTACTTATTTACAAATTACATTTATAACAGTCATAGGTACAGGTAAAAGTGCTTTTGCAATAACGCGCCAGGGTTCATAGAGTTAAAAAAATAAACAGCAAGAATGCCTCACTCTAGCCAAAAAGAAAACCACCCGAATGAACTGACCCACAAAAGTTGGACGCCAAGTCCAACCAAGGGGGTTCAGTTTTATGAGCAAATACAGTCCGCAGTTCAAGCTAAAAGTAGTTAAA
>NZ_JBIIPA010000017.1:0-44607 GCF_044342855.1 Polynucleobacter sp.
GGCTAAGGCTTGTAATTTACTACGATCCATTGTGCTGTGTTCCATGTGGCTCTCCTTCTATGAAGGTTCATTGGCCGCAGGAACTTACACAAATTTATTTACAGGGTCGAATAAACTGTCCAACTTTTGTGGGTCAGTTCACTCGGCGCCCTTTTTCATCGTTTAACTTGATTTAACGCACGACGATAGTGGCACCCTGACGCAATTGGGACAAGAATTCAAACTGCTTCTTCTGCATCAAGCCATTACGAATAGCTGCTTTAGCCTGCTCAAAAGTTGGCGGCTTGCTGGATTTTTTATCTTCCAACTTAATTAAATACCAACCTTGCGGCATCTGAATTGGCGCTGGAGAAACCTGACCTTTAGAAAGAGTTGTCAGGACGCTGGCAATTTGTGGCAAAGTCTGACCTGCCTGCACCCAACCTACAGCGCCGCCCTGCACTTTGTTTGGGGCCAATGAAACACTCTTAGCCACTTTATCGAAAGACTCACCTTTTTTAATTCTGGCCAAGGCAGCTTGTGCATCCGCCTCAGTAGCAACAGCAATATCACTCACCTTGTACTCCACAATCGCGCCTTGTGGGCCTAAAGAAGCAATCTCGCGGTTGTACTCTGCTTGAACATCCGCATCAGTCACGGGATTTTTAGACATATAAGTAGATAACTCTAGATCCGCTAAATAATTTTGACGAATCATAGCCAGTTGACTATTGGCTCTATCAGAATTTGCAAGTTCATCTTTATCAGCCTGTTGTGACAAGAGAGAAATTTCAATCATCTTTGCCAAGACTGCCTTGCGAAGCTCTGGGGAATCTTTTTGACCCTGAGACAAAGCTGCTTGAATGCCTTGCTCGACAGCGTCATTGGAAATAACGTATCCATTCACAGAGGCAGCCGCATTAATCGGCAGCGAGTTTTGGGAATGGGCCGCTGTAACAAAACCTAAGGCTATTACAGCACTTGCAAGCAAACGAATGGAATGTAATTTCATGGGAACTCTTTTCTAATATGTAGAAACAATATTAACAGTTAGGCCTTGCTAGAAGGTAAAGGTGGCAGGTATTGGCTCAAAGGGCGCAGCGGAATCGGTCTCCTGCGCTTCAGCCTGCTCTTCACCATCTGGATTTTTGACATAGCGTGAATCAAAAGGCACCTTTGGTTTTTGACTAACTGGGGGTGGATCCAAGTAAACCGGGCCTGCAGGGGTCTCCATCGGCGCAATAGGCTGGTTATTAAACTCTTGGATTTGCTCAGGAGTATAGGGTGAAAAAGTCTGCGCAATAACGGCGACGGGGAATGCAAAGCTAAAAGTAATCCCGAAGATCAAAAACGCTTTAAGCCGAATGGAATAATTCATACATCTTTCTTGGTTGTACTTAGGCCAGCAAGTCATCAGCAATTAATTTAATACTAGCCACTAATAAGAAAAATTGGACGATGATGTAATACCACTTAACCGAAATCTTCTTGGCCAAATAAAAACCTAGATAAACCCCTACAGGCACTAATGGCAGCAAGAGTATTGAGGTAGCCAACTGATTAAAGTTCAGCAAATCAAGATAGGCATAAGGAACTAATTTGTCAAAATTGATCGCGGTAAAAAATATACCCAATGTTGAGGTGTACACCATGGGTGAAACCTTCTCCCTCAGCATATAGATTGTGATTGGTGGACCGCCTACATGCGCAATAAACGAGGTAAAACCAGATAATCCTCCCATCAGCCTTCCAAGCCAAGGAAATGGTTTAGCCTCTTTAAGATTCAAGCGCGAGATCACCACACTTTGTATCAAAAAGAGTGAGGTAAATATACCAATTGAGAGCGATAGAATTTTGGGGGTAATAGCAGAAAAAAGAGGTAGCCTAAAAACATTCCGAAGGCAGCTGGCAATAAGACCAGCTTTAATATTCTCCAATCAGCATTTCTGAGAAATCGTCGCAATCCTACTAAATCAATGGCAATCAAGAGTGGCAACAGAATTGCTAAAGCCTCATTAATGCTGGACTGACTTGCCATCAGAGGCAAGGAAAGGATCCCCAAGCCAGCACCAAACCCACTTTTAGAGATCCCGACAATAATGACGCTAATAACCGCCAATACGAAGAAGAGTGCGGAATGGTCGTTAAAAGCCTGAACCAAAGAAATCATGAGGGAATTGCCAAGTGCGATAAGGCGAAAGCCTATTTTAGAGCTAAAACACGATGGAGGTAGCTATAAAAAGGTATCCTGAAGAAAGGAGCCTCGACTATATCTAGCTGATGATGACACCGATTTCATTTTCCAATAAGACGTATGCGCTTGACGGTGGGTCGCATTACCTTATTCGCCCTATCCAACTGGATGATCGAGAGCGAATCATTGGGCTCTTTAATCACCTCTCACCCGAAAGCCGCTACCTGCGCTTTGCCCATGCCATTTCTAAGTTGCCGGATGATTTTCTAGATGACATCCTGCACTTAGACTATAAAAGAGAGATGGCCTTAGTTGCAGTCATTGCAAATCATTCAGGCACGGATGAGATTGTTGGAATCGCACGTTACGTGACGCCGCCCAAGAAAAGTAGTTGTGAATTTTCTCTGAGCGTTAGTGATAGCCATGCTACCCATGGTATTGGTACGCATCTAATGCTTGACCTCATTGCACATGCAAAAGAAAATGGATTACAAGAAATGCTAGGTTATGTCTTAAGTAAAAATCTTAAAATGTTGCACCTAGTTTCTGATCTGGGTTTTCAAATAACCAATCTCGATGATGATCCCGACTTTAAAACTGTGAGTCTTCTTCTATAAAACTAATAGCTATGAATAGATCCAATCACATTCATTCAGATTCATCCATCTTGGTCTTGATCGATTTATAGGGACGTCTTATGCCCGCAATAGATCAAGGCGAGGCGGTACTAAATCAATGTATCCGCACCGCCAAGATTGCCCAACTGCTTGAGATTCCAATTATCGGCACAGAGCAGAGCCCAAGCCGCCTAGGGAGCAATGTCGATTCCATTAAGCCTTTTTGCGACACAACTATTAGCAAGGAGCATTTCAATGCCTGCGCTGATGGTCTTACTGCAGCAATTCCCAGCAATCGCCAGCAATGCATTTTGATGGGTTGCGAAACCCACGTTTGCTTAATGCAAACAGCACTCAAACTCATCGATGAAGGCTACGATGTATCAATAGTGGTGGACGGAGTTGGATCACGCAGAGCGCTCGATAAGCAAATCGCGCTAGACCGGCTGCAAACCGCTGGAGCCAGACTCATCACTGGAGAGATGCTGGGATTTGAGTGGCTCAAGAGCGCTCAAAATCCAACCTTCAAAGAAGTTCTTGCTCTACTCAAATAATAGGGCTGGGCTAGCGGGGCTTTATTTGCTATTCTGCATCATCACTTAAAGGATTTATATGACAAACGACACTCAAACCCAAAACGACGAAGATTTTGACTATGGGTGCGAATGCGCCATGACACTCTTAAATGAGCCGACAGAAGATTGCTTGAATGATCTGATTGACGAGCTTGATGAAGATGGCATGATCGCAACCGAAGTTGTTTATGGCCTACTAGCAACCATCCTCATGAGCATCACTTCCGAAGATGAAGATGACGAGGAAGTTCAATAAATAGCTAGGTCAAGACTTGATGGGCAAATTGATCCATGGCGCTTGCCATCGTGATGTCTAGCTCAGTCAAGGCTTTCATCGAATGGGTGCTCAAGCGAATTGACACCCTATTCCAAGAATTAGACCAATCTGGATGATGATCAAGCTCTTCAGCAAAGTCTGCACAGAGCGCCATAAACTCAAAGGCATCTTTAAAGTCTTTAAATTCAAATACTCGAGCCAGCTCTTGAGCGTTCCGATTCACCTGCCACTCGGGTAGTATTTTTTCAAACTCAAAATCGCTTGCAACTAGCTTTGGCTTAGGCACTGGGGGCATCCACGCTTTTGGATAACTTTTGTAAATCTTCTGGATATAACCAACGCCATTCACCTTCGGCCAAATCTGCAGGCATCAGGTATTGCCCGATTTCGGTACGGTGTAGCTTGGCAACATGATTACCTACTGCAGCCATCATTCGCTTCACCTGATGGTAGCGACCCTCAACAATAGTCATCGCCAATAAATTTTCGCCGAGCTGTTTACATGCTGCGGCAAAACAAGGCTTTGGATCATCATCTAGCACAACACCATTAAGCAAGTGATCGATCTGTTTTTGGGTAATAGGCTCTGGAGTGGTGATCTCATACACCTTACCAATATTCTTTTTTGGCGTAGTCATCTTATGAATAAACTGACCATCGTCTGAAATCAGAATTAAGCCGGTAGTATCAAAATCTAAACGGCCAACGCATTGCAAGCCCCGCTCTACAAACGGCTTAGGCAACAGGCTATAGACGCTTGGATGATGCGTGGTTTTGTGAGAGCACTCATAGTTTGGGGGCTTGTTAAAGGCGACATAGGCTTTTTCATGAAACTCCCAGTCCTTACCTTCCACATTGAGCATCAAGCCCTCTGTCGGAATCCGCTCTTCAGGATCTTCCGCCAAAACACCATTGACCTTGACTAGGTCGGCATAGACTAAATCGCTGCAAAAGCGCCTTGTGCCAAATCCTTGACTAAATAATATTTTTTCGAGAGAAATTGGTTTGGCCATATGTTGCCGAGAATACTACAAAGTAGACTGACTACACGACCCTGAAATGAAGCCGTTATGATTGATATATACCTTCACTTAGCTTCTTACTTACTGCCGCCATGCTCTCAACCCCAGCCCCCAGAATCCCCTTACATACCCGTGAAATTACTTTTCAGGGCTATGCTCGAGAAGATGGCCTGTGGGACATTGAGGCCCATTTACGGGATTTCAAATTTCACCCCTTTACTACTGGTGGAAAAACCTGGGAGCCTGGCCAAGCTTTTCACGATATGTGGGTTCGCATTACCGTCAATACAGAATTAATCATTCAAGCAATTGAGGTGGCAATGGATAGTCATCCTCACCCAGAATGCCCTCAAGTCATACCACCGATGGATGCGCTAATTGGCGCCCGCCTTGGCAAAGGTTGGCGCAAAACCATCAATGAACATCTTGGCGGAATTAAAGGGTGCACGCACTTGCGAGAGCTGCTAAGTAATATCGCAACAGCTGCCTTCCAATCTATTCCCGGAGCCTTACTTGATCCGGATGACAACAAGCCACCGCTCTATTTAGGAACCTGTAAATCGTGGGACTTTGATGGGCCAGTAGTAATGCGCGTCTATCCCAAGTTTTACAAGTGGAAACCTACAGTCTAGGTTTCCTTAAAACTCACCACGGTGAACATTAAAGCCGTTGAAAGCTTGCTGCACTGGCATCAACTCGACTAAATTAATATTCATATGGCTTGGCAAGTTGGCGGACCAGTAAATAGCCTCAGCAACATCATCCGCACTCAATGCTTTAACACCGCTATAAACCTTACCCGCCTTATCATCATCACCCTTAAAGCGTACATTAGAAAATTCTGTTCCAGAACACATGCCAGGCTCAACGCAGGTAACGCGCACTGGTGTACCAATTAAATCCGCCCTGAGGTTCAAACTAAATTGCTGCACAAAGGCTTTAGTACCACCGTAAACGTTGCCGCCTGGGTAGGGATAGTTTGCCGCCACGGAACCTAGGTTGATCACATGCCCACATTTACGCTCCACCATTCCAGGCAAGAAAGCGCGCGTCATATGCACTAAGCCCTTGATATTGGTATCAATCATCTGATCCCAGTCCGAGAGAAATGCTTGATGTGCTGGCTCCAAACCCAAAGCTAATCCAGCGTTATTTACCAGCACCGTTACCTTCGCAAAGTCGGCCGGCAATGTTGCCGCAAGACTATCAACCTTCGCACTGTCACAAACATCAACGGCCAAGGTAAGTAATTTTTTCTGCTGTTCTGCCGGAAGGGATGCCTTTAAAGCTTCTAAGCGCTCCACCCTTCTGCCTACAGCAATCACTTTATGGCCATTCGCCAGAAATCGTCTAGCAGTTGCCTCTCCAAAGCCAGCTGTAGCGCCGGTTACTAAAACTGTATGTTCCATATTCTCTCTATGAGTTTATTTAAATACGTGAGTAATGCATATTAAACGCTTGTTGAGCTATTAATCCAGATTGACCAGCATATCTCGGTCAATCGCTGCAGCCTTAGATTTCACTAGAGCCTGCACCAGCCAATCCTGAAATTCCTCGACACCGAGATTCATTTGCTGACGGATGCTTTCCAGCACTGGCGTATTTGAAATCCACTGGTTAACTTTTGCCAAATCCTGATTGCGCCATTCCAATAATTTGTACTTGAGAAGCACCTTAGCTCCATGACGGGCATTACGATCGGCATCGCTTGAGAGGTAATCCAGGCGGGATTTAGCAGTATCGATAGACTTCTTTACATCAGTAAACGGTTTGCCATGCCCCGGAATAACCAAGGCAACCTGAAACCCTTCAATCAGTTCTAGCGTCTGCGCCACCTCTTCAAAGCCGCCCTCACCCCAGAGCTCAGGGAAGATGACTCCAAAGCCCTCCTCCCACAGCGCATCAGCGGAGATCAAGATTTGATGCTGCTCTTGGTACAGCATGATTGAATGGTTGTCATGGCCGGGAGCTGCAAGAATTTGCCAGCGATAAGAGCCTAAGGTAATTTCTTGTCCAGGTATGAGAAGAGCATGATGTCTAAATCGTGGGCACTCTTGCCCCAACTGCTGAAAGCTGAGTAAATTCTCATCCCAGTCTTGCACAGCAATTGCCTCGGCCTCTGGTATACAGATCTCGCAATCAAATTCGTTTGATAGAGCTGCATTGCCACCACAATGATCTGAGTGCAAATGGGTGTTGACTACTTTATTAAGCGTTTTTAAGCCATGCCGTTTGAGCGCATTGACGACTAAGTCAACCGTCATCTGTTGATGAGCGCAGTACCCAGTATCAACCAAGGAAACATCATCATCACCGAAAATAAAAATGTTATTTGCTGATAACCACCCACGTTCGAAGATATCGATTCCGGGGGGTAGCAAGTAATTGCCGATTTGCTTTTCAGACACCTTAATTTTTCTGGGAAGTTAGCTCAAGCTTTTGAATGTCGAACTCTTGCTGCTTCAAGCGCTGCAATAAATCGGCATAGACTTTAGGATCGAGTTGCGGTGTTCTCGATAAAACCCAAAGATATTCTCTTCTCGGATCGCTTACAGCTGCCACCTGATATTGCGCATCCAAATCAATCACCCAGTAATCACCCCATACCATTGGTAAAAATGAAAGCCAGTCCGGAGCAAAGCGTACTTCTAATTTTGGGGAGTCCTTAGCGCCAATTTGACGAGCCAAACCCTCTGCTTCTGAAGTCTCTCCACCAGCAGTTTTACAGCTATTGAGTACTCGAAGATTACCATCAGGCTTAGCGGTATATACAGCCCTGGTGTTCGAGGCGCATTTTTTCTGAAACCAGTTCGGAAACTTCGCTATCTCATACCAGGTTCCTAGATAGCGAGGGACATCCAAGGAGGCTATGGTCTTGACTGCTTGGTCGCCTTGCTGAGCTGTGGCCTGTGATGATCCTAGGCAAATCAGCAGCGCACCCAATATGGGAATAAGTGAAGCGCGAAAATGTGAAAACAGAGTCATAGAAGAGTTGATGTTAAGTAATGAACTGCCTGCCCAAGAGCTTGCGGATATAAGGAATCCTACAACATAACAGTAATAGCAAAACAACTGCATAGATTGTCACGGTATCCAGATCGTTCTTGCCCGCCTTGTGCCACCAATAGTGCAGGATCACGGTGCAAGCAATCAGATAGATTAGTCGATGTAGTTGCGCCCAACGACGACCTAGCTTTCTTTGAGCCCAATGGGTAGAAGTCAAAGCCAATGGGATGAGCAACACAAAGCTAATAAAACCCATGGTGATAAATGGCCGCTTCACCACATCTTTAATCATTCCCGCTAGATCAAAGTCTTGATCCAGCCAAAGCCAAATACCAAAATGCAGGCAGGCATAGAAAAAACTGAATAGGCCCAACATTCTGCGATACCGAATCCATGAAACTGAATTTGTCAGCAAACGCAATGGCGTCATTGCCAAAGTCAAGCACAGAAAGACTAGCGACCATGTGCCAGTTGAACGCGTAATGAACTCAATGGGGTTGGCGCCCAAGCTATCAGCAAAGCCTAGCCAGATCAAACGATCTAAAGGTAATAGCGCCAACAGGAAAATCAGTAACTTCATCAAGCTGTACTTATCACATGACCTTAGTAAAACTTCTTGAGGTCCATCCCGGAGTACATGCTTGCTACCTGATCACCATATCCATTGAACATTTGGGTTTTGATTTTGGGAGCAAATACACCTTTGGGATCGCCAATACGCCGCTCGGCCGCCTGACTCCAGCGTGGATGATCGACTAAAGGATTAACGTTGGAGTAAAAGCCATACTCCCTTGCATCGAACTGACTCCAGCTAGTCTTAGGCATTTCTTCTGTCAAACGAATTTTAACAATCGACTTAGCACTCTTAAAGCCATACTTCCAAGGCACCACAATGCGTACTGGAGCGCCATTTTGCTTTGGCAGAGTCTCGCCATAAAGACCAAAGGTAAGAAGAGTCAATGGATTCATTGCCTCATCCAAGCGCAGACCTTCGCGATAAGGCCATTCAATAATCTGACTCTTGAGTCCTGGCATTTGCTTGCGATCTGCCAAGGAAATAAATTCGACATACTTGGCCGAGCCTAAAGGCTGAACCTGATTCAGCAGCTTAGATAAAGAGTAACCATCCCATGGGATGACCATCGACCAACCTTCAACACAACGCATGCGATAGATGCGCTCCTCCATCGGGGCGAGCTTGAGCAGTGCATCAATATCTAAGGTCATTGGCTTTTTAACCAGACCCTCAATCGTTACTATCCACGGACGCGTCTGCAAACTCTCAGCATTAGCGGCAGGATCCGACTTGTCTGTTCCAAATTCATAAAAGTTGTTATAGCTGGTCACATACTTATAGCTAGTCGACTCGTCCTTCAGAACAAAGTTTGGGTTCGGTGTAGCAAGTAACTTCTGTGGATTACTTGCCAGCGCCTCGCGCGAAAACCAAGGAGCAAGTGCAAGCCCAAAAGCGCCAGCAGCAGCACTTTTAATCAAGTCACGACGTCCCTCAAAAACTGACTTGGGGGTTACCTCCTGAGATAGCCGCTTCAGTTCATTTGCGCGCATATTCAATTCTCCTCAATGGATATAGGCCAACATTGCCAATACCAACCATTCTCCTACGCCTATCAATTTCTTGCTGAACTGCTAAATTCCAGCAAATAGAAGTACACAAGAAAAAAGGCAAACCGCTTGGTTTGCCTTTTTTTGTGACGCTAACTCAGCTTAAGCTGCAGCTTTTTTCAAGATCTCATTGAGCGTAGTGCTTGGGCACATTACCGCTTTGAACTTAGCTTGATCAGGCATAAAGTAGCCGCCAATATCAGCTGGCTTGCCTTGCACTTCCTTGAACTCAGCAACAATCTTTTGCTCATTCTCAGTTAAGGCTTTTGCAATCGGAGCAAAGTGGGCTTGCAGCTCTTTGTCTTCGGTTTGCGCTGCCAAGGCTTGAGCCCAATACATCGCCAAGTAGAACTGGCTACCGCGGTTATCCAACTCACCAGTACGTGGTGATGGTGACTTATTGTTATCTAACAATGTACCAGTTGCTTCATCTAGAGTGCGAGCCAAAATCTTCACTTTTGGATTATTAGTCTTGTCACCAATATCCTCCAATGAAACAGCTAAGGCCAAAAACTCACCTAGAGAATCCCAACGTAAATGGTTCTCTTCAACTAATTGCTGAACGTGCTTAGGAGCAGAGCCGCCCGCACCGGTTTCAAAGAGGCCACCACCTGCCATCAAAGGCACGATAGACAACATCTTGGCGCTGGTACCGAGTTCCATAATTGGGAACAAGTCAGTGAGGTAGTCACGCAAAATATTACCTGTCACAGAGATCGTATCTTTACCGCGAATGATGCGCTCCAAGGTGTAGCGCATTGCACGAGTCTGAGACATGATCTGAATATCTACACCAGTTAAGTCGTAATCTTTCAGGTAGGTTTGAACCTTCTTGATCAACTCAGCCTCGTGTGGACGGTACTCATCTAACCAAAATACTGCTGGAGTACCAGACAAACGTGCACGATTGACTGCCAACTTAACCCAGTCACGAATTGGCGCATCTTTAACCTGACACATGCGCCAGATATCACCCTCTTCGACATTCTGCTCGAGCAATACTGTGCCGTCATCCGCAACAATACGAGCTACACCCGCTTCAGGGATCTCAAAAGTCTTGTCATGTGAACCGTACTCTTCTGCCTGCTGAGCCATCAAGCCCACGTTTGGTACAGAACCCATCGTTGTTGGATCGAAGTTACCGTGAGTCTTACAGAAGTTAATCATCTCTTGGTAAATACGGGCAAAGGTACTTTCTGGAATAACTGCCTTGGTGTCGTGCAGACGACCATCAGCACCCCACATCTTGCCGCCAACACGAATCATCGCCGGCATAGACGCATCCACAATCACATCGCTTGGTGAATGGAGGTTGGTAATACCTTTAGCAGAATCCACCATCGCCAATGCTGGGCGGTGCTCATGGCAAGCGTGCAAATCTTGAATAATTTCTTCGCGCTTAGATTCTGGCAAAGTTTTAATCTTGTCATACAAGCTGCTCATACCGTTGTTAGGATTAACGCCCAACTCTTCAAACAACTTGGCATGCTTTTCAAAAGCATCTTTGTAGAAAATCTTTACAGCGTGACCGAACACAATTGGGTGTGACACCTTCATCATGGTTGCCTTCACGTGCAAGGACAACATCATGCCAGTCTTATAAGCATCTTCGATTTCCTTTTCGTAGAACTCGCAGAGTGCTTTCTTGCTCATGTACATGCTGTCAATAATTTCACCAGCAAGCAAAGAGACCTTTGGCTTAAGAACAATCGTCTTGCCGCTCTTCGTTACTAAATCCATCTTCACATCGCACGCCTTAGTCATGGTCATTGACTTCTCACCTGCGTAGAAGTCACCGCCATGCATATGGGATACGTGCGTACGGGAAGCTTGGCTCCAATCACCCATCGAGTGCGGGTTCTTGCGGGCATAGCGCTTAACAGCATTTGGTGCGCGGCGATCAGAGTTGCCTTCGCGCAATACTGGGTTTACTGCACTACCCAAGCACTTTGCGTAACGAGTGCGGATTGATTTTTCAGCATCATCCCTAGGATCATCTGGGAAATCAGGGATCTTGTAGCCCTTCGATTGCAATTCTTTAATAGCAGCGAGCAGCTGTGGAACTGAAGCACTGATATTGGGCAACTTAATGATGTTGGTATCAGGCAATAAAGTCATACGGCCAAGCTCAGCCAAATTATCAGGAAATTTCTGCTCAGCCGTTAAGCAATCAGAGAACTCCGACAAGATACGTGCCGCAACAGAAATGTCGCTCTCTACAACCTGTACCCCAGCTGGCGCTGTAAAAGTACGAATGATTGGTAAAAATGCACAGGTCGCCAATAAGGGCGCCTCGTCTGTCAGCGTGTAAATGATCTTTGATTTCTCTGAAGCCATTGATGTTTCCTCGATATGGATAAATATTAGGGCTCGGTCTTATACCGAATCACTCTCGCATTCCGCACGCAACACTTCAGGCGCTTTTGGCTGTCTTGGGTGTAATTTCACGCACTGGACCGAGACATCTATTTTAAATCATCGACCCTGGCAATTTAAGGGCTTTTAGGCACCAAATTGGCTGAAGTGGGTCAATATTAAGGGAATCCACCAAGCCAATCCCCCATCCACTTACAACGTAAACTGCGATACATGACTAACAAGCACCCCCTACTCAACAAAAACCTCGTACTGTTGATTCTCTGCCAGGGCTTGTTTTTAACCAATAATGTGACCTTTATTGCCATTAATGGCCTAGTTGGACTTAGTCTGAGCCCAGTTGCCTGGATGGCCACCTTGCCGGTGATGGGTTACGTTGTAGGCGGCGCATTCTCAACCTCTATTGTGGCCAAAACCCAAAATTACTTTGGCCGGAAAATCTCCTTTCAGCTAGGTCTATTGGTAGCCGTCTTTTCGGCGCTCCTGTGCGCCTATGCCGCCATTACTAAGAACTTCTGGCTTCTCGTACTCGGCACCTTTATTGAAGGCTATTACAGCGCCAATGGGCAGCTCTATCGATTTGCAGCTGCCGAGCTAACTGTTGTCAGCCAGAGGGATAAGGCGGTCTCCTGGGTGCTTGCCGGAGGAATCCTTGGCGCCGTAATTGGACCCAACCTCGCCTCATGGACTAAAGACTTCTTTGATACCGCCTTCTTGGGCACTTACCTCACCCTCTCGATAGCCGGCTTTATCGGGATCATCGTGATGCAATTCATCCACTTCCCAGAAGAGTTCAAAACCCAGCACTCACTTTCTGACGGCAGAGATCTCAAGACCATTCTTCGCCAACCCGTCTTTATGGTTGCTGTGATTGGCGCATCTCTGGGCTACGGCGTCATGAACCTGCTTATGGCGGCAACGCCACTGGCCATGCAGATTTGTGGACTACCCTTTTCCGAGACAGCACTGGTATTGGAATGGCATGTGATTGGTATGTTCGCACCTGGATTTTTTACTGGCTCACTTATTCAGCGCTTTGGCACACTCAAGATCATGGGCGTTGGGGTGATCCTCAATCTCCTGTGTATTGCAATTGCACTTTCCGGCACCAACTTGCATCAATTCTTAATCGCACTATTTTTATTGGGTGTCGGTTGGAACTTTTTATTTACTGGCTCCACCTCATTAGCGATGACAACTTACCGCCCAGAAGAACGTGACAAAGCTCAGGCAGCAATTAACTTCTTTGTGTTTGGCACCATGGCCTTCACTTCATTTGGATCTGGCGCACTCATTACCTCGCAGGGCTGGAATATCCTGAACTTCGGATCACTGCTCCCCGTTGCGGTCACGGCGTGCGCTTTGATTTGGCTGAGCGCCAATCGCAAGAAGACTGGCGCAGCTTCTGCTACTTAGGAAGTTTTAGCTAAGGGCAAATTAAAGAGTAAGTTTTGCGGTTTGAGTTTGAGCTGCTTTTCATCATTCATGGCAATGCCCATATAAACCGGCTTGCCAGCCTGAGATTGGGTGACTGCAGCCTCATCAATAAAGTCTAGACGGAATAAACAAATCACCTTCTCAAGCTCGTCAGAATCGACTGGCTCTTTGTTGTAAAGCTTATTCAAGATATCGGTTGCAGCGGCATCTAGACCAACATGCCAGGACCACTTCGGATCGGAAATTTGCTGCATTGGAGTAATGCGTACCTGGGCACCTAAAAAGTGTTGCACCCATTTCTCAAGGACACGACAAAAATGATTGATGGGTGGCTGAGCAAAATTCAGCTGAACTGCAAAATCATGGTTTTCATTCTTCTCCCAATATAGATCCGCGTTTTCTTCATGTAATACATCCAAATCGATCGAGCGCATGGACATCGACTTACTCTTCAGAAGATCCAGGATGTTTCCATTCTCACCAGCTTGCGCATTGCGAGTCACCACCTCATCATCCGCGCTCATCACAACGCCGTCTTCTAGTACCGTGATCTTTTGAGTCCGGAAGAAAATCTCACCCATACGCGCATCCAAAGGATGGCAATCTTCACCCAAGATGTGTCGAATAAATATTTGCGCCAGCTGAGAAATAAATAATGGGGGTACATCAACGCCATCACCTTTAAATAAACTCATATAGAAGTTTTCTAAAGAGCTGGCTGCCAATAGCTTGGCTCGATACCTCAACCAAACTTGATAGTTCACCTGAATATCCGGATCCGCCATGGCAGCTACTTCTTGCTCTGAAATAGTTGCTCGGGGGTTCTCACTTAAACGCTGATGCAGGGCACGCTCTGCATCACAGGATTCAGGAACCAGGTTTAACTCTGGGCGCAATAAGTAAGTGCGCAGAAAATCATCCGTCACCAGTAATTGATTATCCGAGCCAACCGCGAGGGTTTTATACGCAGAATGGAGCCAAAAGTTTGTCATGTTAGTTTGCTCGAACAAAAAGATTACGCTCAGAATATACTAGCCCTTCAATTTCAGCCAAAGAGGAAGATAAACGTGAGCGAACTCCAAAAAAGAGATACCGTTGTTGGTGATGGCAAAGAAGCGACAGCCGGCAATCATGTAGACGTGCATTACACCGGATGGTTGTTTGATGACAAAGCGCCAGATAACAAAGGTCAGAAGTTTGATAGTTCCCTAGACCGCGGCCAACTGTTTAGCTTTCCTTTAGGCGCTGGCCATGTCATCAAAGGCTGGGATCAAGGCGTACAAGGCATGAAGATCGGCGGCAAACGTACTCTCATCATTCCTTCTGAAATGGGCTATGGCGCACGCGGTGCTGGTGGCGTCATTCCACCAAACGCAACCTTGGTATTTGACGTAGAGCTACACGGAGTAAATTAATTCCAAGCTAGCATCTGCAAGCAATAAGGCCACTCGATGAGTGGCCTTATTTTTTACCAAAGAAAAACTGCCGATCTTACGAACGCAAGTCTTTTCCGTTTAAGGTTAATTTATTTTTCGTTGCTGGCTGACACAAACCAATCAAGCGATTTCTTTCAGCCATTACCTTATCGGTATAGCCACCATCGTTATCCGCATTTGCAGCGCCGACGTAGTATTTCAGGCCATTACGCAATGAGCCACTAGTAGCAATCAGATACTTCAAGATGTAAGCGCCTACCCGAATATTCACTTCAGGCTTAACAGCATCAGTCGCCCCGCCGTACATGGCATATTTATCCTTGTGGATACTGGTCATCACCTGCATCAATCCTTCGGCACCAGCCTGGCTTTTAGTCAGCGGATTAAAGTTCGACTCCACTGAAATTACGGCAAGCAACAAAACTGGATCAATGTTGACTTCTTTTGCGATTAATACTGTATTGGAAACGTATTCCTCAATCTTGGCACGATCTAACTTGTACTTCTTCTCAAAGAAGTCAGCAACTGCACGTTGATTCTGAATCGATACCATCAACTTGGAATCGAGCGCCTGAGGATCAATTTTTGAAGTGGGAATGCGATCCGATAAATGAGAAATCGGCTTTACCTGGGCATGAGCCACTGATGGCATCAATAGAGCAACTGTTTGCTGCTTAGCGAGCATAAGGCCGCTACTAGGGGCGACCAAAGCCTTGCCGTAGATCACGTTGGCAATCTCTTTATCTGCAATGGCCTTTGGAGTTTCCTCCTGGTGCAGATCGAGCACTCCAAAACCGTTTTGCCACACCATATGGCGCGCTTCATCGGGAACCAGAATGCGAGCCAAACCAAACGAGCCCGCTTGAGTTCCATTGCCGGAGAGCCAAAGTCCCACGATCATGAAAACAGTCACGATCAATATACCAATCATCACCCGATACACAGGCGATAGTGCGTGAGCTAACAACTCTTTAGCGTTAGCCGTTGCCGGCTGGGCTAGTTGTAAGTCACTCGAATTGGCAGAAAAACATTTAATCATTCAGGGTCTTGCAGCACACCGAAAATCAAACTTCTGATTTATGTTGCGATGCAATAAGTAAAAAACATAGGTCATGCTAAGAAGGTTCTTATATCAAGTCAAGAATAAAGGAGTCTATTTCAATAACTTTTAGGTCTTGAAATAAGGATGCCCCCTAATGAGGCACCTAATTTTTATATTTAACCCTTTAATTTCAGTCACTTAAATAAGTTAGTGAGCACTTATTTCATATAATAAAAAAGCACTCAAAATCCAACTTTTTTACTATTTTTCAACTTCAAAAGAGCTGCCTGACCCATATATCTAGTATTCCAATGAGTTGGATTTTCTACCGGTAGTGTTTTGATGGTCTTCACCACCAAGGGAGACTCTCGCATTCTTTGCGCATGACGATGACGTAAAGCGGTCATGCAAAATGCTTCTCAAGCCCCATCCGCACTAGCTCTAGAGCTAACTTAAAAGCCTGATAGACAAAAAACTATTACTTGTTGATGGTGGTACTCATTACACTGACATGCAATGAAATTCCTGGTTAAGCCCCTCTTACTCAGCCTACTTTGGCTACCACTAAGTGCGCTCGCCCTATTCGATCAATGCAGGGATTTATTCCCAACCCAGCAATTACCAACAACGACTCAGGCGGGACGAGACCTTTGCTTCGATGATTTTGCGATTTACTATTCGCCTTTAAATAAAAAGCCTATCTATACCATTGAGAAACTCAATGGTGAGCAACTCCAAGCGCCTCACCCGCGCCGTACCAATCAGTTCTATGAGGAGGCTAGACTGCCTTTTCATGAACGCGCCCTACTGACTGACTATCGCGGCAGTGGGTATGACCGTGGACACAACGTTCCAGCTGGCGATATGACAAATGAAAAGGGGATGGCGCAGTCCTTCTCCTTAGCAAATATGATGCCGCAGGCAAGACAAAATAATCAGGGCATCTGGGCAAAACGGGTTGAAGAGCCTACGAGGGTGTATATCAAACGCGCGCATGGCAATGTATACGTCTTTACTGGATCAGTTGGCAATGCGGGCAGCATTGGTAAAAGTAAGGTCACTATTCCAAGCCATCTATATAAACTGGTCTATGACCCCAACAAAAAATTAGCCTGGGCTTATTGGGTCGAGAATACCGACGATGCGCAAATGAGCGCACCAATCTCCTATGCTGATCTGATTCAGAAAACTGGTATCGACTTTCACCTACCGGTAGAGGGCGCTGAAAGTAAGCCAACCAAATCAGCTACGAAGGGCGCATCAGCTCCTAGGCAAGTAATGGGTGGCTGGTATCCGGTCTTTTTTGACCAATATTCACCCGAGAAGGTGGCAGCCATCATCTCTAACATCAAGTCAGGCAGGGTTGCCAGCATAGAGCTTCAATATGACCGCAATCTCAATTTGGCTCAAAGCCTAGCGAAAGAGATTGAAGCTCAGAGCGCAAGCTTGGTCACACTCTCGCAAAGTAGTCCGCCGGATTCAGCCAATGTAAATTATGAACGCAATCGCATCATAGCCATAGTGCACAACAAATAAATTATTACCCCCGAGTGCGGGGAGCAATTCCATGGGCCCGCTGAATAGGCGCCAACAAGCCTCGCAATCCATTGTGATCGAGGGTGTGCATTAGCTCCAGGAGCTGTCCAAGCTCGCCCTTAGGAAAGCCTTCGCGAGCAAACCAGGCCAAATAATTCCCAGGCAGGTCGGCAAGCGCTCGACCAGCATGCTTGCCATAAGGCATCTTCATTGTGACCAGCTTCACAAGGGCTTCTGAATCCATAGCTACGGATCTTACAAGCTTGGCAGTAACTCCAGTCAATTCTCAACATCAAAGCACATAGGGTCATTTTCTCAATTGAGAATTATTCTCATTTACTGTATATTGCGAATGATTCTCAATTACTTTTACTAACCAGACCACCTCACTATGAAAATGACTATCAAAAGACTCGTTGCCTTTAGCATCCTATTAGCCACCGCCTTGCACTTCTCATTCGCCAATGCGGGTGAAGGTGCGTTTGGATGGATTTACACCCTAGACCTCCAACCAAAAGGAAAGCTTGAGTTCGAGCAGCGCTTACAGCTCAATCAACAACAAGCCGCTGGCACCTACGATGCATGGACAGCGAGAACCGAGTTGGAATATGGCCTGACCAATGATTTGCAAATTGCCGGCTATATCAACTCCTACTACACCAACGCTAATCAGAACTACACCAATCCTGAAGCCTGTGGCGATAGCCCAAGTTGCACAGGTGGTTACGGAGTGCCATCAGGCCATGACCCTTCAACCCCTTATAGAAAGAGTGGCATCGAGGGTGGGTCCTTGGAGGCTATTTATCGACTGACCAATCCAGTGACATCACCTGTTGGGGTTGGTTTGTATTTAGAGCCTACCTGGGGAAGAAACAAAGATGAAATTGAAGGTCGCTTACTATTGCAATCCAATTTTATTGACGATCGATTGGTCTTGGCAGGTAACGTAGTCGTGGCAAATGAACGCTTAAAGTTTATTGAGAATGGCAACGTACCTGAATCGATGCTCGACTTTCTCGTAGGTGCTAGCTATCGATTCGCTCCCAAATGGTCTGCTGGTGTTGAGGCACGTTTTCATAATGACTATTCAGAATTGAATTTACGCAATCAAGTACAACGCGCAACCTTTGTCGGACCAAACATGCACTACGCAGCAAAAGACTGGTGGGTCACCGGCGCCTGGCGTTATCAATTAAAGGGTGGCACCTGCATGGGCGGCGGTGAAGCCGAGTGTTCCAACGCCCGAGTTTGGGATAGTCATTCAGTAAATGAATTCATTGTCAAAGTTGGATTTCCGCTCAACTAAAGAAAAAGATAATGAACTGGAAACTTAACCCCCTATTAATGGCTGGCCTCGCTGCAGCAACGGCACCGATCGTAGCGCACGCCAAGATTTACCTACCCGTGGAGCAAGCGCAAAAGATACTCGTACCCAATAAACCGCTTATCAAAAACCCAATCATCATTACAGATGAACTCCAGGACAAAATGCGTTCGGCTTCAAGCGTTCGCCACCCCTTTCAAGGAGATCGCATTTGGAAGGCGGCCGATGGAAGTTGGTTCATCGTAGATGAGGTAGTCGGTAAACATGAAATGATTACTTATGCCGTGGTACTGAGCCCATCGGGGGCAGTCACCGGCATCGAGATCCTAGAATATGTTGAATCCTATGGATACGAAGTAGCAGAAGCCCAGTGGCGCAAGCAGTTCATTGGAAAAACAGCAACCGATCCCATTAAGCTCAATCAAGATATTCAAAATATTGGTGGCGCAACACTCTCCTGCAAACATCTAACCGATGGCGTCAAGCGCATTGCGGTGCTTTATGACATTGCACTCAAAAGCCAATCTCAAGCGCCCAAAGCAAAATGATTCGCTGCAAACCACTCTTAGGCACCTTTGTTGAAATTTCAACTGATGATGGAGAACTTTCACTGCGTGCAATAGAGATGGCATTCGCAGCCATTGAACAGGTTCAATCTTTAATGGGATTTCATGATCCGGAGAGTGAGCTTTCTCAAATTAATGCTATATCCCATTTAGAACCAATTCGCATTCACTCCTGGACAGCCGAGGTGCTGGCCATTGCCAAAGAGATTCATATTGAGTCTCAAGGCATATTTAATTGTGGGATTGGTCACCGCCTGGTAGAAGCAGGTCTGCTGCCAAGGTATGTCAACCTACATGATCACTCATTCGGAGGTATTGAAGATCTCCGATTTATTGAGCCAAACCTAGTTCAATCTAAGCTCCCACTCTGCCTTGATCTTGGTGGCATTGCTAAAGGCTATGCAGTTGATAAAGCGGTAGAGGTCTTATTTGCTCACGACATCCAATCTGGATCAGTCAATGCTGGTGGCGATATGCGCGTCTTTGGAAATCTCACGAAGGATATTAAAATCCGCAACCCCTCATTGCCTCATGAGCTCATTCAGATTGGCAAGATGAAAGTGGGCGCGATTGCGACTAGCAGTCTCTACTTTTCAAAACGCGACGCTGATGCCAAAAGTTATATGGTCAATCCCCTCAATCATGAATACATTGAGTTTTCAGAGTCTTACTCAGTCATCGCTAATGAATGTGTCTATGCGGATGCCTTAACAAAGGTAGTCAGTATTTCTGGCAACACCCAGCATCCCTGCTTGAGTCATTTTTCTGCTCAAGCGATCAAAATTCCTCACGCCATCACCTTATGAAAAATACTAATCGCCTTGGCAAGATGCCAGCATGGCAAAGATATTTCGTCCTCACTGGCATGTTGAGCTGCTCTCTTACCGGCACAGCCTATTTGCTTGGACATGAATTTCACATTCAAGGTACTGCATTGGGCGCTCACTCTATATTGATGTGGCATGGCATTGCCGCAATGATAGCGACG
Organism: Polynucleobacter sp.; assembly: GCF_044342855.1. Taxonomy (GTDB): domain Bacteria; phylum Pseudomonadota; class Gammaproteobacteria; order Burkholderiales; family Burkholderiaceae; genus Polynucleobacter. The sequence continues at coordinate 19,999 of NZ_JBIIPA010000017.1, forward strand.
ATGGCTTTGGGCTCAGTCTTACCCTTTCACCTAAAGGCGGGCCTAAAGTCTAAGAGGAAACTGTGGAGCGGTTTAAGCCAATTGGCTTTTTTGGCTACTTTATTGATATCAGGCGCCTTGTTGTACTACGGCCCTGAAGAAATTCGAGATAGCGTCATCACAACCCACTGGGTGATTGGCATTGCTTTCTTTGCCATCTTTTTGTTGCACGGCGTTTATGCTAAAAATATAGTCACCCCAAATGGAAATAAGGTGTATTGAGTTTTATCCCTCATTACACCTTAATCACACATCGGAGAGATTACTTACTACTATTTCTTACAGTAATGCTTGTATAGCAAGCTCATGACTGCTACAGCGACCTGGCTTGATAGGGAGTAATAAATTTGTTTGCCCTCTCTACGCGTTTTAACTAGATTTTCCTTACGCAATACGGTGAGCTGCTGAGAGAGTGTTGGTTGATGTAAATCTAATGCAGCCTCCAACTCCCCAACGCACTTTTCCGCTTGACCAATTTCACACAAGAGCATCATGCGGTCACGATTGGATAAGACCTTCATGAGTTTGCAAGCATCATCCGCCGATGACTGCATCTTTTTTAGCTCCGCTTTCGAGATAGGCATATTCATTGTCATCTCACAATCAAAGTGCGTTTAAAGGGATTTTTAGATAGGCAACGCCATTGGCATCTGGCTCAGGAAAATGCCCTGCCCGAATATTCACCTGAATAGAAGGCCAAATTAAGGTTGGCATTTCCAAGGTTTTATCTCGCGCTGTACGCATCCGTACAAATTGCTCCTCAGTGACACCATCATGTAAGTGAATATTGCTTGCCTTTTCATCAGCAATAGTAGTCACGCCCATGGCTGGACGACCATTTGGCGGATAGTCGTGGCACATATACAGCTTGGTCTGGCCAGGGTAAGACAAGATCTTTTGAATCGAGCGATAGAGTGTCTTCGCATCACCACCAGGAAAATCACAGCGGGCTGTACCGACATCCGGCATAAACAAGGTGTCGCCCACAAAGATGGCATCACCGATTTCATAAGCCATGCAGGCAGGGGTATGGCCCGGTACCAAAAGTGCTTTCAAGGAAAGATTTCCAAAGGCGAGTGACTCGCCCTCTTTTAATAAGTAATCAAACTGAGTGCCGTCAGGCTTAAAGCAATCATCTAAATTGAAGACACCCTTAAATACCGTCTGTACATTTTTAATGTGATCTCCAATTACCAACTTACCACCTAGGTGACTTTGTAAATAAGGTGCAGCAGTTAAATGATCCGCATGGGCATGGGTCTCCAAAATCCAACTTACCTGAAGTTGGTGAGCTTTAATAAAAGAAATGACTTCATCCGCTGATGTTATGCTGGTTCTACCTGACTTGGGGTCGTAGTTCAGTACGGAATCGATGATGACGCATGAACTACCAAAACCTTCATAGACCACATAAGTAAATGTCGAGGTTTCTGAATCAAAAAAGTCCTTAATTAGCGGGCTTTGCTGTGTGCTCACGATATTCTTTCGATTGAATAAATATTATATATATTTATATAGTATATTATTCTAAAATAAATTGCAATGGACTATTCAACCCTTATCAGCCCAGCACTAGGAATCTTAGTGGGCGTCCTTATGGGCCTCACCGGTGCCGGGGGCGGTATTTTGTCGGTTCCCTTGCTGGTCTTCTTTCTGGGGCTCCCTATTGCAGAAGCAGCTCCGATTGGGCTCTGTGCCGTTGCCCTCGCGTCTAGCGTTGGGGCCATCCTAGGTCTAAGAAATAAAATCTTGCGCTACAAGGCGGCAGTGTTCATGGCTATCTTTGGTTTAGCGCTATCACCTCTAGGTCTTTGGCTTGCCCCACAGATTCCAAATGCACCACTACAGATTCTATTTAGCTTGATTCTCTTATATGTAGCTGTCCGCCTATTGAGACAAGCTCACAGTCAGATTAACGGCATCCCCGAAACAAGCAGAAAGCCGCCTCCTTGCCTAATGAACTCGGCCATTGGAAAGCTCCAATGGACGCTACCCTGCGCACGTGCACTGATGTTTGCCGGCAGTATTGCAGGTTTCTTATCTGGATTACTCGGTGTTGGCGGCGGCTTTATCATCGTCCCAGCACTCAAGCGCTATACCGATTTACCAATCAAATCCATAGTTGCCACCTCACTCGGGGTTCTTGCCATCATCACCGGTGGGGGTGTGATCTTCTCGGCAGCGTCTGGCAGTCTCAATATATTAGTAGCTGCGCCATTTGCGCTGGCAGCGCTAGGCGGCCTATTGATTGGACTCCTCCTGGGTAAAAAGTTAAGTGGTCCACATACTCAACTGATTTTCTCGCTTTTCACTTTAGCGATTGCAGTTAGCCTGCTCATTAAAGGTGTGCTAACTTTAAATCCGTGAAACGTCCGCTTCTATCTTTTCTTCTTACTTTCTCTCTCATACTGATGGGAGTCATACTCATGACACTGAAACCCAGTTCTTTTCCAACTAACTCTGTGAGCATCATTTCTGGAACGGTCAGCAATCTCAATAATGAGCTGTTGGAATATGTCAATCCTGAAAAGCCAACTCACGATCATTCTTCCGTGTATTACCAGCGCTTCTTTGTGTCTAAATTCAATTTAGGCAATCTGGCTGTCGAAGCTAAATTCTCAACACCCATGGTGGTGAGTGATGGTGACACCTTGACAGTCTCCGGCCATCAAAAAGGCAATGGCTTTCAGGTGCTCGCTTATGTTAATCAGACCCGGCAAGTGAGCAATCATGAGAATTGGAGAGTCTTAGGTCTAGGCGCCCTCTTCTTCCTGGCTGTTGCGGTGGGTCTTCTCAATTCAGAGCTAGTGGCCGAGGGCGCTTTAGTACCCAAACTATTCCTACTGGGCTTTGTAGGTGTAGCAGTTTATATGGGCTATCGCGCCCTACTCATCAGAGAGGCGATCTCACTGCTTCAGAATTAGATCGGGAAGTGGCTTGATTGCACCTCAATAGAAAAAGCCCTCTGTCGAGGGCTTTTTAACAAACACGGTACCGCTAAATCTTAGTGACTGCCAGCACCGCCCAAGTAAGCCGCTTTCACAGCTGGGTCATGCATCAACTTGTCGGCCGGGCCATGAGTTGCAATCTTGCCGTTCTCGAGAACATAACCATAGTCAGCAACATTCAAAGCTGCGGCAGCAAACTGCTCAACTAATAACATCGTCACGCCTTGAGATTTAAGGTTAGAAATAATCTTAAATACTTCCTCAACCAAAATTGGGGCGAGACCCATTGATGGCTCATCCAAGAGAATAATCTCTGGATTGAGCATCACGGCACGAGCCATCGCTAACATCTGTTGCTCACCACCTGACAATGTTCCAGCCAATTGGTTGCGACGCTCTTTTAAGCGTGGGAACATTTCTAGAGCACGTTCTAGATCGTTCTTAATATCGCCTTTTGGACGGCTACCTGTAAAGCGTGGGAATGCACCTAACAATAGGTTGTCATTGACTGACATAGTCGTAAAGACACGACGACCTTCTGGGCTATGAGCCAAACCTAGGCGAGCGATTTTATGAGAGTCGTAACCATCAATTTTTTCACCGCCCAAGGTTACTTCACCAGCAGTTGGCTTAATCATTCCGGTGATAGCGCGCATGGTCGTTGTTTTACCGGCGCCGTTTGACCCGATCAAAGTAATGACTTGTCCTTTAGGAACATCAATATTGATGCCGTGCAGAACTTTTACTTTGCCGTAGCCTGCTTCAAGATTCTTAATAGATAACATGGTATTTACCGATTCAATATGGTTCTAGTGATTAAGTACCCAAGTAGGCATGAATCACCTTCTCGTCTGCCTGAACTTCAGCTGGTTTACCTTCTGCAATCTTCTGACCGAAGTCCAATACAGAAACGGTATCGCAGACTGACATCACCACATCCATGTGATGCTCAATTAGGATGAAGGTAATACCGCTATCGCGGATCTTACGAATAATGCGCAAGAGTTCCTTAATATCTGGTGCTGTCAAACCAGCAGCTGGCTCATCCAACAAGAGCAACTCTGGATCCAAGGCCAAGGCACGAGCAATCTCCAAGAGACGTTGCTTACCGTATGGCAAGTTACGCGCTTCTTCATTTGCCAAGTCATCCAAGCCAACGAACTTCAAGAGGGCCATTGCACGAGCGTGCGCTTCAGCCTCTTCCTTCTTGTAACGCGGTAGATGCAAGGCAATCTCTACCATGTTGGACTTGAAGGTGTGGTGCAAGCCAACCAAAATATTTTGGATAGCTGTCATTTCACCGAAGAGCTGTACGTTCTGGAAGGTACGAGCGATACCAGAAAGTGCAATGTCTGAAGACGTACGACCAACTACGCTTTGACCAGTAAACAGCACATTACCGCCAGTAGGGATATAAATACCAGTCAACACGTTCATCATCGTGCTCTTACCGGAGCCGTTAGGACCGATCAGACCATGAATGGTGCCGCGCTTAATGCTGAGGCTCACGTTGTTTAGCGCTTTTAAGCCGCCAAACTGCATCAAGACGGAATCTACTTTCAGAAGTTCGGCACCAGAATTTTGATCGCTAACTTTGCTGATAAAGCTAATTGAGTCATCTACCGCTTCAACTTCTTCACCACGAGTAGTTTTTGTTTTGCCAACGATGGATTGGTAGAAGCTCTTCGCAAAGCCAACAATGCCGTTTTGGAGGTAGTACACCACCAACAAAATCATGAAGCCGAAAATACTCAAGCGCCAGTCAGAAATATTATCTAACCAGAATGAGAAAACCGCCAAACCAATAACGCCTGCCAAAGGCACGGCTACACGTCTTGGAGTAGTTACCTTCTTAGATAAAGCCATTGCAGCACCGACCGCCACAACGATTGCAATAATCGAGGCAACAATACGGAATAAATTAATATCATCAAGGAGTTTTGGTAGCAGCACAATAATTGCCGCGCCAATCACCGCACCTAAACGTGACTTACGTCCACCCATGATGATGCCGAGCAAGAAAAGTACGGCCAACTCATTGTTATAAGTATTTGGTGAGATGTATTGCTCAGAGTAGGCATACAAGCAACCAGCCAAACCAGCAAAGCCAGCACTAATCACAAATGCGATCACCTTAAAGCGATATACAGATACGCCCATACAGTCACAAGCGATTGGGCTGTCACGCAAAGCCTCAAAAGCACGACCCATTTGTGATTTCACAAAGCGATCAACCACGATCAAGGCAAGAATCAGAATGATCGAGACCAGCCAGAAATACTCAGCCTTGGTCATCGGCACACCCATGAGTTCTGGCTTAGGAATCTTGATGCCCAATGGACCTTCAGTCAACCAAGTCATCTCGTTAATCAAGATCTGTGCAATTGTTCCGAACGCCAAAGTTACCATCGCCAAGTAAGGTCCAATCACCTTCAAGGCCGGAAGCGCCAAGATGCCACCGAAAATAGCGGTAACTACAACGGAAGCTGGCAAGGTTGCCCAAATTGGCAGTCCAAAGTGGAAGAACAACACGCCAGCTGTATAGGAACCGATTCCGAATAAGGCAGCATGCCCTAAGGAAACCTGACCCACATAACCCACCACGATATCCAAACCAAACAACAGAATGGTGTAGATCAGAATCGTTTCAGCTAAGTGAATGTAATACGGATTGTGGATGAACAAAGGCAGACAAAACAAGCCAACGATCGCAATTAATAGAGGTAATAGAGACTTCAATTTCATCATTAAACTTTCTTAATTGCAGATTTACCAAAGAGACCAGATGGTTTGTATGCAAGCACTAGCAAGAGCAAGATCAAACCTGGCACATCTTTATAGCCAGTAGAAATATAGAAACCAGTAGCAGTCTCGACAATACCCAGAATCAAACCACCCACAATGATTCCGAGACCGCTAGATAAGCCGCCAATAATCGCCACTGCAAAAGCCTTTAAGCCCAGAGCGCCACCCATCGTCGCGCCTGTTAATGTCAATGGTGCAATCAATACACCCGCAAAAGCTGCAGTCAAAGAAGATAAAGCGTAAGAGAAGGTAATCACTAAGCTCGTGTTAATACCCATCAAGCCAGCTGCATCGCGATCGTTTGCTGTCGCAACTACCGCTTTACCGTAAATCGTTTTACGGTTAAAAAATTCCACCAACAACATCATGACCAATGCGCCAACCACCACCAAGATTTCCATTGGCAAAATATTTGCGCCCATGAAGCTCATAGGCTCCATATCTAAGGGTGATGGGAACGGCAAGGCATCGCGGCCCCAGATATTTTCAGCGACGTTCTTGAAAATAATACCGAGTGCAATGGTGGACATAATCCAACCAAACTCGGATTTAATTTTGATTGCTGGACGCACGCCAATCAATTCAACAAAGCTACCTTGAATCATGCCGAATAAACAAACTACAGGAATCATGACCCAGTAGTTCATACCAAAGGTATCTACACAAGTCAGCCCAACTAAGGCACCCAACATCAGTGCCTCACCTTGTCCGAAGTTCAATGTGCCAGATGTGGCAAAAGTTAGCTGGAAACCGAAAGCGATTACCGCATAGATCATCCCCACTGCGATACCGCTTGAGAGGATTTGTGCAAGCATGTCCATTTTTATTGGCCCAAAAGAAAATACTTAAAACGGTTTTATTGAAGAATTCGACATTGTAAGCAAAACGCCGCCTTTTGGGCGGCGCTTTGGCCTAACAATTGCTGCAGTGCAAAATAAGTAAGGCTAATGCCTACCAATTGAACTTAAATTACTTCTTCTTAGCTGTTGCGTCCTCAGCATTCAAGAATTCAACACGGCCATTCTCTACAACACCCATCACAACGTCTTTTTCAGAAATCGCTTCGTGATTAGTTGCGCTAAATGGCTTGTTGTAGGTCATTACGACGCCGTCTACTGGAGCCTTCAGGTCCTGCAAAGCAGCCAACAACTTAGGACCCTCTGTGCCGTTAGCTTGCTTAACTGCAGCAGCGAACAAGTAAATAGAGTCATAGCCCTGAGCAGCAGAAACTGGTGAAGCAATGACGCCATTCTTTGGCTTGAACTCTTTAAGGTAAGCCTCTACGAATGCTTTACGCTTTGGAGTAGTGGCAGGTTGCTGAATGAAAGTCTCTGGCATTGTTGCGCCATTACCGTTCTTACCAGCCGTATCAATAAAGCTGGCCATAGATAATGTCCAAGAACCAATCATTGGTTTCTTCCAACCCAACTTCGCCATACCGTTAGCAATTTGCGCCAACTCAGGTCCGATTGCATAAGTCAAAATCACCTCAGCACCAGCATTTTTTGCTTTGAGCAACTGGGATGTCATATCGACGTCACCAAGGTTGAACTTCTCAGTGGCAACTGGAGTTACGCCGTATGCCTTCAATGCCTTCTCTAAGTCTTCACGACCCAATTGACCGTAATTTGTAGAGTCAGCCAAAATCGCCACCTTTTTCAAGCCGCGCTTTTCAACTGCTTCTTTAGCAATCATTGGAGCTTGAATAACGTCTGCAGCAGCATTACGGAAAACATAGTTTTCAGGAGCGTTAGGGAACTGCTTGGTAATCAAGGAGCCGGTTGCTACGTTGTTAATCACCGGAATCTTTGCTTCTTGGAAGAAACGTTGGGACGCCAAGGCAACGCCAGTGTTGATATAGCCGAAAGCAGTAACAACCTTCTCATTGTTGATCAATTCTTGAGCAATTTGCACGCCACGTTCATTTTTAGCTTCGTCATCGCGCTCAACTAAAACAATTTTATTGCCGTTGATACCACCAGCAGCATTAATTTCTTTAGCAGCTAAGCGGACGCCATCACGCATGCTCACACCCATTGAGGATGAGCCGCCTGTGAATGGGCCGATAACGCCAACTTTGATGTCGGCAGCGTAAGCGCCGGTTGTAAACATTGCCGCAGCAGCTACAGCAAAAATGTGATGACGAATATTCATAAAGTCTCCATGGCTAAAAATGCTTAATTAAATAAATTCTTTTTTAGGTACAACTTAAAACGAATAACCATCTTACAGTTAATGTAGGGGCAAAAAAGGGGGTTTGTATTAGGGTTTTACATTAGGCCAAGAGATAAAAGTCACATTAAAAAAACCGACGACTTTTCTCGCGCAATGTGGGCCAAAAAAGATTGACCACAAGACCAGCGATTACCAAGCCAGCTGCCATGACTTTCCAGCTTGGCAAGGCTTCACCCAGGAAGAAGGCTGAAGCCCCCATTCCAAAGATGGGTACTAGCAAAGGTGCAGGGGCCACCACGGCTGCCGGGTGCTTTGAGAGTAACCAGCCCCATGCCGCATAGCCAAATAAGGTGTTGGCCCAAGACTGCCAGAGTACGCCAACCCATGCTCCTGGAGGCGCCGCTAGAGTTACTTCCCATAAATGAGTAAAGCCGCCCTCAAAGATGAGCGAAACGATCATTAAGGGCAGTATTGAGAATGCGCTTGCCCAAACAACATAAGACAGCATATTGATAGCGCCAGCCCTACGACTCACCGTATTAGCAACACCCCATGAGAAGCCAGCAAATACCACCAAAGCGAGGCCCAAGAAAGTTGTTGTGGCATCTGTGTGCAGCGCAATAATTACCAAACCCGTCATTGCTACGGCCACGGCTACCGCCCGATACAGCCTGAGACCCTCTTTAGCGAAGAACATCGCAAAGCCAATCGTAAAAAACACCTGCGTCTGAATCACTAAAGAAGCGAGGCCAGGAGAAATACGCCCATCAATCGCAAAATACATGACACCGAACTGCCCCACCCCAGTTGCCAAGCCATAGACACAAAGATTGCCCCAGGAGACTTTGGGCCTAGGCATAAAAAATACTACCGGCAATAAAGCAAAAATGTATCGCAGTGCAGCAAAGAAAAATGGTGGAAAGCTAGCAAGAGAAATCTTGATAACGACAAAGTTCGTCCCCCATACCGCAACGATAGCGAGCGCTAATAACAAGTGACTCGCTGGGAGGCCAGGATGTGGCTGCGAACTACTTTGTAGTTTTGAACTACTCACTCGTAAGCAATTCTGCAGCGCGTTGCGCAATCATCATGGTCGGAGCTGCAGTATTACCAGAAGTAATTGTTGGCATCGCAGATGCATCCACTACTCTCAGATGCTGAATACCTCTCACGCGTAACTCAGAGTCGAGCACTGCCAACGGATCGTCATCGCGCCCCATCTTGCAAGTGCCCACTGGATGAAAAATCGTTGTACCAATATCACCAGCAGCTTTGATAAGCTCTTCATCAGTTTGATACTGCTTGCCTGGCTTGTATTCATCTGGCGTGTATGGCTTAAGTACAGGGCTTTCCACAATCTTGCGCGTGAGGCGCAAAGAATCGGCCGCAACTTTTCGATCTTCCTGAGTCGATAAATAGTTTGGCGCAATCACTGGGGGCGTTTCTGGATCAAGCGAGCTGATGTGCACACTACCGCGAGATGTTGGGCGTAAATTACAAACGCTAGCAGTAATCGCGTTGAAGGAATGTAAATCTTCGCCAAACTTTTCTAGCGATAGAGGTTGAACGTGATATTCCAGATTTGCTGAGGGCTGATCAGGCGAGCTGTATGCAAAAGCACCCAGCTGCGAGGGAGCCATTGACATCGGGCCGGAGCGCTTAAATACGTACTCCATGCCAATTAACAACTTACCCAATAAAGAATTAGCTTTAGTGTTTAAAGTCTTGATGTTGTTGACCTTGTAGATCATGCGCAATTGCAAATGGTCTTGTAAATTCTCGCCTACGCCAGGTAAATCAGCAATCACCTGAATGCCTAGCTTATTGAGGTGCGCAGCTGAGCCAATACCTGAGCGCTCTAGAACCTGCACGCTGCCAATGGCACCCGCACTTAAAATCACTTCACCTTGATTGCCAGCATCAGAAGCGGTGCAATGCACGTCGATAGTTTTACTATCTTTAATATATTGAACGCCGTAACAATTTTTCGAACTGGGATCGATCAATAGTTTATCAACAATAGCCTCGGTAACTACAGTGAGGTTGGATCTCTTGGCAGCATCACGCAAAAATGCTTTTGAAGTATTGAGTCTCCAACCTTTACGCTGACTGACATCAAAATACCCGACACCGAAGTTATCGCCTTGATTAAAGTCAGCTGATGCCGGAATACCTGCCTCTACTGCAGCCTCTTTAAAGACATCCATGATGGGCCAACGCAAACGCTGCTTAGATACAGTCCACTCTCCGCCTTTGCTATGCCACTGATTGGCTGCGCCGTGATAGTCCTCAAATGATTTGTAACGGCGCAATGCATTTTGCCAAGACCAAGATTCATCACCGGTTGCCTTAACCCATGAGGCGTAATCACCCTCTTGGCCGCGCATATAAATCATGCCGTTGATAGATGAGCAACCGCCCAAAACTCTACCGCGCGGATACAACAATGAGCGTCCGTTCAGACCTTTTTCCGCAGCAGTCTTAAAGCGCCAATCTGCCCTTGGGTTGTCGATACAATATAAATAACCAACTGGCACATGTATCCAGATGTAGTTATCGTTCTTGCCAGCCTCAATTAAGAGCACGCGTTTAGCGGGATTCTCAGTCAGGCGCTTGGCAAGCATGCAGCCGGCGCTGCCAGCGCCAATGATGATGTAGTCGTAGGTGTTTGGATGGCTGGTTTTGCTCATGTCTCTACTTTTATAGATGTCTATTTTTAAACTCTATTATTTACCAAATCTCCCATTACGAAGAAATTAGGCGATTCAGCTAGAAACGGCAAATACCCGTCTAAAATAGCCCCATGCATGTCAATGAAAAGAACCGCACCCCCAAGAAAGAAGATCTTGATGAGGGACCAAGCAAATCGGAGCTAAAGCGGTTGATGACCGAGCGCCAAAAGCTGGCCGAAGTGCTAGCAGCGCTTAGTCGTGATGCCTTAAAGACCATACCAATGGATGAGGCTATTAAAACCTCCATTGCCGAAACAAACAAGATTAAGAGTTTTGAGGCGATCCGTCGCCATAAGCAGTATCTTGGCAAGCTCATGCGCTTTTTGGATGAGGAAGAGCTTGATGCGATTCAAAAGCGCTTGGATGCCATTCAGGGCGTTAGCAAGGCAGAAACTGCAAAACTCCACCATCTGGAGTCCTATCGCGATCGCCTAATAGCGAACGATGAAACATTTACCAAAATGATTGAGCAATATCCAGATATGGATATTCAGAATATGCGTACTCTTATTCGTAATGCGCGCAAAGAAAAAGAAGCCAATAAACCCCCTAAGGCTTTCCGTGAAATCTTCCGCGTCTTAAAAGATATGGGAATCTAGCCTCCCAATTACCAAGAATCAGGCTTTTGAATTTTTGAGTTTGGGATCTTGGGTGGAAGCTGCGCAGCAGCAATATGTGTAACGCTGAGAATCTTTCTCCAATCTGAGTGTTTTGCTAGATCACCCGAAATATGTCGGTGATTTTTACTTTGAATTGGCGCAACTAAACCAATTCGCAATTGCACATGGTGCCTCTTACCGCTGCTAACGCACCTTCAAGATCAGAATCATTGCTGCAAACTACCGCCTGCTCATAAGCCCCCGTCCAAGCCCCAGTAATTAGATCTGATGCCAAATTAACATTCGTCTTTTTTTCATTGAAGTCATAAACCTGAACTATTTTTAATTCAGGGACCTCATTAATCGGTCTCACCAATCTTTGATAGGGTGTTGTCGCCAAAATTTTTCCTTGGATTATTTCCAAAGAATTGGGATACATTTTTCTTAAGGCCTGAAGATATAAGCGTTGTAGCTGGGTTGACATCGGGTCATCCGACATCCTTCCTAGAGCAGGCGCCGTGTAATAGCGTACTTGTGTTAATTCTGCATTTTTATCTAAGATGTACTCAGAAAATAACCTAACAATATCAAGCCACTTCAATTTTGAATTTCTTAGCAAGCCGTAATAGAGGTTGTAACCATCAATACAAATAGTAGTTTTGATAATTTTCCCATTCCATAAAAGACAAAACCACCCGAAGGTGGTCTGTCGCCCAAAAAGCAATCGGATATACCGAACGGTTAATGGGTGAGTCGTGGATAAATCATACACCTTTTGAAGATTGGTGAATTCACCTAAATATTAAATGGTTTTCAATTCTGAAATATAAAAAATCTTCTAAATCTTTAACTTCGCTGAAGGAATCTCCACCAAGCGATACATGTAGCTAGCAGCAAAAGCGCTACACACCACAACTCCCAGCATAAGACTGATTGCAATCAGACCACTCTCATGAGCGTGCATTCCAGAGGCAATATAAAGCGTATTCGCCAGCAAGATAAAGGCAAAGTGAATTAAGAAGGCGCAGTAGGAGCGCGGACTCGCCCAAGCAATTGCACGTAATGTTGATGCTTTCAATCCTCGAGTTGCAGCCCCAATAGCAGGATAAGTAGCATTACCCCATATAAATAATAGTAAGGCTACAAACCAAGCCAAGAAGTTACGCAACCACACTTGTTGTAAAGTGGAGATCGCAATAACTACCCCAATAGCAATGAGTGCAAACTTGGCTAATCCTTGGATCTTCTGATCGGCAAAGTTTTTAGCAAGATAAGCCAGCACGCCAAGACCATAAGAGCCGACGAAATAAATAAAGTAGGCTTCATATTGTGCGGAATGATTGAAGTACAGCAAAGAGCTCACAGCAACAATGCTGATCAACCATATCAAGGCTTGATAAGAAGAAAAAGAAATGAGTAGTACCGCCAGCACTGAGTACAACTGCCAGTCAATCGCTACGTACCAAGCGCCTGCAGAGATCGAATCAAGACCTAGAATGCCCTGCAGAAAAAATAGGTGGGCAATAAATTGACTCAAGGTCTCTTGCTCGCCAACGAATTCATCATTCACCCATAAGCGCGCAATCCAGGCACAGAGAGTCGTGAAAATCAAAGCGGCAATGTAAGGGGGAAATAAGCGTAAATAGCGATTGATGATCACTCGCAGTAAATTCCGACTACTGAATTTTGCATTAGCGAATCGCGTGAGGGACTGAGTTGCCAAGTAGCCGGCCATCACTAAAAAGATTTGCACGGCATAGCGACCATACTCAAAGAGCCATGTCATCAAGCCTGGCAATATTAAGCGCGCATCTTCTGCAATCTGGCCGTAGCTAGATAGGTGATGCAGAATAATTAACAGCGCTGCGAAGACCTTGATAAGATCAATTAAGAAAAGGGATTGGGTTTGCTTCAAAACAGAAATAGACCGGCACTCAAATGAATAAAGAGTGTCTATAGAAAGTAATTATTTGGATTTCTCGGACTTTGTTTTGCCCATCAAAGAGGCCAGCATAGGATTACTGCTGGCAAGCTCTTTTTTGGTTTTCGCAATACTCTCCGCAGCACCTGGCTTTGGCGTCTTAGCGGCATTCTTCATACGCTGCGCAGTGGTCAGGGCCAGGTTTTTATAGAGATCGGTTTTTTTCATTGACATAACATTTGCATTTCTAAATAAGTTTTACGGCTCTATTTTTATTTAGTTAATGAACGTGCGGCTAGGCCCAAGAACAATAACGACCAGCCTTGCAAGAGCAACTCGATTGCGATGAGTAAGCCAGGTAACCACAAGCTGCTTTCTGGATAACCATTCATGATAAGCACACCCATCAAGATAGAAATCGCAGAGGACAACACCAACCAGAACCATTCACGGAAATGACGGTGCTGAAATGCAGAAATCAAACGCAGAAAGCCGGTAATAAAAAAGATTGCAGCAAGCCAGAGAGTAATTGCTTCTAGAGCAGGAATTGGGAAGGCCCAGGTGTAAACACCAGCGGCAATATACAAAACAGCCAATACCACTTGAATTCCGACATTCTTCCAGCCGGTTGATTTGAGAGCATGGGCAAATTGAACGGCACCGCCAAAAATCAAGAATGCACCCAATACATTAATAGTGATAAATGAAAACAATGTCTGACCAGCGATACCAATCATTCCCAAGGCAATAAACAAAACGCCCATGCCAATTAGTGCACCAGGCACTTTAGCTGCGGCACCAAGGACTGCAGTGCGGATTTCTTTAATTTGGCTTACGGATAATTCGGTCATATTGAATGCTTTCGAAGAAATATTGACCAGTAAAGACTCTACTGTATCAACAAACTCAGGGTTTTAGAGCATAAATCAGGCTGAACAAGCCTCTAGGCCCAATTGGTGCGTAGGAAAAACAGGTATTCTTACTTCTTTTATATGGCTAGTCACTAGCCGCCAGCCTAAGAAAGTATTGAATTTAGATGGATACCACTCTCACCGTTGTTCTTGGCATTGTTGCCATGTTGCTACCCCTTGTTGTGGGTCGCTTGGCATGGAAGCGCTTTGACCAATATTTTGGTCGTAATGACGAAGCCTATATGGATACCCTGGGTTACTTCCTCAAGAAACTCGGCTTCACTATTTTGATTGCTTTCATCTTGTTGTGGATCGGCATCAGCCTGGTTTTCAGCGGCAGCCCTAATTATTAATAGCAACTAAGAGAAGAAAAAAAACTAGGAGCATCCCGCCACTATGAACGATCAACTTCTCACGATTCTCAAGAAAGCCAAACTCAACTTTGCGTTGCTGGGCAGCATTCTTGTGCTTGCGATTGTTGGCAAGATCACCAACCCAGAGTTCACCAACGGAATCTTCTTGATGGCCGACCAGCTCGTTTCAGAACTCATTCTGTTATTTGTGGCCATAACTCTGGGGGCATTCATTCCCAGCTTTAAGTTGGTGGTACTGGGTGCCATCGCCGCCTTTCTTGCCGCAGCTATTGCGATTCAGGCAGGCGTGTTTACCTACCTAACAATTGACTACCTTTTTGCCGTTCTGATCGTAGTTCTGGGCTTTGCATCAATTGCCAACCTCTATCGGCATTACAGGGAATTTAGCTTCTAGAGTGCTTCTGATACATAAATGAATAAAGCCCCAGTTCATCAGCGGGGCTTTTAAGTAAACAATACTAGTCGGCTATTTATTCATATGCCTGGATTAAGGCGTAATGACAATCGCACCCGAAACTTTTCTTCCCTCGGCCGCTCTATGTGCATCTGCAGCTTGTTCGAGAGAGAACTTAGCACCGATTTGTACTTTTACACGACCTTGTGCAATCGCATCAAATACCGCGCGAGCATTTTCTTGAAGCAACTCTGGAGTAGCGTTATGCGGAAACACTGAAGGTCTTGTTAAGAAGAGGCAGCCTTTCTTGTTCAAAATCTCTGGCTGAATCTCTGGCGCTGGGCCAGAAGCCGCACCAAATAAGGCTACCGTACCAAATGGAGCGGCGCACTCGAGAGATCCCAAGAAAGTAGTTTTAGCAACAGAGTCGTAAACCACATTCGCCTTGCGACCACCTGTTGCCTTAATGACCTCCTCAACCCAATTGGGTTTTGAGTAATCGACCACAGCATCGCATCCCGCCTCTTTTGCTGCAGCAAACTTGACTTCGGAGCCAACAGTACCCACTACAAAAGCGCCCAATGATTTTGCCCAACCCGCTAAGATTTGGCCAACACCACCAGCAGCAGCATGCACAAGCACGACGTCACCAGCTTTGACCTTGTAGGTCTTTTGAATTAAGTATTGCGCAGTCATTGCCTTAAAGAACACAGCAGCAGCGACTTCATCAGATACATTGTCTGGCACCGACACCAGCTTATCCCCCGCCACATTGCGTGCATTGGCATAAGCACCGATACCCGCATTCATATACACCACGCGATCGCCCACCTTGAATCGAGTGACGCCTTCACCAAGCGCCTCGACAACACCAACCGCCTCGTGACCCAAGCCCGTTGGCAATTCCAATGGGAAAATACCTGAGCGCTGATACACGTCGATAAAGTTAAAGCCAATTGCAGTTTGACGAAGTTGTACTTCACCCCTTCCTGGAGCTGGCAGCTCTTTATCGATTAGTTGAATTACATCGGCATTACCGAGTTCTGAAAGACTAACAATTCGAGCAGTTGTCACAAGTCACCTTATTATTTTTATAGGAAAATTTATCTTACCGCAACAGATGAAGATGTCAGCTCCCCATCCTCAACGATTGCCCAGGTACTATCACCGAGCTTTTTAACTGCCATGACATAGGCCCAAGAATCAGGTATGCCACAACTCCATTGATCAGAGCCATTTTGGATCAACACATTTGTACCAATACAGCTATCGAAATACAGGTGATAAGTTTTGCCATGCAGAGGATTAAAACCAAATTTAGCGCTGTGCACCATTTCTGTCGCGTCCAATCTAGCTTGAAGAGCACGTGCCTGCTTCATGAGCACTTCAGCCTGCTCCATAATGCGGTCATATTCAAGCTTGGCATTTTAGCGAGCGACATTGACTGCCTTGTCTTTCTCTTCCAAGACTTTGATCGGCGCAAATACGGGTGCACCTACCTCCATGGGATACTCAATGCCAGCATGCCGTGCCGGATCAGTGTCTTCTATTCGCATTGCAGTCTTTAAGCTATTGATTTAATTGGCAAAGTGTGACACAAAACCCAGAACCTTGCCGCCCCCGCTCACAGCGCGTTCAGATTGCCCAAAATGGTCTTGGCGTGCTCCTGGATAGATCTTTGATCTGACTCATCAATTCTGGATAAATTAGCAGTCATCAATCTAGTGCGAGGACTAGCCTCAAATTGCTTGCGATGTTTAATGAGGAAGTTCCAATAAAGGTTAGTCATTGGGCAGGCACCCTCCCCAAATCGGATATCAGTCTTATATTGGCATGAGCCGCAATAGTTACTCATTCTCTTAATGTAAGCGCCGCTCGCAATGTAAGGCTTGCTAGTGAAGCGGCCGCCACTAGCAAATAAGGCCATACCAGCAGTATTGGGCAACTCCACCCACTCAATCGCATCCACATAAATAGCTAGATACCAATCACACACCTCTTGGGGCAGAATTTCTGCGAGCAATGCGAAGTTACCAATAACCATCAGGCGCTGAATATGATGGGCATAGCCGTACTGTAGCGTTTGCCCAATCGACTCCTGCATACATTTCATATTTGTATCGCCGGTCCAATACCAGTCAGGTAAAGAATTCTGGTGCTTGTAAAAATTATCTTCAGCCATTTGCGGCATGTCGAGGTAGTACATGCCTCGCACGAATTCTCGCCAACCCAAAATCTGGCGAATGAATCCCTCTACAGTTGCCAACTCTAGGTCATATTTTTTCCAGGCAACTAAAACTGCGTCAACCACCTCTCTCGGGTTCAGCAACTTCAAATTCAGTGAACTCGACAACAAAGAGTGCCAACCAAAAGGAGTGTCCGTCCACATCGCATCTTCATAATTACCGAAAGTCGCTAAACGGTGCTCCAAAAATCCCTCTAGAGCTTGTAGTGCTTGTTGGCGAGTCACCGGCCACTGGAAGTTCGCCAATGATCCAGGGTGATCTGGATGGAGCTCTTCCACCTCAGCCAGAACAGATTTGGTGATGACGTCTGGTTCGAATAATTCAGGAGAGGGGATTAAACCAGGGCCTTTCTTTGGAAAAGGCTTGCGATTGTCTCGATCGAAATTCCATTGACCACCCTCGGGATTGCCTTCTTTGTCGACCAGGATGTTATGAGTCTTGCGCATCAGTCGGTAGAAGTACTCCAGACGCAATTCTTTCTTACCAGCAACCCAGTTAGAAAATTCCTGACGGGAGCAATAGAAATGGGGATCCTCCTGCATTTCTAATTCAATGTTTAATTCAGAAGCTAATGTTTCAATTTCACACTTGAGTCGATACTCCCCCGGTTCAAGACAAACCAAATGAGTGCATTTTTCTTTTTGAATAATCGCTCGTAGAGTGTCTCCAATCGATTGGGGAGACTGTTGAATATATTTCAGCGGTATACCAAGTTCTTCTAGTTGCTTAGCAAAGTGGCGCATTGCCGACAAAAACAAAGCAATTTTTGCCTTATGAGACCAAACATACGTAGCCTCATCCGTAGACTCAATCATGACCACCTGATCAGTCTTGAGATTGAGTTTTTTTATTACCGGGCTATTGATATCTAGCTGATCACCCAGTATCAGAACAAGCTTCTTCAGGTGTCTATCCTCGCTGATTACCGGGCTTAGCGCTTGTAAAAGCTCAGGGTAACCTCGCCAAGATCAATGCCAAACTTACTCATCTTGGCTTTGTTCAGCATAACCTTAGGCGTTACAAGGTACATCCAATCATTAAATTGCACGTGATAGATCGTGCCATCTACTGGCAATGCCAAGGTGTAGGTCCAATTGAGGGCATTACCTGCTGATTCGCCCAGCGCATCACCTACAACATCATCTGCCTTACCAATATATTTACCGGGAGCAGTTTCAGTCAAAGTCCAGATGCGCTTTTGTTTAGTGCCGTCGGAATATTCAAAGCTTTCATCCAGAGTGCCGACTTTTTTACCATCAACAACTTTCCACTGCGCCACCAAAAGCACAGTAAACCGTTTTTTAACTTCACCGCTACGGTCGGTAAAGATTCCATAGGCATCTATCGTGCCATTGAAGTATTCACTGAGATCTAGATTTGGTTTTTCATTTGCGTACTGCGTTACTAAAGGCGAGGAACAAGCAAACAAGCCCGCAATCGCTAAACCCACGATCATCCATTTTGCAGCGATATAAGTTTTACGCATTTAACATGCTCCTGAAATAAGTGGTGGTGGGCAGCCCTGCCCCAAGAGTTCTGCCCTCAGTTTTGGGACGCTCGTTTTTGAATCTAACCAAATTCCAAAAAAGGCTTTTGCAAAATCAGCACCCTGAATTTGGAATATCTTTTTGCCTTCGTAAAAGAAACTGGTTCCTTGTTTAGGAATATATACGGCAGCAATGGTCTGGCCAGGCTCCACATTCGGAAGAATGCTCGCTAACTCCTTACTCCAAGCAGTTGCTTGAGTATCGGAGACACCTAAATTTTTCATCTCTTCGGCCGTACGGCTGGCAATTGCTTCGCCGGTGAATGATCTTTGATACCTCAGTTCGAGAGCAAACTCTTGAGAATCCTTGGCAGTACCACGATATAGATTGGCATCGTAAACATGAAAGCCCCAAAAGTTGAGCCTGCCAAAGCCCTGCAATTGGACTTGACCCATCATGCTCTTAATATGTGGCGGCCCCTTAGCAAAACTGTTTGGAGTGAGTACGCCGAGAGCTAAAGTAATTACCAATGCACGGGAGAGCTTCATATCTTTACCCTTTTCTATTTACTAGCCGTAAAGCAAGAGGCCCAAACAAGGATGAAATCGCATGACGATGCTTTGCGAACAATCGATAGCCTATATTCCAAAAAGGCTTGAGTGCCGGTCTAGAAAAAATCCACGCCAGCCTAGGAAGATTTGCTCGACTATAGGCTGCTGAAAATACTTCAACACCTTCAAGCAGCTGGCCATCATCATATTGCGCGCACATGGAAGCCAAGGCTTGATCACAAGAGACGCCCACGCGTTCAGGAGAGTATTCAGATGAATTAATATCAACAAAGCTGAGTAATCCCGCCTGATTTCGCCCAGACAGAAATTGAATCTCCGCCTGACATAGGGGGCAAAGGCCGTCATAAAACATAGTCAGCTTTTTCATGGCGCTTATTTTAGCCTGTACTGAGTTGCGCAATAAGCACGAGTAACCAACTTACTGCGCAAAGCAACATGCTTGGTCGCTCTACCAGTCACTCGCTTGCGCCATAACTCGAACGAATTACGTTTGAGATTTTTCCTCATTAAGGCCTTGACTTGAGGTTCGGAATACCCAAAAGTAGCCTCGATCGCATCAAAAGGGGTGCGATCCTCCCAAGCCATCTCAATCAACCTCGAGAGATCAGCTTCTGATAGTGTCTGGGGTAAGCGCGTTGTCATCAGGCAAGTTTAAGACTTATTCAATAAACTGGCTGAGACCCTATCTATTCCCCCTAATTCATGCCATTAATCCCCAAACCCTTCCGCGCACTTGTGATCGGCTCCTCTGGAACCATCGGCTCTGCCTTTGTGGAATTACTAGAAAATGATCCAGCATGCTTGGGGGTAACTGGAATTCATCGAAACTCCGATAACCCGATTGATTATCAAGATCTCAGCACTATTGAATCGGCAGCGAAGGCCCTCTCGGATGAAGCGCCCTTTCATCTGATTATCAATACCATCGGCATATTGCACTCTGCGGATTGGATGCCCGAAAAGAGGCTGGACGATCTCAATGCCGAACAATTGCAGATGTTGATCCAAATTAATGCCATCGGACCTGGATTAACTATTAAGTACTTTTCTAAGTTACTAGACCCTAACAACTCCGTCATGGCAACGCTCTCTGCCAAGGTCGGGAGTATTGAAGATAATCGTCTCGGTGGGTGGTACAGCTACCGCGCCTCTAAGGCAGCATTGAATATGCTGATTAAGACAGCATCAATTGAATTCTCAAGAACCAAACCCAACACCGCTTTGGTTGCACTACATCCAGGGACAGTCAATTCCCACCTATCAAAAGCTTTTAAGGGGGAGCAAATTGGCAGGCCTCCTCTTGATGCTGCGCAAGACATGCTGAATGTTCTTCTCTCAATCGATAAAGAGGATTCAGGAAGCTTCCTTACTTACTCTAGCGAAAAATTACCTTGGTAACTTACAACACCTTATGCAATATTATTCCCAATTTTTAATTGCACTACTCATGCTGATCGGGGTGCAGACCGTTACCCTAGCTCAAACTGAGTTGGCTAGCGCTATGCAAGATGGCCAACATGTCTTACTCATGCGCCATGCTGATGCACCCGGATATGGTGATCCTCAGGGCTACCAACTGAACCAGTGTTCCACACAACGCAATCTAGGAGAGCGTGGCAGGAAACAAGCCCAAGCTATTGGCGAGTGGCTAGCCAAGCAGGGTATTACCAAGGCGCAGCTCTATAGCAGTGCTTGGTGTCGATGTCTTGATACTGCAACTCTTCTCAATAAGGGTCAAGTTAAAAAGGAGGCGGCACTCGGGTCTTTCTTTGATGATATGGGTCAGGCGAAAAAGCAGACTGAAGATTTGGCAAAGTTAATTCAGACAGAGCGCATTAAATATCCAAATGCACCAATCATTATGGTGACCCACCATGTCAATATCGAATCCTTCACGGGTAAGGCGCTTAATTCAGGTGACATGATTTTAGTGAAGGTCAATTCCTCGGGCCAAGCTGTATCGCACAAGCTCTACCCTAGTCCATAACTTCATCAATCAATACATCACTTCCAAAAGAGTAACTATGTCCACTGAATTACCCCTCAATGTTTTAGGCCAACCACTGGTTCCCTGCTCCTTCGATCCTTTAACGGGATTTTTTAGGGATGGTTGCTGCAAGACCGACGAACAAGATGTCGGGAGTCACTTAGTTTGCGCATTAGTCAGCAATGACTTTTTACAATTTAGTCTGAAACGTGGCAATGATCTGATTACCCCAAGACCGGAGTACCAGTTCCCAGGGCTGATTGCAGGGGATCAGTGGTGCCTATGTCTCAATCGCTGGATCGAAGCTCTAGAGGCCAACTGTGCGCCAATGATTAAGCTAGAGAGTACGCACATCAAAGCCTTGGAGAAAGTCTCTCTAGAAGTACTAGAGCAATATGCGGAAGTAGAAAAACTGTAAAAACTTACTCGGGTGAGAGCCAAAGCTTGCGATAGATTTCTTGAGGATCGTGGTCCTGAGTTTGCTTGGCAACATTAAATGGCCTGCCTCCCCTAGGGTCTGTTCCGCGTCCAGCGATATACAGCCAATTACCCTGATTGCTGTAAACGTCATAGTCTATTAGTTGGGATTCAAACCAGGCTGCGCCAGCACGCCAGTCACCTTTCATATCGTATATCCAGTAACTCGCCACAATCTGACGCATCCGATTGGAGAGATAACCGCTTTGCTGAAGCTCGTGCATACCTGCGTCCACTAAAGCAGTTCCGGCGGTTCCTGTACGCCACTGCTCAAAGCTGGGTGCGTAAGATGGTTTTACGGGTACGCCGGTTAAGCCACTAGCGCGATATAACTTCTGACCATACTTAAAGTGAATAAAGCGGAAATAGTCACGCCACAGTAGTTCAAACCAAAGCCAATAGGTACCGTCGTTAGCACCGTAATAATGCTCGTACTCGTGGAGTTGCGCCGCTATATCGCGCGCTGAGATGCAGCCCAAGGCAAGCCATGCCGAAAACTTACCGGAGTAATCCATGCCAATGGGCTGATTACGAGTCTCCTTATAACTATCCGGCAAACGCCGCTCTAGATATTGCTTCAGGTGGGCGTACGCATAGCTGGCACCCCCTAATAAATAAGGGTGTAAAAATGATTGAGCTCTAGAAGGCAATATGGAGCCGTGAGGCAAAGCTGCTGGTAGCGCAGGAATTTTCTTGGGTGCATCGATGGGCTGTGCAAACTTGAGTTGCGCTTTCTCAATCTCGCGACGAAATGCAGTAAAGACATCAGGCATTTTTTCCAACTCAAATGGAAAAGCCTGCGGATCCAACATGCTTGATTGCCAGAACTCTTCAACATCAACACCCTGTTCCTGCAAAATTCGTACTTGCTCAATTTCTTCGGGGGCTTCAATTTGTTCGCAGTAGATTGCTTTTGCAGACGCATCTTTGAGTAAGCGCAGCAATACCTCCGCTGGCTTGCCAGAAAACTCTAATAAGTCTGAGCCTAGAGTGCGAAGCTGAGCCCCTAAGTCATCCAAGGACGCCCTTAAGAAAGCCTGGCGATGCGGTCCTTGTCGCTCAAAACCATAAACTGTTTCCTGCTCTTTCGAGTCATGTACATAAACCGGCAGAAGATGATCCGCACATAAGCAAGCCTGTGTAAATGCCGGATTATCCGCTAAGCGCAAATCATTGCGAAACCAGTAAATCAATGTACTCATAGATTACGCCTCAGTCTTGTTGCCTGATTTTTTAGAGCGGCAGGCATCGGAGCAATATTTAACCTCATCCCAATTTTTAGCCCAAGATTTGCGCCAGGTCACCTCTTTGCCACAGACGAGGCAAGTCTTGCTAGGCAAAAATGATTTATTCCCCTTAAAACCTGCTTTTTCAGATCGAGACATACCTACCTATAGAAAAACGAATAGACTCATGTGCATACCGCATGCGTGAGACTGGCTTTGAAAGCTTTTTATACCGACCACTATGTTTTACCACTTCCACCGGGGCATCGCTTCCCGATGGAAAAGTACAGTCAGCTACGAGACCTTGTCACCAATCTAGAGGGAGTCGAGCTCGTCGAGGCGCCAGCCGCTACGGATACGCAGATTCTCTATGCCCATGATCCTCAATATCTGATTAAAGTCATTTCAGGAAGCCTTAGCCCAAAAGAGCAACAGGATATTGGTTTCCCTTGGAGTGAACTCATGGTGGAGCGCTCTAGGCGCTCGGCCGGCGCTACTGTCGCAGCCGCTAAAGCCGCCTTGAATGAAGGCTTGGCAGCAAACCTTGCGGGTGGTACACATCACGCCTATCGCAATATGGGTAGCGGCTTTTGCGTATTCAATGATTCAGCAATTGCAGCAAGAGTATTGCAAAAAGAAATTTATCCAAAACTGAAGGTGGCCATTGTGGATTTAGACGTACACCAAGGTAATGGCACGGCATCAATTCTGCAAAATGATGCCTCTATATTTACCCTCTCCATCCATGGTGAAAATAATTTCCCATTTACCAAAGAGCAGAGTGATTTAGATATTGGACTGCCCAATGGATGTGAGGATGGCGATTACCTCAGCGCCCTTAATCAAGGCTTGGAGATACTCAATAGATTCAAGCCTGATTTCATTATTTACCTGGCTGGGGCCGATCCATATGAAGGAGACCGCCTAGGAAAACTCAGTATCAGTAAAGATGGTATGCGCCAGCGAGACGAAACCGTTTTCCAGTACGGCTTAGTTCACCAAATCCCGATCGCATTTAGCATGGCGGGTGGCTATGGCAGGGAAATTCAGTCGACTGTGGACATTCATTTTCAAACCATCCAAACTGCACTGCGATACCAACAACAATTTTTATAAATTACTGACTCTTGGATGGCAAGGAGTTTAACGTTTTGACATCGTTTAACTGTTTGTCTACTAGGTAGTAGCGTTCCACCATAATTTGCCTGCAGATCGTATCCAGACAAACCAACCGTATAGATCGAAATTTATGGATTGAAAGAGCGAACAGTTCCACCGGAACCATCTGAGAAATTCGCGTCAACATCCATGCCACCACGCTGCCCATCAATTGAGGTTAATAGGAACTGATCGATAGCGTCCGTATTTTTAAAGATGATGACTTGGTACTGCTGCTGATATCCAGCACCAACCCCCTCACCAGTTTTCATTGCCTCCATAAAAACGGGCTCAGAACGACGCTTATCAAATAGTGACCCTCTCCCAATAAACTGGTAGACCTCAAAACTAGAGTAATGTCGTTTAGACCCATTTTAAAAAATAGGGAAAAACGATGAAAAGATCTCAATTTACTGAAGAGCAAGTTACCTACGTTCTGCGCCAGGCTGAATCCTGAACCGCTGTTGAAGATGTCTGCCGCAGCATTGGAATATCGCAAGCTACCTTCTACATTTGGAAGAAAAAATATGGTGATTTAGGTGCCAGTGAAGTGCGTCG
>NZ_JBIIPA010000048.1:0-3212 GCF_044342855.1 Polynucleobacter sp.
AAGAAGTGGACGATGCCGATACGGAACTGGCGGGCAGCACTGAATCGCTTTGATATAGAATTTGGTGAACGCATCAGCGCTCACCAATAACCCCGCAGTGAACTTACACGGAAATATTTACAGGGTCCGCTTCTTAGTTCTTCTGGGTAAGTTCAAGCCCATCTCCTTGTAAATACGCCATACCCGCTTGTGATTCCATGCATAGCCCTGATTACGCATCCAATCAAAACACAATCTAAAACCCCAGCGCCCATTCTTGGCAACTACTTGATTAAGCACTTCAATGACGGGCGCATCAGCCTTAGCCCTACTTGCTGGGCGCTCGTAATACGATGACCTGGCCAGCCCCAGATGAGCGCAAGCCCTTGTAATGGGTACCGCTTCTTCGTCAACCAGGTAATCGACTACATCTCTTTTACCGGTTGGCGCTAGAGCTTTTTTTCGATGAGGTTCTTTAGCGCTCGGTTATCGTGAGTCAGTTCAGCAACCATCGTTTTATATTCGGAGAGCTGCTGCTCTAGCTCTTTGACCCGTTTGAGCTCAGAAGCTTCAAGACCCCCATATTTGGAGCGCCATAATGACCAACGGAAATCCCTTTAGGGATAAAAGGTGGCGTCGCTAATGCCATGCGTGCGCAATATGTCTGCCATCGCAATACCGCCCTCAGCTTCCTTCAAAATTCCAACGATTTGGGTCTCTGTAAATCGTGACTTTTTCATATTGATTCTCCTGTTGTAAATACTGCCATAAACAACAGAAAACTCAACTTCTTAAATTTACGAATCTAAGGGGATACTTCAATATCAAGAAGACTTAGTTGGAAATACCGTGATCTTGATCTTTGCGCTATCGATCTTGTTGGTGTATCTGGTGCTCGCAGCCCAATATGAAACCTGGATTGCTCCACTAGCTGTTTTAACAGCAGTCACACTCTCATTATCGGGAACGGTATTGGCTTTATTGCATACAGGCCTGGCAAATAATATTTATGTGCAAATCGGTCTAGTTTTAATGATCGCTCTTTCTTGTAAGAGCTCAATTTTGATAGTTGAGGTCGCCATTGAGTGCCGGCATCAAGGTATGAGTTTCGTGGATGCCGCATTAGAGGCTTCAAGAGAGCGATTTAGACCAATTGTCATGACATCCATCGCATTTATTTTAGGTGTCATGCCTTTGCTGCTATCTACTGGCGCAGGTGCAGCAGCGCGCATCTCTTTAGGCATTACGGTGTTTAGTGGAATGATTGCCTCTACCTGCCTGGCAGTGGCTTTGGTCCCAATCTTCTACGTAGAAATCGAAACGTTCTTTGAGAAACGTGCAAATAAGAAGTCTTCCAAGACCGTGTAGTCTCTAAGCCAAGCCACCATGTCTTAATAGGGCATCGATGCTTGGCTCACGACCTCTGAATGCTTTAAAAGATTCGGCGGCAGGTCGACTACCGCCCACCTCCAGAATTTCGGTCCGATAGCGTTTACCTGTTTCCGCATCAAGCACACTACCAGTGAGCTTTGCAGATTCTTCAAAGGCGGCATACACATCGGCTGAAAGTACTTCTGCCCATTTATAGCTGTAATAACCTGCAGCGTAGCCACCTGCAAAAATATGACTAAAGGTATTGATCCAGCGGGAAAGGGTGGGCTGAGGAATCACATTGAATTGATCTGCAATACTTCTAGATAGATCTAGAATGACTTGATCTTGTGCGTTCTTAGGATCAAAGCTGGCATGCAGACGCCAATCTGTTAATGACATCACAACCTGACGCAGCGTCATGTATCCGTTTTGGAAATTCTTCGCAGCGAGTATTTTGTTAAACAATTCCTTGGGGAGTGGCTTGCCAGTTTCAGCATGGGCAGTCATCTTTTCCAAGACTTCCCATTCCCAGCAGAAGTTTTCCATAAACTGGCTCGGCAATTCAACAGCATCCCATTCCACACCGTTAATTCCAGAGACGCCTAGTGCACTTACCTGAGTTAATAGATGATGTAATCCATGACCACTCTCATGGAAGAGGGTGATCACATCATCATGAGTGATTGTCGGTTGTCGCAATACGCCATCTACTTTTACTGGCGGTGCAAAGTTACACACTAAATACGCAACTGGTACTTGAATCTCACCATTTGGCAGCTCTCGACGACCCCGCGCATCATCCATCCAGGCGCCACCACGCTTACCGGGTCGAGCGTAGGGATCTAAATAAAAGTAAGCCGCGATCTGGTTCTCAGCATTTTTAACTGAGAAGGATTGAACATCTGTGTGCCAAGTTGGTAGATCTGCAGGCTCAATCTTCACATCAAACAGTGTTTGAATGACTCCAAATAGGCCTTCTAAAACCTTAGGTAATGGAAAATATTGTTTTAGCGCATTCTCAGAAAAAGAGTAACGCTCTTGCTTTAATCTTTCCGATGCAAATGCAATGTCCCATGGCTCCAATCCATCGGCAATAGAGAGTTCAGACTTGGCAAACTCAGAAAGCTCTTGCCAGTCTTTGAGCGCAAAGGGTTTTGCCTTTTGTGCAAAATTGGTTAGGAAGGTATCAACTTCCCCAACGTCATTTGCCATCTTGGGGGCCAAACTCAAGGCCGCATAATTTTTGAATCCCAGCGTAACCGCTTCTTCATCGCGCAGTTTCAGCTGCTGGAGCATATTCTGCGTATTGTCCCAATCAATTTTTCCTTGGGAGTATTGAGGAGCTAGCTCAGAAGCTCGAGTCACATAGGCTTCATACATGAGGCGGCGGAGTGACCGGTTCTCGGAGTACTGCATCACTGGGTAATAGGATGGGAAATGTAATGAAAAAGCCCAACCTTGAAGTTTCTTTTGTTGAGCAAGATCAGCGGCTGCAGCGATGACATCTTCTGGCAAGCCTGATAAATCAGACTTATCGGTAATTTGGTGCACAAAACTATCTGTCGCATCTAATACATGATCAGAGAATGCCTTCCCTAATAGCGCTTGCTCATCTTGAATCTCTGCGAAGCGTGGCTTTTGTGATTCGGAAAGTTCTGCGCCTCCAAGGCGAAAATCTCTTAATGAGTTTTCTATCACTTTTTTCTGCGCTGTAGATAGTTTTTCGTAAGCAGGGCTTTGGCTAAGCTCCTTAAACTTTTGATACAGCGCTAGATTTTGACCTAGGCTTGAAAAAAATGCGGTTACCTTAGGCATCATCTCGCCGTAAGCCGCTCTGCGTTCTGGGGTATCTGCCACAC
>NZ_JBIIPA010000038.1:0-12143 GCF_044342855.1 Polynucleobacter sp.
GAATGCGTTTGACTGCTAACTGCTTAAATTCCAAGGTGTACTGCTGTTTTGGGATCTTCATTTATCTCTCCAATAGTTAGTAATTTAATACGAACTGATTGAAGGTGATTTATCGGGGGAAGGTCATATAGCCAGGGCAACGCCAGTTGAAAACTTACCCAATGTTAATTACTACACCGTTGATGAAGCCATTGATGAAATCAAGGAATTGCGTGACATGGGTATCAAGCACTTCGTTATACGCCCCCGTCCCGATAAGACATTGGCAAATGATCCGCAGGGGGTTATGAAATTTGAAGCTCGGGTTATTGAAAAAATTGCGAAAGCATGCCCAGATGTCACCAAAATTATCGATGGATATTTTGGTATGGCACGCTCCAATGGCTATTACGGTGTAGTTGATGGGAATGGCATGGTCAAACAAGAGGAATCTCTTCGCGAATTAACCGCCCATGCAGTGACTCAGGGGGGCGCTGGGGCCGATATTGTGGTCTCTCTTGGTCGACTTGATAATGCTGTGAGCTCCATGCGTGCTGGCTTGGACGCCGCCCAATTGCATAATGTGGCGATCCTTGCCTATTCCATTAACTTTGGATCGTCGCTAGCACATGCCATGCTAGATGGCACTGATATGGCTGCGAATTCCTATGCTCAGACTATCGCCAGCAAAATTGGCGTTGGCAATATTGATGAAGCGCTACGACAAACCGCAATCGAAATTGCGCAGGGCGCTGACTATATTGGAGTTAAGCCAGCCACAATCTTTATGGATGCAATTACGCGAGTGAAGCAGGAATTTCGAGTTCCTGTTGCCACTTACATTGTTTCCAAGGAATACTGCATGGTAAAAGCGGCGACCGAAAGGGGTTGGGTCAATGAACGCGATACTGTTATGGAGTACATGCTCAGCATGAAACGTGCTGGGGCAGATAAGATATTTAACTACTGGGTGCGTGATGTGCTGCGTTGGCTGAAGGAGGCGGAATGACTTCTTTAATATCTGCCAACGGTGTTGATCTCCCGACCAGGCGCTTGGGGCAAACTGGGTTGCGACTTCCAGTGCTTGGCTTTGGTACTGCCCCTGTTGGTTTAAGCGGCTATCAGGATCCTGGGTTTGATCAGAAGCAGTCAGAGCGCAACTCTTTGAGTGCTCTTGATGCTGCAATTGACTACGGAATTAAATTTTTCGATACAGCCCCCGCTTACGCCAATAAAATTCCTACTGATGGCTGGTCCACGGATCGAGCCTCCGAAAGAATGCTAGGTCAGGCGCTTAGCAACCATGGCAGTAAACGTGATCAACTATTCATTGCAACAAAAAACATGTTCGACCGCATGGATGCTGAAGGCATTCGCAAGTCCCTAGATCATAGCCTTAGGCTGTTGCAGACGGATTATGTTGACCTACTTCAAATTCACGGCATCATCGCCAAACCATTTCGAGCCGATAACTGGCGCAACTTCATTACCGATGAGGTACTGGAGACTTTTCTGCAACTAAGACAAGAAGGTAAGGTGCGCTACATCGGCGTTTCTGGGTACAGGGAAGGAGCTTTATCCGCCCTTATTGAGACCGGCGTTTTTCAGGTTGTCATGCCCCAATTTAATTACTTCTATCGCGGTGCCGAATATGAGTTGGTTAAGTTGGCACAGCAATATGGGGTTGCCGTTATTCCAATGCGCCCTCTAACGGGTGGGCTAATGCAAGGCATGCTGGATGAATTCTTTCCAGGTCAAAAGCCATCTGCAAACCCTTTTAAGGTTGCCATGAAATACATTCTCCAGTTCGATTGCGTCTCTACCATTCCAGTTGGGATGCGCACCGCGCGCGAAGTGGAGGAAAACGTACGTCTAATCCAAGAGTTGGAACAAGAGATTGGCCTAGGGCGATGAGTAACTTGGCAATAATTTTTTGAGACGTACATGAAGAATTCACAAACTCACACGCTTGAGCGCATTATTAAAACCTTGCGCAGCACCCTACCAAAAGGTGTGCGCAATGCATATATTGGAAGCGAGACGGACTTGCAGATGCTTGGCATGGATTCACTTAACTTTTTGGAATTTTTATTGGCGCTTGAGGATGAATTCAACCTTAAGCTGACAGATGATCTGCTTAGATTAAAGGCAATGAGCACCGTAGGTGATGTACTTGAATTGGTTGAACACATCAAATCGAGAGGTTCAGATGTCACAACTTAGTCTAGCTAGCGTTGGCAGCATCGGTTATGCGCTAGGTTGCTTGCGCCCAATAGATCAATTGGAGGCGCTGTCAGAAAAACCGGAATCGCTAGCCGCACTTCGAGCCAAAGGCGTAATGTATTTTTCGGAAGCCAACAAAACACCAGTCGAACTAGCCGTTGAAGCTGCCAGTCAAACTCTTGCCCAATCGAATGCAATGCCCAGCGAGATTGAAGCCGTAATTTATGCCTCAACAAGTTTCTGGGAGAAGAGCTTTTACTCCGAGCGTGATGTTGCTTGGTTAATGAATAAGCTTGGGCTTGTTAATGCATATCCGGTTGGAATTTTTCTTCCCGGTTGCGCCAATGCCATTACATCACTTCGCATTGCGATTAATATGATTCGCGCTGAAGGTTGTCGCCGCATCTTGGTCGTAACGACTGACAAGGCCTCACCAAGCGATAGCTCCAAACGAATTATGTGGCCTGACGTCTCAGTTCTTTCTGATGCAGCCGCTTCATGCATCGTCACATCCTCCGGGGACGCAGAATTCGATGTTGTTGGTGTGGGGAGCTACAGCGCCCCACACATGTGGGATCTTGACAATAAGGGCAATCTTGCTGCATTTCTTCTTGAAACTGTTCGCGGCGCCCAGAAGATGGCTAAATTTGCACTGCTGACCTCTGATCTTACCCCTGGAACTGTAAACAGATTGATTACGAATAACTACAACCATGCAGTTATGAAAATGATTGCCTGGAAATGCGGCTTTAACGAGGATCAAATCTTTCTTGATAACGTTTCGCGTTTTGCTCATGCATATGCAGCCGATACTTTAATCAACTTGCATGACTGCTTGGCTGAGCAGCCAGCCAGTTCGGGCGATAGCTTCCTCTTACTTGGTACCGGTCAAAAAAATTGGGCTTCAGCAGTATTGCGCAAGAACTAACACGACCCCCCTAGAAAAAATTTAGAAATAGAAATTACTATATATGTCGGCAACGCTAAACGAATTCTCTCGGGACTTGTTAGGTGGCATCCTCCGCAATAGGCATTCGACGCGAGCCTTTCTGTCCACAGCATTATCAAGAGATCAAATAAATCGCATACTGGAGGCATCCTCACTAGCCCCTTCATGGTGCAATACTCAGCCTTGGAGGGTGCATGTGGTAAGCGGGCAGATGCTACAAAGAATTAGTAAAGACCTCATTATTGCAGCCCGTGATCGTGATGATGTCCCGGATATCCCATTTGCGTCAGAATATCCTGAGCCCTTTGGTGGTCGCAAGCAAAATGCTGATGCAGATTTACAGTCAGCGCGTGGACTAACTAATTCAGATTATCGAGGTCAGATTGAGGCAGTTCGCAGTAATTGGCGCTTCTTTAATGCACCGCAGGTGATTTTTTTGACCACACCTAAATCGTTAGGCTCTTATGCATTACTAGATCTCGGCTGCTTCTTGCAAAGCTTTTTGCTAACTTGCGTTGCCGAAGGTTTGGCCGCCTGTCCCCAGGCATCCTTAGCGCAGTACCCTAAAGTGATTCGCTCACATCTTTCCATTGACGACGATGAATTGCTTGTCTGCGGTGTTTCATTTGGCTGGCCAGATCCAACGGCAGGAGCAAATCAATGTCGCACCGGTCGCATTGGGGTACTTGATTTTGCAAAATTCTATGGCGAATGAATACTCCATCATGACTAATAGAGTTTTATCCTCGACCTGGAGGATTGCCAATATTAAAGAGCTGCTTGCCTCCAATAGTAGCAATACATTAACTTATTTTGATGTTAATGGGGCGACTTGTATTCGCACATTTCCCGAAGTCTATCGTGACGCACTCGCTACCATTTCGCTGTTTAAGAGTATGGGCTGCCAGATGCTGCCCGGTAGACGAGTCGCCATTTGTGGGGCCCAAGGATATCCATGGCTCCTAGCTGCCGTTGCCTGCATAATCACTGGCGTAGAAATTGTTGCAATCCCAGAACTGCTGTCTGATGGCGAGATTATCGCAAGCCTTGAGGGACTAAAGGTTGATTTCCTTGCATCGGAAATTAAATACAGCACATACGAGTCGTTTGCTGGGCTGCCCCATATCTTTTTGGATAATTTATG
Source organism: Polynucleobacter sp. (assembly GCF_044342855.1). Lineage (GTDB taxonomy): Bacteria > Pseudomonadota > Gammaproteobacteria > Burkholderiales > Burkholderiaceae > Polynucleobacter. The sequence goes on from NZ_JBIIPA010000038.1 coordinate 4,296, forward strand.
CCAAACCATTGGCAAGATTGACCCATTAGAAGAATCGATTGGTACGGGAGCATTCAGCATTGTGGCCTTTACTTCGGGATCTACATCGAGCGCCAAACTTAAGTCATTTCGAGTAAGCGCCGAATCTACGGAAAGTTTCATCAATACCTTTTTTGATTCGTACCATCTTACACATGACGACAACTGGGTTATATGCCATCCTTTTTCGCATGTAGTGCATTTCGAATATGCAATAGGTGGGCTGTGTAAGGGTTATAACGTGACTATTACCGAGCCCTTGCGCATCATGCTGAGTGGAGCTCAGATTAAACCCTCGGTTCTAGTGACTGTACCGAGTGTGTATGAGCAAATTGTGACATTAATCAAAAGAAAGCTGCCTAGCAGTGGGTTGCGCCGGGCGCTGATCGATAAGCTGTTTGAGCAATTGCCATCCGATGAAGAAACGAGACTATTGGCAAGGGATTTGCAGAGAGTGTTGATGCCAGAAATTTCGCAATTGTTAGGTGACCACCTAAAGGTAATGATCATAGGCGCAGCCCCTTCTACCGAAGAACTAAGGCGCTCTTTAGTTCTAATGGGTCTTCCAGTGTATGAGGGTTATGGCATGTCTGAAACTAATATGCTCACCAGCAATCTGCCTGATAAATATCGATTTGGCACTGTTGGGCCAGTTTGGCCTGGGGCAGGGATTCGCCTGACGGATGAGTCCATCATTCAGGCACGCGTACATCCGGTTCGCAGCCGGGGATATCTCAATACAACCCAGGAAGAGAATGAGCGAACTTTTCTACTGGACGGCTGGGTTGATACCGGCGATTTTGGAGAAATTGACAATGGGTTTCTTCGCATCACCGGTAGGGCCAAAGAGATAATCATTACAGACCGAGGAAAGAATATCAACCCAGCCGATATACAATTAAAATTGCGAGCGATAGAGGGGGTTGAACACGCTCTTGTATTTGGTAATAACAAACCCTTCCTCGTCGCTATCCTTGCGCCAATACATGGCAAGGTTCTCGACCCTAGCAATGTAGCAATGGCTATCAAAGTCATAAATGAGGCGCTACCCAATTATGAGTGGATTCGCAACTGGCTAATCCTAAAATACCCGCTTACTGAATCTGGTGGCTTGTTAACTCGATCAGGCAAACCCCGTCGAGCGGCGATTGAAATTCATTATGCGGCTGAATTGGGGGCGCTCTATGAGTAATCCCAATTTTCGCACCAATCTCTCCCGCACCCTCCCAAACGGATTGCATTGTCAAGATGACTCTTCACCCAACATGAGCCAAGCAGAGTGTCAGATTGTTTGCGGGGATCTTGATTACATAGCCAATCAGACCATTTTACGGAACTGCTTCGAATTGCAATGGGATGAGTGGGAGGAAAAAATACGTAGTGCTCTCGATACGGCACATGCAGATAATTTACCAATGGCGAGTCTCTATGCTCGAGCGCGCGGTATAAGCGAAATCGAACTTCTAAATTCTTTGGCTCGACTTGCAAATGACCATTTAGAGGTCCGTGCATTATTTCATTTTTTCAGCATTGAAGGCATGGCTCGGGCTTTAGATATATACGAAGGTCGCCCTCTCATCAACCATATTAGCGGTGAATGTTGGGCTCTCGAAAAGGCTTTGCCGATGCTAAAAAAATATCCCGTATCAGTTGTCGTGCAACCAATTGACGATGCAGGAATTCCGGCTACAGCCGCTGCCCGCATTGAAGTAGCGATGCGAGTTGCTGACATGATTGAGCCATTTGGCATTGATCGTGGCGATATCTATGTTGACGGCTTAACCCCATCCATCGAGACCTTGCCATTTCCACTACAGGTAAGCTTAGAGACCATTTCAGCAGCCAAAGAGGCGGGCTTCGGAACGATTCTGTGGCCAGCAAACGCCGGTTTAGGGTGTGCAACTGGAACCATGGCTGCTGGGGCTTATGCAGCCCTAGCCGTTCAAGCAGGACTTGACTTAGCAGTTGTTGCATCTTCTGATCGCCATTTGATAGACATCATAAAAAATGCCAATCTTATTCTAAAAAGGGAAATTAAATCATGACTATATATAAGCAGGAATTGGAATTATTGCGCAGTCAAATTGATGATGTTGATTCCGATTTGCTTAAGACATTAAGGCGAAGAGCAGAAATTTCGACCGCCATAAGTCATCTAAAGTTAGCGAATGGCAAGGCAATCATTGACCCCATCAGAGAAAGTGAAATGGTTCTTGTTAGAGCTTCTGAGGGGATGTCTCTCGGATTACCTGAAGCCTGGGTATCTGATTTATTTAAGGCAATCTTAAAGGGCTGCGTAGAAATCTCTTGTGCTCGTTTGGAGGCAAGCGTAAATGAAAAAAATTCAGACTCCCCTTCAAGCCTATTGTCAAAGGGGGCTATGTAATGCCCATAAATATTAAAATGATCTTGCAACCCCCTCTTGATGGCTTAATGAATGACTCAGAAAATCAGCAGAAAATTCATGATCACTGCACCATCTATGATGCTTTAGGTGAGATATGTGAATCACATCCACGCTTACATGAGCAGTTGTTTCGTGGCAATAGTTTAAGTCCATTTATTCACATATTTCTCAATGGTGACTTTATATCAAGCGAAAGATATAAAGATGTTCATTTGGTAGAGGATGATGAGCTTTGCTTATTAACTGCAATCCGCGGAGGCTGATTTTGATTGTTCCGCAACTACTCCAAAATGAAATTATTGCCCATTGTCAGGCGGAAGCCCCCAACCAGGCTTGTGGCTTAGTTCTCTTTGATAGCGCTGGCATAGCACAATGGATCGAAAAGGCAATTAATAGAGGTGCGTGGCCCTATGGATTCCAAATTGCCCCCCACTCCCAGTTTTCTGCCTTTAAGATGGCGCAGAAAAAAGGGTGGTCAATTGGAGGCGTCTATCATTGCCATATGGCTTCGCCAGCAATACCAACAGGACGCGATATCGAGCGGCCAACTCCTTATGGCTCACTCTATCTAATTGTTTCGCTACTCTTTCCAGAGGCCCCCGTTATTCGTGGCTTTCGATTTAGAAATAGCACACCCCATCAAGTTGACCTCAATACTGGCATAGAAGTGAATGCCATACAGGGTGCGGTTGACTCGAAAAATTTTCTAACTTACACGGGGTGAAATAATGACTATCCGCACATCAGATGAACTCATTCAGAATCTTCGTCAAGTTGTACCAAGAGTAACACCGCTACAGGTTGTAAACGACCCCATATTTTCTAATGCGATGATTTTTGACATCCGCGACACTGTAGATATAGCAGAAGGAAAAATTGGTAGCGCAAAAACGCTGAACCAGCGATTTATCGAGCTTGAGATTGAGCAATACGGATTGACAGCCGACCAAACCATTGTAATCTGTTGTTATGGCGGCCGGATGTCCTTAATTGCAGCCCGTTCATTGCAGCAACTTGGTTATGCCAACGCCTACTCACTGGATGGAGGTTTTGCCGGCTGGGTTGAGCATGGGTTGCCGATAGAAAAGCCAACAACATTAACATCTGCAGAGCGCGCAAGGTACCGTCGCCACCTTAGTTTACCTAAGGTTGGGGAGGCTGGGCAAATCAAACTGAAGGAGGCGCGCGTTGCTTTAGTTGGAGCCGGCGGCTTAGGGTCGCCGATCGCCTATTATCTGGCAGCTGCTGGTATTGGACATATTCGATTGATTGATGCCGACATTGTAGAAGAAAGTAATCTGCAGCGGCAAATTATTCACAGCACAGAAACTATCGGGCAGCCAAAAGTAGAATCTGCAAAGTCTCGCCTTATCGAACTAAATCCACTAATAGAGGTTGAGGCGGTTAATGCGCGACTTGATGCTGATAATGCCGCCAGCCTTCTTTCTGGTTGCGAAATTGTCGTTGATGGTTCAGATAATTTTGACACACGCTATGCAGTTAATGCTGGAATTATTGCCAATAAACAAATCTTAGTATCGGCTAGCATTTTCCAGTTTAGCGGACAAATCTCTGTATTTGCCCCTCACCTTGGAGCCCCCTGTTATTCGTGCCTATTTCCAGAGGCCACCCCATCAAATCTGTCTCCCAATTGCTCAACCGCCGGTGTAATCGGAGCCCTTGCAGGCGTTGTTGGTTTGCTCCAAGCTATAGAGGTGCTGAAGCTGGTGCTCGGCATAGGTGAGCCACTATACGGAAAGCTATTAACCTTTGATGGACTAACGTCCACTATCCGCCCGCTTACATTTCCACGAAGATCTGATTGCAAGGATTGCAGTGGCAAACTTAAAAATTCTCAGTGAATATCTTTGCTCCAGTCTTAGGTCTTCGCCATGCAAGATAACTACGCCCCTATCAAAGGCCCGCAAAAGATATTATATTTGCTTCATGAGGTTCGCATGTTTACAATCAAAAACAGAAGCGGTGGACAATTTTATCTGCTCACCACCCCCATATTTCTCACTAATAATCGATGTTTTTTAACTGCGTACTTAGCATATATCGAGTATATCGATTAAATTAAAGGCTGATCATGTTTTATGAATTTCGCACACCCTCGGGAATTCTCTGTCGGCGGACGGCCACTCATCTCGACTACCATGCGGGCATCCACAATATCGTCGATGAATTGGATCAGGAACGAGGCATGTTCCTATCTTCCGGCATCGAGTATCCCGGGCGCTACACTAGATGGGATATAGGATTCACTCGTCCACCCCTAGAATTTGTATCACGAGATCGCAGTTTGCATATTAATGCCTTGAATGAACGTGGCTCTATTTTGATTAATTTTTTTGCAAGCATATTAAGTGCAAACTCAAATATCCAAATACGAAATCATGATAGTAGTCATCTAGTCTTAGACATTTTGACTGGTTCCAAAGATTTTCCCGAGGAAGAGAGGAGCCTCCAGCCTACGATATTTACTCCCCTGCGCCTACTACTTGAAGAATTTAAGGGTGTTGAAGATTCCGCATTAGGTCTTTACGGCGCATTTGGTCACGACCTTATCTTTCAATTTGAATCAATAGATCATATAAAAGAACGCCCCTCGGGATCGAAAGGCATTCACTTATTTCTACCTGATTCAATTTTCTTGCTAGACCGTCGCAAAGAAACGCTTGTGCGCCTTGACTACTCATTTAGCAAGAATGAGTGCAATACAGCGGAGTTCAGCGATGCGCCATTCGCCCCCTTGCAAAGGGCAAGCAAAGGTAGCGGACCGTCTGGCGAAATTAGCCTGTCGGAAGATTCGGAGAGTTACGCAGCTATGGTGGATGCGGCGCGCAAGAGAATGCAAATCGGCGATATATACGAACTTGTATTGCATCGCAGATTCTCAATTGAAGGTGAGTTTCTACCCTCCGCCGTCTGGCGGACCATGTCGGAATTTAATCCAAGCCCCTATGAATTTTTATGTCAATTTGGCGATGAACAGCTAGCAGGAACTTCGCCCGAAATGTTCATCCGAGTCAGCGGGGATCGTGTCGAATCTTGCCCAATCTCTGGAACTGTAAGGCGGGGTCAAAATGCCATGGAGGATGCTGAAGCAATCCGCTGGCTCATTAATTCCGAGAAAGATGAGGTTGAGCTCACCATGTGCACGGATGTTGATCGAAACGATAAAGCTCGAATCTGCATTCCAGGGTCGGTCAAGCTCCTTGACCGGAGACTCATTGAGCGTTACGCAGGGCTATTTCATACGGTTGATCACGTTGAGGGTCGCTTGAGGCCCAACATGACAGGTATTGATGCGTTCCTTTCGCACATGTGGGCAGTAACTCTAACGGGTAGCCCTAAGCCAATGGCGATTCGTCTTATTGAGGAAATGGAAACGGAACCACGTGAGTGGTATGGCGGCGCCGTTGGTGCGCTGTTATTTAATGGCGATGTATCGACCGGAATCACTATTCGCACAGTTCACCTGAAAAATGGTGGAGCCCACTACAGAGTTGGCGCAACATTGGTTTTTGACTCTGATGGCCACGAAGAGGAGAAGGAGACACGGACAAAAGCTACAGTATTCTTTCATCTACTCAATAAATTTCGAGGCATAGTTGAAACCAAGCCTGAACCGGTAGCGAAAAATCAGCTAGGGAGAAATTTAAGGCTTTTGCTTATAGATAATGAGGATTCCTTTGTTAATATTTTAGCTGACTATTTTCGTCAAACTGGGGCTGATGTGATTACTTATCGCCATGGTCTGGGCCTTGCGAAAATTCTTGAGCTAGCGCCTGATTTGGTTATTCACTCCCCCGGCCCAGGTCGACCCGAGGATTTTGGTTTACCTGAGCTTGTGCGGCAGCTTGCTAGTGCAGATATTCCGCAATTTGGAGTGTGTCTTGGTCTTCAGGGTATAGTTGAGGCCTTTGGAGGCGAGCTTGCCCAACTCGATGCACCTCGCCAAGGAAAACGCTGGTCGATCTCGCACGATGGATCATCTATTTTTTCCGGCATTCCATCGCCCTGTGAGGTTGGCGCCTATCACGCACTTTATGCTGATGAAAAAATGCTTCCAGATTGCCTAGAGATTACATCTCGTAATGAGTTTAACATCATTATGGCGATTCGCCACCGTTACTATCCGATTAGCGCAGTGCAGTTTCATCCCGAGTCGATTCTCTCGATGCAATATTCTGTAGGCTACCACTTAATCTCTAATGTCATCACCGAAGTTCGTAGATACAAAAATTTAAACGGAGGTCTAGAATAGAGGGCGCATTAGAGAGAGCCTTCATGAGCCTGCCTGAAGGTTCGATATTCATGGTCGTTAATGCTACTCGTCGCGCTCCTGCGTGGATACCTTGCTTGGACGAAGACCCGCCCCTGCAGGATTGATGTCATTTGTGTTGTTATCTCGATAGTAGTTTTCACAGGCTCTTCCCGTATTGCACGATCAATAGTTGATATTGATACAAGACCGCAGCATCCGTGAAACCAAAAAATGGAATATCAGAAGCCATAGAGTTTATCAAGCATGCCGAACAACATTTTTCGCCCTCTAGCCAATGCGTAGACATCAGAGCACTTCTTATTGGATATTAAGGCCTCAAGAACCATTACAAATCGTTATTGTTCGCAATATCCGTTGAGGTATCGCTAAAACCATTTCCTTAGTGATGTGTATACAACATACAGCCCGCCAATAATCTTATCAACCCAATCAAATTCAGATGTGCCGTTGATATAATCCCCTAATGCAATTTTTAAGTTGGGCTGATAGCTTTCCCTAAACCCTCTCTTTGCCTCTAGCGAAACAGCATAAGCGGACTCATCCTCAATCACAATAAAATGTCTATAAGATAGCGCCCTTGTAATTAAAAATACTGCGGCTCGCCTAACCCTTTGTTGCCCATCAGATTCCTGAATAAACAATTGATCGTCTATTTCACCAAACTCATTAGCAATCATTGGCACTGGCACCGTCCAAGCGCATACCTCATCATGGGTGAGTACGCTAATCTTGTATTTATCTAGTGCTTTACTAAGCTCTCGAACAGCCTCAAGCAAAAATTCCGGAGGCTCTTGTTTTCGTAATTTATTTGGATCCTCATTAAGACCTAAATCAATAGGCCTTATTCTTTGAGCGGATCCCGCATCACCCACAGCGCCCTGGATGATAGATTGAATAACTTTACTAGGGCTAACGTAATTAACTTGCTGTCTTTTTGGTGAGTTACCCCTGTATACATATTTACGCTTCAAGTCTGGAAAACGAGGAGCGGCATCAAATAGTTGTGTAGTATCCCCCGTCAAGCCGACATTCCTAAAGTGTTGTTTTCTGCCTGCGCTCGATAGTCTCTAGGCGATATTCTGCCAAGCGATCTGTGTGGTCGTTCTTCGTTGTAAATCGTAATCCAGCT
>NZ_JBIIPA010000039.1:0-12138 GCF_044342855.1 Polynucleobacter sp.
AATACAACGCCTCACATCCGCTTGCTGTACGTCAGACCAGCGCTTTGCCTTTGGCTTCCTTCAGACTTGCAGTCGCCCACAAAGCCCTTGCCATTAGCTAACACTTCCCCTTACCGGGTGTGTAGAGAACTTTTACCTCCAAGTAAGTGCGCCCTGCCGGGCGCACCAATAAAAAACCCCGCTACTTCAGCGGGGTTTTTGTTTTGTACTAAACGTAGCTATTAATGCAAGCCCGCCATGTAATCAGCAACAGCTTTCATTTCTTGATCAGAAAGCTTAGTCGCGATCGTTGTCATCTGAGTGCTATTTTTACGAGTGCCTTCACGGAATGCTAGCAACTGCGCTGTGTTGTAGTCAGCCCACTGACCGCCCATGCGTGGGTACTGTGATGGGATGCCGGCACCAGTTGGACCATGACATGCTGCACATGCTGGAACACCTTTAGCAGCGATACCGCCACGGTAGATACTTTGGCCCAATGCAATCGTGTCTTTATTTTGAGCCACGCCCTGCGAAACTGGCTGACTCACCAAGTAAGTGGCAATATTGTTCATATCTTGATCGGTTAAGGCAGCAGCCATTCCCATCATGATTGGATTGGCACGAGTACCTTCTTTAAAATTCTTCAGCTGCTTGGCGGTATAGGCTGCATGCTGAGCAGACAACTTAGGCCAAGTGGCTATTGCGCTTTGGCCCTTAGGACCGTGGCAAGTAATACATGCAGTTACACCACGGCTTGCATCGCCGTTAGAGTAAAGCGCTTCACCAGCGGCAGGATCGACCTTAGGCTTGCCTGGAACAACCGGCTTTGCAGCAGCTTCCGCCATTGGGGCAGCAGCAGGTGCAGGATCTGCAGCATTAGCTGGGCCAGAGAGGCTGGATATTGCCAGAACAAAGCCAGCAGCTAGGCTAGCGCTTACGCTAGTTAATTTGGAGATTTGAGAGGTTTGACGCATTATGTTTACCTTGGCAAAAATTCCTAAAAGTGTTTGGGCCCTACTTTTACAACCTTTTACCCAACACCATGAGATATTTCATGATTTTGCGTGATTTTACAATAGCTTCTGGACATGTCTAAACTCTTTCAAGCTCGATTTGCGACCACAGTCAATGACACCCATTGCCTGCCTACCACTCCACTTCGAGAAGTGGCCTTTGCAGGGCGCTCAAATGCGGGCAAATCTAGCGCAATTAACGTGCTTTGCAACCAAAAACGCCTCGCCTTTGCCAGTAAAACGCCAGGACGTACCCAACACATTAACTATTTTGGTCTTTTTGCGAAAGATGACCTTTTGGCCTATTTGGTGGATTTGCCGGGATATGGCTATGCAGCCGTCAATCATGAGACTAAATATCACTGGAATGCCCTTCTAAGCGATTATCTGCAGGAGCGGGAGCAACTGGTAGGCATGGTCCTGATTGTCGACTCCAGGCGCGGCATCACCGATCTGGATGAGCAAATGATTCAGTGGTTTGTGCCAACCGGCAAACCGATCCATATTTTGCTTAGCAAGTGCGACAAGCTCAATAAAAGTGAGTGCAAGCATGCTTTAGAAGCTGTGCGTAAACAGTTGCAACAATATGAACCAGCGCTTCCTGATGGCAATGGTGAATCCAAGAAACTTACGGCACAATTATTCTCAAGCACCAAGCGTATTGGTCTTGAAGAGGCCGACAATATTGTTATTAAATGGTTATTTGAAGCAGAGACTCAAGAAGATGAAATCACAAGCTAGCCCTTTATTGAACTTTCCGGCGCACCGCCCGCGTCGCATGCGTCGCGATGATTGGTCACGTCGCCTGATGCAAGAGAACCGGGTCAGTGTCGGCGATTTGATCTATCCAGTCTTTCTGCTCGAAGGCAGCAATCAATCTCAAGCCGTTGCTTCCATGCCAGGAGTTAATCGTGTATCCCTCGATTTACTTTTTGGCGTTGCCGAAGAATGTGTTGCATTAGGCATTCCTGTGATGGCAGTCTTTCCGGTAATTGATGCATCCCTAAAAACACCTGATGGCAAAGAAGCATTTAATCCCGATGGATTAATTCCGGCTGCAGTGCGTGAGCTTAAGAAACGCTTTCCTAATTTGGGCGTCATGACGGATGTTGCGCTTGACCCTTACACAAGTCATGGTCAAGATGGCGTCTTAGATGAGCAAGGTCGTATTCTCAATGATGAGACCACAGCAATATTGGTACAACAAGCCGTAGCTCAAGCGCAAGCTGGTGTTGATATCGTTGCACCATCAGACATGATGGATGGTCGCATCGGAAAAATTCGTGAAGCGCTAGAGCAGAAGAAACTCATTCATACTCGCATCATGGCTTACTCAGCCAAGTATGCATCGGCATTTTATGGCCCATTTCGTGATGCAGTAGGTTCAGCGAAAAATTTAGGTAAGGCTGATAAGAAAACCTATCAAATGGATTGCGCCAATACGGATGAGGCTTTGCGCGAGGTTGCTCTTGATATCAGCGAGGGCGCTGATATGGTGATGGTCAAACCTGGGATGCCTTACCTAGATATCGTACGCAGAGTTCGCGACGAATTTGACTACCCAACTTATGCCTATCAAGTGAGCGGTGAATATGCCATGCTCAAGGCTGCCGCACAAAATGGTTGGCTTGATCATGACGCTGTGATGATGGAATCGTTGCTCGCATTTAAACGTGCTGGCGCAGATGGCATCTTGACTTACTTTGCTCTAGAAGCTGCACATCTAATTAAGGCAAGTAAATAAATTGATGGTGAAGACTGAATAAGTACAAACTTATTCAGTCTCAATGAATTTAATTTCCCAGTGCTTTTTTCAAGCGCTCGACAAAACGTTGTGGTGGCATATAGCCAATTACCCGTTGATCTTTTAACTCTTCAGAATTGAGATCAAAGATCAAAATTCCGGGTGGGCCAAATAATCCAAAGCGTTTTAGTAAAGCCTGATTCTCGGGACTATTCTTTGTGAGATCAGCCTGCAGCAAAACAAATTTCTGCAACTCTTGATTCACCTCAGGATTTGCGAAAGTATTGACTTCCATTTCCTTGCAAGAGATACACCAGTCCGCATAAAAATCCAAGAGTACTAGTTTCTTTTCTTCTTTTGCTTGGGCTAAAAATTGATCTAACTGCCCGTTAGATTCAATCACAGCAAAACTCGCATTTCCAATCTGGTGTTGACGCTGGCCGTTGGTAACGCTAGTTGTCGCCCCGCTGCTGCCATTCTCAAATAGCGGTGACGCAATCCATGCCGCAGTAGCAACCAATAAAACACCCAATGTTCTTTGCAACCAAATCATCCAAATGCCAGTTGACGGAATGAGGATGCGCGCTTCAATAGCAATAAACAAAAGTGGCAGCCCCATACCCAGAGCCATCACAAAAAGTAACCCCGCCCCCAAACTCATCGAGCCTGTTTGCGCAATAAAAGCAAGTACTCCAGCTAAAGGGGCTGTAATACATGGGCTGGCAACTAATGTAGAAATTCCACCCAAGGCAAAAGCACCAGCAAAGCTACCCCCCTTATGGCGCCCCGCCAATTGGTCTACCTTTTCCTGCCAAGATTGGGGCATTCTGAGCTCATATAGTCCAAACAGACTGCCCGATAAGGCCAATAGCAGCAAAGCAAACGCAATCAGCGCTATAGGGCTCTGCAGAGCTCTTTGGACGCTTCCACCCAAGGCAGCCATCAAGACTCCAGCCAAGGCGTAGACGCAAGCCATACCAAGCACATAAGCCACAGCCAAAAGGCTTGCCCGGCCCTTGCTAATCGAGTGCTTAGCTTGTGTTCCAAACACCACGCTCGACAGAATGGGGAGCATCGGAAGAACACAAGGGGTGAATGCCAAAGCTAACCCCAGAATAAAGAAGGCTAAGAAAAGATATCCAGTCGGCGTACTTTCTAAGAAGCGGCTAATCGCATTAACGTCATCGCGCTCACGCCATATATCCATTAGGCTCAATTCTTTTTTGGGGGTATTGCCCACCTCCACTCCATCCAATAATTCTGGAATTGGCCCGGCTTTTACTCCAGGGCCTGCAAGTAGAAACTTCAGGGTCATTGGTGGATAACAAATTCCCGCTTCAGCGCAGCCCTGTAATTCCAATTCTAAGTAAAGCGGCTTTCCTGCTTCTGCTTTTTTATCTAACGTAAGAAGAAATGCTTGCTTGTAGATTTGCATCTTCTTCTGAAAGGTCTCATCAAACTTTTCAATACCTGCCGGTAATGATGCCTTTACAAGCTTGAGTGTATTGATCTCGGAGCCCATTTTGAAATGTAGGGATTCTTGATAGATGTAATAACCCTTAGCTGGAAAAATCTCTAACTCAATGTCATTTGTATTTACCGCCCACGTTGCTTCTGCCTGAAATGCTTTCTCAGGAGAAAGAAATTCGGGGGCTGCAAATGCATTAGCAATAACCAAGAGGAGTGCGGCCACTACTGGGACAATTTTATTAATCAATCTCATGGATCTCACTTTACCTCGGCCTGTACCCACTTGCCATACTGCGCTTCATATTTTTCCGGGACGTAGGCAATCACCTCTGGCAAATCATACGGATGATGACTTTTGATGAAATTAGAAATATCTATCCATTTATCTGCAACAGTCTTTGCTGACAACAGAACTTCATTTCCTGCGCAAATCTTATCTTCCCATCGATAGATGGAATGCGCACCCTCTTGAATTTGCACGCAGGCAGCCAGACGACCTTCAATCAATTGATGCGCCATTTTCTTTGCATCTTCAAGGGATGCAAAGCTGCTGACAATAATCAATAATTCGGCAGATTGGTCTGTGGTCATGATGTATTTATAACCGTGTAAATGAAAAAAAGCCAGACCGAAGCCTGGCTTTTAATCTTGCTAAAGGGCTTAAGCCTCTTCAGCTACTGCTGTTTCTTCAACTTCTGGACGATCAACCAACTCAACCAAAGCCATAGGTGCATTGTCACCATGACGGAAGCCGAACTTCAAAATACGAAGGTAGCCACCTGGACGAGTTGCGTAACGCGGGCCAAGCTCTGTGAAGAGTTTGGTCACGATATCGCGATCGCGTGTGCGATTGAATGCTAAGCGACGGTTTGCTAAGTTATCTTTTTTACCCAAGGTAATCAAAGGCTCAACAACCATGCGCAATTCTTTTGCTTTTGGCAAAGTGGTTTTAATCACCTCGTGCTCCAAAAGTGAATTGGACATGTTGCGCAACATCGCCAAGCGATGTGATGACGTTCTATTTAGTTTGCGTAAGCCGTTTCCGTGACGCATGATGCTTCCTTTCTAATTATTTCTCGAGGTTAGCTGGAGGCCAGCTTTCGAGTTTCATGCCAAGACTTAAGCCACGAGCCGCCAATACATCCTTGATTTCATTCAAAGACTTACGACCTAAATTAGGCGTCTTCAACAATTCATTCTCTGTACGTTGAATCAAGTCACCGATGTAGTAAATGTTCTCAGCCTTCAAGCAGTTTGCAGAGCGAACTGTGAGTTCGAGATCATCAACCGGACGCATCAACATTGGATCAACCATTGAAGAGCGGCTTGGTGCGAGATCACCAGAAACTTCGCTGCTTTCGAGGGCTGCGAATACAACTAACTGATCAACCAAAATGGTAGCGGCTTGACGAATAGCCTCTTCAGGAGACAACACACCATTTGTTTCGATTATCATTACGAGACGATCGAGGTCGGTACGTTGCTCAACACGAGCAGACTCAACAGCATAGCTAACACGGCTTACCGGGCTAAATGAGGCATCCAATACGATGCGACCAATGATCTTGGTAGCTTCGTCATGGTATTGACGCATATTGCCTGGTACATAGCCACGGCCTTTTTCAACCTTGATCTGCATGTCTAACTTGCCACCAGCGGACAAGTGAGCGATAACGTGATCAGGATTAATGATTTCTACATCATGTGGCAAGTCAATATCTTTTGCAGTAACAACGCCTGGGCCTTCTTTACGCAAATTGATAGTAACTTCATCACGTGACTGCAACTTAAATACGATACCTTTGAGGTTCAACAAAAGGTTAACTACATCCTCTTGAACGCCATCTAATGTGGAGTATTCATGAACAACACCAGCAATGGCTACTTCAGTTGGCGCATAACCAACCATCGAGGACAACAAAACTCGACGTAATGCATTGCCGAGTGTGTGGCCATAGCCACGCTCGAACGGCTCCATAACAACCTTAGCTTGGTTGGCGGTAAGCGCTTCAACAGAAATAATTTTTGGCTTGAGCAAATTTGTTTGCATATTTTTTCCTTGAGAGTGCCTAATTAGCGTGAATACAATTCGACGATCAAACTTTCATTAATTTCGCCGCTAATATCTTCACGGTCAGGCACTTGCTTAAATGTTCCCTCTAGCTTAGTTGCGTCTACTGAAACCCAAGTTACAGGTGTCATTTGTCCAACCAAATTGAGTGACTCTGTAATACGCGCTTGCTTCTTCGCTTTTTCACGAATCGCCACTACATCACCAGGCTTAACCTGAATAGATGGGATGTTCACTGGGCTGCCATTGAGCAAAATTGCGCAATGAGAAACCAATTGACGCGCTTCAGCACGAGTAGATCCAAAGCCCATACGATAAACAACGTTATCGAGGCGTGCTTCTAACAGCTGGAGCAATGTTGAGCCAGTATTGCCCTTACGACGCTCAGCTTCTGCGAAGTAACGACGGAACTGACGCTCTAAAATTCCATACATACGCTTAACCTTTTGCTTTTCACGCAATTGATTACCGTAATCAGATGTTCTTGAGCCAGATGTGCGACCATGTTGACCAGGCTTAGTATCTAACTTGCACTTGTCTGACAGGGCGCGACGTGCGCTCTTTAAAAATAAGTCGGTACCTTCCCGACGGGCTAATTTGGCCTTAGGCCCTAAGTAACGTGCCACGATGCTTTCCTTTCTTTGCCGCAGTCTTACGACTGACGGTGAGTTCACCCTTTAATTCAGATGAACGGTGGGCTTTAATAAAAAACTACTAAAACTATTGCACTGCCAACATCCAAGCTTAAATACGACGACGCTTAGGAGGACGGCAACCATTATGTGGAACTGGGGTAACGTCTTGAATCTCAGTGATCTTGATGCCCAATGAGTTCAATGCACGAACTGCTGATTCACGACCTGGACCTGGGCCCTTGATCTGAACTTCCAAATTCTTGATACCGCATTCAATTGCTGTCTTACCAGCAACTTCTGCAGCTACCTGAGCAGCAAAAGGTGTTGATTTACGTGAGCCCTTGAAGCCCTGGCCACCAGATGTTGCCCATGATAGCGCGTTACCTTGGCGATCAGTGATCGTAATAATGGTGTTATTAAAAGAAGCGTGAACGTGTGCAATACCGTCAGCAACGTTCTTTTTAACCTTCTTGCGTGCGCGCTGTGAAGCTGCAGAAGCGGATTGTTGTTTTGCCATGTCAATAAACTTTCTTGATTATTTCTTGAGTTGCACGCCAGACTTACGTGGGCCCTTGCGGGTGCGCGCGTTAGTCTTAGTACGTTGACCACGTACGGGCAAGCCCTTACGATGACGAACGCCGCGATAGCAGCCTAAGTCCATCAAACGCTTGATGCTCATCGTTACTTCACGACGAAGGTCACCCTCAGTGATGAACTTACCTACTTCATCACGCAACTTTTCCAAGTCACCGTCAGTAAGATCTTTAACTTTTTTGTCGATAGCAACACCTGTGGTTTCACAAATTTTGCGTGCACGTGTTGTGCCAATGCCAAAAATTGCTGTTAAACCGATAACAGTATGTTGATGATTTGGGATATTTACCCCAGCGATACGTGCCATGAGATTTCCTCTTAATTAACCAGATCAGCCTTGACGCTGCTTATGACGTGCGTCTGAAGAACAGATCACGCGCACAACGCGTTTGCGCTTAATGATCTTGCAATTTCTGCAAATACACTTAACGGATGCCAAAACTTTCATAACTCACCTCTAAAAAAAATATGTACTACTTAATCTTTACTTTGCTCGGAAAATGATTCTTGCGCGCGTCAGGTCGTAAGGAGTCATCTCCACCGTCACCTTATCTCCTGGCAATATGCGGATGTAATGCATCCTCATCTTCCCAGAAATGTGCCCTAGAACCACATGTCCGTTTTCTAGCTTCACGCGAAACATTGCGTTCGGCAAATTCTCAATAATTTCTCCCGCCATCTGAATTACATCGTCTTTAGACATTCAGTTAAGCGCCCATCTTAAAGTTAGCTTTTTTCATCAAAGAACCATATTGTTGTTGCATTACGAATGACTGAACTTGAGCCATAAAATCCATTGCAACAACGACAATAATCAACAATGAAGTACCACCAAAATAAAATGGCACGTTGTACTTCAACACTAAGAATTCTGGCAACAAGCAAACCAAAACCATATAAATTGCACCGGCTAATGTCAAGCGAACCAAGATCTTGTCGATATAACGACCAGTTTGATCGCCAGGACGAATGCCTGGAACAAAGGCACCGCTCTTCTTCAAGTTATCTGCAGTTTCACGGCTATTGAAAACTAAAGCCGTGTAGAAGAAGCAGAAGAAAATAATCGCTGCGGCATAAAAAATTGTGTAGACCGGTTGGCCTGGGGCTAATGTTGCTGCCAAGTCTTTAATAATTCTGCTAAACATATTGGTTGGCTCGCCTGATGTAAACCAGCCAGCAATCGTTGCAGGGAACAAAATAATCGATGAAGCAAAAATTGGAGGAATAACACCAGCCATGTTCAACTTCAATGGGAAGTATGAAGACTGACCGCCGTACACCTTATTGCCAACTTGACGTTTAGCGTAGTTCACCAAAATACGACGCTGGCCACGCTCTACAAACACTACGAAATAAGTCACCGCAATACAAATCACTATGATCAGCAATGCAGCCAGGATATTCATGGAACCGGTACGTACCAATTCAAGCAAGCTACCGATTGCGGTTGGCAAACCAGAAACAATGCCGCCGAAAATAATGATGGAGATACCGTTACCAAGACCGCGCTCAGTAATTTGCTCTCCAAGCCACATCAAGAACATCGTGCCAGTAACTAAAGTTACTACTGTGTTCAATTCAAACATCAAACCTGGGTTGATAACTAAGCCTGGTTGAGCTTGCAATGCAACGGAAATACCTAAAGCCTGGAATGTTGCCAAGAACACAGTGCCGTAACGGGTGTACTGTGTAATCTTGCGTTGTCCTGCTTGGCCTTCTTTTTTCAAAGACTCCAAAGAGGGAACAACAATCGTCATTAACTGCATGATGATCGATGCAGAAATATACGGCATGATTCCTAAAGCAAACACTGTGAAGCGGGATAAAGCGCCACCTGAGAACAGGTTGAACATACCCAAGATGCCATCTTTTTGACCTGAGAACAATTGAGCCAACTGGTCAGGATCAATACCTGGCACAGGAATATGCGCACCTAAACGGAACACGAGCAATGCCAACACCAGGAATACCAAGCGTTGGCGTAAATCGCCAAACTTATTTCCTGATTGAGCAATATTTGCTGAGTTGTTAGGTGCGATTGCCATTATTTACTCAAAACTGGTTAAACCAAGTCAACCAATTTGCCACCAGCTGCTTCAATGGCTGCTTTAGCACCAGCAGTTGCAGTAATCCCCTTGAGGGTTACAGCAATCGAAAGCTCACCAGTCTTAATGACTTTTACTGAGTTGATCTGCTCACCAGCAAAACCATGAGCTCTCAAAACTAATAAGTCTACTTCTGGCAAATTAATTTTTGCTAAGTCGTTCAAAGTGATTTGACCAACGTGACGACGTGTCAATGACACGAAACCACGTTTTGGCAAACGACGATACATTGGCATCTGACCGCCCTCGAATCCAACTTTGTGGAATCCGCCTGAACGTGACTTCTGACCTTTGTGACCACGACCAGCTGTTTTTCCAAGACCAGAACCGATGCCGCGACCTACACGACGACGATTTTTATTGGAGCCCGGTGAGGGTTTGAGTGTATTGAGTTGCATATTCTTCGCCTATTTACTTGCTAGTTATTAGCCAACGACTTTAACTAGATAAGAAACTTTATTAATCATTCCGCGAACAGCTGGTGTGTCTTCCAATTCTGAAACAGAATTGATGCGACGCAGGCCTAAGCCGCGAACGGTTGCACGGTGGCTTTCGCGTGTGCCGATCAAGCTGCGTACTAATTGCAGTTTGACTTTAGAGTTAGTTGTTGTCATTTATAGATTCCTAATCTTTTGGTCTTAGCCGAGAATCTCTTCAACTGACTTACCGCGCTTAGCAGCAATTTCAGAAGGAGTGCTCATCTTGCTCAAGCCATCAATCGTTGCACGAACCATGTTGTAAGGGTTTGTTGAGCCAAGTGACTTAGCAACAACGTTAGTTACACCCATTACATCGAAAATTGCGCGCATTGGGCCACCAGCGATAACGCCAGTACCGTCTTTAGCTGGAGAAATCATCACGCGTGATGCGCCATGCTTACCAATCACAGTATGTTGCAAAGTACCTTTACGTAAGGAAACTTTGATCATCTTGCGACGTGCTTCGTCCATTGCCTTTTGAACAGCGACTGGCACTTCTTTTGATTTGCCTTTACCCATGCCTATACGACCATCGCCATCGCCAACTACTGTGAGTGCAGCGAAGCCAAGAATGCGACCGCCCTTAACCACTTTAGTTACACGATTAACAGCAATCATCTTCTCGCGAAGACCATCATCACGCTCTTCGTTTTGCATCTTGTTTTGCATTTTTGCCATGTTTTTTCCTAAACCCTATTAGAACTTCAGGCCGGCTTCACGCGCAGCTTCAGCTAAGGCCTTAATACGGCCGTGGTAACGATGACCAGAACGATCAAAAGCAACATCAACAACGCCCGCCTTAACAGCACGCTCAGCAACCAACTTGCCGATTTGTTTTGCAGCTTCAGCATTGCCGCCGTTTTTGATCGCTTGGCGCAAATCTTTTTCCATTGTTGAAGCAGCTGCTACAACTTTGGTTCCACATGGGCTATATACCTGTGCAGAAATATGTGTATTGCTACGGATAACTGTTAAGCGATTTGCCAATGCTTCGGCAATGCGAATACGAGTCTGCCTAGCGCGTCGTTGTCTGGATTCGTCTTTATTCATTTTTTAATCTCGCTTACTTCTTCTTAGTTTCTTTCAGATGTACAACTTCATCCACGTAGCGAACACCCTTGCCTTTGTATGGCTCTGGTGAACGGTATGCGCGAATTTCAGCTGCAACCTGGCCAACCTGCTGCTTGTTGGAACCTTTAATAATGATTTCAGTTTGAGTTGGGGTCTCAGCTTTTACACCCTTTGGCAGGTTGTAAATAATGTCGTGTGAGAAACCTAACTGCAACTTCAATGATTCGCCTTGAGCAGCAGCACGGTAACCAACGCCTACCAAGCTGAGCTTGCGCTCAAAGCCAGTAGTTACGCCAACAACCATGTTGTCTACTAAAGCACGGGCTGTACCTGACTGTGCACCAGCTTCTGGTGTGTCGTTATTTAAAACAACTGTCAATACGCCATCTTCTTGTTTCAAACCAACAGAAGGATGCAAGTTATGTGTCAAAGTACCCAATGGACCTTTAACAGTAATGTTTGCACCGTTGATGCTGATCTCAGCGCCCTTAGGGACTGGAATAGGTGATTTACCAACGCGGGACATATTTCTCTCCTTACGCGACGTAGCAAATAACTTCACCACCAACGCCGTTTGCACGTGCTTTGCGGTCTGTCATTACGCCTTGTGGGGTTGAAATAATTGCAATGCCCAAGCCATTCAGCACTTCAGGAATGTCGTGGCGGCCTTTGTAGATACGTAGACTTGGTGTAGAAACACGGTCAATACGCTCAATAACAGGACGGCCTGCATAGTATTTGAGTTCAATGTGTAGCACTGGCTTAGCTGCTTCACCTTTGATTTCAAAACTATCGATATAACCTTCATCCTGCAAGACTTTTGCAATAGCTACTTTAACTTTTGACGACGGCATCAAGACTACGGGTTTCTGCACTGCTTGCGCATTGCGGATCCTTGTCAACATGTCGGCGATTGGATCGCTGATACTCATGAGTTCTCCTAATTCTTTCGCCGCTTACCAGCTGGCCTTGGT
>NZ_JBIIPA010000018.1:0-41662 GCF_044342855.1 Polynucleobacter sp.
ACTTGGGTGAGTGGGTACGTCTTGGTCGTCTTGCCATTTACTCTCTCTACTTTCTGGCCTATGAGGCCTATCAAAATAGCAGAGAATTCACTTATCGGGGTGTTCAGATTTGCTGAGCCAGTTCTGTCAACCTATGGTGATCGACTACATAAAACATTGGCGGATACCGAGTCTGAACTAATTGATGTCGTAACCAGCACCTTGAGTGCGCATGGCAATATTGTGATCCCTGCGTTTGCTGTGGGTCGTACTCAAGAGATTTTGTTTCTATTGATTGATTTGGTGAAGCGCAATGTGTTGCCTCATCTCAGTATTTGGGTTGATTCTCCAATGGCAACTGCCGCTACGCATTTGACTCAGCATTTTTTTTCGCAGTTGGACAAAGAGTCACAGTCAACTTTTGAGTGGTTCAAAAAGAACCCAGGTGCGGTGGATTTGAGATTTATAGCGGACGTAGAAGAATCTAAGGCGCTAAATAAAATCAAGGGCGGGGCGATTATTATTTCAGCGAGCGGCATGTGTGATGCGGGGCGAATTGTTCATCATCTGCAGAATAATTTGCCGCGCGCACAAAATGCAATTGTCATTACTGGATTTCAGGCTTATGGCAGCTTAGGTCGTCGCTTGGTGGATAAGGCTGCTAAGGTACGCCTCTTCGGTGAAGAAGTTGCGGTTCGCGCTTCGATTCATACGATTGGTGGCTTATCCGCCCATGCGGATCAGGCTGGACTATTGGATTGGTTGCGAGGTTTTAAATCAGCACCGCAATCCGTATTTGTAGTTCATGGAGAGCCCGAGGCTTCTGCCGTCTTGGCTCAATCAATCCGGGAAGAGTTAGAGTGGAAGAATGTCATTATTCCAGAGCGCTTACATACCTACACTTGCTGATACTTAATCAGCCACTTTTGCGCCTTGAACCTTGTGACGAAGCATTGCCTCAGCAATAAACCCAGAAGTTTTTAGTTCTTGAATCACACTACTGAGGTAAGCAGTGACCTTTTCAAAATCGACTCGCGCTTTAGGTGTGCCAATAGCTTGATTGATCACCATAAATCTACCGGGCAGCATGCGCAATCCTTCATAACGTTGTGCATCACTCTCTAGTTGCTGCTTCACTCCGGCGGCAACATTCCCGGATCCGGACATAAAGTTATCCACCACTGCTTGAGAATTGGCGGAACGTAGCAGGGCGGCTTGTTTGATTTCACGGGTAAGGTAAAGATCGTAAGCACTGCCTTTGCCCACAACAATCTCATTGCCAGACACATCAACATCTTCATTCTTCGTCAATGGCGAGGACTCCTTGACCATATAGGCGCCTTCAATCTGGATGTATGCAGGGGTGTAGCTGATGTCGGCTCCACGAACGGGGTCAATTGCCACAAATACCAAATCCACATCTCCTGCTTTAACAGCGTCAACCGTAGCACCCGCCATTTGATAGCAGGTAAAAGTAATGGGAAGCTGTAGCTTGCTTGCAATGTGATTTGCTATGTCGACAGTAATGCCTTTGGGGACATCTCCATCTAAGCTGGCCAACAGCGGATTACCTAAATTGATGCCAACTCGCAAGCTGCCTGTTGGGACAAAAGAGCTGAGTAATGAAGGGTCGAGTTTATTCATTGAGAGAGGAGGGTGAATAAAAATAGTTATAAAAAAACCGCGGCGAACCGCGGCTTATTTTTCTCTAGAAGAGATTATTTCTTAGCGTCAGCTGCTGGAGCTGCTGCAGGTGCAACTGGAGCTGCAGGAGCATCTTTCTTAGCTTCTTCCATGTGTGCTGCTTCAGCACCATGCTTCTCGCCACCCATATCAATGTCGCCGTCGCCTTTGAGGAGTAAATAGGCTGTGGCACCAACTAATACTAGTACCATGATGATGATTGAACGGTTGCTCATTGCTTTTCCTTCGGTTTGGTTAATATCTTCTAATATTAACTCCTGAAGCGCTGGCGGTAAATCCGAATAAGCCCTAGATGCCAAATTAATGCAATATTCTAGGTAGTAATACTAATTTAGATGGTGTATCTCTGGAGGCAATCGGCTTGCTGATGATGCTTGGAATCTAAGATGCACCATTATGAAAGCTTGGAATAAAGGTCCAAATATGAGTCCAAGACTCCCTGTAAATAACTCCCAAACGATTACTGATTTTCTGAATCTCCAGAAAAGCCAACTGGCGGAAGATACTTCTGAAGACTCCTATCGATTTGCTTTTGATGATCAAGCCTTTTTAGCTCGCCGTGAAACTTTAGGTCTGCGCTTTCAATTGGAGTTATTGAAGCCAGAAATACTTCTGCATGAGCGTGGCATAGAGCACACGATTACAGTCTTTGGGTCCACTCGCTTTGTGAGCTCTGAAAAAGCGCAAGAGTTAGAGAAAAATGCAAAAACACCGGAAGCCATAGCTGAGGCTAAACAAGCATTGCTTCACTGCAAGTACTACGATTCTGCAAGAGAATTCGGAGCGATTGTTGCTGGCTATAACGCCACCCAATCGGAAGATCGCAATAAATTACATATTGCTACCGGTGGTGGCCCCGGAATTATGGAGGCTGCAAATCGTGGTGCTTTTGAAGCTGGGGATCAGAGTATTGGTTTCAATATCAGCTTACCCAGGGAGCAGTATCCCAACCCCTATCTCACGCCTGGTTTGAGTTTTCGTTTCCACTATTTCGCCATTCGTAAAATGCATTTCATGCTCAGGGCGAGAGCGATTGTTGCCTATCCAGGAGGCTTTGGTTCTTTTGATGAGTTATTTGAGGTTCTAACCTTGATGCAAACCAAAAAGGTAGAGTGCTTCCCAATTATTTTGGTTGGAAAGACATTTTGGCAAGAGGTTGTTAACTTCAAGCGGATGCTGGAGTATGGGGTGATAGACCAGGTGGATGTGGATTTAATCCACTTTGTAGAGACTGCCCCAGAAGCTTGGGCAGTGATTCGCGACTGGTATCAGTTGGCCTAAATGCGCATGAGAACTGTAAAATGGGCACTCAGACACTATGACTATCTCTAATACCGTACACCTGACCTCCCAACTGGATTTGCCGGCCTATTTGTTCGGCATTGCTATGCTTCTCGTCGTAATGCTGGTACATGGAGTGGCCTTGCTTCAAATTGCAAAGCGCTACGAGGTAAAGTCCTTTTTATATCCTTCAGAGCATAAGTACTCTTCGGTGGCTTTCGTGTTTTATGTCAGCGTACTGTGTTTATTTTTGATTCATATCTTTGAGATTATTCTTTGGGGGGTTTCACTGAGAGCATTTAATCTCCTGCCGAACTTAGGTGAGAGCATTTTGTTTAGTGGCAGCACCTATACGGCGATGGGCTTTATGGATGACCTCCTGCCAAATGGCTGGAAAATGTTGGCGGTCATTATTGCCTTCTCAGGAATGTTTGCTTTTGCTTGGACAGCATCTGTCATGATCTCCATGACCAAGAATTTCCGTCAAGCCTATACCCGATTGCATATGCAAAAACTCAAGCTTCCGTCCGAAGTCATTGAGCGCTTTAAGTAAGCCATGACTAAATCTTGGGATACCATCATTATCGGTGGTGGTGCAGCTGGATTATTTTGTGCGGGTGTTGCTGGTCAGCTCGGTAAAAAAGTATTAGTACTAGACCATGCCGATGTCTTGTGTGAAAAAATTCGCATCAGTGGTGGAGGTCGGTGCAACTTCACTAATCTGCATAGTAGCCCAGCCAATTTCCTTTCTTTAAATCCGAACTTTGTAAAAAGTGCTTTAGCTCGCTACCCCGCAAAAGAATTCATTAAGCTAGTACAGTCTTATCGTATTGCCTATCACGAGAAGCATCAGGGGCAACTATTTTGTGATGACTCTGCCAAACAGATCATCGAGATGTTGCTAGGGGAGTGCGCTAAGGGACGTGTTGATATTCGTCACCCGGTTTCGGTGGAGTCGATATCCAATGAAGCTGGTACATGGATTGTGAAGACCAATGCCGGTACAGAAAGATCCAAGTCTATCGTGATGGCAACAGGTGGCTTGCCGGTTCCTGCAATTGGCGCAACAGCTTATTCCTTAGATATTGCTAAGCAATTTGGATTGAAAGTAGTTGATCCACGTCCTGCATTGGTGCCACTGTCATTTACTTCAGGTGAGTTCGATAATTTGATTGAGTTGTCGGGCCTGAGTTTGCCGGTTCGGATTGCTTCTGGATCAAAGGGTCATCGCTATGGCGCTTGCCGCTTTAATGAAGATCTACTCTTAACGCACAAAGGTCTTTCAGGTCCCGCAGTCTTGCAGGCGAGTAGCTATTGGGCCGAGGGCGAGGCAATACATATTGACTGGTTGGGTGCAGTCGAAGCCAATGGGCGATTTACCTGTGACGAGTTATTTGATAGCGAAGATAATCGTCTCAAACTCACGGAAAATATCTTAGCCTCAGTGATGCCACTGCGCCTAGCAAAAGCATTTGCTGAGCAGAAAAATCTCTTGGGTAAAAAGTGGGCTGAAGTTTCTAAAAAAGACCGTCAGGCGCTCAAAGAGCTCATCACCAATTGGTCAGTAAAACCCGCAGGAACACTGGGCTGGAAAAAGGCCGAAGTGATGTTGGGTGGGGTCGATACCAAAGACCTAGACGGGCAAACGATGATGGCTCGCAATCAGCCTGGCTTGTATTTCATTGGGGAGTGTGTTGATGTCACTGGGCACCTTGGTGGCCATAATTTCCAGTGGGCCTGGGCTAGCGGCTTTGCATGCGCTCAATCAATCTAGAGAGCTCAGAATAAATTAATCAGTATTTTAGTTTGGCTGATTTCTCATCCAGTCGGCGGTATTGAAAAAAGATTCCTCTAGCTGAGCGCCGATCTGGCCATCAATACCGCAATCTTCCATCGCACGATACATGCAGGCTAACCATTGATTGCGTTCCTTAAGGCCAATCTTGAAAGGTAGATGTCTAGCTCGCAGCATTGGGTGACCATATTTGGGGGAGTAGACGTCTGGGCCTCCCAACCATCCCGATAAAAAGAGCTTGAGCTTATCCCTTGAGCTCGTGAGATCTTCTGAATGCATGGCTCGCAATTCTGCGAAGGGCTCTTCTAGCGCCATCAAATCGTAGAAACGGTCAACCAATTCTTCAACCTTTCCTGCGCCACCAATAATCTCGTAAGGGTTTTTTCGTTCGCTCATGCGCTAATTTTAATGCCAATAAAGCAGGGAATTGGCAAGTTCGTGATTTGGGTATAGAGTTGAACTATAGGTTTAATGGGTCAACACTCTAATTTAACTAAGGGAGAGATGTAATGGATAAGAAAGATATGCAAGCGTGGCAACAAGAAAAGGCGAAGGAATTATTTGAGTACTCCCATAAGTTGCTGGATGCTGCTAAAGAACTCAGCGCACACCATCTCGAAGAGATGCAGTGGGGTATGAAAAATGCGATGGAGAGCGCCAAGTCTGCAGCTAAAAACGATCTTGCTAGACTCAAGGAGTTACAAGAATCCGCAACGAAAGAAGCTGCAAAACGTGCGACTTTATATCAAAAGAAAGTGAAGTCTGTGCTCAGGGATATCGGCGATGATGCGGCTGATGGAACTGAAAAGCATTTAGAAAAAGTGCGCACTTCTTTGGTTGGCTGGCTCGAAGGTGTTGAGGATAAATTGCCTGGCCATGCAGATAAATTATCTAAGGTGGTTCACGATATGTCGACAGCAGGGCAAAAGATGTTTAAAGAGGGTCGAAAAATTGTGAATCAGGTAGCAGATGCTGCCGAGAAAAATATCGAGGACTATAGAAAAACTTCGGATTCAAAGAAGAAATCTAAGTAATCAAGCTTCACGCAAGGTAAGGAGTAAAAAGCCACCCGAGAGAAGGGTGGCTTTTTTATACCCAGCCCTGAAGCCAGATGCTGGAATCCTTAAGCTCACGCCAGGGAATCAACTTTATCTTTTTATCAAATACCGCTTCGATCTCGATAAATTCAATTGCACCCTCCGGAAGCTCTGGTTGGATGACTTTGCTTACGAGAAAATGCTTTCGCTTCTGAATGGGTTTGACTGCCGTCCATTTGGTGAGAAGCAGTTTCTTGGGATTGAGTGGGTTTTGTTCTTTAGAGGGCATTACACTGAAATTCATTTGTACCGCTGATGAGTTTTCCTGTGTCAGGGGTAAAGTTGTAGCTCGAGTCTTTGGTCTGGGCGGGGCACTGTAAATCAAAGTAACTCACGGGGCCTAGACTTCCACAGTAATCGTATTGCCGATCCTGAAACTGCATCTGAGCCTTTTTGAGAACCATGGCAGACTTTGAGCCAGAGCTATCCAGGCAGGACCAGGTCGTGTAGGTTTCTCTCCCGCACGCAGCGAGCGCTAAAGATAGGATCAACAGAGTAATTGGTTTGTACATAAATTTCATAAGAGGGTGGTGCCAAAACCGGCACCACCATTTTGGATCAAAGTACCCAGAAGTGATGGGTACCATCTTTGCCAAGTTGCTCTACCAAACCAAATTCCCAATCTAGGTAGGCCTGCATTGCTGCTGGATCTACGCTAGTTCCTTCGTATGGTCGTTTGTAACGATCTAATGGCGGGGATGCTAAATGAGTCGGACCTTTTTCAATATCTAGGCCAGCATCAATCCAAGACTTATTGCCACCAGACAATACACATATCTCTGCTTTTGTTAGTGCCTGAATTTCTGGGGCAGCAAAAAAAGCAAGCTCACCTGTAGTGCTAGTGAGTACATAACGATTAGCCTTTGGCAATTGCTCTAAGGCCTTCGAGAATTGCGAGCGAAGTGCAAACCAGCTACCCGGAATATGACCCTTCACATAATTCGCATGCGTGCTGAGGTCTATGCAGGTGGTGTCCTTTTCACCCTGTAACCATTCTGCAGCTGTCTTGACATCAACGGTTTGAATCTTCGGTGCTGCTGGAAGAGGGGCAATCCAAGCGCCTTTTTCAGTAAGATCTGAAGCTGTGATGCCATCGATGACGTATACATCCCAAGCCATCTGAGCAAGCCAGGAGGCTGGCATATTGGCCCTAACTCCACTAGGATCTGACAAAACAATACGCGCGCCACGAACAGGGGCGACCATTTCTGTTTCTTGTACTAACTGGCCGCCTGGAGTGGAGCGAAATCCAGGAAGGTGTCCAGCTTCGTATTCTTCAGGCGTTCTGGTATCAAAGAAATACGTCGTTCGCTCAGTTTGGAATTTCCACTTCGCAATATCGGCAAGCTTTACTCGTTTAACTCCAGCTTGATCAGCAACACTACGCGCACGGTCAGCTGCAACTTCGGCAGTGTCTTCGCTAACTTCTTTGAATTTACGACTTTGCCCCTTATCCAACTCTTGACCAGCTAGGGTCCAGCCAATGGTGCCGTTGCGCAAGGCATTCACTTCATTTGGAATACCTGCATTAATTAGAGATTGGGTTCCGATGATGCTTCGTGTCCGTCCTGCGCAGTTCACAATAATTTTGGTTTTTGGGTTTGGTGCCAGTTCAGGAACGCGTAAGACCAACTCAGCACCGGGGACGCTAATACCGGTAGGGATGCTCATGGTTTGATATTCATCAAAGCGACGGACATCCACTACCACCACATCTTCCTTTTCATCAATTAACTTCTTTACTTCTTGCGCAGATAGGGACGGTGTATGTCTTTTGGATTCCACAAACTCACCAAAAGATTTACTGGGAACGTTGACATCTTTAAATACCTCGCCACCAGAGGCTATCCAGGCTTTAATGCCACCCTCAAATACAGAAACGTCAACATAGCCGAGCTCAGAAAGTCTTTCGGCTGCGAGCTGTGCATCTCCTTGACCATCATCTAAGGTGACAATCGGTACATCTTTTCTGGGAAGCTTGCTCAGTGCATCGACTTCAATACGAGAGAGTGGAAAATTGGCTGCAAATAAAGGATGCTCCTGTGCATGCGGGTCTTCCTCGCGAACATCCAATAATGCAATCTCTTCTTTTTTGAGGAGCTTGTTTCTAACAAATGCGTAATCTCGTTTTTTGATCGACATAAATTCTCTTCTTTATTTTTCTTATTGATCTATGTATTAATCTAATTTAGCGTTGGATTTTTTTACCACTTCAGCCCAGCGAACAATCTCTTGGTTGATGTAGTGGGCTAATTCAGGGCTGCTCATTTTCGGGGCTGTAGCACCCATAGCTGCCCAACGCTCTTTGATATCAGGTGAGGCGAGGGCAGTCTGTACTTCCGCACTCATCTTGTCGATGATCTCTTTTGGTGTTCCCTTGATCGCCCACCTTGCATACCAGATGTACACCACAAAGTCTTTGATGCCAAGTTCTTGCGCGGTTGGTACATTAGGGAAGGCATCCACACGTTTTCGTGTTGCTACGGCAACAGCAATAAACTGACCATTTTTGATGAAGGGGGCTGCACCAGCCAGAGTGTCAAACATCATATCCACTTGACCTGCTACCAAATCCTGCAGAGCTGGGCCAGTACCGCGATAAGGGATGTGCGTGATGTACAGCTTGTTTTGCATCTTAAATAATTCACCAGTCAAATGCTGTGATGTGCCATTACCGGTTGATGCGTAATTGTATTTACCTGGATGCTTACGAATTTCTTCAATATTCGACTTCAGATCAATCTTCGGAAACTTAGTTGGGTTGACCACGATGACATGGGGCACGCTGCCAATAATGGCAACCGGCTCAAAATCTTTAGTGATGTCATAAGACAGGTTGGTGTGCATGCTTGGGGCAATCGAGTGGTGCACTGCGCCAAGAAGCCAGGTATAGCCATCTGGAGCCATTTTTGCAGCGAACGGTACCACCAGCGCCACCTTTGTTATCGACAATGATTGAGGTGCCCATTTGCGTGGATAGCTGCTTTGCTAGGGGACGCCCAAAAGCATCCACAGCACCACCAGGGGGAAATGGATTAATAAAGGTAATAGGCTTATTGGGGATTGGCCAATTGCTAGCTTGGGCAAAGGATTGGAGGCTAAGTAATGCCCCAGCCAATAAAACAAGGATATTTCTGATTTTCACGTTTGTCTCCGCAAGTTTTTAGTAGTTTTCCATAATTTAGAGGATTTGGTAAATATAAGAGTTATCCCTTATAGCTACCTTGAATTTCTCTGGTTTTTCTGGGGATATACTGATTCCGAGCTCAAAACTCACACTTTGATCAGACATATAGGAGACAAGATGTCACAACACGATACATTGTTGGCCGCTTTCGAAACTTACAAAGCGGAAAACGAAAAGTTTATTGAAAAAGGCGTTAAGGCATCTGCTGCACGTGCTCGTAAAGCTTTGCAAGAAATTGCTGGTGCATGCAAAGAGCGTCGTAAAGAAATTACAGCCGCTAAAGAAGCGATGGAAGCTAAGAAGTAATTCTTCTTACTCTGAATTGAATTCAGCCTGGCCCCCAAAAGGAGCCGGGCTTTATTTTTATACGCTGACCGAAAATAAAGTGAGTTTCATAGCCTTGCTCCGAATGGCTAGCAAGCTGTGATACTCAGGGCTATTAGCCCATGACTGTGAGTGCTCCAAATCAGGAAACTCCAGCTCGACAAATGCACTAAACGAATCGCAATGCAATTCATTCCAGAAGAATGCATTGAATGTTCCTCGAGAGCTAATTTTTCCTTGATAGAGGGCCACGGTATCTCCAACTTGAGATCGGTACCCCTCAAATGCTTCCTGCTCATTTAACTGAATCAGGCCAATCACTTTAGTAGTCATGCCAGCTCCTGGTAATTTATCCAGCAAGTTTATAAGCAAGCTATAGTGAGATCTTAGAACTTCACCATCTCATACGAGGCGCATATGAAAGTTGCATTTTTAGGTTTGGGTAATATGGGTCTGCCAATGGCTCTGAATTTAATGAAAGCAGGGCATCAAGTCCATGGCTTTGATTTGGTGCAGTCCCAGCTTGATGCCTTCAAGGCTGACGGTGGCATTCCTGAGCAAAGTGCATCAGAGGCCGCCAAGGATGCAGATGTCATCATTAGCATGCTCCCAGCCTCACGCCATGTTGAGGCTTTGTATCTGGGCGATACCGGCTTACTTGCTACTGCTAATCCGAAAGCTTTATTCATTGACTGCTCTACGATTTCCCCGAAGGTATCGCAGGCTGTGGCTGCTGCCGCAAAAGCCAAGGGCTTTGCCATGATCGATGCTCCGGTATCTGGTGGAACTGCGGGGGCTCAGGCGGGAACCTTAACCTTTATGGTGGGCGGCGATGCTTCCGCTCTTGAGTGCGCTCGACCATTATTAGAAAAGATGGGCAAGAATATCTTTCATGCGGGCGCAAGTGGAAGTGGGCAAACCGTCAAGGTCTGCAACAACATGCTGCTCGGTATTCAGATGCTGGGAACAAGCGAGGCATTGCGCTTAGGAATTGCTAATGGCATGGATCCCAAAGTACTCTCTGACATCATGTCCAAGAGCTCTGGTCGCAATTGGGCCTTAGAACTCTACAACCCGTGTCCTGGGGTGATGGAAAACGTGCCATCCTCAAAAGGCTATGCAGGGGGCTTTGGTGTGGACCTGATGCTGAAAGACTTGGGCTTGGCCACTGAAAATGCTGGTGATCTAGAGGCAAGTGTTCCATTGGGGGAGTTATCCCGCAAGCTGTACGAAGCACACAGCAAGGCAGGCAACGGCCAGCTTGATTTCTCGAGCGTCTTTAATCTAAAGGCGGATTAAGGCAAAACTTCTAGATGCTGATTTTGTTTATTCGTCATTTGCCCAATGACGCAGGCGCTAGCGAAGTGATGCTGTTTAAAGATTTCTAAAACAGTATTCACTGCATCTGCACTACAGGAGACGAGTAGGCCGCCGCTGGTTTGAGGATCCGTTAGAAGCGCTTGCTGTGCAGGGCTAAATTCCTCCGGTAAACGAACTTCAGCTCCATAGCTTTCCCAGTTACGCTCTGATGCGCCAGTAATGACGCCTTGATCAGCTAGGCTATGAACATTAGAAAGCAGGGGAACCTGATTCCAGAGAATTTGAGCGGTGAGCTTAGAGCCTCGTGCTAATTCCAAGGTGTGGCCAGCAAGGCCAAAACCAGTAACGTCAGTTAGTGCATGGACGCCAGGTAGGTTTGCAAGATCAGGACCTGCAGAATTTAACTTGGTCGTGTTAGCAATCATCTCTTGGTAGCCAGCGTCATCCAGAAGATCTTTTTTAAGGGCTGCCGATAAGATGCCGACGCCCAGTGGCTTACCTAAAATTAATACATCTCCAGCCTGAGCGGCCGCATTGCTCTTAACGCGCTTAGGATCAACAATACCAATTGCAACTAAACCATAGATAGGCTCAACAGAATCAATCGTATGTCCACCGGCAATGGGAATACCTGCTGATCTACAAGCTTCTGCTCCACCTTCAAGAATGCGTGCAATCGTTGCATTCGAAAGTACTTTAATCGGCATGCCGACAAGGGCTAAGGCAAATAGCGGAGTACCGCCCATCGCATAAATATCACTGATGGCATTGGTGGCGGCAATCTTGCCAAAGTCAAAAGGATCATCAACGATAGGCATAAAGAAATCGGTTGTGGCAACAATCGCCTGAGACTCGTTAATTTGATATACGGCAGCATCATCAGAAGTTTCAATACCAATCAAAAGTTCTTTTGGAAAAGGTAGCTGCGGAACACTTTTCAGGATTTCTGAAAGAACGCCGGGAGCAATCTTGCAACCGCAACCGCCGCCATGAGATAAGGAGGTTAAGCGGGGTTCTTGTGATGGGATGGTCATGGTGTCGGTCGTGATGATGATTTACGAGTTATTGCGGGAGTTTATTGCTGGCGAAGCAGGGACTCAATCTTACCCTTGACTTCATCGCTATCGGCATTATCAATTGATCCAACCCAAACACCTTCAACCTTACCAGTCCTGCCAATCAAAAAGCTTGTAGGAAGACCTCGTGCATGCCAATTCTTGTAGCTTACGCTATTGCGATCCAATAGGATTTCAATGGAACTATCTGGGATGTTATTACCTTTGAGAAACTGGATGATTCGAGGCTTCATTTCGGCAAGATTAATGGCTAATACTTTAAAACCCTTGGGCCCATATTTTTCTTGAAGATGTATCAATTCCCCAAATTCTTCTCGACAAGGCTCACACCAGCTTGCCCAAAAATTAACCAATACAACCTTACCTTTGAGCTTGCTTAAATCTACTGCTTGCCCTGAAAGATTGTTGAGTTCAATTGGGGGTGTTTGAGTAAGTCCTGCATAGCTGGGTGCTCGCCATTCAGCGAACGCCAAATTGGATTGAATCAGACCGATGAACGCAATTAGAAACGAGAGGGCGATGCCTCTCGTTGTCTTTTGCAGTGAGCCATTTTTCACTTTGGATGTATTCAATACAAATTAGCTAATGCGACGGCTAGTAATTTTGTATTTGAAGTTATCTGGATCCAGAGAATCAAAGCGACCTTCTTTATTTTCCGCTTGGGGATACATCAAGAATGGAATCTCACCATTTTTGCCAAGCTTGGAGCCGGGAAGGGTGATGTCATGTTCATAGTTGTAGGCCATCCAGTTCATTTCCCAGTTTCCAAATAGGTAGTCACGAATTGCCAATACTTTGGGATCATTTACAGCTAGACCACCAGTTTCTTCAAGGATTACTTTGCGAACGTCTGCAGGGTCAACTGGAACCCAGCCAAAGCCTGCGGCGTAGAACTCAGCACGGCAATGCTGCGCCTTAGTGATATCGCCAGCCTTACCTAAGCTCTTATAGCCACGTGCAGAGTCTGCAATACGAATACCATACACATCGCGCGAAGCAATACCGACTGAACGAGCTAGCGCAACAAAGACAGCATTAATATCGGCACACTTGCCTCCAAGATTATTTGTTTCCAGCATGAGCTTCACATCGCCCTGGCCGCAACCACGCGTTTTAGGATTGCGATGCGTGTTGTCTACCACCCAGTTGTAGATAGCCTTCGCTTTTTCAACATCCGTAGCATTTGCGGGTAGGTTGGCGATGCATTTCTGTGCCGTAGCTTTCACAATACCGTCTGTTGGTAAGTATTTCGTACCACGTGTCCAGAACTTCTGTTCTTCCTTGGATAGCTTTAAAGCTGGACTTGGGGTGGCTAACTCTAAATGACGATTACGCGTGCTAACCAACATAGAGGCTTGAACGGTATGGCTTGTGGCTGACTTATCCCACTGAGTCCACATCATGCGCGCTTGTTTATCTGGAGTCTCATAAATCTTGCTTACCGCCTTAGGATCCGGGCTATCTGTTTTGATAGCGATGGTTCTAAAGTGGTCTGTATCCATTACCAGGGGTAGTGGGATCCACGCCTCTGCAGCACCATTAGGCGACTCTAACGTTACCTCGGTAGTAATTTCATAGGTAGTCCAATTAGGTGCGCTTTGAGCAAAGGCGGCTGCAATTGGGTTCAGTGTCGGTAGTGCAAATACACCGGCGATAGTTTTAATAGCAGAGCGACGAGTAATAGTCATGTTTTTAAAGTGCTTAAGTATTGCAAAATGTATCTAAGTATTAGAAGTAATTTTACTAATATTAGCGATTGAAACTGCGCTTAGGCGGGCTTCCGCGCTTAGCAGCCGGCTTGCCTCCACCATTGCCACCAGCATTGCCTGGCCTAGGCTTACGTGATTGTTGGTGTTGTTGGCTGCGCAATTGGATTGGTTGCGCTACGGCATTTGGATCCGGCTCAAATCCAGCAATCATTTCTTGTGGCAGTTTTTGCTTGATGAGCTTTTCAATGTCACGGAGCATTTGATGTTCATCAACGCAGACCAAAGAAACTGCAACACCATTTGAGCCAGCTCTACCAGTTCTGCCGATACGGTGAACATAATCTTCGGATACGTTTGGTAAGTCATAGTTCACGACATGGGGGAGTTGATCGATATCGATACCACGCGCTGCAATATCGGTCGCAACTAGTACGGTGATCTTTCCATCTTTAAATTCTGCTAAAGCCTTGGTGCGCGCGCTCTGACTTTTATTGCCATGAATCGCCATCGCAGTAATGCCGTCTTTTTCCAGCTGGGTAACTAATTTATTAGCACCATGCTTAGTGCGAGTAAATACGAGAACCTGCTGCCACTGATTGGTTTTAATCAGATGTGCCAACAAAGGGTGCTTTTGAGTTCTGTCTACTGGATGAATCAGCTGAGCAATTGCTTCATTGGTGCTGTTGCTGCGTGCCACTTCAATTAATGCTGGTGAATTCAGTAAGCCATCAGCCAATGCTTTGATCTCGGTCGAGAAGGTCGCTGAAAACAGTAAGTTCTGACGTTGCTTTGGCAATGCAGCCAAAATCTTTTTGATATCACGCAAGAAGCCCATATCCAACATGCGATCTGCTTCGTCAAGGACGAGGATTTCAATATTGGCGAGTGAGACGCAATTCTGTGACATTAAATCAAGGAGGCGTCCTGGTGTTGCCACCAAAATATCTAAACCTGCAGCAATTGCTTTGATTTGGGGGTTCGCGCCAACACCACCAAAGATCACAGTAGATTTAAGGCCTGTGTATTTGCCGTAGGTCACAACGGACTCTTGAACTTGAGCGGCTAACTCGCGGGTAGGAGTCAAAATCAATACGCGTAATTGACGCTTGCCACCAACTTTAGCTGTGGTACTAAGGCGCTGAAGAATCGGTAAAGTAAAGCCAGCAGTTTTACCGGTACCAGTTTGAGCTGCGGCAAGTAAATCTCCACCCTTTAATACGGCAGGGATAGATTTTTCTTGAATGGGGGTAGGGCTGGTGTAGCCTTCTTCGTTAATGGCGCGAAGAATGGATTCTGATAAACCAAGATCTGTAAATAACATAGGGACCAAATAAATATTGGCCCGTATTCAATTAAACGACTATCCCGGCCAATGGGGTGAGCTGCCACACTTGCAGTGTTTGCAGGAAGAGCCTCTATTTTAAGCTATTGGGCCGTATTCCAAAGATTTGGCGTTACCGAATTGGCATATCCCGAAATAAATAATTTTTCTGCGCCTGTAATAGGGTCAAACACCGCTCGCTGGATGCGGCCAATATTTCCGCCATAAACATGAATGCTGATTGAAGTTTGGTTTTTTAAAGCGTTCTCAACTACGTGGATGTCATGCGTATCAGGGGATACGGTGGCAACTCGACCTGGCTGGCAAAGGGATGACTCATCGGCTTTATAGCTGCCATCAGCCTGTTGGTAATAGTCAGCACTGCGTTCTTGTCCTCGCAACTGGCCAATCATGCCCCAGACGGTATGGTTATGTAGTGGGGTCTTTTGACCGGGACCCCAAACAAAGCTGACTACTGAAAAGCGATCCAGCGGATCTGCATATAGCAAGTACTGCTGGTAGTGCTGAGGATGCGGTTTGCAAAACTCCTCTGGCAACCAATCGTCAACCTGAATTAAGTTTTCTAAGAGCTTTTTGCCTTTAGAGAAAACAATTTCCTCACTGGGTTTGCTCTCGAGAAGCGTTGCGAGTTCCTTAACAAAAGTCAGTAGCTTGCCTTCTTGCATTGAGTTCTCTTAAATAGTGATGTTATTGATCTGATGCAAAGAGCCATTCAGGCAGACCCTTCGGCTTTAGGGTGGTAGTGTCAACACAGACAATATGCAGTAATGCGGTAGCAAGAAGCTCCGGCTCCAATCCTTCAACAATACGTTTCGCAGTTTGCTTCACCGCAATTTGGGTGCGACCCCGATGCTCGATGACTTGATCAATACTTAAAAGGTCATCTAATCGCCCCGGCCTATGAAAGTTCATCGTGATTTCTCGGACGGGAAGAACGATCCCAAATTCATTGACCAATTTTGTTGGGCTTAAGCCTCTTTTCTGTAACCACTCAGAGCGACTTCTTTCAAAGATCTCCAAATACCGCGCGTGATATACAAATCCTGCTGCATCGGTATCCGAGTAGCAAACACGAAAGAGGAAAGGGGGATTGCTTAATTGGGTCATAGGAATGAGTTACTTTTAGATATATAGAATCATATCGCGATGTGCAATGCCGGCTTCATCGTAGATATCACCTTGTGCAATAAACCCAAATTGCTCGTAAAACGGGATGGCCGACAGTTGGGCATGTAATTCCAGTTGGGTAATACCCTGGGATTTGCTGAGCTTTAGCAAGGCGCTGAGTAATCTTCTCCCAATTCCCCGTCTTCGATGCATCGGCAATACCGCCATGCGTCCAATTCTGCCAACGCTCCCAGGTAAGGTAACAAGGCGGGCCGTCCCAATGCACTCTGAGTCCAGATAGGCTAGAGCATGCTGTGCGAGCAGGTCGTACTCGTCGAGCTCCATCTCTTCCGGAACGCCTTGCTCATCAATAAAGACGCGTTTTCGAACGGAGTAGGCCTCTTCCTTGCCATCTAGCCAGGATTTAATCAAGATCACGCGTTTATCTCTCTGCTATCTATATGTGGGGGCACATTGGCCATTCAGCCTCAAATGTAGCAAATTGCACCTTTTTTGGCTTCAAATATTAGCCCTAAAGCTTATAAGTAAGCCACTTCATGGTAAAAATGAATTGGTGGTGCCAGAGGGTTGGCGCCCCTCACAAACCTTTATTTAGGAGTTATCTTGAAGAAATCTTTATTGGCTACATTAGTTGCCTCACTCGGTTTAGTTGTTGCAGGTTCAGTATTTGCTCAAGCACCAGCAAAATGTTGCCTTTGGCAGCTGAAGCGGTTGTATTGACAGCTACTGTTGATTCGGTAGACGTAAAGAATCGCATCGTTGTTCTTAAGGACGCTAACGGTAACTTGGCTCAAATGAATGTATCCAAGCAAGTAAATGATTTGGATAAAGTGAAAAAGGGCGATGTGTTTGTTGTTGAGCATGCTCAAGCGATTGCAGTTGGTTTGGTTACTGCTCCTAAGGGCGCAAAACCAGGTGCTTCAGGTGTTCGTTCAGTAGTGATCGCTGGCAAGGGTTCTGCTAAGCCATTTGAAGAGACTACTGATACTATTTATGCAACAGTGAAGATCAGCACAATCGATGCAAAAACTCGTATCGTGACATTTACATTGCCATCAGGCGAGAAGCAAAAAGTTAAAGTAGACCAAAGCGTTTTAGGTCTTGAGAAATTCAAGGCTGGTGACGACGTGATGGTTGAGTTCGTTGACGACACAGCAATTGGTTTCGTAACACCAAAGAAATAAGTAAAAACTAATTCAGCATTGAAAAATGCTGGAGCGGTAAATAAAAAGGCCCGCAATGCGGGCCTTTTGTCCTAATTGATGAAATTCATGCAACCCTATTGCTTTTTTGCATTCGGGAAAAACAGCTGCTCACCACCAATTTGATAGCTTGCAATGACGTCTTGCCCATTCTTGGAAGTAATCCAGTCAATAAATGCTTGCCCCTCAGCTTTTTTCACATGCGGGAATTTAGCTGGGTTTACTAACATCACGCCATACTGATTAAATAGCTTTGGATCGCCTTGAACCAAGATTACTAAATCACCGCGGTTCTTAAAAGAAAGCCAAGTAGCGCGATCAGCCAAGATGTAGCCATTCATTGCAGATGCGGTATTGAGAGCAGGGCCCATGCCAGATCCAGTTTCCTTGTACCAGGCGCTAGGTGCAACCGTAATGGCCGCATCTTTCCAGTAACGTAATTCGGCAGCATGCGTACCGCTCTTATCACCACGTGATACGAATGGTGCTTGTGCAGCTGCAATTTTCTGAATCGCATCTTTGATATCTTTGCCACCACCAATTTTCGCTGGATCTGATTTAGGTCCAATTAATACAAAGTCGTTGTACATCACTTCGTAGCGTTTTGTAGCGTAGCCCTCGGCTACAAATTTTTCTTCAGCAGGTTTGTCATGAACAAACACCACATCAGCGTCGCCACGACGACCAATATCCAAAGCTTGGCCAGTTCCAACGGCAACCACTTTGACATCGATACCGGTTTTCATTTTGAAGATTGGCAAGATAAATCCAAAGAGACCAGATTGCTCAGTAGAAGTTGTGGATGACACAACAATGCTTTTCTCTTGGGCATAAGCAGTATTGCTTAAAAGTGCTAGGGCAGTAATGGCAGATGCCAGTATTCGGGTTAATGAGAATTTCATCTGAATTCGCTTCCTTAATAGGGTTCAGTTAAGATCTGTCATATTACAAAACATCAATATGCAAAAAATTACATATGAGAATTCAGATCCGACCCACCCTTATTTTTGGTAACAAGAACGCCAAAGATCCGGCTGTTGTGGACTTAGTCTGGCTAACCAGTCTTTTAAAAGACATTGAGCATGGCAAAACTTTGATGTCCGCCTGTAAGAAGGTGGGCCTCTCCTATAGAAACGTTTGGCAAAAGCTCAACGATGTTGAGGAGGCCTTAGGCTTTAAATTGATAGATCGGGTGAGGGGGCATGGATCCGAGCTTTCTGAATACGCCAGATACCTAATTCAATTTACCGATGATTTTGATCAAAAAACAATGCGCCTGGGTCAGACTAGCCTGTCTCATCTAGAAGAGGGCTTTGCTCAATTTAGAGTGAAGGCAAAAAAACAGTGGCGGCTTGCCAGCAGTAGCGACCCCATTATTCAAAAATCGGTTTTAGATATCGGTGGTTTTGAATTAATTACGGCGGGATCGGGCGAGGCGCTAGAGCGCCTATTTAACTATGAAGTGGATATTGCGGGCCTCCATGTATCAGACAAGCAAAGTTCACAAATTATTGCAAAGCGCCTGAAAAAAGAGGGGATGCAAATCTTTCCGGTGATGAAGCGCGTTCAAGGCTTGATGGTCGCTAAGGGTAACCCCCAAAATATTAATGGACCTAAGGACTTATTACGCCCCAAGATTCACTTTATTAATCGTCAGAAAGGTTCTGGTACGCGTCTGCTACTCGATACCATCTTGACTAAGGAAGGCATTGATCCGCATCGTATTAAGGGTTATGAGAATGAGGAGTTCACTCACTCTGCAATTGCGATGGCGATATTGGCTAAGAAGGTGGACGCGGGCATGGGCGTCAAAAGTGTGGCGATTGAGAACGGCCTCGACTTTATTCAACTGAAAGACGAAATCTTTTTCCTAGCCATGGGTGAAGAGCTGAGCGCTAATAGAGAGCTTGCCAAACTCATTCGGAAGATTCGTACGCTCTCCGGGGAAACACCTGGTTATAAATCGATTGGACTTAATAAGCGGATTGCCGGTTGGTTATAAACTAACCCCATGATCAAAAGCATTTGCGTATTGGGTTTTATCGCTTGGAGTTTTCTGAGCTCTATTGCCTATGGGCAATCCGTCACGGTCGCAGTGGCAAGCAATCTTAAGCCTGCATTTGAAGAGATCTTTAAAGGCTTTCAGCAGAGTAACCCCCAAAGTAAAAATATTCGCGTTGTTTATGGATCATCGGGCAATCTATCAAGTCAGATGAGACATGGTGCCCCATATGAGTTATTCATTTCTGCAGACGAGGCCTATCCACTGAAATTGGTTGAAGCGGGCTTAACTCGAGATCGTGGAGTAGTTTATGCATCCGGGCACTTGGCCTTGATAAACAATGCAGCAACTGGTCTTCGTTTAAGTTCTGATCCGGATAGCATTCAATCTTTGCTGAGAAGCGCTAAGAAGATTGCGATCGCCAATCCAGATTTGGCTCCCTATGGCAGAGCTTCTGTTCAATATCTTCAGGTAATCGGTTTATGGGATGAGCTGCAGAGTGGAGTGATATTTGCAGAAAACATTTCCATTGCTGCCGTCTACGTGAGCACCGGAGCCGCCAAGGTTGGTATTACCGCTTTATCTCTAGCAAAGTCTTCGGAGCTGTCTCAACAAATTCAATATATTGCCTTGCCTGATAATTTATATGCTCCGATTAAACAGCGCATGGTTTTAAAGCGAGATCCAGCGCCCATTGCTATTGCGCTTTATGACTACCTGCAAGGATCCGTTGCTAGGCAGATCCTGCGTAATAACGGATATTCCGTTCCCTGACGAGACTAAGTCAATTTTTTTGTTTTAAATCAAGATGGCGGCCTAGTAATTAGGCGATGATTGAGCCTCTACACGCTCCTAGAGAATGATATTCATTCTCATGTGGGCATATAATTGATTTATCAATCCCATCAATTTAGACGTGAACCTTGAAGAAATCCTCCCGGGCGTCAGAGCCCGTGTTAGCAGGATCGCCACTACTGGCGATCAACGTGAGGATATTCGCGGTCAATTAGAGGATATTGGCTTTCTTCCTGGTGAGCAGGTGGAAGTGTTGCGCAAGGGATTGTTGGGTCAGGGCCCTATATTGATTCGAGTTGGATCATCGACATTTGCCTTAAGAGAATCTGAAGCACGATTGGTTGAGGTAGAAATTCTTTAAGCATGTCTGAAACGCAGATCCATTTCTATCCAAGCGAGCCGCTGGTCGCATTGTTGGGCAATCCCAATTGCGGAAAAACTGCGCTCTTTAATTTGCTGACTGGTAGTCGTCAAAAGGTCGCCAATTATTCTGGTGTTACTGTTGAGAGAAAAGAAGGGCGCTTAACCCTTGAATCCGAAAAAGTCATTCGCATTCTGGATCTTCCAGGTGCCTATAGTTTCTATCCGCGCTCTTTAGATGAGCGAGTCACTTGTAACGTGCTTCATGGCAAGGCCCAAGGCGAAAAGCGCCCAGACCTCGTGCTTTGTGTTCTCAATGCCATGAACCTCAGGCGCAATTTACGCTTGGTCTTATCTGCAAAGCGCTTAGGCTTGCCCTGTGTTGTAGTACTCAACATGGTAGATCTTGCTCAGCGTCAAGGCTTGAATGTCGATGCAGCAGCCTTGTCTCAAGAGTTAGGTTTGCCCGTTGTTGCAACGGTGGGCGTTCATGCTAATGGTGCTGATGAGCTCAAACACTATTTGAGTGAGCTGGATTGGAAAAACTTATCCGCTTTAAGTGCGAGCAATATAGATGAGGGTATTGAAACTGCTATCGATCATACGGCGCATACTGAGTCTGACAACATACAGGTTCAACGTGTTTTACAAAATCTAGGTCTAGATCAAATTATTCCCGATCGCTTGAGTGATCGTCTGGATTCTGTATTGCTGCATCCGGTTTTTGGCCCGATCATCCTAGCTATAGTGCCCTTCTTCATTTTCCAGGCAGTATTTAGTTGGGCCACCTTGCCAATGGAGCTGATTAAAGCTGGGGTAGATTGGTTAGGTGCTTTATTAATTCAATTGCTGCCAAATAATTGGCTGCGTAGCTTACTGTTGGATGGTATTTTGGCTGGTGCTGGCGGAGTATTGATTTTCTTGCCGCAGATTTTGATTCTGTATTTCTTT
Source organism: Polynucleobacter sp. (assembly GCF_044342855.1). GTDB lineage: Bacteria > Pseudomonadota > Gammaproteobacteria > Burkholderiales > Burkholderiaceae > Polynucleobacter. The sequence goes on from NZ_JBIIPA010000018.1 coordinate 21,253, forward strand.
ATTCTGATTTTGGAAGAGTCTGGCTACCTGCCTCGGGCCGCTTACTTATTAGATCGATTGATGGGGCGGGTTGGGCTATCAGGTAGATCACTTATCCCGCTCTTATCTAGCTTTGCCTGTGCCATCCCTGGAATTATGGCTACGCGCAGCATCTCCAATGCACGCGATCGTTTGGTGACGATCTTGATTGCGCCGATGATGACTTGCTCAGCACGCCTGCCTGTATATGCTTTATTAATTTCTGCTTTTATTCCTGAGCGCAAATTGTGGGCGGGCTTGGATTTGCAAGGCCTGGTTTTATTCTTGCTCTATGTTGCCGGTATTGCTGGTGCTATGGCGGTAGCCTGGATACTCAAACGCTTTACCAGTGAAAAGTTTCAGCTCAATGCCTTGATGATGGAGTTGCCGAGTTATCACTTGCCACGCTTAGGTAATTTGGCAATTGGTCTTTGGCAACGTGCTGAAATTTTCTTGCGCCGCGTTGGTGGAATTATTCTGATCATGACGGTCTGTCTATGGGCGCTCTCGAGTTTCCCGCTTCCCGCGGAAAATGCGACTGGCTCACCTATTCAGTACAGTATTGCGGGAATGATGGGTCAGGCCTTAGCGGTAGTTTTCGCGCCGATTGGATTTAATTGGCAAATCAGCATTGCTTTAGTTCCTGGTATGGCAGCGCGAGAAGTGGTGGTGAGCTCTTTGGCAACCGTGTATGCGTTATCTAGCTCTGGTGTTGATGCTGCCGATGCTTTGGTACCCCTGATCTCTTCAGGCTGGAGTCTAGCTACAGCCTTATCACTTTTGGCTTGGTTTGTCTTTGCTCCCCAGTGCCTCTCAACGATAGCTGCCGTCAAAAGAGAAGCGGGCGGATGGAAGATCCCAATCATCATGCTGAGCTATCTTTTTGGCTTGGCCTATTTGGCAGCCTTTATTACTTATCGGGTTGCGAGCTACTTTGGCTTAGCCTAGTACTTAATTGGGCATTCAATACAAAATTGAGATAAATTGTCATATATAACAATTAACTCCCCGTTGGTGCCCGTATGAATTTATCTCTTCGCCCCTTATTATTTTCCTCTGCTTTTGCTCTGAGCTTGAATGCATTCGCTGAGCCAGGTGAAAATACCTATAAACAGGTTTGCGCTGCATGCCATGGCTCTGGCGTTTTAAATGCCCCCAAGTTTGGTGACAAGACCAAGTGGGCTCCATTGATTGCCGAGGGTCAAGTGACTCTCACAGCGCATGCTTATGTCGGCGTAAGGCAGATGCCTGCTAAAGGGGGTAATCCGAATATGACAATTGAAACGTTTTCTGATGCCGTAGCCTACATGGCTAATAAAGCAGGTGGTAACTGGAAGACGCCTGACGCAAAAACCCTTGCAGCAATTAATAAAGAAATCGAATCCCGTAAGGCCGGCTTAAATACAAAACAGTAGATGCATGAATTTACTGCCACATCAGATTGAGATCATTGGCTACTGCGCTGCATTTTTGACGACGATTTCTTTTCTGCCCCAGGCCATTCAATCCTGGCGCACCCGAGATCTCTCTGGAATCTCGCTGGGCATGTATAGCTTATTTACTGTAGGCGTTGGCTTATGGCTTATCTATGGCCTCATTATTGAAAAGTGGCCTTTGATCTTGGCCAATGCCTTGACCTTCGCCTTAGCTCTCAGCATTTTGCTGCTCAAACTCCGAAGTAGCAGTCATAAATGACATTGACTCAAGTAATGTCATAATTAATTCACACAATAATTATTAAAAATCAGACATTCATCAGAAAGGCTATTTATGAGCACTGCATACGTTATTGATCCGCCAATCGTTCCATCACTTCCTGTAGTGGGTGACACCCATCGTTTCGCTGTGAACCGTATTTATTGCGTTGGTCGCAATTATGCTGATCACGCGCGTGAGATGGGCCATGATCCTGGTCGTGAGCCGCCATTCTTTTTCATGAAGCCAGCTAACTCAATCGTAGCTGATGGTAAAGATATGCAATATCCAAACCTATCGAATGATGTTCATCATGAAATCGAGATGGTCGTTGCTATCGGTAAAGGTGGCGCTAATATTCCAGCGGATAAAGCCCTAGAGCATGTTTATGGTTATGGTGTGGGTCTAGATATGACTCGTCGTGATCTGCAGGGCGAGGCCAAGAAAATGGGGCGCCCTTGGGATACCGGTAAAGCGTTTGATCAATCCGCTCCTTGTGCAGCAATCACCCCAGCAGCGAAATGTGGACATCCTAATAAAGGTACGGTCAAACTATTGGTCAATGGTGAAGTGCGCCAAGAGGGTGACTTAAACCAATTGATTTGGAATGTTCCTGACACCATTGCTTGCCTATCGACTTTATTCACCCTCGAGCCGGGTGATTTGATTATGTCTGGTACACCTGCAGGTGTTGGTCCTGTGAAAAAGGGTGATGTGCTTGAGGGAAGCGTCGAAGGTCTGACGCCGCTCAAAATTAAGATTGTTTAATGCGCACAAATATTCTTAGATGGCTACTTGCCAATCCATTTTGGCGAGCGTCCTTCAAGGAAGGCGTTAACCCCTTCTTTGAAGTCGAGGCTGTTGTAGGCCTCTCTCATGAGTTCAGTGCAATCCGGTAAATTACTTTCCATTAGGCGAGCTAAAGTCACTTTACTTGCCTTCTGAGTAATCGGGGCAAGCGATGCTAATTTGATTGCCAAGGATTCCGTTGCTTCCGCAATAGCCTCAGGAGTGGCAGTTTGATACAGATAGCCTGAATTCAGTAATTCGGGTGCCTTGATCAGTTCAGCAGTAAGCAACATCCGTTTCACCATCGGCACACCTAAATGATTAGCAATCCAAGATAGGTTGCTCGGCGATAAGCAGTTGCCTAAAGTCTTTGCTACTGGAATACCAAAGCGCGCATCTTCAGTCGATATTCTGAAGTCACATGCGGTGGCGATGAGTAACCCACTGCCAACGGCCAAGCCTTCGATTAGTGCAATGGTTGGAATAGGCAAGTGTTGTAAAGAGTGAAAAATCGCATCTACCGCAACTTCATATGCTTCATTCTCTTGAAGATCTACAAATTGCTGGATGTCGCTACCCGATACAAAGACCTTATCTCCAGCACCCCTAAATATCGCCACCCTGATTTCTGACTTACTCGCCAAGCCATCGCAAATGCGTTTGAGTTCTTCATACATCGGCCAGGTCAAGGCATTACGTGCGGCGGGATTATTAAAGGCAATGCGGGCAATGGGTCCATCGAGTTGGAAGTCGATGCAGGGTGGGGCGGAGTTCATGATTCCATTCTATACAAAAGACCCTTTAAACCACTTGTTTTTCGCTTCTAGAACGACCTGCGCTAGAATTCATTTATGTACATGTTCCTACCTTTCCTGACAGCCTTTATCGGTCTCGTCCTTGTTTGGTTTGAGAAGCGTCTGGCTGGTTTAGTGATGCTTGCTATTACCCTTGGCATCCTCATGTTCTGGTTTCGCATTCATGCGACTGACCACCTCAAGATCAGTCTGTAACGAACGTGAGTAAACATTCCTTTCCTTCATTAGCTGCCCTTGGCAATCAACTGGCTCTAGTTGCGATTATTGGCATGTTGTCTTATGCCTTTGTTGATCAACTCTATTTTGGTGAGTTACCTTGCCCGTTGTGCTTAATCCAACGCATGGGTTTTGTGATCATCGGTTTTGCACTAGTTCTCAATATTCGTTTTGGTGCGCATTCTTCTCACTACGGTTGGGGCATTATTGGCGGCTTAACGGGGATGATGGTTTCCTTACGCCAAGTTTTCTTGCATATTCTTCCGGGCGACAAGGGATTTGGAAAAACGTTTCTCGAGTTGCATTTTTATACTTGGGTCTATCTAGGTTACGTTGGCTTGTTGGCTGGTCTTGCTATTCTTTTGATGCTGCCTAATCGTGACGTGCGTTCACACTCAGTGTTTGCAAATACATTAATCATTCTATTTATTGTTCTCGTCTTTGCTAACCTGGCTTCCACGCTTTTGGAATGCGGCATTGGCCCCTGCGCTGATGATCCCATTAAATATGACGGATGGATCTTGTTGCGCACTCGTTTTGGTTTTTAAGTCAGCATGAGTGATCTCAAGCCGGTCAACTCTAGGGTGGTTAAGGGCCTGGCAGTTTTACTGGTTTGCTTAGGCCTCGCCAATACTGCTCAATCTCAAACTGGCAAACCCAATACCGTTTGGCCTAAACAAGCGATTCGGATTGTGGTGACATTCACTCCTGGTGGAGCCCCCGATATTTTGGCGCGCGTATTAGCTGAGAGTTGGCAACAAAGTTTAGGTGTACCGGTTCTCGTAGAAAACCGTCCAGGCTATGGCGGCAATATCGGGGCTGACCTTGTGGCGAAGAGCGAGCCAGATGGCTACACACTCCTCATTGGCACAGTAGGTATCCATGCCATCAACGGTGCACTTTATGACAAGATGTCCTTTCATCCGATTAATGATTTCACGCCCATTAGTTTCTTGGCGAGCACTCCTAATGTATTGGTAGTCAATGAGAAGTTAGGCGTGAGTAATTTGCATGAGCTGATTGAACTGGCTAAAGCCAAACCCAATGAACTTACTTTCGGATCTTCTGGTGTCGGCACTTCCTTGCACATGTCTGGTGAACTGTTTAAGGAAATGACTGGTGTACAGATTCGGCATATTCCCTACAAAGGCAGAGCCCAATCTTTACCTGATCTTATTGGTGGCCGGATTTCCATGCTCTTCGATAACCTGTCATCATCACTCCCTCTGATCAAGGCGGGAGAGGTGCAGGCTTTGGCAGTCACTACCTTAAAACGCTCTCCAGCAGATCCGGAGATTCCGACCATGGCAGAGCAAGGTTTGCCTGGATTTGAGGCAACCTCATGGTTCTCGCTCATGGCGCCAGCAAATCTTCCTCCGGCTCTACAAAAACGTTTAAATAATTTGACTCGCCAAACCCTCAACCGGTCTGATGTCAGAAAAAAGTTACTGGCTAGCGGCTTAGATCCGGCTCCAGGGAGCCCACAAGAGCTTTCCAAGTTGATTCAAGCTGAGACCAGTAAATGGGGTAGAGTGATTTACAAATCAGGCGCAAAATTAGAGTAATCAGTCTAAAAGCTAAAGTAATAAATATTCCAATAAAAGCCCAATTCTTGTCAGCCTGGATTTGGGTGAAGCGTTAAAGGTAGTAGGAGGCGACCAATTAATGGGGTCCATTATGAAAACAAGCCAAAAGCAATACAACTCAGTTGTGTCTAAAGCGGTTCTGACGCTCTTTGCAGCAGCAGGCCTATTTACCCTTGCTCCGGTAGCAGCTCAAGCGGGTAATGTGGGTTGGGCTGTTTCTGTTGGGGGCGGTTACGGCGGCGGCTATGGTGGCGGTTGGCGCCCAGCAGCTTACGGTCCTGGTTGGGGTGGTGGCTGGGGTCCAGGTTGGCGTGGCGGATATTACGGCGCTGGCTATGGCTATCCCTTTGGGGCTGGCTACTATGCTCCACCCGTGGTTTACTCAAGTCCACCGGTAGTTACTTATGCAGCACCACAGAAACCAATGGTTTTGGCTTCCCAGCCTCAGCCTCCAGTTTGGTATTACTGTGAAGCGAGTGGGCAGTATTTCCCATATGTGCAAAGTTGCGCATCTGGATGGCAGACTCAGCCAGCAATGCCGCCATCTGGCAATGTATCGACACGGCAACGTAGCCACAATTAAATAGTTATCCGATTTAAGGAATCAATATGAAACGTACTGTACTGACATTGGCGCTCATCAGCTCTTTAGCTGCGTGCGTCTCTGCGCCAACGGGCCCAACTGTTGCGATCATGCCGCGTGAGGGCAAGCCTTTTGAAGTCTTCCAGCAAGAAGATCAACAGTGTCGTGAGTTCGCTGCAAATGCGATTAAGGATGCTAGTAATGCAGCCCTCAAAGAGGGTGCGACCAGTGCAGCCATTGGCGCTGCTTTAGGTGCGGCTGCTGGTGCAGTGATTCAGGGCGGTAGTAGCCAGAACATTGGCACTGGCGCAGGTATTGGTTTGCTTGGCGGCGCCGCTTTAGGTGCCATGAACTCCTCTGGCAAGCAAAATCAGGGGCAGGTTCAATACAACATCGCCTATCAGCAGTGCATGTATTCCAAAGGCAATCAGGTGCCTAGCTATCCAACTCAAAACTTTGGTGGCAGTAAAAACAATGGATACAACATTCCACAAGGCAAGCCATCAATGCCTCCCAATGGATTTAAACCTATTCAGTAAATCTGATTGCTGGAATTAAATCTCGACTAGACCTCAACCGGCGGATGCGTTTTCTCAAAACGCGCCGCTGTTTTTCTAAAGAGGTAGAGCAAAAGCAGTGCAGCTAATCCTAAGCTCATGCTGTTGCCAGCCCAAAAGCCATTAGCGCCTTGTAAAAAGTCTGGCGTATTGCCAAAGACATTGAACCCCATCAAGTAGCCGCCACCCAAGCCTACACCCCACAGTGAACCTGCGTAAATCAACATCGGCCAGAAGGCGATGCGATACGCGCGCAGAATAAATGCCGCAGTAATCTGCAGGGCATCAAACACTTGATAAAAAGCGATAAACAAAAATAGCGGAATCGAAAATACTTTGACTTCTGCGGGGGGGTCATAGAGGTCTAAAAGTTGAACTCGGAAGATCCACACTGCAATACCAATAGTGATGCACAAGGTGGTGGTGAAGAAGACTGATGACCAACCAATCTCTTCGGCCCGTTCTTGCTTATTAGCTCCAATCGATTGAGAGACTAATGTCATGGTTGCAATGGAGAGGGATAAGGGGACCATGTAAATTACCGTTCCCATATTCGCCACAATTTGGTGGCCAGCCAAAGCAGTAGTGCCAAGGCGTGCAATGAAGAGCGACATAAAGGTGAAGGACGTTACTTCAATTAAGTAGCTAAAACCAATAGGTGCGCCTAATTTCAGTAGAGTCCAGATGCGATGCCAGTCTGGCCAGCTAAAACGCGCGAAGATCTTAAATGGCCTATAGAAGCTATCAAAGAGCACAAAGCTCAGCGTGATGATGAGCCAAAACCAATTGATGATGACGGTAGCCACAGCACAGCCTGGACCACCCATACCTTCAATACCAAGACCGCCATAAATGAATAGAAGATTGAGTGGTAGCTTTAAACCCAGGCCAATCAGCTGCACTACGGTAATTACTGCTGGCCTTGAAACAGCATTGTGCAGCGCCATCAGTACACGCATTGCCATGCTGGCAGGTAAACCAATAGCCAAGATGTTGAGATACAACTTAGCCTTGCCTTCAATATCAGGCGTGACTTGAGATATTTGGAGTAGCTGATCAGCATTGAGCAAAATGGCGCCACCCAATAAGGTCAGGCCTACCGCTAGCCAAGTGGCCTGACGCACTTCTTCACCGATCTCACCAAAACGCTTGGCACCAAAGAGTTGTCCAGCAATTGGGGCTAGGGCAGAGATTACGCCAGTCAGACCAACATAGATACTGATAAAAATGGCGGAGGCCATTGCAAGAGCAGCCAAGTCATCAGCGGAGTAGCGCGCTGTCATGGCGGTATCCAAAACGCCAAAAGTAATCACTGCCAGCTGACCAATCAACAATGGTCCAGCAAGTTTTAATAGAGAGGGAATATCCTTGCGCAGACGCGATAACTTAAAGTGCAACACGTTTTATTCTTTACCAGCGGGGGTAATTTGATAGAGGCGCAGACGCTCATCACGGTCAGATGCCCGGCGATCTTCCCAAAGCAATTCAATTTGCTTTTTATTAAGGCTAGCGTATGCCTTGGCTTCTAAAGAGCTATGGGTCAGCATGAGATTGCAGCTAGGATCATCACGCAAAGGCAGTTTGGTGAAGTAGCTAAATGAAGCTAGCTGTGCAGAACCCAGATTGCTGGTATCAATACACCCTGGTGTGTTGGCAATAATTTGCACCAGACGATCAGAAACATAGCGATAGGTCTTTGCATAATTAATGGTTGGCAACCACAGTGTCATTAACAGCACCCACATCAAGGTAGTGCCAGAAGCAGAGATGATGAGACAACGCCAGATTTCTTTTGGAGCGCGTGAAGTTCTCCAGCGCACAATCGCTAACCAGATGCCGGTAATAATGAGGGCAACAACAAAACCAAAGTAGTCAAACTGCGCCTGAAAGCCTGGTAAGAGTCTCGCCAAATTGGCAGCAGTGGATTCTGGGAAGCCGGTTACTTTAGCTAACCAAATAATCCAAATAGCCAAAGCGATCATGGTGAAGCTAAACATCGCAAACCAATCGATGAAGCTAATGAGACTACGTTTGAGAATCGGTAAACTAAATGCGGCAATGATCGATAGGCTTGGAATCAAAATGATCAGGTCATGTTCATTGGCTTCTAGTCTGAACAGGGCATAAATTAAGCAACCAATAAACAAGCTAAGCGGAATGCAGAGATGAGGAGCGCGCCATTGACCTGCTTCTTTGACTCGACCCCAATGGGCGAGGGAGATGATGGCCAATGGCCAAACTGGCCAGGCATAAGCCCAGAAGTTAACGCTCAAAAACCCGAGGGATTCAATAGAAGGCGTTGCGCGCATCTCTGGCATATTGCTCCAGCCTTCTTCGGCGATATGACGCCACTCTGGAGTGAGGTTGCCCAAATACCAAAGCGCAGGCCAAATCGCAAAACCAATGAGGCCTAAAACCGTACTAGTCAAAGTCCAGCGAAAACGTAACTTCGCATTACTAGCAATGACTGCAATGATGGTGGAGCTGACGATGATGAGGCTGAGTGTGAGATTGCTCGAAAGCGCAGCGATCGCAATGCCCAGGCCAGTCCATAAACCACCTTGCCATGGTTTATCCAGGCCACGCACTGTGCCGTACAAGACAATGCTGATGCCCATGAGTTGCGCCATCATGGGCGTAGTCTCATGCGCGCGTTGTGCAAGGCCGACGCAGGCCAAGAAAATCAATAGCGCACCATCGGCTAAAGTCATGCCATAGTTTTTACGACCTGGCTGACCACCAACTGCTAAGACCATGGGTTGAACTTCTTGACGACGTCCTAATAGGTAGGTCGCATACCAAATGGCCAATGCAGAAGCGAAGAAGCAAACTGCTGCATAAAGGCGTGCAGCATTAGCCGCTCCAATCAATGGACCAAATAGATCCATTAGGGTGGCACCTAGCCAGTAAGGAAAGGGTGAGCCAAGTGAGATGTCGCGCCCAGCTAGATGCGGAACAATCCAATCAAGTGCTTTGCCATGTTGCAAAGTCCACATGCCACCAAAACCGATGGCATCTTCATTCTTCCAGGGATCACGCGCAAAGAGGCCAGCAAAACCATAGACCAAGGTCAATGCAAAAATAATGATGCGTGGGATGGAGGTGGTGGCGGCGGCGGTGAGTTTAACCATAAAAAACTAGCAATAAAAAAGGCAGCAAACGCTGCCTTGATTATCTCGCAGGGGGGGTGAATAGTGAATATCCAAACCCCAGCCCCTTTGTAGAGTAAGCCTATTACTTCTTCTTAGCTGGCTTTTCAGCAGCTTTAGCTTCTGCAGCAGCAGCTTTTTTCTCAGCTGTTTTTGCAGCGCCATCACCAGTTGCCTTAGCAACAGCTTTGGTGCCGAACTTCTGACGGAATTTCTCAACACGACCGGCAGTATCCATAATCTTCTGGGTACCAGTGTAGAAAGGGTGTGACTCAGATGAAGTCTCGATCTTGGCCAATGGATATTCATTGCCATCTTCCCACTTGATTGTCTCTTTAGTAGACATAGTGGAGCGAGTCTTGAAGCTGAAGTTATTAGAAACGTCTACAAAGACGATTTCACGATATTCGGGGTGAATGCCAGGTTTCATTATTAAGTCCTATTAGCAGGCAGCCGTTCGGGTCCTAAGACCTAAATACTTACCCAAGTTAAATGCAAATTATTAAAGCGGTAAAGGCGAAATTATGCCATGAAATCAACAACAAAGCGCACTTTTACCTACTCTGAGAGCCTAAATTAGCCACCCTTACGCATTAAATCGAAGAATTCACCGTTATTTTTGGTGGATTTGAGCTTATCAACGATAAAGTTCATCGCCTCAATATCGTCCATATCGGCCAATAATTTACGCAATACCCAGATTTTCTGGAGGTTTTCAGCTTTAACCAGCAACTCTTCACGGCGGGTGCCGGACTTGTTAAGGTTAATTGAAGGGTAAACACGACGCTCAGCCAAACGACGCTCAAGGTGCACTTCCATATTGCCGGTACCTTTGAACTCTTCGTAGATGAGGTCATCCATGCGGCTACCAGTCTCAATCAAGGCAGTGGCGATGATGGTGAGTGAGCCACCTTCTTCGACGTTACGTGCAGCACCGAAGAAACGTTTTGGACGTTGTAATGCGTTGGCATCCACACCACCAGAGAGTACTTTTCCGGATGAGGGGATAACGGTGTTGTAAGCGCGCGCAAGACGGGTAATGGAGTCAAGCAAGATGATGACGTCTTTTTTCATCTCAACTAAACGCTTAGCCTTTTCAATCACCATCTCGGCAACCTGAACGTGACGCACAGCTGGCTCATCAAATGTAGAGGCAACTACTTCACCGCGTACAGAGCGCTGCATTTCAGTAACTTCTTCAGGGCGCTCATCAACTAACAATACGATCAAGATTGCATCTGGATTGTTTGCGGAAATCGCATGGGCGATGTGCTGCATCATCACGGTCTTACCGGATTTAGGTGAAGACACGATCAAGCCACGCTGGCCATAGCCAATCGGGGAGATCATGTCGATGATGCGGCCAGTTAAATTCTCTTCAGCTTTGATGTCACGCTCTAACTGAATGACGCGATTCGGATGCAAAGGCGTTAAGTTCTCGAACATGATGCGGTTCTTCAGGGCCTCAGGGGCCAAACCGTTGATCTTGTCTACCTTAACCAATGCAAAGTAACGCTCACCATCTTTAGGAGTGCGAACCTCACCTTCAACGCTGTCACCGGTGTGCAGGTTAAAGCGGCGGATCTGTGCAGGGGAGATATAGATATCGTCCGGAGAAGCCATGTAAGAGGCATCCGGGGAGCGCAAGAAACCAAAGCCATCGGGCAGCACTTCCAAAGTACCGTCACCGAAAACAGATTCACCTTCCTTGGCGCGCTTCTTGAGAATGGCAAACATCAACTCTTGTTTGCGCATACGTTGGGTATTTTCAATCTCCAGGCTGGCTGCCATTTCAAGCAGGGCGGATACGTGGAGTACTTTGAGTTCAGATAATTGCATGTGGTTCTCGGGTGTAGATAAGGATATAGATTTGTTTTGGGGTATCGCTGTCTAGATGGGCATCAGACAGATTGGGAAAACAGAATTTGGGGGGATTTGCTAAAAAAGAAGGGGAGGGGAAAAATACTAGAAATCGGGGCACTGAAAGTGCGTTGAAGTAGATACTACACTAAAAAACAGCTGAAAACCACAGGCTCACCCAGTGAGCCTGTGATCGACGATTATTTACAGATGACTATCAATAAATGCAGTCAACTGGGATTTGGCCAAAGCGCCTACTTTTTGAGCAGCAACAGTACCGTTCTTAAAGAGGATCAATGTCGGGATGCCGCGAATATTGAACTGGGCAGGAACGCCTTGGTTCTCATCCACGTTCATCTTAGCGATTTGGATCTTGTCACCGTATTCGCCAGCAAGCTCTTCCAAAATAGGACCAATCATCTTGCAAGGACCGCACCACTCAGCCCAGAAGTCCAGGAGAACAGGTTTATCGGACTTGAGAACGTCTTGCTCGAAAGAAGCGTCAGTTACATATTTGATGCCGGCACTCATGAAAATTCCTTAATTAGTCTTATTTAGTTTTATATAGTGATTGCGCTACAACGCTTATATTAGCAATAAGCCACACTTTCTGCCTAAATTCTAAAAATCGCTCACAAACTAGCCCCAAAGCCAGCCCCAGAACAACTGTCCATGCCGCACCCATTCCCAATCCTAAGCGAGCAAAAGCAGCCACATGCTTGGGCAATAGCCCCTGATGCCAGCGCCCTGAAGTCGCTCGCCGAGGGTGTTTGGAATTGTGCGAAGCAAACAAACGAGCGTCCCCTAGTGGTGCTGAGTACTGCAGGCCCATTAATGGGGGTGAGAGCCGCCCTAGAAAAGTGCCGACCCAAAGACCTGCCAAGCCATATTGCCTTCCTGCCCCAAGTCATGAGCTTTAACGATTGGCTAGAGGCAGCACCAGGCGCATGGAAATTCCCCCAGAAGCAAACCGATCTAGAGCGTTGGTTATCGGTTTATGCGACTCTGCGCAAACATCAGCAATTACAAACCTGGTTTAAAGCAGAAACTGAGGCGGGGTCGTGGGGATTGGCCCAGGCCATCATTGCAGCTTGCGACACCTTATCTAATTCCATAGCGCCCAGTCTTCAGCAAGAGCTGCATCAGCTGATATCAAATCAAGAAGAGCTTATTAATCAAAATGCGCAATCTTGGATTGAGACACTTGAACCATTATTGGATCGCACTATTGGGCAGGCATACCCAGCACTTGCTAGAAAAGTGGTGGATCAAGAAGCGCAAGTGCTGCTGACATTCTGGAGATACATCACCAGCCCAAGCGATCCCGCATTCAGAAAGCAATTTGCTATGGCTGCCCATCTTGAGGCTGCCAAGAACGTTGCACAAGCAAATGGAGGGTCTTTAAATGCAAGACCTTTAATTTGGGTGGAGACGGCAGATCCAACGCCAATTGATAAGCAGCTTATTCAAGGATATTTAGCGGACTATGCGCAGTACGCCTCAGCAGTTGAGGTGACGATGAACTGGGAATCCGTTGCACTCTGGGCAGAAGCATTAAGCCCCCAGATGCCTGAGGAGCAAAGGCAAAAAACCATTCAAACTAATATCAGCAATGCGCACCCAGAGCGTTGGGATCTCATTGCCGCCAATCGATTTGAAGAGTTGGCTTGGGCAACCGCTAAAACCATTGAGCAGCAACTGATCGATGGAAAAACCAATATCGCTTTGGTAGCCCAAGATCGTCTTGTTGCCAGAAGGGCGCGTGCATTACTGGCGCGTCTTGGACCATCTCTCAAAATTCAGGATGAAACTGGTTGGAAGCTGTCCACTACCAGAGCAGCAGCAGCGCTCAATAGCTGGCTCGAGTTATTGCGTGCGCCGACAGAGGGGCCGAGTGCGGCCGACCTATTGGAGTTTTTGCAAAACCCATTCTTAGATCTTGGAAAGTGTCTGAACTCCAATAGCTCTCGTGATGCAGAGTCCTTAAATGGATTGGTGGCGCAGCTCGAAGATATGTTGATTGCCAGTCAAGCTAAATCCGGCTGGGAAACGTTTCATATGGCGATCGAGGGATCGGTCGCGCATGGCTCCGCTGCGCCTAATCCGCTTTTGCTAGAGCTGCTGCAATCCATTCGTGGTCGGCTGAATCGTTGGCGTGGAGTCAAGATTAATTGCGCTCTTGCACATGAGTACCTCATGGATGATCTTGCTTTCATGGGAATGATTCAGGGATTAGAAACAGACTCCGCTGGTACGCAGTTGCTTGAGCTGCTGGAAACATTTGATTTTAATGAAGAGCATCAGAAGATCTCCATGCGCCTCAATGAATGGTTGAGTTTATTAAAGACGGTAATTGAAGAATCTTCTTACCAAGAGAAGGGCATTAGTGCGGCAGCTACCCTGAGCATCTTGCCATTGAGCTCCACCCGCTTTAGAGAATTTGAATCCATAGTGATGGTGGGTTGTGATGAACAGCAACTACCTGCATTTTCTGAGCCCCCATTATTTTTCTCGGATACCCTGAATCGACTCTTGGGTGGATCCAGTATTGAGGCCCAGTTTATTCAGCAGGCGCGTGATTTATCTCAATTGTTGATTTCATTCCCCAGTGTCGATCTCCTTTGGCAAAGCAAGAGCAAGAGCGGGGAGCCACTACGACCATCTGCCTGGATTCAGCGCCTTCAAATTGATTTACCCAATTGGCAGGCAGAAAATGCCAGCGCCTTGTTCGCACCTCGCAGTGGCACGGCAGCCCCATCGCAAATGGCGATCGCAACACTAGACGCAGATCTACCAATGCCGGTATCGATGAGTCCGAGTGCTTACAAAGCATTGCGTGACTGTCCTTATCGCTACTACGTCCGTAGTTTGCTGGGCCTACGTAAGCTCAAAGGTTTTGAGGAGGGCTTTGATGCTTCACTAGCCGGTCAAACTTTGCACAAGATCTTGCGTAATTTCTATCACGCCATGAAAAGCGAGGCGCAAAAAACCACCGCATCAATCACCGTCGATCCAGAATTACGCCGCGCTTGGATGCAAGATCAGCTCACACTGATCTCCGAGCAGGTCTTTAAGCGTTTAATTGAAGGTGACGCCAGAGTCTTAGGTGTCTTAAGGGATTGGCAAAAACAAATCCCAAGTTTTATTCAGTGGCAGTTAGATCGTGAGTCCCAGGGTTGGCAGTTTTACGATGCCGAAGTGAAGGTCGGGTTTGATCTGCCGTTTACGGATGTGGATGGCAGCGAGCGTCATATTCGTATTGAAGGTTATGCAGACCGGTTTGATGTCAGCATCCATGATCACAAAACTGCATCAGTCATTGACTATAAGAATCAGAGCTTGACCAAGGTAAAGCGGCGCTCCGAAGTGGTATTGGATGACCCACAGCTATTAATCTATGCCAGAGCCTCTAATGAGAGCAAGAAGATCCCTGGGTACGCAGTCAATGCAGCTGAGTGGGTTGCTTTGAAGGCTGAAGTGAAAAATGATAGTGATGAGGCTGAGCGTTCAGTAGTTATCGCAGAGATGCCAGAGCTCATGCAAGAATTTTCTGAGCAAATCACTGAGGATGTGCAATCACTCTGGTCTGGCAGGCCTCTCAAGGCATTTGCACCCGATAGCGTTTGCCAGTATTGCGAAGCTAGGGGTATTTGCAGAAAGGGGATGTGGTGAGTATCTCTACTTTCCCGGTCAATATTGCTTGTGATCCCAATCGCTCGGTGATCGTATCCGCATGCGCAGGTAGCGGAAAAACTTGGTTATTAGTCGCCCGTATGGCCCGCCTGCTTTTGGCTGGTGCTAAGCCGCAAGAGATCCTCGCGCTCACATTTACACGCAAAGCAGCGCAAGAGATGCGTGATCGCCTCTATCGTTTACTAGAGGAGTTTTCTCAATCGAATGATGAGCAGCTCATTGGGCATTTAACTGAACGTGGCCTGAGTGCTGATGAGGCGAAGGCATTGCTGCCTACTGCCAAGTCTCTTTACGCCAAAGTGCTGGCAAGTCCACAAGGTATTGTGATTGATACCTTCCATGGCTGGTTTGGCAGACTCTTAGGTGCAGCGCCAATCTCAGCCGGTATACAGCCAGGCTTTAGCTTGCGAGAAGACGCAAAGCGTTTACAAGACGAGTGCCTGGATGACTGGTGGAGTAATTTACCCGAAGGCATTCAGGCGCATTACGACACTTTGCTACAGACACTTGGCGCAAGTGAGACTCAAAAATTCTTAATGAGCAATTACAGTCTCTTTAAACAAAGAGGGGCTTGGACATTCTTCTCGCAAACATGTAAAGCTCATGGCACTACCCCTATTGAGAAACTGAAAACGGATTTATCGAGGCTGAAGATTGGCAATCCGCTCAATGGAGTTTGGAATGCCATCAATGCCAAAGCAGATTTAGAGTTTTTACATCGCTGCTTTAGTAATAGTAGTGCTACTGAAATAGCCTACGCACCCGCCATTCAGATGGCAATCGACCTCAAGGCTAGCGGGGGCGATGTAATGGAGATCGTTGCAGCATTGCAGTCCGTATTTTTGACTCAAGACGATACCAATCGCACCTCGAATGACAAAGCCGCAGGTGATCTCAAGAAATATCTTAAAAAAGAGGGTGAGCTAGATCGTGAACAAGAGCATGTGACTTATAAGCAAGCTTGGGCAACTGCTTTCTTAGAATTTGTTGCTTGGAATAAAGAGCAAGAAGCCTTCGTACTAAATGAAGCTTGGTTTGCAATGAGTGCTGCAATGATGGATCGCGTGAACGCAACTAAAGAGTCCATGCGTGTCCGTGACTTTGATGATCTGGAGATCGGCGTCAGCCAATTAATGGCGGACTCTGCTAATGCAGCCTACTTACAGTCAAGACTAGATGCAAAGTACAGGCATATTTTGGTGGATGAATTCCAGGACACCAATCCCTTGCAGTGGCAAATTCTGCGGGCATGGCTAGAAGGTTATGGTCAGGATGAATCTAAGCCTACCGTCTTTATCGTAGGGGATCCTAAGCAATCGATTTACCGATTCCGCCGAGCTGACCCGAGATTATTTAATGATGCAGAGGCTTTCTTAATACAAGAGATGCGGGCGGCCTCATTAAATCAAAACACCACCCGCCGTAATGCACCGAAAATCAATGAAGCAGTCAATCAGATCTTTGCTATTGAGCAATTGCCTGAGTCATATCCATTCACTAAGCAAAACACCTTATGGCAAGCGCCAGCAGGAGATTCTGACAACCCACCACACTCAAGCGAGGGCGAAGCCTATTTATTGCCTTTGGTGACATACGAAGCCGAAGAGTTGGAGCAAAGAGCGGGCAATGCTTTTGAGGAAGCGATTGTGGATGCGCGACAAACTGCTGACATCACTCAGCGCTACGTTGAGGGTCAGCAGGTCAGCGCATTGATACAGCACCTCATTCAGACGCGCGCTGTAGTTGATCGCGTGAATGGTAAAGAGGTCTGGCGCAAGGCTAGGGAGAGCGATTTCTTATTGTTGGTTAAACGCCGCAAGCATCTTCCACAGTTTGAGCGCGCACTTCGTGAGGCGGGCTTAGCATTTGAGAGCTCAAGACTTGGTGGTTTACTCAATACTTTAGAGATTGACGATCTGATAGCGCTCTTAACTGTCTTGGTGACGCCGCGTCACGATTTACCGCTCGCACAGGTATTGAGAAGTCCGATCTTTACATTTACCGAAAGCCAAATGCAGGGTCTTAGCAAGGCAATGGCATTAGATCAATATCGGTCTTGGTGGGATGCTTTGCAAGATAGTCCAGATACAGGCTTGATGCAGGCAGCGCGTTATTTAGAGCATTGGCGCATGCTGGGTGAGCGCCTGCCAGTACATGACTTGCTAGATCGCATTTATCAAGAGAGCGATTTGCGTATCAAATATGCGAGTGCCGCTCAAGAGATTGCCCGCGCACAGGTCTTGGCAAATCTCGATGCCTTCCTCGAGTTAGCGCTCAACCAAGATGGCGGCCGTTACCCAAGTTTGGGTCGCTTTATTGAGGAGATCAACACCATTCGACGTGGCGATGATAATGAGACGCCAGATGAGGGCGATGTTGAGGTAGAAGCAGATCTCGTAGAGCTGGATGAAGGGAATGAGTTATCCGAGGAGGATAAAAACAAGCGCGTGCGCATGATGACAATTCATGGAGCAAAGGGCTTGGAGTCGCCATTTGTAATCATGCTTGATGCTAATCACACCGAAGGCAATGTGGATCATCGCGGTGTCTTATTGGATTGGCCGCCCGAGAGCGAGAGTCCTAGCCATTTGTCGATGTACACCTTGGGCACCTTAACCAATCCTCGTAGCGAAGTGCGTGAACGCGAATTGCTGATTGGTAAGAATGAGAACTGGAATCTGCTCTACGTGGCAATGACCAGAGCAAAGCAGGGTCTTTGGATTAGTGGTGTAGCAAAAGCACCCACCGCGAAGAATCCTATCGGCTTGGATGAGAAGTCTTGGTATGGCAGGGCGATGCTAGGCCAGTTGGCCATTCTGGAAGATCAAGCTATAGAACAAAAAATCACAAGCCCATCGACTGCAACTCAGAAGGCGGTAAACCCAAATGATTTCATGATGGATGACTTTGAGGTTTCCTGGGGTGCAGCTAAAGTGAGTCACGAGCAGCAACTTAAAGATATTGAAAGTGGCGTGACTCTTGAAGCCTTCCAGGACGATGGCGGCGCGCCAGATAACTCCAAAATATTGGAAGAGGGTGTGCACTTTCATCAACTGCTAGAGCATCTCACTCTACAGACTGGGGCAGCAAAACCAGAGGCGATGAGTGCAGAGCAAATAGCTCGCTGGCTTGGCATTAGCAATGAATCAGCAAGTAAAGCGCTAGACCAGGCAACTACTGTTCTCAACACGCAGGAGCTCCAGTCATACCTCACTACAAATCAGTGGGTGCAAGCCTGGAACGAGGTTGACATTGTGAGCCTGGATGGCAAGAGCTTCCGCTTGGATCGCTTAGTAGAGTTTGACGATCACTTGGCTATTCTTGATTACAAACTCACTATCCCCGAAGGGGGTAGCGAAGCACACAACAAATACCGTGCGCAACTGAATAACTACAAACAAGAGCTGGCCAGAATACGTCCGGACAAGTCTGCAAAGGCTTTTTTAATCTCCGCCAAGGGTGAGATTCGGGAAATTGCTTAATTTGCTGACTTTTTGATCTGAGAGCTTGTTTCGACCGCGAACTACAGTATGTTTAACTGCTTCCCACTCTTCATCGGTGAATGGAATGCAGTCTGGATCTGCCATCGCTGCTTTTGTGATCGCGGCATCTTCTTCCGCAGTGGGTCTAATGATTCGTTTCATGCGATTAGGATGGCCAATTCCAAGCTTTACCCCCTTGAAATACACCCTAAAGACCCTATATAAGTAGGGAATAGCAAAAATCCCCAAACTGGGGATAATGAAATTCGCACGAAACATCCTACAAGGAGTCATGATGACAATTCGTAAATTAATTAATTTATTCGTTGGCGTATTCGCGGCAGCGGTACTGCTAACTAGCAACGCAGCATTTGCTGAGGCAACTTTGCCTGAGGTATATCAAGCCGCGCAATCTGGGCAGATGGCCAAAGCCGATGCCATGATGAAAGAGGTTCTTCAGAATCATCCCAATAGTGCCAAGGCACATTATGTAGCTGCTGAGCTATACCTTAAAGAAGGTAAGTTAGAGGCAGCGCGCAATCATTTCATCAAAGCGCAAAACTTAGCTCCTGGTTTGCCTTTTGCTCAACCTGAGTCCGTGCAAAAACTCCAAGTGCAATTGGCTAGCACTCAAATTGCACCTGCTGCCAGTCAGACATCTATTTTCAGCAATCCACTCTTCTGGGGTTTGATCGCGATCTTGGTAGTCGGCGTTGTGATTGTGATGAAGCGTCGTAAGGCAGAAGCAGTACAGGTCTACAACGCGCCAAGCGCTGGTTTTCCTGGAACTCCAGGCGGCCCTGCTGGTTACCCTGGTGGTCCTGGATATCCTGGCGCCCCAGCCGGTGGCATGGGAAGTGGCTTGATGGGTAGCTTAGCTACTGGTGCCGCATTGGGTGCCGGCATGTACGCTGGCCAAGCATTAGCAAGTAACCTCATGGGTGGGCGCGATGGCGGTCACTCCAATGCAGATCACAATGCCAACTCCAACATGAACCAAGTAGGTGGCCCAGCATCCTTAGATCCAAACTTTGGTGTGCGTGATGCCAGCTCTTGGGATGATGGCAGCGTAAGTTCATGGGATGACAGTGGTGGTGGCGATTTCATGAGTGACGTTTAATTCGCTCTTAATTTAGCAATTCATATAAGAAAGTATTTATGGCAATTTCCATGTACCAAGCATCGGTTCCCCAGTTAAAGAAAATGCTGGTCAACCTGACTACTATTTTGACGAAGGCTGAAGAGCATGCAATCGCAAAAGGAATCGATGGCAAGGTCTTGGTAGAGGCGCGCTTATTTCCGGATATGCTTCCTTTAGCCAAGCAAGTACAAATTGCTTGCGATCAAGTGAAGCTTGGATTGGCACGTTTGGCTAGTGTTGAGGCGCCTAAATTTGACGATACCGAAAGCACGCTGGCTCAATTAAAAGAGCGCATCGCCAAAACAATTGCCTTTATGGACAGTGTTAAGCCTGAGCAGATTGACGGTACAGAAGCAAAAGAGATCAAGTTCTCGATTAAAGAGTGGAGTTTTGAGTTTGTAGGTGAGCAATATGTACTGACTTGGATCATCCCAAACTTCTATTTCCATGTCACGACTACTTACAACATCTTGCGTCACAACGGTGTTGAGCTCGGCAAAGCGGATTATCTCGGCTGATGCGTGTAATAGAGATCATCGAAGTAGGGCATGCCTGGCTATATCGGGCAAGTATCTACACCTCGAATGCGTTCTTGGATGATCCAGCTATCCTGGCGTTTGCCTTTTGTTAGTAAGCTAAACCGCCAAATGAACTGACCCACAAAAGTTGGACAGTTTGATTAGGTTAGCACGAGGGATGGAGTTCGGTATTGCACCGGACTTAATCCCTTTAGCTTTTCTTTGATTCGATCGTGGTTGTAGTAGTGGATGTATTCCTTAAGTTCAACCTTAAAAGATTGGACGCTGTCAAACTTCTTTTGGTAGAA
>NZ_JBIIPA010000049.1:0-2945 GCF_044342855.1 Polynucleobacter sp.
CATATAAACAAGTTCTCTGCGAGTGGTCAGTGTCGGGGTGTAAGTAAATGTGTAGTCATTTCTGAAATCTAGCCAGTATTTCTTAGTCCCGCTGCAATTCCATTAATGGCTATATGAATACCCCTTTGCATACGATCATCATGCTTACCCGCACGATAACGACGCACCAATTCAACCTGCAAGTGATGAAGTGGATCAATGTAAGGAAAGCGATTTCGTATAGATCTTGCTAAAGATGGGTTCTTAGCCAAACGTACTTTCTCTCCAGTAACTAAGTTCAGAGCTTCCACTGTTTTATTCCACTCAGACTCAATAGCGCCAAAGATCTTCTTGCGTAACTTCACATCAGAAACTAGTTCGCTATAGCGCGATGCAAGAGCCAAATCACTTTTGGCTAAAGCCATATCCATATTCGATAACAAGGTTCTAAAGAAAGGCCACTCTTTGTACATCTTTTGCAGAAGACTCAAGGCCGCTTTTCTATCAGCAGCTTTGGGTTGATTTAAGAATTCCTGAATAGCAGAACCAAAACCATACCAACCTGGTAGCGTTAATCGAGACTGGCCCCAACTGAAACCCCAGGGAATGGCGCGAAGGTCCTCAATCCTTTGGCTTGCTTTGCGACTTGCGGGACGAGAGCCAATATTTAGCTTAGCAATTTCCCGAATGGGTGTCGCATCAAAGAAATACTCCGCAAACCCAGGAGTCTCATATACCAGGCCACGGTAAGCATTCATACTTGCTTGTGAAATTTTTGCTGCCGCCTCTAAGTAGGCTTTACTAGCCTGCTTAGTAGGCTTTAATAATGTGGCCTCTAATGTGGCTGCTACTAGAGTCTCCAGATTACGCCTACCAATCTCAGGATTGGCATATTTAGATCCAATCACTTCGCCCTGCTCTGTTAAACGAATTTGACCGCGTACTGTTCCAGGGGGCTGGGCTAAGATTGCTTCATAACTGGGCCCTCCCCCACGACCGACTGTGCCACCTCTGCCATGGAATAAGCGAAGCTTTACTCCATGCTTTTGTTCCAAAGGCTCAAAAACCTTAACCAAGGCAAGCTCCGCACAATACAACTCCCAATTACTTGTAACAATTCCACCATCCTTATTTGAGTCGGAATAGCCCAACATAATATCTTGCTCACCACCGGATCGCTTTACCAAATCCAGAATGCCAGGTAACGCATAAAACTCTTGCATGATGGGGGCGGCATTGCGTAAATCTTCAATCGTTTCAAATAAGGGAACCACAATCAGATCAGCAGATGCTTTTTTACCTAAAACCTCATGCATTAAACCCACTTCCTTTTGAAGCAACAAGACTTCTAATAGGTCGCTGACAGTCTCGGTATGACTAATGATGTAGTGGCGGATAGTCTCATTACCAAATAGCTGTCGCGTTTTCTTAGCCATTTCAAAGATGGCAATCTCTGATTCTGCAAAATCAGAATACAAATGCCCAACCACACGAAGTGGTCTTGGGTCTCTTAGTAGCGATAGCAAGAGTTCCCGTTTTTGCTCTTCGGACAAACTAGAGTAATCAGCTTCTATCGACGCGATATGAAGAAGCTCTGCTAAAACAGCTTCATGCATATCTGAACTTTGACGTAAATCTACAGTAGCCAAATGAAAACCAAAAACTTCAACCGCTCGAATCAAACCGTGGAGACGACTGTCTGCTAGAGCCTTTGCGCCTTGGGATATTAGTGAGGCCTCAATCGTCTTAAGATCAGACAAAAAATCTTGTGCGCTGATGTAAGGATTTTGAGGCGCTACAGCATGACGAGCAGCATTTCCCCCAGTTAACATTTTTAAAGTGGCTGCCAGCCGAGAATACATACCTGTAAGCGCCCTGCGATACGGCTCATCTTGACGATGCTCATTAGTATCAGGAGAGCTGGCTGCAAGTTCTTGCATTTTTTTAGAGAATTTTAAAAGTAATGCGGAGACCGATAAGTCTCTACCCAAGTAGTGCACCTCGGTTAAATAGTGACGTAACGCCATTTCAGCCTGTCTTGAAACGGCGTACTCGAGAGTCTTGGCGCTGACATTGGGGTTACCATCGCGATCACCGCCTATCCATTGCCCCATCTTTAGAAAGCTAGCAACTGAATTTCCAGCAAGCGAATCTTCTAACTGGGCATAGATTTTTGGGATTTCCCTTAAGAATGTTGTCTCATAATACGTCAGAGAATTCTCAATCTCATCAGCAACTGTAAGCTTCGTAAATCTTAATAAACGGGTATGCCAGAGTTGCAATACGCGAGCACGAATTTGCTCTTCATTGACTTTAAGCTCCTTATTGAGCAAGGCATCTTTTTGTGGATTATTTGCTTTAGATGATTCTTTAATCTGATCACGCACAGTCAATAGATTGGCTATGTCTCTCTCGGCCTCCAAAATACTAGTTCTCTGCACTTCGGTTGGATGAGCAGTAAGCACTGGTGAGATTAAGCTTGCTTCTAGCGTTTTAGAAATCATCTTGCTAGTGACGCCTGCAGCGTGCAGTTTTTTCATAGCCATAGGAATGCTGCCATCTTGATGGCTGCCATTGCGCTCATAAGCTACACGGCGGCGAATATGATGTCTATCCTCGGCTAAATTGGCTAAATGACTAAAGTAAGTGAAAGCCCGAAGCACTTTTACCGCGCTTTCGCTAGTTAGCCCTTTAAGAAGTTTGCTCAGCTCGAGATTAGCCTTCTGATTTGCATCACGATGAAAGGTTACTGATAACTTCCTGACTTGCTCTACCAATCCGTAAACAGATTCACCCTCTTGTTCGCGAACAATATCACCCAGAATTTTTCCCAATAAGCGAATGTCATCAATTAACGGTATTTCAGTATTTTTCAAAAAAGACCCCCACTATAAGCATTAGGATGGCAAGCAATACATTGCGGCAATTTGACGTACTTTTTTTAATGATTATTCATTTTAAACATT
>NZ_JBIIPA010000019.1:0-41213 GCF_044342855.1 Polynucleobacter sp.
CCAAAATCTTCAGCGCGCTATTTGAACCGCCGTATGCGGAACCGCACCTACGGTGGTGTTAGAGGGCTGAGGGAGTAATCCCTCAGCCTACTCGATCCTGGAAATTTACCAAGCTAAGTGAATTATTAATTAAATTTAGTTTGGCAGGGTGGTTTCATTAGCAAAGAGATCGGCAACATTTTCCCGCGCACGAATGACATAGGCATTCTTACCATCAACCATAATCTCTGCTGGCTTTGGTCTAGTGTTGTAGTTAGATGCCATTACAAAACCATATGCCCCTGCTGACAGAATGGCCAGTAGATCACCTTCTTCAACTGCTAGCATGCGATCTCTTCCAAGCCAGTCACCGGATTCACACACAGGGCCAACGATGTCATAAGTAGAGCTTGCAACTTGTTTGGTTTGGACTGGAACGATGCCGTGATAAGCCTCGTAGAGAGCTGGACGCATCAACTCTGTCATTGCTGCATCTACAATGCAAAAGTTTTTCTCGGCGCCAGGCTTGAGGTATTCGACTTGGGTCAGAAGCACGCCGGCATTACCTACTAGGGATCTGCCGGGTTCCAAGACTACATCAAGATGTGCAAAACCACGCTCTGCAACGCGATTCAGTAAGGTGTTGGTGAACTCGGTAATGTCTGGTGGGTTGTCATCGCCATATGAAATACCGAGGCCTCCACCTAAATCGAGATGATGAATTTCAATACCTTCTTTTTTCAGCTGAGCAACTAACTCGAGTACCTTATCAAGCGCATCAAGGTAGGGCGCAGTTGTAGTGATTTGTGAGCCAATATGGCAATCAATACCAACCACATCAATTTGTGAAAGCAATGCAGCTTCACGATATGTTTTTAGAACCTCGTGATAAGCAATGCCGAATTTATTTCCCTTTAATCCAGTTGAGATATAGGGATGTGTTTGTGCATCAACATCAGGATTCACACGCAAAGAAATTGGGGCGCGGCAATTGAGCTTTGTAGCTACACGATTAATTTGATGCAGCTCTGCAATCGATTCCACATTGATGCATTTAACGCCAGCCTCTAATGCCTGCGCAATTTCAGGGGCAGATTTGCCAACGCCTGCAAATACCAAACTCTTTGGATCTGCGCCAACTGCCAGGGCGCGAGCTAATTCACCGCCACTGACTAAATCAAAGCCAGAGCCTAATTTTTTAAAGCAATCGATTACCGCTAAGTTGCTATTTGCTTTCATCGCATAGTGAACGCGAGCACGTCTTTTGCCAGAAGAATCTACGCAAGCTTTGTCGTAAGATTGATAGGATTCGACCAAAGCTTTTTTGCTATAGACATACAAAGGTGTGCCAAATTCTTTTGCCAAATCTGCCAAAGGAATTTCTTCTGCATACCAATTGCCATTACGTTCTATAAATCCAGCTAGGTTGGGGAGTGGAATCGCTTTACTTGTCATTGCTTGGCCGATGATGGGTTAGTTGCAGCAGGGCTTTGGGGTGGATAGAGCTTGCCTTTGGGTTCGGGCTCAGAGGGAGGGCTAGGCGCCGGTGGCACATTTGGCAAATACAAGGGCCCTCTAACCCCACACCCAACAAGGGATATTAGAAGGCTAATACCAAGAGTTCTTTTAAGAATCGCTATCATGAATGTCTCTAAAACGAATGATTGAATATAGCATGCAGGACTCTAATATGAAGCTAGGCAATTTGACTGTGGAAACCATTGACGATAAGCAATTTCATCAGTTGGGCAGCAATTTATTGCAGTCGATAGAAGTGGCTCTAGAGGCTGCAGACGATGCACTGGATTTAGACCTCGATGTAGAGCGCCAGGGCGGGAACGTGATCAATATTCGGTTTAGGGATCGCAGCGTAATTGTGGTCAATACTCAAGCGCCTTTACATGAAATCTGGGTGGCAGCTAAATCTGGCGGTTATCACTATCGTTGGGCAGGAACTTTAGCTACGCCCCTATGGTTAGATACCAAAACAGGGCGCGAGCTTCTCGCTGATTTATCTGAATTTGCTAGCGCCCAAGGTGGGCAGGCAATCACTATTGGCCTACTTCAGAAATAAGCAAGCTAGTAAATTAAACGGCCCCAGTTGCTGTGAGGGTCTCGATGACCTGAGCATCAGGGACGCTCTTAATTTGAGCTTTGCCAATCTTTTCTAAAACGACGTAACGAATCTCGCCGCCTTCAGCCTTTTTATCTACCTGCATTAATTCCATATAACGCTGAGCGCCAAACTTAGGAGGCGCAATCGGCAGATTCATGGATTGAATAATTTGAGTTAAGCGATTGACCTCATCTTGATTGATGAAGTTCAGACGTCGTGAGAGGTCTGCGCCCATAACCATGCCGCAGCCAACAGCTTCACCATGCAACCACTCGCCGTAACCCATGCCAGCTTCGATCGCGTGACCAAAGGTATGTCCGAAATTGAGGGTGGCACGGATGCCGCCTTCTCTCTCGTCCGCCGAAACAACAGCTGACTTAATTTCGCAAGAACGTAACACTGCATGCGCCATTGCAGCGGTATCGCACGCTAATAATGCTTTTGCATTTACTTCAATCCAGTCCAAGAAATCAGCATCTGCAATGGCGCCATGCTTAACCACTTCAGCCAGGCCGGCAGAGAGTTCGCGTGCTGGCAATGTCTTCAATGTGTTTAGATCGGCAATCACCGCTGCCGGCTGATGGAATGCTCCGATCATATTTTTACCGAGTGGATGATTGATGCCTGTTTTGCCGCCGACAGAAGAGTCCACCTGAGCCAGCAAGGTTGTTGGCACTTGAATGAAGCGGATGCCGCGCATAAAGCTGGCAGCAGCAAAGCCAGTCATATCGCCAATCACGCCACCACCTAAAGCCACCAACATGGTTTGGCGATCAGCGCCAAATTTAAGGAGGTCATCAAAAATCAATTGAAGATTTTTCCAGTCCTTAAAAGACTCTCCATCAGGCAACACAATCGCTCTAACGGGCTTGCCGAGTTTCTCTAGAGTCTTGGTGAGACGCTCTGCATATAAAGGAGCAACGGTCGTATTGGTGACGATATAAATCGATGTCGCTTTTTTGCAGGCCTTAAATAATTCTGGCTGATCTATTAAATCTGTACCGATATGAATGGGGTAGCTACGATTGCCTAGATCAACTTCTAATGTTTTCATGGATAAATTTATGCTGAGAGTTCGAGTTGCATGATGAGGGTGTTGACTAGTTGATTAACGCTGGGCTTTCCAGTCTCAATTACATAGTCAGCGATTTCGCGATACAGAGGATCACGAATGGCATATAGGTTTTCTAAAATCTTTTTTGCATCACCATTTTTAAGGAGCGGTCTACCTTCACCACCTTTAGTGCGATGCCATAGCTCCATGGGATTGGCATGGAGATAAATGACTGTTCCTCTTTCGCTGAGGAGCTGGCGATTCTCGAGCAGTAGTACAGCGCCACCGCCGGTTGCCAGAATGACATCATGTTCAGCGGTAATGTCCTTGATAGCCTGAGCCTCGCGTTTGCGAAAGCCATCTTCACCTTCCATTTCAAAGATGACGGGAATCTTGACTCCACAGCGATCTTCAATCACATGGTCGGCATCTAAAAAGTGACGCCCCAATTTTTTAGCCAGCAATTTACCGACGGTCGACTTCCCGGCGCCCATAAGGCCAATCAGAAAGATATTGTTGGATGAAGAGTTCACCCTTTGATTTTATTAGTGTTTGTCCAGCACGGTGGGAGTTAAGAAGACTAATAGCTCAGTTTTATCTGCTAATTTGGATTTGTGTCGAAATAAATGCCCAATCAAGGGAATGTCACCGAGAAGTGGAACCTTGATTTCATCATCGCGTTCGGTGGTTTGAAAGATACCCCCAATGATGGCTGTGCCCCCATTTTCAACGGTTACCTCAGAGCTGAGGTTTTTGGTATCAATTGCATAGCCCTGTTCGGTTTTCATGCCAATAGTGTCTTTATTGATCCCCACCAACATCGAGATCTTCCCATCAGGATGAATCTTGGGTAAGACCTCTAGGCGTAAATTGGCTTTGCGGAACTGCAATTTACTCCCGCTTTGAGAGCTCACTTGATACGGGAGCTCAGTTCCCTGCTCAATTGTGGCTTTAACTTGATCGCCAGTCATGATTCGGGGGTTGGAGAGAATCTTGCCCTGGCCATCAGATTCAAGGGCTGAAAGCTCTATTTGCAATAGCCTGGCTGCATTCTTGGAAACTAGGGTTGCAGCCAGAGTAGCTGGGTTAAAGCCTGCTAGACCAGTCCCTGCGAGATCCAGATTGGCGCTGGCATTTTGGTCGGGGTGATTGCCAATCCCGTTGGCCTGATATCCCAACTTTATTCCTAGTTCGCGGGCAAAGCGCTGATCGGCCTCGACGATGCGAGCCTCAATAAGTATTTGTCGAGGGCTATTAATGTGATCTCCTCCAAAAGGTAGGGCGGCATCCTCCCGTCGAAACTTTTGGAAACTCTGAATTTCTGCATGAGGACCAATCCAGTAAATATCCCCGTTCCGGACAAGTCGTAACCCGCGGCTAGCAAGAATGGAATGGAGGGCAGTTTGCCAGGGGGTGTCTTTGAGATCGACCGAGATCTTGCCTTGAATAGATTCGCTGAGCAGGAAGTTGGTATCCCCCATTTTTGCCAAGACCTGCAAAAGTTCAGTCATTTCAATTTGGCTAAATTGCAGGCTAATGCGACTATCTTTGAGGGTGCTCGAAGGGCTTCCTTCAGGGGGATTTCCCAGGGCTGGGTTGAGCAAAAAAACTACTACTAAGGCGAGCAGGGCGACACGGGATTTTTCTAAGATCTTCAATAAAGTTACTCTGATTGGGTTGACTTAAAAGTGATGGATTTGCCTTTGGGGTGAGTCAAGATAGCCAACTCTTTTTCAGCTTGAGTCAGGCGCCATTCCCCCAAAGTTAGATCTTGTTTAACCACCATTCTGGTGGACTTCCCGGTGTGAAAAAAAGCTTGCTCCGCTGCCCCCATACGGGTGATGCCCAAATATCTCCAGCGACGAAGCTCTGCCTCATGTGGAATGGCTGCGGACTTACTTTGAGCTGCCTGTGTTGGCGGCTTTATCTCAATTGAGTGAATACTCACTTCTATTTCATCTATTGCTTCATATAGATCCACTCTCTCAGATGCCCATTCACTTTGAGATAACTCAAATTCTTTCTTGAGGGTCAGTAGCTGATTCTGCAGGCTACTTATTTCCCCTTCAGAGTCAGATTTATTGAGGTCAAAATAGAAAAAGAGGCCCCCACCGCAGATCAATAACAAGGCGCAAAAAATCCAAATTGAGCCGAAATTTATCCTGCTTATCTCAAAGGGCTTGGTCAAAGAAGAGGGCTTGGCGGTCTTTGTTTGAGTTGCGAAATCTTCCCTGGAGGGAGAGGAAGGTTTCCGAATTCCGTGGGGATCTGGAATGGCAGGGTCATCCCCCAGTTCACTCAAGATGTCATCAAAAGATTGGGGGGAAATGTGGCGTGGAGGCATGCCATATTGTTTGCCCCGGGGATAGTAAAAACCATCAGGGAAAGCGGAATTGAGCGTCAGAAAAATCCAACTCAAAATCTTTCAAACAAGGGTTTTGGAGCTTTCGGGAAAATTGCATAAGCACCCTATAATTTGAATCTATGGCCCCACCCCCAAAAGACAAGCCGCCCTTAAATCGTCGGTTTAACCGACAGCCTGATAGACGTCCCGGTCAGAATAGAGCGGAGCATGTCTCATCCAGAAAATCAGGAAGCAATCCCCTGATTAAGGCGCTGCTGATTATCAGCATGGTCTTTGCGGTGGTAATTACTTTGTTATTGGGATATGCCTTCTTAATAGCAAAGCCGAATTTGCCGAAGATCTCGGCCTTGGTTGATTACAACCCTAAAACACCATTACGCATCTATACGGCTGATAAGGTCCTGATCGGTGAGTTTGGGGAAGAGCGCCGTAAGGTGATTCCTTTGAATGAAATCCCCATGAGTATGCGTAATGCAGTCTTGGCTATTGAAGATGACCGCTTCTATTCCCATGGTGGAGTGGATTACGTCGGTATCTTGAGAGCCGCTCTTACCAACTTGCGCGGAAATCTATCTCAGGGAGCATCAACTATCACGATGCAGGTAGCCCGGAACTTCTTCCTGAGTAACGAGAAGACCTTTAGTCGCAAGATTTACGAGGTTCTCCTATCTTGGGAAATTGAGTCTCAATTAAGTAAAGACAAGATTCTTGAGATTTATATGAATCAGATCTTTTTGGGACAACGGGCTTATGGATTTTCTAGTGCAGCCCAAATCTATTTCGGTAAAGAATTAAAAGACATCACAATTGCGGAGTCAGCGATGTTGGCAGGCTTACCAAAAGCACCATCTGCATATAACCCGGTAAGCAACTTCCGTCGCGCCAAGATTCGCCAGGAATATATTTTGCAGCGGATGCGCGATTTGTCGTACATCACTCCCGAGCAGTATCAAATCGCCATGGCAGAAGAATTGCATATTCGTGGTCTTGGAAATGAATTTAGTATCCGCGCTGATTTTGCTTCGGAGATGGTGCGTCAATTACTGTTTACGCAATACGGTGAAGCAATTTATTCCCAGGGTATCGATGTGTACACTACGATCTTGAAGGTGGATCAAGATGCAGCATATAAGGCAGTACGTCGCGGTATTTTTGAATATGACTTGCGTCACGCTTATCGTGGCCCAGAAGGATTTATTGATTTGCCAGAAGATCACGTCAAGCGTCAGCGTGCGATTGATGAAGCCTTGTTGGCTTACCCCCAGTTAGATGACTTGCAGTCCGGTGTTGTACTTGATATCAAGTCAAAAGAAATGCAGGTGATGATTTCGACGGGGGATACGATCACACTGAAAGGTGAAGGCATGAAACTGGCTGCCGCCTCTTTAACGGATAGCACTCAACCCAAGAAACGCTTACGCCCTGGCGCCATCATTAGATTGCTTTCGGATGGTGGTGTTTGGAAGTTAGCGCAACTACCCCAAGTTGAGGCAGCCTTTGTTTCTATGAATGCGGAGACGGGCGCGATACTCTCCCTGGTAGGCGGTTTTGATTTCCGTCGCAATCAATTCAATCACGTCACTCAGGCTCAGCGCCAACCGGGATCTTCATTTAAGCCATTTATTTACGCCGCTGCCATCGAGAAAGGCTTTTCTCCGAGCACGATGGTGAACGATGCACCACTATCTATTGGCAGCATGGAAACGGGTAGCCAAGCTTGGGAGCCAAAGAATTATGATGGCAAGTATGAAGGCATGATGCGCTTGCGTACCGCTTTAGCTAAATCGAAGAACTTGGTATCCGTGCGATTGATTCGTGCCATCGGCCCATCTTACGCACAAGAATATATTCAGCGCTTTGGATTTGAGGCAGAAAAGCATCCACCTTATTTAACAATGGCTTTGGGCGCGGGTTCTGTAACGCCTTTGCAAATGGCATCTGCCTATAGCGCATTTGCTAACGGCGGATACCGCGTAGACCCATTCTTGATTAACAGGATGACAGATTCAAAAGGTACTGTTTTGTTTGAGGCTAAGCCTACCCATGCTCGAGAGGATGCGCCTCGCGTATTGGATGCAAGAACTGCTTTTGTAATGGATAGTATGTTGCAAGAGGTTACTAAGACTGGAACTGCAGGAAGTGCAAGAGCGAAATTGGGTCGTAGTGATATCGCTGGTAAAACGGGTACGACAAATGACTCACATGATGCTTGGTTCGCAGGCTATAACCCGAAGGTAGTGGCTATTGCCTGGATTGGATTTGATAAGCCGGCAAGTTTGGGTGATCGTGAAACTGGCGGTGGCCTTGCTTTGCCAATGTGGATTTCTTATATGAGCACCGCGCTGAAGGATGAGCCACAACAAGGTCGCGAAGTACCGGCTGGTGTAACTCAAGTTGATGGAGATTGGTTTATCCCTGAGTTTTCTAATAATGGTGGTGTGCGCGAACTTCAGTAGTTCGTTTTAGCAATGGCAAGGCAAGCGCGTACCATTATTCCCGGCCAAGCAATGCATGTCATGGTTCGCGGCAATAACCGAGAAGTGCTTTTTTTTAATGATGCGGATCGCCGTATCTATTTAGATTGGCTGCGAGAAGCTGCAAAGCAATTTGGGAGTGCAGTTCACGCGTTTGCTTTGATGCCTAATCATGTGCATCTATTGATGACCCCCCAAAATGCTGACTCGCTTGCAAAAACCATGCAATCTCTAGGCAGGCGTTATGCCCAGTACTTCAATCAACAGCACCACCGTTCGGGAACTATTTGGGAAGGGCGGTATCGCTCATCACTAATTGACCCAGATTATTTTTTGCGCTGTC
Organism: Polynucleobacter sp.; assembly: GCF_044342855.1. Lineage (GTDB taxonomy): Bacteria > Pseudomonadota > Gammaproteobacteria > Burkholderiales > Burkholderiaceae > Polynucleobacter. The sequence goes on from NZ_JBIIPA010000019.1 coordinate 8,332, forward strand.
AGCGCTATATCGAGCTCAATCCTGTGCGGGCCGGTTTTGAATCCAACCCCCAAGATTCCAGGTGGACCAGTTTTGCTTCCCATATTGGCGGACATGCGGAACCCTGGTTGGTTGATCATCAGCACTTTTGGAAATTGGGTAATACCCCTTTTGAGAGGCAAATGACTTGGGCCGGATTTGTGAAGGAGGGTGCCCCCCATTGGGAGGATCGACAAATTACTGAGGCATTGGTGAGATCTAAGCCTTGGGTGAGTGATATTTACGCTAAAAAGCTATTTAAGGATGATCCCGATCAGACCTTAATTCGATATCGTGGCCGGCCTAAGAAAATAATATCAATTAATTCAACAACTTAGATAGTATTCTAAGGATTGGGGAATTGAATGGTTTGCCGTAATCTAACGACTCTGTCCCTTTTAAAGCAATTCATTTTGGTGCTGACCCAATTTAAATGGGACAGACTAATTTTATTTCTATTGCATCAGCATGGGTATTCACCTATATTTGATCCTCCAAAAGTAATCAGGCCCCAAGGGGCACACGGAACTACCATGACTACAAAAATGAATACAGACCTTCGTCCAATCGCACAGGGTCTCTACGATCCACAAAATGAGCATGATGCTTGCGGCGTTGGATTCGTTGCCCACATCAAGGGCAAGAAGTCACATGAGATTGTTGCTCAAGGATTGAAAATTCTCGAGAACTTAGACCACCGGGGCGCAGTTGGTGCCGACCCATTGATGGGTGATGGTGCTGGAATTTTGATTCAGGTTCCCGATACTTTGTATCGCGAAGAAATGGCAAGGCAGGGTATCGAGTTGCCACCGTTTGGTGAGTACGGCGTCGGCATGATTTTCTTGCCTAAAGAGCATGCCTCCCGTTTGGCTTGCGAGCAAGAATTAGAGCGCACCGTCCGCTTGGAAGGTCAAGTTGTATTGGGTTGGAGAGATGTTCCGATTGACGTGAAGTTGCCGATGTCTCCAACTGTGCAAATGACAGAGCCATTTATCCGTCAAATTTTTATTGGACGTGGCCGCGACATCATGACAACCGATGCGCTTGAGCGTAAGTTGTATGTGATTCGCAAAACTGCAAGTCACGCAATTCAAGATTTACATTTAAAGCACGGTAAAGAATATTTTGTTGCATCCATGTCTGCTCGCACCATTGTTTACAAGGGTTTGTTGTTAGCCAACCAAGTGGGCGCGTACTACAAAGATTTGCAAGACCCACGCACTGTATCTGCATTAGCATTGGTGCATCAACGCTTCTCAACAAATACTTTCCCAGCGTGGGAATTGGCTCACCCATATCGCATGATTGCGCACAATGGTGAGATCAACACTGTTAAAGGTAACGTCAATTGGGTAAATGCACGTGAAGGTGCTATCAGCTCCCCGGTGCTTGGCGATGACCTTAAAAAATTATGGCCGCTCATTTATCCAGGTCAATCTGACACAGCTTGTTTTGATAACTGCTTAGAGTTATTGGTGATGTCAGGTTATCCATTGGCACAAGCCATGATGATGATGATTCCAGAGGCATGGGAACAACATTCATTGATGGATGAAAACCGCCGCGCATTCTATGAATACCATGCAGCAATGATGGAGCCATGGGATGGTCCTGCTGCTATGGCGTTTACAGACGGCCGCCAGATTGGCGCTACCCTTGACCGAAATGGTTTGCGTCCAGCGCGCTACTACGTGACTGATGATGACTTGGTCATCATGGGTTCTGAAGCAGGCGTATTGCCAATTCCAGAGAGCAAGATTGTTCAAAAATGGCGCTTGCAACCAGGCAAGATGTTCATGATTGATATGGAACAGGGCCGCATTATTGATGACGTTGAATTAAAAGATGCCGTCTCTAAAGCGAAGCCATATAAGAGCTGGATCGATGCGGTACGTGTGAAGCTTGATGAAGTTAATGCAAGCAAAGACGACTTGGTGGATGAAAAAACCACGATTCGTCCGGCAGCCAAATTATTAGATCGCCAGCAGGCTTTTGGTTACACCCAAGAAGATATCAGGTACCTCATGGCGCCAATGGCTATGAATGGAGAAGAGGCCATTGGATCGATGGGTAACGATAGCCCATTAGCCGTGCTCTCTAATAAGAATAAGCCGCTCTATAACTACTTTAAGCAATTGTTTGCACAGGTGACCAATCCTCCGATTGACTCCATCCGCGAAAACATGGTGATGTCTTTGGTGTCTTTCATTGGACCTAAGCCGAATTTGTTGGATACAAACAATATCAACCCACCAATGCGTTTGGAAGTCAGCCAGCCAATTCTAGATTTTGACGATATGACTAAGATTCGTCACATCGGTCATTACACCAACGGTAAGTTCCGTTCATATGAATTAGATATTTGCTACCCAGCATCTTGGGGTAGGGCGGGTATCGAAGCTCGCTTAGCGTCCTTATGCGCAGAAGCGGCTGATGCCGTTCGCTCTGGTTACAACATCTTGATCGTGAGCGATCGTCAGGTTGATGAGCAGCATGTGGCCATTCCTGCATTGCTAGCAACATCTGCAATTCATCAACACTTGGTTGAAAAAGGTTTGCGCACTAGCGTTGGCCTCGTTGTTGAAACCGGTAGCGCGCGTGAGACGCATCACTTTGCCCTCTTGGCTGGCTATGGCGCAGAAGCAGTTCATCCGTACTTAGCAATGGAAACTTTGGCTGAGATGGCTAAAGGTTTATCAGACGATCTGTCAGCCGAAAAAGCGGTCAAGAATTATGTGAAAGCGGTTGGTAAGGGATTGCAAAAAGTGATGTCCAAAATGGGTATCTCTACTTATATGTCTTATACCGGCTCACAGATTTTTGAAGCGATTGGTTTGAATAAAGACGTTATTGACCATTACTTCAAAGGCACTCCATCCAACGTAGGTGGTATTGGCGTATTTGAAGTGGCTGAAGAAGCATTACGCATGCATCAGTCTGCTTTTGGTAATGATCCAGTTCTCACTAATATGCTCGAGGCGGGTGGTGAGTATGCATTCCGTATCCGAGGTGAGGACCATATGTGGACCCCAGATACGATTGCGAAGTTACAGCACTCCACTCGCATTGGTATCGAGAAGGGTTATCAAACCTATAAAGAGTACGCCAACATCATCAACGACCAAACTAAGCGTCAGATGACATTGCGCGGCTTGTTTGAGTTCAAGATTGATCCAGCTAAAGCAATTCCTTTGGATGAAGTCGAATCCCCAAAAGAAATCGTTAAGCGTTTTGCTACTGGCGCGATGTCTTTAGGTTCGATCTCTACTGAAGCGCATGCTACTTTGGCAATTGCCATGAACCGTATTGGCGGTAAGTCCAATACTGGTGAAGGTGGTGAAGATCCAAATCGTTATGTGAATGAGCTTAAAGGCATTCCTATTAAGAAGGGTGAAACCCTAGCCAGCATTTTGGGTGATGATGTTGTTGAAGCAAATATTCCTTTGCTCGATGGCGATTCATTGCGCTCCAAAATTAAGCAGGTTGCTTCTGGACGTTTCGGCGTTACTACTGAATACCTTCGCTCTGCTGATCAGATTCAGATCAAGATGGCTCAAGGCGCTAAGCCAGGTGAGGGCGGTCAGTTGCCAGGTGGTAAAGTTTCCGATTACATCGGTAAGCTGCGCTTCTCTGTGCCAGGCGTTGGCTTGATTTCTCCTCCTCCGCACCACGATATTTACTCCATTGAAGATATTGCCCAGTTGATTCACGATCTGAAGAACGTGAACCCAGCTGCTGACGTATCTGTGAAGTTGGTTTCTGAAGTCGGTGTTGGCACGATTGCAGCCGGTGTTGCCAAAGCGAAAGCAGATCACGTTGTGATCGCTGGCCATGATGGCGGTACAGGGGCATCACCACTGTCCTCTATTAAGCATGCTGGCTCCCCATGGGAATTAGGCTTAGCTGAAACTCAACAAACCTTAGTGCTCAATGGTTTGCGTAGCCGTATTCGTGTGCAAGCCGACGGTCAAATGAAAACTGGTCGTGACGTCGTGATCGGTGCTTTATTGGGCGCAGACGAGTTTGGTTTTGCAACTGCTCCATTGGTTGTTGAGGGTTGCATCATGATGCGTAAGTGTCATTTGAATACCTGCCCAGTTGGCGTTGCTACACAAGATCCAGAGTTGCGTAAAAAGTTCTCCGGTAAGCCAGAGCACGTTGTGAACTTTTTCTTCTTTATTGCGGAAGAAGTACGCGAGATCATGGCTCAACTCGGTATTCGTAAGTTTGATGATTTGATCGGTCGCGTTGACTTCTTGGATACCCGTAAAGGTATTGAGAACTGGAAAGTGCATGGCTTGGATTTCAGCAAGATTTTTGCTGAACCTAATGTCGCTAAAGATGTTCCGCGCTACCAGATACTGACTCAAGAGCATGGCTTAGGTAGTGCGCTCGATAACATTCTGATTGAGAAGAGTGAGCCAGCATTACAACGTGGCGAGAAAGTCTCTTTCATTGTTCCAGTGAAGAACGTAAACCGTACTGTTGGCGCGATGCTCTCCGGAGAAATCGCTCAACGTTATGGCCACGCCGGCTTGCCTGATGACACCATTCATATTCAATTGAATGGCACTGCTGGTCAAAGTTTTGCTGCCTTCTTGGCACGCGGCATTACCTTGGACTTGGTTGGTGACGGTAATGACTACGTTGGTAAAGGCTTATCCGGTGGACGTGTGATTGTGCGTGCCCCACATGAGTTCCGTGGCGACACAGCAAAGAACATCATTGTTGGCAATACTGTGCTCTATGGCGCAATCGGCGGCGAAGCATTCTTCAACGGCGTGGCTGGCGAGCGTTTTGCAGTGCGTAACTCTGGCGCAACAACTGTAGTTGAAGGCACTGGCGATCATGGTTGTGAATACATGACAGGCGGCACTGTAGTGGTGTTGGGCGCAACTGGCCGTAACTTTGCAGCAGGTATGAGCGGCGGAATTGCCTATGTCTATGACGAAGATGGCCTCTTTGAGAAGCGTTGCAATACCAGTATGGCAACTTTGGAAAAAGTATTGCTTTCCGCTGAACAGATTGCCAAGATGCCTCAATCGCAGTGGCATGCCCCTGTTGATGTTAAGGATGGTGGCGAGCGTATGACTGATGAGCAAATTCTAAAGGGCTTGATCGAGCGTCATTTCCGCCACACCGGTTCAGAGCGTGCAAAAGCACTCTTGGCCGATTGGGAAAATGCCCGCGGTCGTTTTATGAAAGTGCTGCCTACTGAGTACAAACGTGCTCTTGGTGAGTTGTGGGAAAAAGCACAAAACAAAACTGTTGCAGCTTAATCAATATAGATATTAAGAAAAGATACTAAGGATTCAATATGGGTAAGGTCACTGGATTTATGGAGTTTGAACGCGTAGATGAAACCTACGAAGCTCCTGTTAAACGCCTCCATCACTACAAAGAGTTTGTTGCGGCATTAACGGATGATGAAGCGAAAGTGCAAGGTGCACGCTGTATGGATTGCGGCATTCCATTTTGTAATAGCGGTTGCCCTGTAAACAATATCATCCCTGATTTCAATGACTTGGTATTTCATAGTGATTGGAAGAATGCGTTAGATGTTTTGCAATCTACTAACAACTTCCCCGAGTTCACTGGCCGTATCTGCCCAGCACCTTGCGAGGCTGCATGCACTTTAGGAATCAATAGCGAGGCGGTTGGCATTAAGTCTATTGAGCACGCCATTATTGATAAAGGTTGGGAGAATGGTTGGGTTAAGCCACAACCTTCCAAAACCAAGACCGGTAAAAAAGTTGCTGTTGTTGGCGGTGGTCCTGCTGGCATGGCCACTGCGCAGCAATTAGCGCGTGTTGGTCATGACGTTACCGTATTTGAAAAGAATGATCGTGTTGGCGGATTGTTACGCTATGGGATTCCTGATTTCAAAATGGAAAAGTGGTTGATCGATCGTCGTGTCGAACAGATGCAGGCTGAAGGTGTGAAGTTTGAGACTGGCGTATTTGTTGGTAAAGAAGCGATTGGCGCTGAAGTAAAAAACTACTCCACAAAGACAGTTTCACCCGATCAGTTGATGAAAGATTTTGACGCTGTTGTGATTAGCGGTGGATCTGAGCAGCCACGTGACTTGCCAGTTCCTGGTCGTGAGTTGAAGGGCGTTCATTACGCTTTGGAATTCTTGATTCCTCAGAACAAAGAAAATGCAGGTGACTTCAAAAATGAAATTTCTGCAGCGGGCAAGCATGTAGTAGTAATTGGTGGTGGTGATACTGGATCTGATTGCGTGGGAACATCCAACCGTCATGGCGCTGCCAAGATTACTCAGTTTGAATTGTTGCCACAGCCACCAGAAACTGAAAACAAGTCTTTGGTATGGCCTTACTGGCCAACCAAGTTGCGTACATCTTCTTCGCACGAAGAAGGTTGTGAGCGCGATTGGTCTGTTGCTACAAAGCGTTTTGAAGGTAAAGACGGTAAGTTAGAGAAATTAATCTGTGTTCGTTTGGAGTGGAAAGACGGCAAGATGACAGAAATGCCAAATTCTGAATTCGAGATGAAGGCAGATTTAGTGTTTTTGGCGATGGGCTTTGTCTCACCTGCAGCACAAGTTCTTAATGCCTTTGGTGTTGAAAAAGACGCTCGCGGCAATGCCAAAGCGACAGTTGACGGCCAAAATGCCTATCAAACTAACGTTCCTAAGGTATTTGCTGCTGGCGATATGCGTCGTGGACAATCTTTGGTAGTTTGGGCGATTCGTGAAGGTCGTCAAGCAGCTCAGGCGGTAGATGAGTATTTAATGGGATCTTCTGTTCTACCGCGATAATGTCGAGGATATGAACAGTAGCCGCTCCAACTCGGTGGAAGTGAAGCAAAAAACCTCTAGCGGTGGCCATGGCGAAGTTGTGGTTCAAATTAAGGACGTCAACTTTTCCTATGCCCCTGGTGAGCGGCAAATTCTATCGGGACTCAATATGGAATTCCGTCGTGGCCAAGTCGTTGCTGTGATGGGCGGCTCCGGTTGTGGTAAGACAACTATTCTGAGACTCATTGGCGGCCAGTTTGCCGCGCAGTCTGGTCAAGTTTTATTCGAAGGCCATGACATTGGCAAAATGAGCGGCAGGGAATTGATGGCAGCCCGTCGCCGCATGGGAATGCTCTTTCAGTTCGGCGCACTCTTTACTGACCTTAGTGTTTTTGAAAACGTTGCCTTCCCTTTGCGTGAGCACACCGATTTAAGTGAAGAGCTATTGCGCTCTTTGGTTCTCATGAAACTCAATGCAGTGGGTTTGCGTGGTGCACGCGATTTAATGCCATCACAAATTTCTGGCGGTATGGCGCGTCGTGTTGCTCTGGCAAGAGCGATTGCGCTTGATCCACCCTTGATCATGTATGACGAGCCCTTTGCTGGTTTGGATCCGATTTCTTTAGGAATTACCGCACGCTTGATCCGCGATCTGAATCAAGCCTTGGGTGCAACAAGCTTATTAGTTACACATGATGTTGAAGAGACTTTTGAGATCGCAGATTATGTGTATTTCATTGCCAATGGGCGCATTGGTGCTGAAGGTACGCCAGAAGAGTTGAGCCGATCAAGTGATCCTTTCGTTCGCCAATTCCTGGACGCTTCACCGGATGGTCCTGTACCTTTTCACTATCCAGGTCAAAGCCTTGCGGAAGATTTTGGAGTGAGCTTGAAATGAGCGTGCTTAATAAGGCCTTAGATCTTTTCGGCGACCTCGGTTTTTTTGTTCGTCGCAACTTAACCAGTCTTGGTCTAGCTGCACGCATGTTCGCTGCAGTGATTTGGCGTTCCGGATTTTTATTAAAAAGACCTCGCTTAGTTTCTGATCAGATTCTGTTTGTGGGCAATCACTCATTTGTGATAATTGCGGTATCTGGTTTATTTGTTGGATTTGTTTTGGGCTTGCAGGGTTATTACACGCTCAATCGTTATGGCTCTGAACAGGCCTTAGGTTTATTGGTTGCCCTATCGCTTACCCGTGAATTGGGTCCAGTAATTACTGCGCTCCTATTTGCTGGTCGCGCTGGCACATCACTTACAGCAGAGATTGGCTTGATGAGGGCTGGTGAACAGTTAAGTGCCATGGAAATGATGGCGGTAGATCCACTAAGTCGGGTGATTGCTCCACGCTTATGGGCCGGCATTATTGCAATGCCGATTTTGGCTACGATCTTTACAGCGGTTGGTGTGATGGGCGGCTACTTTGTTGGGGTTCCCTTAATTGGCGTGGACTCTGGTGCCTTTTGGTCTCAGATGCAGGGCGGGGTAGACCTCTTTTCTGATATTGGTAATGGCCTGATTAAAAGTCTGGTATTTGGTGTGGCGGTGACCTTTATAGCGCTGTATCAGGGCTATGAGGCAAAACCTACGCCTGAGGGCGTATCACAAGCAACCACCAGAACGGTGGTGATTTCCTCCTTATCGGTTTTAGCGCTGGACTTCTTGCTCACCGCGATGATGTTCTCGAATTAAAAAGAATAAACTGGGACTCTTATGAGAAAAAGTGCAATTGATGTTTGGGTCGGAATCTTTGTAGCCATTGGCTTGCTGGCTGCTTTGTTTTTGGCATTGAAGGTTGGCAATATGAATGCCGTTTCTTTTGCGCCTACTTACAAAATTTCTGCGCGCTTTGACAATATCGGTGGATTAAAGCCACGTGCACCAGTCAAAAGCGCTGGGGTAGTTGTTGGCCGTATTGCCAATATTTCTTTTGATGACAAGACTTATCAGGCAACCGTCACTATAACGATCGAAGATACCTATAAGTTTCCTAAAGATTCTTCTGCAAAGATTTTGACCTCTGGTTTGTTAGGCGAGCAATACATTGGACTTGAGGCCGGTGGTTCAGATGATATGTTGGCTGCTGGAGATAAGATTACTCAGACTCAGTCTGCTGTGGTTTTAGAAAACCTCATTAGCCAGTTCTTGTATAACAAGGCGGCCGATAGCGGTAAAGATAAGGGTGCTGAAAAGTAATGCAGTGGCTCATCAAACTCAAACGTCTTGTGCTGCTTGGCTTGGTAGCTGGCATGGTTGGTTGTGCCTCTATTCCTGCTGGAGTGGAGCCTTCCCCACATGATCCTTGGGAGCCGTTCAACCGCTCCGTTTTTGAATTCAATGAAGGTTTAGATGCCTACCTGCTAAAGCCAGTAGTTGCTGGCTACCGCTTTGTCTTGCCAGAATTTGTACGTGAGGGCATTTATAACTTCTTTAGTAACTACGGCGACATCAACACTGCATTGCAGAATCTTTTGCAGGGTAAGCCAAGCGATGCCTTTAGTGATCTGATGCGGGTGGTAGTCAACACCACCTTTGGTTTGGGTGGTTTGATTGATATGGCTACGCCCGGTGGACTTCCAAAACATAAGGAAGATTGGGGTCAAACCTTTGGTGTGTGGGGCATTCCTTCTGGCCCATATGTCGTTTTGCCATTCTTTGGTTCAAGTAGTGTGCGCGATACCTTTGGTGCGGTAGCCGATTTGGAATCTGACTACCTATTTAGCTATGTCAAAGATATTGGTTTGCGAAATAGTATTACTGGCTTGCGGGTGGTTAATGCTCGTAATACCTATTATGAAGCAGGCGACCTCTTGGACGGCGCCGCCATTGATAAATACAGCTTTATGCGAGATGCCTATATTCAGCGACGTGAGTATCAGATTAATGAAGGGCGTGAAGACGAGGAGGTATTAATGCCCCCTTATCAGAATCCCTATGAATAAAGGCGCTCAAGCCTAGCTTAGTTTCCTTAAAGGGCTAAAATGAGCTCTAATGACCAGTCATAATCGAGGACACATGAAAAGCCATAAAACCATTGAAAAATACTGCGCAGCATTGCTATCAAGCTTGTTTTTGTTTGTAGGCAGCGCTTTTGCGCAAGCGGTTGATCAGTCCACGCCAGATGGCTTGATTAAGACTGTAGTTTCTGATGTCATGGCTTCCGTGAAGTCTGATCCCGAAATTCAAAAAGGGAATATTACGCGTATTGTGGATTTGGTGGATAAGAAAATTATTCCCTATACCGATATGCGCCGTACCACTGAAATGGCGATGGGGCCTAATTGGAAAAAAGCGACTCCAGAGCAACAGGCCCAATTGGTTAGTGAGTTTAAGAATTTACTCATGCGCACTTACTCAGGTGCTTTAAGCCAGCTGCGAGATCAAGCTGTTCAATTCAAGCCTTTGCGTGCAGCTCCAGACGATAAAGAGGTGGTTGTAAAGACTGTAGTGATTGGTCGTGGTGATCCCATTCCGCTTGACTATCGCCTAGAAAAAACCGCTAGCGGCTGGAAAGTCTATGACATGAACATCATGGGTGTTTGGTTGGTTGAGGCCTATCGCAATCAGTTTGCGAACCAAATTAGCCAGAATGGTGTTGAGGGTTTAGTAAAGTTCTTGCAAGAACGCAACAAACAGCTTGCTGCTGCAAAGCCAGCAAACTAAAGATAAATAGTAAATGCCATTTTTATTACCCGCTTCAGTGACGCAAGATAATGTGTTGCAGTTAGAAAAAGATGGCTTGCTGAATTTAGCTGCGCTACGAACAGTGGATTCCTGCAATCTAAAAGATTTTGATTCCACAGTGTTAACTGTTTTATTGGCCTGGCAGAAAAAATTACAAGCTGATGGTCAGCAAATTTCTGTGCAAAACGCACCTGAAAAATTAATTGTATTGGCTGGCGTATATGGTGTTGCCGAGCTGCTAGGTTTGTCATAGCATGCACGCCGCAATATCGATTAAAAACATATCAAAAAATTATGGCGCACTACAAGCGCTAGATGATGTCTCGTTATCAATTGAGCAAGGCGAGTTCTTTGGCCTGCTTGGCCCCAACGGTGCCGGTAAGACTACGCTTATCTCCATTCTGGCTGGCTTAGTTACGGCGGATAGAGGACATGCTGCAATCATGGGTGCTGATGTTCAAAGTCAGTTTCGCGATGCTCGCCGGATGTTAGGGGTGGTGCCTCAGGAGTTGGTATTTGATCCCTTCTTTACTGTAAGAGAGACCTTGCAATTTCAGTCGGGCTATTTTGGTATTCGTCATAACGATGCTTGGATTGACGAGATCATGGCCAACTTGGATCTCACTAGTAAAGCTGATAGCAATATGCGCTCCCTCTCTGGAGGTATGAAGCGTCGGGTATTGGTCGCTCAGGCATTGGTTCATAGACCGCCAGTCATTATTTTGGATGAGCCTACAGCTGGCGTTGATGTGGAGTTGCGCCAATCTCTGTGGCAATTTATCAGTCGCCTAAATCAAGATGGGCACACCATTGTCCTGACAACCCATTACCTTGAAGAGGCTGAGGCGCTGTGTCAGCGCATCGCTATGCTCAAGCAAGGAAAGATTGTGGCTTTGGACACAACCGCCAATTTACTGAGTCAATATGGTTCAGTGAAAAAAGATGGCGAAGGCAAGACGGATCTCGAAGATGTATTTGTCAACATTATGTCGGGAGGCGCTCGATGAAATCGACCTTGAATAAACTGCCGATCTCTTATGGCAGTGGCTTTCCCACATTGCTCCGCAAAGAAATTAAGCGCTTTTATAAAGTAGCTTTTCAGACGGTTGCGGCACCAGTACTCACCGCCGTCTTGTATTTAATGATTTTCGGTCATGTGCTTGAGGGCAAAGAAGTGTATGGTCGCCTCAACTACACAGCTTTCTTGATTCCTGGCTTGGTGATGATGAGTGTGTTGCAAAACGCTTTTGCAAACACTTCTTCATCACTCATTCAATCGAAGGTGACTGGTAATCTCGTTTTTGTTCTGCTGGCTCCTTTTAGTCACCTAGAGTTTTATGCTGCATACGTCTTAGCTGCGGTATTCCGTGGAATTGTCGTGGGCTCTGGTGTGCTGCTAATTACAGCGTGGTTCGCTATGCCATCCTTTGAATATCCTTTATGGATCATGGTATTCGCTCTTTTGGGCGCCGCAATTTTAGGAAGTATGGGTCTTATTGCTGGTATCTGGGCTGATAAATATGATCAGTTAGCGGCCTTCCAGAATTTCATCATCATGCCTGCCACGATGTTATCGGGCGTGTTTTATTCCATCCACTCCTTGCCTGCAGCATGGCAAGTGGTATCGCACTTCAATCCATTCTTCTACATGATTGATGGTTTCCGTTACGGATTCTTTGGAGTGTCAGATATTTCCCCTTGGGACAGTTTGGCAATTGTGGCTTGCTTTTTTGTTGTGGTCTCTGCTATCGCTTTGCGTTTGCTGCAAAAAGGCTACAAGCTCAGGAACTGAGTGCAGTTGCACTTGTCTCAAAATTAGCATTAGAGAATCGTTAAGAAATTAGAAATCAGGAGATTGTGATGTTGCCAACCCCAGAACAAATTGAGGGCTATATTCAGCAAGGACTCGCCTGTACCCATGTCAAAGTTGAGGGTGATGGGCAGCACTTTTTTGCGACGATTGTGAGTCCGGAGTTTGAAGGCAAGCGTTTGATTCAGCGTCATCAATTGGTATATGGCGCAATGGGTGATCGCATGAAAGCGGAAGTTCACGCTTTATCAATAAAAGCATTTACGCCCGAAGAGTTTGCTCAAAATACCCCAACATAAAACACGACACTAGATTTTTACTGGAACAGATTCATGGATAAATTACGAATGGTTGGCGGTACTCCGCTAAAGGGCGAAGTGGTCATTGCTGGCGCTAAGAATGCGGCGCTACCAATTTTGTGCGCTTGCTTACTAACGGATCAACCAATTACTTTGCGTAATGTTCCAGATTTGCAAGATGTACGAACCATGCTGAAGCTTCTTCAAGAAATTGGTGTAACTGTTGCTTTCCCGGATGTGAATGATCGCAATCATGTGGTGCTTAATGCGGCCAATATTAAGAGCTCTGAAGCAACCTATGAGATGGTCAAGACCATGCGTGCTTCTATTTTGGTTCTGGGTCCGTTGCTCGCCAGAATGCATAGCGCTAAGGTTTCTCTGCCAGGCGGTTGTGCCATTGGCGCACGTCCAGTTGATCAACACATCAAGGGTTTAAAGGCCATGGGTGCGACTATCAAGATTAAGAGTGGCTACATTCAAGCAGAAACCAAATCTGCTACTGGGCGTCTGCAAGGCGCTTCCATCTTGACGGACATGATCACCGTAACAGGTACAGAGAATTTATTGATGGCCGCTACTTTGGCGTCAGGCACAACGATTTTGGAGAATGCTGCACGTGAGCCTGAAGTGGGGGACTTGGCTGAGTTGCTAGTCAAAATGGGCGCAAAGATTGCGGGTATCGGCACAGATCGCTTGGTAATTGAGGGTGTTGAAAAGCTCCACAGTGCAGAACATGCTGTGATTGCTGACCGCATTGAGGCAGGTACATTCTTGTGTGCAGTTGCTGCTGCTGGTGGTGAGGTGTTAGTAAAGCACTGCCGCCCTGACACATTGGATGCTGTGATCGTCAAACTCAAAGAAGCTGGTTTGGAGATGGAGGTGGGTCCCGATTGGATTAAGGCCTCCATGAAGGGCCGCCCTAAGGCTGTTAGCTTCCGCACTTCGGAGTATCCAGCGTTCCCGACAGACATGCAGGCCCAACTGATGGCAGTCAATGCGATTGCCCAGGGCAACGCCACGATTACAGAAACCATCTTTGAAAACCGTTTTATGCATGTTCAGGAGATGAATCGTCTTGGTGCAGATATTGCCATTGAGGGTAATACTGCTATTGCCCAGGGTGTTGAGAAGCTATCTGGCGCTATCGTGATGGCTACCGATTTACGTGCGTCTGCCAGCTTGGTGATCGCAGGTTTGGCTGCCCAAGGCGAAACCCAGGTGGACCGGATTTATCACCTAGATCGTGGATATGACCGCATGGAGCAAAAGTTGACCCTCTTAGGCGCCAACATTCAGCGAATCAAGTAAGCCTGATGGATAATTAGTCCATGAAGTTAACTTTAGCCCTCTCGAAGGGGCGCATCTTCGAAGAAACCGCTGAGATCTTATCCAAGATCGGTATTCGTCCGCTTGAGGATCCAGAAAAGTCACGCAAACTCATTATTGAAACCTCAAATCCGGATGTGCGCCTCATCATCGTGCGCGCTTCCGATGTGCCGACCTACGTTCAGTTCGGCGGCGCTGATTTTGGGGTTGCCGGCCTGGATGTTTTGATGGAAAACGGTACCGATGGTCTATATGTTCCTTTTGATCTGAACATTGCTAAATGCCGTATGTCAGTTGCCGTTAAAGAAGGTTTTGATTACGCAGCTGCTGTAAAACAGGGCTCTCGCTTAAAAGTCGCAACAAAGTATGTCAATTGCGCACGTGAACACTTTGCCAATAAAGGTGTTCATATCGATACGATTCATTTGTACGGCTCCATGGAGTTAGCTCCATTAGTTGGCTTAGCGGATGCGATTGTGGATTTAGTTTCCACAGGCAACACCCTGCGTGCGAATGGCTTAGTTGAGGTTGAGCCTATCGCTGACATCAGCGCTCGATTGGTTGTTAATCAGGCCTCGTATAAACGTAAGCGCACACAGCTCCAGCCATTCTTTGAATTGTTGAAGTAAAGAAAATTCATATGTCAGTAGACGTCAAAGTCAAACGCCTAAATAGCAAAGATGCAGGGTTTAAAGAAACCTTGCTCTCCAGTCTTTCTTTGCCGATGGCGGATGATGAGGCGATTGATGCTGCAGTAGTCAAAATTTTGGCGCAAGTTAAAGCGCATGGCGATGCTGCGGTACTAGATTTCACAAAGCAATTTGACCGTCTAAATGTTGCTAGCGTTACTGAGTTAGAGATTTCTCAAGAAGAATTAAAAAAAGCTTATGAAGGCTTATCAGCAGAACAAAAAAATGCTTTAGATATTGCTGCGCAGAGAGTGCGCGCGTATCACGAGAAGCAAAAGATTGAAGCGGGTTGTCACTCTTGGGAGTATGAAGAGGCTGATGGCACCCGCTTGGGTCAAAAAGTAACAGCCTTAGATCGTGTAGGAATTTATGTTCCGGGTGGCAAAGCTGCCTACCCATCCTCTGTACTGATGAACGCGATCCCTGCAAAAGTTGCTGGTGTGAAAGAAGTCATCATGGTGGTGCCTACCCCCGATGGCGCTCATAACTCTTTGGTCCTAGCTGCCGCATACTTATCTGGTGTTGATCGCGTCTTTACGATAGGTGGCGCGCAAGCTGTTGCTGCCCTAGCTTATGGCACACAAACCATTCCGCCCGTAGATAAGATTGTTGGCCCTGGTAACGCCTATGTAGCAGCTGCTAAGCGCAGAGTCTTCGGTACCGTTGGTATCGATATGATCGCTGGTCCTTCAGAAATATTGGTTCTCTGTGATGGTTCTAGTAATCCGGACTGGATTGCGATGGATTTGTTCTCGCAAGCTGAGCACGATGAGTTAGCGCAATCTATTTTGCTTTGCCCAGATGAGAAATTTATCGAGCAAGTGCAAGCAAGTATTAACAAGCTATTGCCTGAGATGCCAAGAAAGAAAGTGATTGAAACATCACTCACTAATCGCGCCTTATTAATTCAGGTTAAAGATATGAGTGAGGCTTGTGAGATTGCCAATGCCATCGCTGCTGAGCACTTAGAAATTTGTGCTGCTGAGCCGCGTAGATGGGCGGAGTTAATTCGTCATGCTGGCGCCATCTTTATGGGTAACTACACTAGCGAATCTCTAGGTGATTATTGTGCAGGCCCAAACCACGTTTTGCCAACAGCACGCACTGCACGCTTCTCTTCACCTTTGGGGGTGTATGACTTTATCAAGCGCTCAAGCATGATTGAAGTCAGTGAAGCCGGTGCGCAAACCTTGGGCACTGTGGCTAGTACTCTTGCCCATGGCGAAGGCTTAACAGCTCACGCTCGCGCTGCTGAGATGCGTCTTAAGAAATAAACCTAATCTCGGTTTAGAAAAAATGACTGCAGTAGGGTTTAGGCGCTAGCCAGAATTTCTTTCAGAGCAGCAATCAACTCATTGGTTTGATCATCGGTGCCGATAGTAATGCGCAGAAATTCTTCAATGCGTGGCAACTTAAAGTGACGCACAATAATTCCGCGATCACGTAAAGCTTGATACAGCTTTGCCCCAGCATGCTTAGAGTGATGTGTAAAAATAAAGTTCGCGGTTGATGGCAAAGTATCAAAGCCTAGTGAGGCCAATTCAGAAACTAAACCCTCACGAGTTTGAACAACTTTTTTACTCGTAGATTCAAGGTGGGCTTGATCTTGTATTGCAGCAATCGCACCAGCTTGAGCCAAGCGCCCAAGAGGGTAGGAGTTAAAACTATTCTTGACCCGCTCCAGACCTTCAATGAGAGCTGGATGTCCCACTGCAAACCCAACGCGTAATCCTGCCAGGGCACGTGACTTGGATAGCGTATGAACGACTAAGAGGTTTTCTGGACAAGCGCTTCCGCGAAGGAGGGGAATGCAAGACTCGGTTCCGTAATCCACGTAGGCTTCATCGATGACCACTACTGAATCTGTATTTCTGCTGAGTAGGGCTTCGATATCTGATCGAGGAATGGCACGACCCGTTGGAGCATTGGGGTTGGGAAAGATAATCCCGCCATTTGGGGTTTTGAAATTCTCGGTCTGAATTTCAAAATGAGGGCCTAGGGCGACGGTTTGATAGTCGATGCCAAATAACTTGCAATAAACCGGGTAGAAGCTATAGGTGATATCTGGAAACTGAACAGCCTTAGCTTGCTTGAGTAGGCCTAAAAATACGTGGGCCAGGACTTCGTCGGAGCCATTCCCCAAAAACACCTGTTTTGGGTCTAAGCCATGTAAATCGGCAATTACCTTCTTAAGGGCCGCCCCCTCTGGATCTGGATAGAGCCTTAAATCATCGGTGTTTTGCTGATTTATAGCTGCTAGAGCCTTAGGGGATGGGCCATAAGGGCTCTCATTTGTATTGAGCTTTACCAGCCGCTCTATTTGCGGTTGCTCCCCAGGAACGTAAGGGGTGAGGGTCTGAACAACGGGGCTCCAAAAACGGCTCATGAGGGACTCTAGTCAAAAATCAGCAAAAGTGAATAAACGCCACCAATCAAAATCGGCATTTATATCTGTATTAGGAATGATATTATGAGGCTTCAATCAACACTTCGCCTCGCGGCGCACTGAAGCATGCGGCAAGCCGACGTTACCCGAAACACTTCGGAAACCAAAATTCAAATTGCCATTAATGTAGATGGCACAGGTAAAGCTGAGCTAGCCTCTGGCGTACCCTTCCTAGACCATATGCTGGATCAAATCGCCCGTCACGGCATGATCGACCTCAAAGTGGTTGCCAAAGGAGATACCCATATTGATGACCACCATACCGTTGAGGATGTGGGCATCACCTTGGGTCAGGCGTTTGCCAAGGCAGTTGGCGATAAAGCGGGCATTACTCGCTATGGCCATTCTTATGTTCCTTTGGATGAAACCCTCTCTCGTGTTGTTGTCGACTTCTCCGGTCGTCCAGGCTTGGAGTTCAACGTTCCATTTACCCGTGCACGCGTGGGTGATTTTGACGTGGATCTCAGCATCGAGTTCTTCCGTGGTTTTGTAAATCACGCCGGAGTAACTTTGCACATCGATAACTTACGTGGCATTAACGCTCACCACCAGATTGAAACTGTGTTTAAGGCCTTTGGCCGTGCATTGCGCATGGCTTTGGAGCTTGATCCACGTGCTTCCGGTGTTGTTCCTTCTACTAAGGGCAGCCTCTAATCTAGAAAATTTCTAGTGTTGAGTAGCAGACTGTCAACAAACTACAGAACATAGGCTAACAATTGGCGCAAACCATTGCGATCGTTGATTACGGAATGGGCAATCTCCGTTCTGTATATCAAGCCTTTCATCATGTGGCTCCCGATGCCAATGTAGTGATTGCACACACCCCTGAAGAAATCATCTCCGCAGAGCGCGTAGTACTCCCAGGGCAAGGTGCGATGCCTGATTGCATGAAGCATCTCGAAGAGTCTGGCCTATTGGAGGCACTACTAGATGCTGCTAAAAATAAACCCCTTTTGGGTGTTTGCGTTGGTGAACAGATGCTCTTCGATCAAAGCGCTGAAGTGCGAACTAATTCCAATACTGACTGGACACCTTGTTTGGGCTTGATTCCTGGTGAAGTTCGGCGTTTTGACTTGGCTGGCAAATTGCAGCCAGATGGTTCTGCGTATAAAGTGCCGCATATGGGTTGGAACCAAGTGCGTCAGGATCGTCAGCACCCAATATGGGATGGCATTCCAGATTTGACCAGTTTTTATTTTGTACATAGCTACTATGTTGTGCCGCAGCGCAAAGAAGATATTGCAGGCTCAACTGAATATGGCGACTGGTTTACTTCTGCTGTTGCAAGGGGTAATATTTTTGCAACGCAATTTCATCCAGAAAAAAGTGCAGAATACGGACTGAAGCTTTACAAAAATTTTGTTTCTTGGCAACCCTAATACATTTCTAACCTACCGCTATGCTGCTCATTCCCGCGATTGACTTAAAAGATAGTCACTGTGTTCGTCTCGAACAAGGTGACATGGATAAAGCCACTGTTTTTTCTGAGGACCCAGGAGCGATGGCTGCGCATTGGATTAGCAAGGGCGCGCGTCGTTTGCATCTCGTGGATTTGAACGGTGCCTTTGCCGGAAAACTGAAAAATGAATCTGTCATCAAATCGATTTTGAAAGTAGTCGGCGATGAGATCCCAGTTCAGTTAGGCGGCGGTATCCGCGATCTCGAAACGATTGAACGTTTATTGGATGACGGCATTAGTACGGTGATTATTGGTACTGCCGCTGTGAAGAGTCCTGGCTTTGTGCAAGATGCTTGCACAGCATTTCCTGGCCACATCATGGTGGGCTTAGATGCGCGCGATGGCAAAGTAGCAACCGATGGTTGGAGCAAGATTACCGGTCATGAAGTGATCGATCTGGCTAAAAAATTTGAAGACTACGGCGTTGAAGCAATTATCTATACCGACATTGGTCGCGATGGCATGATGAAGGGTATCAATATGGATGCCACAGTTAAATTAGCGCAAGCTATTCGGATACCGGTGATTGCTAGTGGCGGCTTATCTAACAATCAAGATATTGAAGCCTTATGCGAAGCTGAAGCTGAAGGCGTCATGGGCGTGATTGCAGGGCGCTCAATTTATGCCGGTGATTTAGATTTAACTACAGCGCAAAAATATGCCGATGAGTTAACTTTGAAGTTCGCCAAGAAAAATTTTTAGAGTGACCATCAGTGCTAACTAAGAGAATCATTCCCTGCCTCGATGTCACGGCAGGGCGCGTTGTGAAGGGCGTGAACTTTGTTGGCTTGCGTGATGCAGGCGATCCGGTTGAGATTGCTAAACGCTATGACACCCAAGGCGCTGATGAACTTACTTTCTTAGACATCACCGCAACCTCTGATGGACGCGACCTGATTTTGCACATCATTGAAGATGTTGCTTCCCAAGTATTTATTCCCTTGACGGTTGGTGGTGGAGTGCGTGCGGTGGCGGATGTGCGTCGCTTACTCAATGCCGGTGCCGATAAGGTCAGCATGAACTCCTCCGCCGTAGCAAATCCAGATTTAGTTTCTGATGCTGCAGCCTATTACGGTTCGCAGTGCATCGTAGTTGCCATTGATGCTAAAAAAACTGAAGCTGGCAACTGGGAAGTATTTACGCATGGCGGCCGGACTGCGACTGGTATGGATGTAGTGGCATGGGCTTCTGAAGTTGCTAAACGTGGCGCTGGAGAAATCCTTCTGACGAGTATGAATCGCGATGGCAGTAAAGACGGTTTTGATCTTGAGTTAACTGCCGCTGTGAGTGATGTTGTGAGTGTGCCGGTGATTGCTTCTGGTGGCGTGGGTAATTTGCAGCACTTAGTCGATGGCATTACCAAAGGCCATGCTGATGCAGTTCTCGCAGCTAGTATTTTTCATTATGGTGAATACACTGTTGGCCAAGCAAAAGAATATATGGCAAGCCAAGGAATTCCTGTTCGTATTTGAGCGCAAATAGATCTACTGAGAGAATCATACGAAGATGACCATGAAAAATACCTTTACCCCAGTTGAGTCTTTAGAGGCTGGCGCATGGCTTGACGCCGTTACTTGGAATGACCAAGGTCTAGTTCCGGTGATTGTTCAGGAAGTGGGCAGTAAAGATATTTTGATGATGGCTTGGATGAATCGCGATGCGCTATTGGCTACTTTGCGTTTGGGTGAGGCGGTGTATTGGACTCGTTCAAGACAAAAGCTGTGGCATAAGGGTGAGGAATCTGGTCACACCCAAAAAGTAAAAGAAATCCGCCTTGACTGTGATGGCGATACGATTTTGCTCATGGTTGAGCAACAGGATGGTATTGCTTGCCATACCGGTGAGCACAGCTGCTTCTTTCTGCGCTGGGATTCCGGTAAATCTGCCTGGGTAGATGAGTCCAAGGCTCATAAATAAGACCCCCTTAGTCTTTCCCGGCAATAAAAGACATAAAATCGCTTTATGACTAGTCCAGCACAAACCCCTTCTAATTTAGACTCCGCTTTGGCTCATTTGGCTGATGTGGTGGATCAGCGACGCGATGCATTTAAGGCCGGTCAAGCAGATCCGAAGACCTCTTATACCGCTTTGCTTTTCTCCAAAGGCGATGATGGGATCCTCAAAAAGATTGGCGAAGAGGCCACTGAGGCGGTTATGGCAGCTAAGGATGCGCGTAATGCCAACTTAGCCCCTGAACAGCAAAAGCTCTTAGTGGGTGAAATGGCTGACCTTTGGTTCCATTGCCTGATTGCCTTGTCGCAGTTTGGTTTGCGCCCAGAAGATGTGGTGGAGGAGCTCAATCGTCGTTTAGGTACTTCAGGTATCGAAGAGAAGGCAGCCAGAAAAGCTGCTGGCCAAGAGTAAATAGATAAAAACTCGATTAATTCATCAAAACTGAAGGCGAAAGCGTGAGCCACGATCCTAATTGCTTATTTTGTAAGATTTCTAAAGGTGAAATCCCCTCCCAAAAGGTATACGAGGATGAGGAGATTTACGCTTTTACAGATATCAATCCAGCCGCACCCATCCATTTCTTGATGATTCCTAAAAAACATATCCCTATGTTGGAATCGGTGGAAATGGCAGATGCGCCATTGCTAGGTAGAATGATGGAATTAGCACCGCGTCTCGCCAAGGAGCAGGGTTGCCGTCCTGGAAAAGATGGTGGCTTTAGATTGGTGGTGAACAATGGTGCAGATGGTGGGCAAGAGGTTTATCACCTGCACTTGCATGTGATGGGGGGTCCGCGCCCCTGGAAAAAATAGTCCAAGGAGATAAAAATGGGTTCATTTAGCATTTGGCATTGGTTAATTGTTTTGGTAATCGTGATGTTGGTATTTGGTACCAAAAAATTACGCAATATCGGTACCGACTTAGGTGGTGCTGTTAAGGGCTTTAAAGATGGCATGAAGACATCTGAAGAGTCACAAGACAAAGCCAAAGAACAAATTCAGAATACTGAAGCATCAACAGAAAAAACTGTCGATGTTCAGGCAAAAGACATCAATAAATAATTATGGATGGAAATAATGCGTAGCTGGAATGATTGATCTCGGAGTTTCAAAGCTTGCACTCATTGCAGTAGTTGCATTGGTGGTGGTTGGCCCCGAGCGCCTTCCTAAGGTGGCTCGTATGGCAGGTAATCTATTCGGACGTGCGCAGCGCTATATGGCGGATGTGAAGTCTGAAGTTAGTCGCCAGATGGAAGTGGAAGAGTTTAAGAAACTTCGTGAAGAGAGTGCTTCGGTTTTCAAGGAGGTAGAAAGTAGTATTCAATCTACCGTCAACGAAGCGAATGCAAATCTTAGCGATCAAGCTGATATCTTTGTGAATAATTTCACTAGACCCCCTCTTGATGAAAAAGAAGTATTTCGTAAGTCTATGCGTCAGGGTCGCAAGAGTTGGGGTGTTAGGCGTGCAGCAAGACCGGTATGGTTTAAGCATTCCACTGGTATGCGCACAAGAGTTCAGTCTGGTGCTGCACGTATGAAGCGTTTTCATCACAGTGCCGGTAAGTAAGCCCAAAGAAAAGTAAAAACCTCTAACAATGACTCAAAATAATTCAACTGAAGATTCAGGTTTGCAAGAATCCTTCTTGTCTCATTTATTTGAGTTGCGTGATCGCATTATTAAAGCGGCATTGGCCATTATTGTTGTATTTATTTGTCTCGTATATTGGGCGCCGGACATTTTTCATTTATTTGCGCAGCCGCTTCTTAAAGCTTTGCCTGCAGGTGGCAAGATGATCGTCACTGATGTGACGGGCTCATTCTTTGTGCCCATGAAAGTCACCATGCTGGTTGCTTTCTTGATTGCTCTACCGGTGGTGATGTATCAGTTATGGGCATTCATTGCTCCAGGTCTGTATCAACATGAGCGTAAGTTGATAGTGCCTTTGGTTATCAGTAGCTATAGCCTGTTTATTTTCGGAATGGCTTTCGCATATTTCTTGGTCTTCCCAACGGTATTCCAGTTTATGGCGAGTTATAACGCCCCGCTAGGTGCGGAGATGTCTACGGATATCGATAATTATCTGAGCTTTGCGATGACAACCTTCTTGGCCTTCGGCATCACCTTCGAGGTCCCAGTTGTTGTGGTGGTGCTTGTTCGCATGGGTATGGTGCCACTGCAAAAACTCAGAGAGATTCGCCCATATGTGATTGTTGGCGCTTTTGTGATTTCAGCAATCGTCACACCTCCAGATGTGCTCTCACAATTGCTTCTCGCTGTTCCAATGAGTCTGCTCTATGAGTTGGGATTGTTGATAGCGCGTTTTTATGTGCCTAAGCCATCAGACGACGATGCTGGCGCAACAGCAAACCCAGACACTCAAGCAACTGTTTGATCTTGCGAGAAGGTGGCGGTAAGCCATTCTGTTACTCGATCAAAACGATAGCGCCTTTGCCTGAGATTCCCCTCCAAGTCTGACTCGCTTCCTGCGAATACTTTTCCTGCTGCAAGTAATGATCGCCGCTGCTGAGTGGTATCAATCTGAATTAATCTAGGCAGTATCTTGGGTAACTCGTGACGAATATCTACTACGACACAATGTTCATGCTGAAGTTGTCCAACCTCACATAGCAATAGCTCAGCCTTGCTCAAGTTAAATTGATTGGCGATAATGAGTCGGTGACATAGCAAGATCCATTCCTCATCCAATTTATGCTCCGCATGATTGTTTAAGGCTCTTTCAGCAAAAGTGGCTAATTCAAACCAATCGTTCTCTTTAGGATTAGAGACGTTTTCTAAAATCTTTCCGAGTAATTCTTTTGCCTCAGGTACTCCTTGTTGGTGTGCTTGCCAAACCCAGTAAGAGGCCTGGAGGCCGCGAACCTTCTCTTCAACTTTCTCCCGCTTACGCCAGAGGTTCGCACCTCTTCTAAATTGAGCCACTGGATGGCCTAAATCTGCTGCGCGATCGAAGCAGTGATCACTCTCAGCTGCGTTGTATCCAGAGAACTGTGGGCGACGATAAATCTCGCCCAAGGCAAACCAGGCATCACGATCACCATCTTTGGCAGCCAGCTCTAACCAGTAGGCTGCTTTCTTGAGAGAGGCATTCGATTTGCCACCACCCACCCCAATCACATCTTTCGCGGCGGAATCAACTTCATTAAATTGGGCTAGACGTAATCCCAGTGTAAGTTTGGCAATCGTCAGCCCAAGTTCTGCAGCTTGTATCAGTGCAGCTTCATTTTTATCTGAGAGCCAGGCATTCCAAAGCGAGGAGAGTGCTTCATCTTTTGGTTGCAACTGAATGAGTAGTTCTTTTGCGCTGTTAGTAAATGGTGTTTCAGAATCTGCCAGGCCAAACAAAAAATCTTTTGCCTTTTTTTGGAGAGATAGAAAGCCATCCCCATCACCCTGTCTTAAGAGCCAAGCAGACAATTCACTCTGCAAATCTTTTTTACTAGGGCTTAGCAATAGTTCTGAGAGCTGCCACTGCGCTGCATAACTTGCGTCCATATTGGCCTCAGCTAACTTCCAGAATGATTCCCAGCCAAAAGAAAATGCGGGGGAATTAAAGGTCCCCTCCAAAGGAACGACTGAAATTTGCTCCAAGATGTCCAAGACCTCTGGGGAAGTGTCCAGGAAGCCAGCGATTTCAGTATCACTTGAGCCCAATTGGCTAAGTAATTGATTTTGAATAGAAAAATAAGATTTTTCCAACCAAATCAAGGCATTAGCCGGTTGAATAGGAGTTTTAAATGCCCCTGTCAAATACGCGGACGCCAAATTTTGTTGTGCGGATACATCACCCATTCGGGCAGATTGGAGGATTTTTAAGAATTCACGGCTTGCCATATGACAATTTTGGCATTCAGAAGGCTAAAAAGACAGAAATCAAAGCCCTTGTTGCCCTGATACAACGAAGAAAGCCAAAAAACTGCCTTTTGACAAGCAAAAAGATCTCCTAAATACCCTTACCCCCAGTCTAGTAGGGCAAAACAAGCAAAATTCGTAAGTCCCAGTTTTATTTGGGCATTACTTTCAATTTATGGAGATTTAAAGAATGAAAAAATCGCTATTAGCAGTTGCAGCAATGACAGCATTTGCTGGCGCAGCTCAAGCTCAGTCATCAGTGACTGTTTACGGTCTTTTGGATGTTGGTTATGTTGGTGGTAACGAGCGTGTAGCCACTGGTAAAGCAGTTGGTAAGCAAACATTTAACACAATTGGCCAATCAGCTGAATCAACAAGCCGCTTAGGTTTCAAAGGTTCTGAAGATTTGGGTGGCGGTACATCTGCATTCTTCAATTTCGAAACACAACTTCAGCCAAATTCAGCAACTTACTCAAGCTTACAAACTCGTGCGGCTTTCGTTGGTTTGAACAAGAAGGGCTTAGGTCAGGCTGCTGTTGGTACACAAAACACTGTTGTTACTGACTCTATCGGCAAAACTATCACTGGCCAATTAAACAATATTGCTGGTAGCATGTTGTTCCCATCCTATACAGGTGTTGCAACTTTAGGCGGTTCATCATCTGTTAACGCTGGAAATACAAACGGAAACACTGATGCATTTACATTCCGTACAACAAACACAGTTAAGCTCCAATCAGATGACTTCGCTGGTTTCACTGCTCGTGCTATGTTCGTAATGAACAATGAGAACGACACACAAACTACTCCTGCAAACAGTGGAACTGGTTACTCTGGCGGTAAAAACAACCAAAACGGTTGGGGCTTGGGTGCTGATTACGGTTGGAAGAAGTTGTTAGTTACAGCTGCTTATCAGTCATTCAGAGCAGCAAATCCTTACGGAACTAATATTGATACTACAAGCACAACTACGTCAGGAACACCTGTTGCTTATGGTCTCGGTGTTGGTACTAACGTACAAGACAATCAAGCTTATGTTGGCGCAACTTATGATTTCGGTATTTTGAAGGCTTATGCTGGCTGGGTTAACCGCAAGGTTACATCTCAAATTGATGCAAATCAGTTTGCTAAGCGTACTGCACAAGAAATCGGTGTTCGTAGCTTCATTACTCCAACAGTAGAGGCTTGGGCAAGTGCTGGTAATGGACGAGTAAGCGCCTTTGGTGCTGGCTCACCTACAGCTAACATCGTTGGCTGGCAGGTTGGATCAAACTACCTCTTGAGCAAGCGTACTAACTTGTACGCAATCTATGGTCAAAATGGTACATCTAATGCTTCAAGCGTTGCTGGTGGCAATCCTGTAAGCTTTAACGCTAGTAACTACGCAGTTGGCGTACGTCACACTTTCTAATTTAGCGCTAGCGCGAGCTAGTTAACAATTGGTTTGGCATTAAAACCCACTGTGGCGACACAGTGGGTTTTTTTAATAAATGGAATGCAACATTAACTTTTAGTGGATTTGCCGTGAACTCCTCCTGTAGAGCATTTTTTCTAATTTTGCCAATCTTATTATTAAGTGGTTGTTTGGCCAGCACCACTTCGCCAGATGGTATTGCATGCAATAACGATACACAAAAAGGGCCCGACTGGACATGGCCGTTAATCTGCCAGCCTGGTGGAGGTTGATTATTAATATATTGAGATGTAAATTAGTCCACGCTGTGGAAACATAGCGGGTTTTTTGGAAACGTATTGCACGCAGCCAAGGATACTGTTCTAGCGGTCAAACTTTACCTGTTGTTGATGGATGCGTTCTCGTTTTGCACGTTTTTGCTTGTTTTACTTGTAATTGCATAGTGTCGATAGTGCTTGCACTGGCGTTGGAGGTTTAATAACATCCGCGATGCCTATGCTAAATCTCCACAGGAGTACTGATTAATTATCAGCACCAACAGTGTATGCAAGCTTTTGATTGCAAAATTGACGCTCTCACTAAAATACCACTTGCTCTTGCTGTTGCACGAAATTGTTTTATAACCAATACTCCAGATATTCAGCATCCTCAAAAGGGGCTCAATAGTTTTTGGGTTGATCTGCAATTATTTTTTCAAGCTATCCCTTATCTCTCTTAGTAGCAAAATATCTTCCGGTGTTGGAGGTGTTGGTGGCGCATCCATAGTGCGGACTCTATTGACGACTTTCACCATTTGAAAAATTACAAATGCTAGAAGGATAAAGTTTATTGAGATGGTGATGAAGTTGCCATAAGCAAAAATGGGTACTCCAGCCTTCTTGAGGGCATCAAAAGTTCTTGGCACGCCATCTGGGATTTTGCCTAGCACCAGAAATAGGTTGGTAAAGTCAATATGACCCCCCAGTAGCGTTGAAATAACTGGCATCACGATGTCATTTACTAGGGAGTCGACTATCTTTCCAAAAGCTCCGCCAATGATCACACCAACTGCTAAATCTATGACATTGCCCTTGACCGCAAAGTCCCGAAATTCCTTTAAAACAGTCATAAATCCCTCTCTTTTCTAATTCATTGGGATTATCTCAAGATTAACCCCATAACTTTCTTGCATACCCCACTTTTTACTTTAAAATCTTACCTTTAAGCAATTTCCATCTAAAAATGCTCTATCAAGGAATTCTGTAAATGAGTGACAAGCCCTGTATGGATAAGGATCGTCGTAATTGGTTGATCGCGACTTCGGCGGTCGGTGGTGTTGGTGCAGCCGCAGCCCTTTACCCTTTTGTGGACAGTTTTGAGCCTTCGGAGCGTGCAAAAGCCGCTGGAGCCGCTGTTGAAATTGATATCTCTGGCATGCAGCCAGACGAGATGCGTATGGTTGAGTGGCGCGGTAAGCCAGTCTGGGTGGTACGTCGCACACCTGAGCAAGTTGCCGAGCTATCTAAAATTGATTCTGAGCTTGCAGACCCTGATTCGTTAAGGGATCCAGCCCAATTTACCCCTCCTTACGCCCAGAACCAGTGGCGTTCAATTAAGCCTGAATACCTCGTTGTAGTAGGCATTTGCACGCATTTAGGCTGCTCTCCAACAGCGAAGTTTGAGTCGGGCCCTCAGCCTTCCTTACCAAATACTTGGCCAGGCGGCTTCTTATGTCCATGCCATGGCTCTACATTTGATATGGCAGGCCGTGTATTTAAGAACAAACCAGCCCCAGACAATATGGAAGTACCGCCACATATGTATTTGAGCGATACCAAGATTCTGGTTGGCGAAGATAAGAAGGCCTAAGGAGAGATAAATGGCATTTCACGAAAAAGAAGTCCCTGCAGATGCTTCTAGCGCACAAAAGCTCATGGCTTGGGTGGATTCACGTCTACCAGTAACGGAAGCGTTTAAGCGTCATATGAGCGAGTACTACGCTCCTAAAAATCTCAATTTCTTCTATATTTTTGGTGCGTTAGCTATCGTTGTTTTAGCAATTCAGATCATTACCGGCATTTTCTTGGTAATGAACTACAAGCCAGATGCAGCTAAAGCATTTGAATCAGTTGAATACATCATGCGTGAAGTGCCATGGGGTTGGTTGATCCGCTACATGCACTCCACTGGCGCTTCAATGTTCTTTGTTGTCGTGTACATGCACATGTTCCGTGGCTTGATCTACGGTTCATATCGCAAGCCACGCGAGTTGATTTGGATCTTCGGTTGCGCGATCTTCTTGTGCCTGATGGGTGAGGCATTCTTTGGTTACTTGCTCCCATGGGGTCAAATGTCCTATTGGGGCGCTCAAGTGATTGTGAACTTGTTCTCTGCTATCCCATTGATTGGCCCAGATTTATCTTTGTGGTTGCGTGGTGACTATGTAGTTGGCGATGCAACTCTGAATCGCTTCTTTGCATTCCACGTCATTGCGATCCCATTGGTATTGATTGGGTTGGTTGCAGCCCACATTCTTGCATTGCATGAAGTTGGTTCAAATAATCCAGATGGCGTAGAAATCAAAGATACGCTGGATGCAAATGGCCATCCAGTAGATGGCATCCCATTCCATCCTTATTACAGCGTCCATGACGTGATGTATTTGGGTGGATTCTTAATGGTATTTGCTTGCATTGTGTTCTTTGCTCCAGAGATGGGTGGTTACTTCTTAGAGGCAAACAACTTTATCCCTGCAAATCCATTTGTGACTCCAACGCACATTGCGCCGGTTTGGTATTTCACGCCGTTCTACTCTATGTTGCGTGCAACGACTTCTAACTTCCTACTGCCGCTGTGGATTTTCTTGGCAGTGATTTTGGGAATGTTTGCCCTGAAGTCTAAGGACCTTAAAGTCAAGGGTGCATGCGTAGCAATTGCACTAGTCTTGGCTGCAGGCTTCTATGCGTTTGATGCGAAGTTCTGGGGTGTTGTGATTATGGGCGGCTCTGTCGTGATTATGTTCTTCTTGCCATGGCTCGATCATTCTCCAGTCAAGTCTATTCGTTACCGTCCGCAGTTCCATAAATACATCTACGGAGTATTTATTGTGAGCTTCGTGATTTTGGGTTATTTGGGTATCGAGCCGCCATCACCAGTGTTTGAAAAGATTTCTCAGATTTGTACTATTTATTATCTGGGCTTCTTCTTGGCGATGCCTTTCTGGAGCAAGCTTGGTACGTTCAAGCCGGTTCCAACTCGCGTTACTTTTAAGTCCCATTAATTCAGATACCCGAGAAATTAGGAACTAGTATGAAACGAATTCTGCAAACTTTGATGGGCGTCTGCCAAGCAACTGTTCTAGTTGCCGCCCTAGGCTTTGGCGTCAGCGCTAATGCCAATGAAGGCGGCTTTCCATTGGATGCAGCGCCAAATCGCGTTAGCAACAATGCATCTCTACAAAATGGTGCCAAGTTATTTGTGAACTATTGCTTGAACTGTCACTCCGCTACAAGCATGCGTTACAACCGCTTGCGTGATATTGGCTTGACTGATCAGCAAATCAAAGACAACTTGATTTTTACTGACGCTAAGGTTGGCGATCTAATGACGATCTCCATGACGCCAAAAGAAGGTAAGGCGTTCTTCGGTAAAACTCCTCCTGACTTATCTGTAGAAGCACGTGCACGTGGTACTGATTGGCTTTATACCTATTTCCGCACCTTCTACAAAGACGATACAACTCAAACTGGCTGGAATAACTTGGTATATCCAAACGTTGGTATGCCACATGTTCTATGGGAATTGCAGGGTGAGCGTGCTGCAAAGTTTGAAGAGCGCAAAGATCCGCATGACGAAAGCCGTATGGAAAAGGTATTTGTTGGTTTTGAGCAGTTGACGCCTGGAACCATGAAGCCTCAAGAATATGACGACAATATTGCTGACTTAGTTGCTTTCATGTCTTGGATGGCTGAACCAGTTCAACTCGAGCGCAAGCGTCTGGGTGTGATTGTGCTGATTTTCTTGGCGATCTTCACGCTCTTAGCTTCACGTTTGAATAAGGCTTACTGGAAAGATATTCACTAAGCCAAGTTTTTATAAGATTTAAAGTCGCAGTTATTTTTGCGTTTGTTGTATTGAAGTAGATATTTAAGGAAATAAATTTATGATGGTGTTGTACTCGGGCACTAACTGCCCATTCTCGCAACGCTGCCGTTTGGTGCTTTTCGAAAAAGGCATGGACTTTGAGATCCGTGATGTGGACTTGTTTAACAAGCCAGAAGACATCTCGGTAATGAATCCTTATGGCCAAGTTCCAATCTTGGTTGAGCGCGACTTGATTTTGTATGAGTCAAACATCATCAATGAATATATTGATGAGCGTTTCCCCCATCCACAATTGATGCCGCCTGATCCAGTTGCTCGCGCACGCGCACGCCTCTTCCTTTTCAATTTTGAGAAAGAATTGTTTGTACACGTTGCCGCCTTGGAGAACGAAAAAGGTAAGGCAGCAGAGAAGTCTCATGAAAAGGCTCGTTTAGCTATTCGCGATCGCTTAACTCAGCTGGCACCCATTTTTGTGAAGAACAAGTACATGTTGGGCGAAGAGTTTTCAATGCTGGATGTAGCTATTGCCCCGTTATTGTGGCGTTTAGAGCATTACGGTATCGACCTCTCACGTAATGCGGCCCCACTCTTGAAGTACGCTGAGCGTATTTTCAGCAGACCTGCTTACATTGAAGCTTTAACGCCTTCAGAAAAGGTAATGCGTCGCTAAGCGGCTCATTGCTCATGCTGGCAAGATAAGCATGTCAGATATCCCAAGCAATAAACCTTACCTAATCCGTGCCCTACATCAGTGGTGCACGGATTTTGGTTTTACGCCCTTCATGGCTGTCTTTGTAGATTCTAGTGTGGAAGTGCCCATGGAGTTTGTCAAGAATGATGAGATCGTTCTCAATCTATCCCTTGAGGCTTGTCACCAGCTCAATTTAGATAATGATTGGATTAGCTTCCAGGCTAGATTTGGGGGTGTTCCAAGGAAAATCATGGTTCCAGTAAGCCATGTTCTGGCAATCTATGCCCGAGAAAATGGACAAGGAATGTCGTTTCCATTTGATGCCACTCATGCAAAAAAATCCAAGGAAGCGAGTCTGGGTGGGGTTGAGAAGCCAAAATCCACAAGACCTTCCTTAACGATTGTGAAATAGGCTAAAATATTATCTGTTGCCCCTTTAGCTCATCTGGTAGAGCAACTGATTTGTAATCAGTAGGTGGTCTGTTCGAGTCGGACAAGGGGCACCAAAAATACCAAAAGGATTTACTGCGCGAGCTAGTGAATCCTTTTTTCATTTGGAAATATGCATAATCTAATGAAGCTCAAAAATGGAGCGACCCAATAAATAGATCATGACATCTCAATCCGTCTCTATCCTTATTGATAATGCTTTATCCCATATCCGTGCTCAAGAGCTTGAGAAGGGTAAGGAATTGCTTTTGAAGGCGCATGCCCTCGATCAGGATAATCCGCACATTTTGCGGTTACTCTCAGTAGTAGCTGCCATGAAATTTGATTATGTGCGCGCGCTGGAGCTGATTGATAGGGTAATTTCCTTGTCACCTGATAATGCAGTTGCACAGAGCAATCGTGGAAATATTCTCAAAGAGCTGTGTCGCTTTAATGATGCCTTGATCAGCTTGGATAATGCGATTAAATTGCAGCCAGATTATGCGGAAGCTTACAACAATAAAGGTAATGTCCTACAGGATCTTCATCGCTATGAAGAAGCGCTTCAGTGGTATGACAAGGCAATTGCACTGCAGCCAGATTATGCTGAAGCCTATAGCAACAAGGGAAATGCTTTAGAGTTGCTTCAACGTCATAATGAGGCAATGGGGCATTTTGATGCTGCCACCTCTATTAACCCAAGATTTATAGATGGTTATTGGCATAAGGCCTTAGGTCAACTCTCTGGGGGCAATTATGAGATGGGTTGGCAGAACTACGAGGCTCGCTGGTTTAAAAATCATGCAACCAAGCTTCTGTACGGCAATGTTCCAAGGTTGGAGACTCTACATAATATCTCAGGGGCAAATATTCTGATTTGGGCTGAGCAGGGCTTAGGGGACACGCTGCAGTTCTGTCGCTATATTAAGCCGCTTGTGGAGTTGGGTATCGCTGTTACGTTTGTTGTGCAAAAACCTTTGGTTCAGGTACTAGGTTCAATGAGTGGATATTGCACGCTAGTTGATAAAATTGATCCTATGCTTGAAAGTTTTGACTTTCAATCCCCATTGCTTAGCCTGCCTCTTTTATTTAAGACTACTATTGAGAGTATTCCTTCAGAAATTCCTTACATTACATGTGATCAAGCTAAAAAATTACAATTTAAATCAAAGCTTAATGCAGATCGAAACCTAAGTGTTGGGATTGTTTGGAATGGAGGTTTTAGGTCTGATCACCCTGAGTTATGGGCAACCAATAAGCGTCGCAATATTGAGCTTGAGCAAATTGCAAGCTTAAAAGGTATTCCTGGGGTGGACTTTTATAGCCTCCAGAAAGGCGATCCTGCAGAATCCAAGTTGATTGCCAAGAAAGATGAGCTTTGGCCCAATATTATTAATTGCGCTCAATGGTTGGATGATTTTTCGGATACAGCCGCATTGATTGAAAACTTAGACTTAGTAATCTCAGTTGATACGTCCATCGCCCATCTGGCTGGAGCCTTGGGAAAACCGGTCTGGATTTTGAATCGCTATGACTCTTGCTGGCGCTGGTTACGCGGAAGATCAGATAGCCCTTGGTATCCTACGGCAAAGATTTACCAGCAGTCCAGGCCAGGTGATTGGAATAGGGTTCTAGAGCAAGTGAAAATTGACTTAAGTGCACTAGCACTTAAGCAACTAAATCAGTGATTTAGATTGGTTTGATTTGTCTCTGGCAAAAACAATATTGCCACTGTAGTATCCCCCTGGATTCGTACATCTAAAAAGTAGCGTTTTCTGTTGTTTATGGCAGTATTTACAACAGGAGAATCACTATGAAAAAGTCACGATTTACAGAAACCCAGATTGTCGGGATATTGAAGGAAGCCGAAAGCGGATTACCGATGGCCGATTTACTCCGAACGCACGGGATTAGCGGTGCCACTTTCTATCCCTAAAGGGATTTCCGTTGG
>NZ_JBIIPA010000041.1:0-11242 GCF_044342855.1 Polynucleobacter sp.
AGTACGAAGGTTTTAGCTGCGCTTACTGCAGAAGTATTACCTGCCACATCAATCTGACGCACGCTATAGGTGCTTGAGCCAGTGCTCAGGTTAAAGCTTGTGCCTGTACCAGTAGTCCAAGCGCCATTATCAATTTGATACTGCCAAGTAGCGCCTGCTTCTAAACCGCTCACGTTCACTACGGGGTTATTGGTAATGCCATCCGTGCTTGAGGTGCCAGTGTCTAGAGCTAAGGTAATCGTTGGTGCCAAGCCAGCAGTGGTATCTAGTACGAAGGTCTGCGCTGCGCTTGAATCGGAAGTCCCGTTAGCGGTTATCTGACGCACGCTATAGGTGCGTGAGCCATTAGTGAGGTTAAAGCTCGTACCTGTACCGTTAATCCAAACCCCACCATCCACTTGATACTGCCAAGCAGCACCTGCTTGCAGACCACCAATGTTTGCCACTGGATTATTAGTAATGCCATCCGTGTTTGAGCTACCAGTGTCTTGTGCCAAGGTAATGGTTGGAGTCGTTGGTAGCGCATTGGGATCAACGATGTTTTCAATACCTGAAAAACTAATTGAACCACCAATACCATCTTGATCGACGTAAGAAACAACCCCAGAGGTCTTGTCAGCACCATAAACAATTGTCGATGACTTAACCGATGATAGGTCCAAGGTGTCATACCCAGCACCACCAATCACTATATCGTTACCGGAAAAACCCCCTTGGAATATATCGTTGCCATTGCCACCACCCATGGTGTCATTGCCCTTATCTCCTCCCAGAATGTCATTGCCATCACCGCCCACTAATAAGTCATCTCCTTGTCCGCCCAACAAGCTATCGTCACCATAGCCACCCTGAACGGTGTCGCTACCATTGCCGCCATCTAAATCGTCATTACCTTCATCACCCTCCAGCAAGTCATTGCCATCTTCCCCGCGCAATACGTCACTTCCAAACCCGCCCGAAAGCGTGTCATCGCCATTGCCGCCGTAAACAAGGTCATTGCCATCTTCACCCAATACAAGATCATTACCCTGCTCGCCGTATAGCGTATCGTTACCAGACCAACCTAATAAGGTATCTTGCCCGTCGCCACCCAAGAGCGAATCAGCACCAATACCACCATCCATAATGTCGTTACCGATGCCACCACCTAAAGTGTCATCACCAGTGCCGCCAATCAACTCATCATCACCATCGCCGCCTAATAAGGAATCATTGCCGGCGCCCCCATCAATTGCATCAACCCCGTTGCCACCATCCAAGGTGTCGTTGCCAGCGCCGCCCAACATCTGGTCGCTACCCTCCTCACCAAACAACAAGTCATTACCATTGCCGCCGTCCAACGTATCACCGCCCGAGCCGCCATAAAGACTATCATCGCCATCGTCACCACGAAGGGCGTCATCACCCTCGCCGCCATCAACAAAATCGCTCCCAATACCACCGCCAACAAGATCGTTCCCAGCGCCACCATAAAGACTGTCGGCACCCTCGCCGCCATCAATCGTGTCGGCACCCTCGCCGCCATCAATCAAGTCATCGCCCAAGCCGCCTCTTAAAAGGTCGGCACCAGCACCACCGTAAATCGTATCGTTACCAGAGCCGCCATCAACGGTGTCATTACCCTCGCCACCATCAAGGAAATCGTTACCATCGCCGCCATCAATGGTGTCATTGCCACCGCCGCCATACAGCGTGTCATCAGCCACATCGCCAACTAAAAGGTTGTCGGCCTCATCGCCAAACAGTTTCTTGGCGCCTAATTTGGCTGCACGTAATCTATCCTGAAGTGAAAAAATCATTTTGTATCCTTTTGCTTGGGGGCGCCCCACAATTTTGGCGCCAATCTGGCCTAGATATTAACCCCAATAAATGACGCCAAAAACCCCTTGTTTAGGGATTACGGAATAAGAAAATCGGAAGGGGGAGGACATGAACTACCTAAAATAGGGGGGCTCAAAATCAATTGCAACGCCTATAATTTGTGCCAACATTGGCCACGCCATGTTGACCGCTTCATTAAACCAAGGATGGCGGCATTCTGGCGGTAAATTTCTCACTCAAAATACAGAGGTGCCATGCAGCCCATTCTGCCTTCTATATGCTTATCACTTGATGCGCTACAAATTAGCGGTCCAAAACTTATGGGAAGGCAATCGGCTGGACGGGGTTTCATGCGCGGCCTTGCCAACTCCTATGAAGAAGATCATCAGACGCTTCGATTAATCCATGCCGGGGGTAAGCGCATTGCCGAACTAGAAAAAGAAGTAAGGGAAACGGGCTGGAAAAAGCCAATATCCCATCATGCAATCAACACACCTCAAGAGTGGGTCGACGGACTTATGTATTACCCCGCACCAATCAACACTCAAATTGCCTGGCAACGCAGTCGCCAAGGTATTGAAAGTATGGCCCTGTGCGGTGTTACGCACACCATTAGCTCATCTGGAGTGCTTGCTCAAATAGCAGAATATATCCATGGCCCATTTTGCGATTGGGACGCGTTAATCTGCACCTCACAAAGCGTTCTTAAAACAGTTCATCAAGTATGGGAGTTTCAAAAGTCGCAGCTTGCATTTCGACTGGGGGTAGAAAAAATCAATCCAGCGCTGCCAATGACCCCAGTGATACCCCTGGGAATACATACTGATGATTTTATTCCAGACCTCAATTTTCGAGCCATTAGTCGCCAAGAGTTGCAAATACAGGGAGATGAAATTGTTGTTCTCTATGTGGGTCGGCTAAGCCTACATGCAAAAGCAAACCCCCTACCCATGTATATAGCATGTGCACGGGCAGCAAACCAGGCTAAACGTAAAATTCGAATCATTGAGTGCGGCTGGTTTTCAAATGAAGACATAAAAAAATGCTTTGAAGAAGCATCTGAATTTGCCGGCATATCAGTCACACGCATTGATGGCCGCATACCCCACTTGGTTCGCCAAGCTTTCGCCGTTGCTGATATTTTTATGTCTCTATCTGACAATATTCAAGAAACATTTGGGTTAACTCCGCTAGAGGCGATGGCAGCAGGCATCGCCGTTATTGCCTCCGACTGGGATGGCTATAGAGAAACTATTCGCCACGGCATTGACGGCATACTTATTCCTACAACCCAACCTGGCCTATTGGACTGCGCTCTCGCAATAAGCGAGGGTTATGAGGACGGGAAAATAAATTACGACCACTATATTGGGCATAGCCATCTAATGACATCGGTGGATATAAGCGCCTGCTCCCAAGCGCTGAAGGAGCTAATTGAATCACCAGAAAAGCGTGCGGCAATGGGTGCGTCCGGCATGAAGCGCGCACGAGAAATCTATGACTGGAAAGTGGTCATGAAAGACTATAGAGCGCTATGGTCCGAGCAGGAGTTAAAACGAATGCATGCAGCAAATACTGGGAAAACAAGCTTGCGAAACCCTGCATTTTTAAACCCGCTGGAATTATTTGATCACTACCCAAGCCAACTACTGGAACCAGATACCCTGTTGTGGCGCGACTCAAACACTACAGACAAAGAAATCAACTCCCTGAGAACATTAAAAATGTGGGGGTTTGCAGCCAATCGATTAGAAACGCCCGAAAAAATGCTAGAAGCCTGTATCAAACTCCCTCACCAAAATCAGCCAGGACTCCGAATTCAGGACTGGGCCACGTCTTGCGGATGGAGCCTCAGCAAAGGACTGCGTCACGCTGCCTGGCTGCATAAAGTTGGCGCCATCCATATTGGAAACCTGGCGGGGGGATTGGCATGAAAATCCTGCTAGTGCACCAAAATTTTCCGGGGCAATTCCGAGGTCTAGCTCCAGCGCTGGTTGCGGCCGGACATCAAGTTCACGCCCTCTCCATGCGCAAAGAGGATCACCTCATAGGTATTAAGAATTTTCAATACTCACTTAGTCGCCAGCTTGGCAAAGATACGCACCCTTGGCTTCGCAATACTGAGGCGGCTGTTATTCGAGGAATGGCTGCCGCAGAAGCAGCTGCCAATATAGCAAAAAAAGTGGGGGTGGACCTTGTTTTAGGTCACACAGGATGGGGTGAAATGCTATTTATGCGTCAGGCCATCCCACAGGCACGCATACTTGGTTTTAACGAACTCTACTATCAATATCAGGGTGGCGATGTCAATTTTGACCCCGAGTTTCCAGCGAGCATAGAATCCGCAAAAAGGCTGCAGGTACGCAACATGCATTTAGCCAGCAGCCTAATGAGCTGTGACGAAGCCATTACGCCAACCAAGTGGCAAGCCCAAACATTTCCCCCAGAGCTCAGGGCCAACATGCATGTAATTCATGATGGAATCCGCACGGATATTCTCCTACCCAACTCCGAGGCCACAGTACGCCTACGGAGGGAGGACCTCACCCTGAAGAAGGGTGATGAAATAATCACTTTTATCAACCGCAATCTGGAGCCGATGCGCGGCTATCATCAATTTATGCGCGCACTTCCTCAAATTCTTTCTGAGCGCCCTAAGGCGCGGGTAATTATTGTAGGAGGAGATGCGGTAAGTTATGGTGCGCCACTTGATGACAAGCAAAACTACAAACAAAAATATCTCAACGAAGTAAAGGGGCAGCTAGATATCTCAAGAGTCCATTTTGTAGGACGAGTCCCTTATGACACCCTTA
The DNA here is from genome assembly GCF_044342855.1 of Polynucleobacter sp. Lineage (GTDB taxonomy): Bacteria > Pseudomonadota > Gammaproteobacteria > Burkholderiales > Burkholderiaceae > Polynucleobacter. The sequence continues at coordinate 4,635 of NZ_JBIIPA010000041.1, forward strand.
CCTCGTTATTAAACATATCGGCTGCGCACGTTTATCTCACGGTACCATTCGTGCTGAGCTGGTCTATGATGGAGGCAATGAGTCTAGGCGCCCTGGTAATCGGCTCTGACACCGCGCCAGTCAAAGAACTTATTCAGCATGGTCAAAATGGCCTGTTAGTGGATTTTTTTAACCCCCAACAACTTGCTAGCACGGTATGTGATGCACTGGCAAATCAAGAGTCTTTTTCATCCATGAGAAAGGCTGCAAGAAAAACCATTATTAAAAAATATGATTTCAATAAAATCTGCCTCCCCCGATATCTCAAATTAATAGAGGGTTAATCCCCAAATACCCAGGCAGAAATCCTTACGCAACCCACCATCAAAGAATATGACCACAATTGTTGCAGTTAAAACCAATAAAAATATCGTCATAGGCTCAGACTCCCTGCTAACACAGGGTACATCAAAGTTAGCGGACACCTACAATCTTGCCGAAAAAATATTTGTTATTGGCAATAGCTGTATTGGGCTATCTGGATCAACAGCTCACTACACAGCACTCATTCAAGTTCTCCGAAATATGGGTGATGCATGTAATCTAGATCACCATGACACTATTTTTGAAACTTTCACAAAGGCCCATAAACTGCTTAAGGATGAATTTTTTCTCAACCCCAAAAAAAGCGCGGACGATCCTTACGAAAATAACCACATCTCTGCGATGATTGCGAATGGGAACGGCATTTACGGCGTCTATGCACACCGCGAGGTTTTGCCGTTTAATTGTTTTTGGGCAAACGGCAGTGGACGCCCGTATGCACTAGGGGCGATGCATGCAAGCTGGGGTAAAAATACCAATAAAAATCAACCGGGCTCGATGAGCGCCAAAGATTTGGCTTGTGCGGGATTGGCCGCTGGCATTGAATTTGATCGCAACTCAGGCGGAAAGATGCGTCTTTTTGAATTTCAAGCCGGCACACTTGCGCCACCCACCCTACTAGACCAAAGCGTTGACTCGATAGAATGAAGTCAGCACCCAAGCAACTAGAGATAGCCCTAGCACTACATGATGCCCAGGGGAATTACTGGCCATATACCGCAGCAACCATCACCTCTGTTTGCGAACATACAAGCGTCCCCGTATGCGTCCACCTCCTTCATGATGACACGCTCTGCTCACTGGCGCGAGAATCTCTCAAAAAAATCGTATCCAGCTATGGTCACGCGCTGGAGCTTCACTCGGTAACCCCAAAAAATTTCGATAAACTGAACTTCAGGCACTTCAGCCCAGCCTCTCTTTATCGACTAATGATCCCTGAGATATTGGCGCAACACGATCAAGTAATCTACCTTGACTCAGATATCATATTCAATCAAATTGACATTGCAACAATTCAGCAATGGCTTGATAAGGAGAAAATTCTATACCCTATAGCTGCGGTTCACGACGACTTATTTGGCTGCTACCAAGAGCAAATTGATGAACTAAAAAATCTAGGGCTCAATGCATCCCAGTACTTTAATAGTGGGCTACTGGTAATGCATCCAACAATGATTCAAGAAAATCTCCTAGACTCTTTTGAGGTATTTGCAAAATCCCATCCAAGCGCAATTCATCTTGATCAAGATTTTCTCAACCTTCATTTTTGCGGGAAAGTTAATTTACTTCCACCGGAATTTAATTTTCAGGTAAACATTACTCAAGATAGGGCTTTTAAAGCGCCAGATGTCTTTGAAAATAAAGTGTTGCATTTCACGGGAAAAAATAAGCCCCTTAGTGGAAAATTTGCACCTCCAGATATCTACTTTTGGCGATATACCCACCTGATTCCAAAAATATCAACCTATATTCAGTCGCCCCATTTTTATTTACAACAAATTCCTGGCCAACCCAATAGCGCACGATTAATACCAAGCATACCTAAACCACCAAAAAAACCTTAGCACTGAATTGACTTGCTTGATCTTCTCCAAGCTGCGCAAATACTATTATTCAATACAGGGGCAAGGGTATATTCAAAATAGACCCCCCCTCAAGTGCAGCTCGAAATTTAAACCCAAATTTACAATCTGACTCCAAAGATAAAAGTGCATTCGATATTGAATATGAAAACAAAAAAATCAACGAATAATTGCGTTATTCGCATACCTGCCCTAGACAGCTACGACACTTCTGGCGCAACCTTGATGGGCAGGCAATCCGCTAACGAAGGGTTTCTAACTGCATGGTTCAAATACACTGAACACCAAGAGTATTGGTGCATGGCGCGATATAGAAATGAGGCGCAAGTATTTGCCAAGCTGGGGGGGCTTGTACATAGCAAGATGGGGCTAAAGCCAAAATATCGCTGGATTGCTCAAAATCAAATTAATAGGGCAAGTGCAATAGGCACGGTTTACCTGCCAGGACCCCAAGTCGCCGACATTGCCTGGGTGCGCAGGCGTAATTCAGTGGCTGAAGAGAGTGCATTTAGCATCGTTGGCATGACCCACACAAGCTGCGAGCTTAGTATTCAAGACGCTCTGGCCAACATGCTAAGCGCACCAGTTTACCTTTGGGATGCTCAAATCTGCCCGAGCCTTTCCGTCAAAACAATGGTTCAAAGATTACTAGATGATGAATCGGCGTGGCTAAGACACCATTTGGGCGCAACAAAAATTGCCCCACTCCAATTGCCAATCCTGCCACTTGGAGTTAATTTAGATGCATTCACATTCGATGAGCCTAGCAAAAAGCAGTACAGGAATAACTGGCGCTCAAAGTGGCAGCTTACTGAAAATGATGTGTGCGCACTCTATATGGGTCGCCTGGACATGCGCACCAAGGCCAATCTTTATCCCATGTTTGATGCCCTTAATATTGCCTCACAGAAGCTTGCAGAGGAGAATGGTCCGAAAGTTACATTAATTCTTGCCGGCTGGTTTGCCAGTAATTGGGACGAAAAGACAATCAAACTGGCAGCAGCTGAAGCCTGCCCCAATATTAAGGTTATTTTTGAGGACGGGCGCATTCCAGATGTCCGTCATACCATTTGGTATGGTGCAGACTTATTCACCAGTCTTGTGGACAATATTCAGGAGACTTTTGGACTAACCCCGATCGAGGCGATGGCATCGGGACTTCCTGTAGTTGTGAGCGATTATGATGGCTATCGCGAGTCAGTTCGCGATGGTGTAGATGGATTTCGAATTAAAACATATCATCCACCTGCTGGCGACGGGGGCTTTTTAATGGATATGCATGCCGATCACATTCTGAGTTACCGCGAATATGTTAACCAGGCTAGCGCCTTCATTGGTCTGAACATCAGAGATGCGGCACAAGCTTACATAAAGCTAGCAAAAAACCCTGAACTGCGCTCTCAAATGGGTGCCGAAGGACAAAAGCGCGCAGCCACTTATTCCTGGGAAAAACTCATACCCAGCTATCAAAATTTATTCTTAGAGTTACAGAAAATTCGAGAATCATCCAAACCTCAAAAAAGCTGGAATACTGAAGACGGCGGACTTGGTTTGCGACACCCTAGACGTAGCGACCCATTTCACTCGTTTGCACACTATCCGAGCGAACAAATCAACATAAACACCATCCTGCGCCCGGGACCGCTCTTGCCAAAAACCACTGCAGAGCGTGTAGATATAATCGAAAAATATCTAAATAGACCAGTCTATCAAGGCATATCTCAACATTTTGATAAAACACTTTTACTCAATCTCATTAACACATCCACCCAATCCGAAGGCCTCACCCCCTCCCTAATACATCAAAAGAATGATGAAGATGCGAAGACTCACCTCTTACCCCAAATATCCTGGCTAATAAAAGCCGGCCTTCTTGAGCCGCAATAGATATTAATTAGAAAACAATGGGCTCATCCCGCCCGTCACAAAAATTCTTTAGGTAGTTATATCTGAAGAAAAATGGGGCTCAATGGCGAACCCCACGCAATTATAGATCCATGCAAGGCTAGCCATAAAAAATATGGGTTATCTACAATCGACTCCTAATCTAAACTAATTCCCCGCCACGAATACTTGCCATTGATCAATATTAATTGGAAGATGGCCAAAAGGGACGATGGCCGTCTTCCAATCCGCACAGAGTGAGCGCTCTTCAGAACGAAGGGTGCTCACTCAAAAGATCAACATAAACCCAAATCAGATTGGGTTTCCCAGCATAGCCTGATAAAGCGCTTGATCATGGATGATCTGCTGATCAAGATCCGCCACTGTTGGGTCAGCATCCACAGACTGTTCAAGCCAAACATCTACCAAGGCGCGCTGAACTCCATCATCCATGGTGTAACTTGAAACCAAGCCCAGCAAATTACCGTGATCCAGCAAATCAGACTCGGTGGCAAGCAAACTCAAAGACTGGATCTGCAAATCAGTCAAGCCTTTGAGCTCACCAGAATCTGTGACGCCATCATGGTTTCCGTCAACCCAAACCCGAAGACTCTCAAAGGCCTCATCGTGCAAATCAATCACATGGTCACCGTTATCATCTAAGTCTGCCAATGCCTCGAAACCATTTTTGGCGTATGTACCATTTTTCAACAAGGTACCTTCCCCAAACATCTCACGGCCATTCGCAATGCGACCATCGCCATTGATATCGCGAACCAAGAATCCATCGCCTCCTGAAATCCATGCGCTCAATCCAGCGTCGCCATTACCACCAAGATCAAACACAACACCATGCTGCACATCTGAGGTTTCAATGCCGTTGCCGTTTAAATCCAATACTAGCGGTGTAATAGCCGTTTCTGAAGGCATGATCCGCGCACCATCAAATTGGCCTGGCATTCTCACTTCCTCAATACCTGTGAAATTGATAATCCCAACATCACCCGTCTCACGAACATACCTCACCTGTCCAGCAGTCCTATCAATTCCGTAGGTGACAACCACAGAAGTTAATCGACTTAAATCAAGAACGTCATATCCAGAGCCGCCGGAAACTGTACTCACGCCAGAAAAGCTACCTTCGAAAACATCATCACCTGAACCGCCATCCATCGTGTCGTTGCCTTCACCACCATCAAGGGTGTCGTTGCCTTCACCGCCAGTCAAGGAGTCATTACCACTGCCGCCAGATAAAGAATCGTCACCAGCATCGCCCCTGAGCGTATCTTTACCATCGCCACCAGACAAGGTGTCGTTGCCTGCACCTCCCTCGATTAAGTCGTTGCCATCGCCACCTACAAGGCTGTCATCCCCTTCATTGCCCCTCAGATTATCGTTGCCATTATTACCGTACAAAGTATCGTTACCGTCGCCGCCAGTCAAGGAATCATTACCATTTCCACCAACGAGACTATCGTCTCCAGCATCACCTATAAGGGTGTCATTACCATCCTCACCATACAAGTAGTCCTCTCCAGCACCACCGGAAAGGTTGTCATTGCCGCTTCCTCCATACAAAGTATCGACTCCTAAGTCACCCCTGAGCGTGTCGTTACCGTCACCGCCGTCTAAGGAATCATCACCATTGCCGCCGTTGATTGTGTCATTGCCTGCACCGCCGTCGATAGTGTCATCGCCAGCATCGCCATTTAACAGGTCATTGCCATTTTCACCCAACAGTGAATCATTACCAGAGCCGCCATATAAATAGTCGTTTCCGTTACCACCATATAAGTAATCATTCCCGGCGCCGCCGTCAAGGAGATCGTTGCCGTTTGAGCCGTTAAGAGTATCAGTTCCAGCGTCACCTCTTAAAGTGTCATTACCCTCACGACCATCTAAGGAGTCATCACCATCGCCACCGTTAATGGAGTCATTGCCATCGGCACCATCAAGAGTGTCATTGCCTTCACCGCCATCAAGAGTGTCATTGCCATCGGCACCATCAAGACTATCGTTACCAGCGCCGCCCCTTAAGGTGTCGTTACCATTCTCTCCAAACAGGATGTCGTCATCACCACCACCTAGAATGCTGTCATTCCCATCCTCACCATAGATAGTATCGTTACCATTTCCACCGTCTAGAGTATCTCTACCGTTACCTCCATAGATCAGATCGTTGCCGTCATTGCCGTAAACATAATCATCGCCTTCACCGCCGGTAATGCTGTCATCGCCAGCACCGCCGTCTAAGGAGTCATCACCATTGCCGCCGTCAATCGTGTCATTGGCTGAACCGCCATCGATGGTGTCGTTACCTTCACCACCAGTAATCGAGTCATCTCCACTGCCGCCATAGATTACATCGTTGCCATTTCCCCCTTTGATGTAGTCATTACCTGAACCGCCATCAATAGAGTCATTACCTTCACCACCATCGATTGTGTCGCTACCGTCACCGCCGTTGATGGAGTCATTACCTTCACCACCATCGATTGTGTCGTTGCCGTCACCGCCGTCTAAGGAGTCATCACCATTGCCGCCGTTGATGGAGTCATTACCTTCACCACCATCGATGGTGTCGTTACCTTCACCACCAGTAATCGAGTCATCTCCACTGCCGCCATAGATTACATCGTTGCCATTTCCCCCTTTGATGGAGTCATTACCTTCACCACCATCGATTGTGTCGTTGCCTTCACCGCCGTCTAAGGAGTCATCACCATTGCCGCCGTTGATGGAGTCATTACCTTCACCACCATCGATTGTGTCGCTCCC
>NZ_JBIIPA010000020.1:0-36459 GCF_044342855.1 Polynucleobacter sp.
GCTTGCTGTACGTCTGACCAGCGCTTTGCCTTTGACTTCCTTCAGACTTGCAGTCGCCCACAAAGCCCTTGCCATTAGCTAACACTTCCCCTTACCGGGTGTGTAGAGGACTTTTACCTCCAAGTAAGTGCGCCCTGCCGGGCGCACCAATAAAAAAGCCCCAGTTAAGGGGCTTAGTTATTTGTCGTAGCGGCTCAAGCAGTTAAATCACAAGGATTTTGGCGGAGACGAGATCTAAATCTTGACCCTCCTAACAAGTCCACCAATACCCATCAATCCCTTTATTTATAAAGGCTTAAGAGCAACCCTACTCCAATCTAACCCATTCTGATTCACTAAAATCTTGGTTTAACTGGTGGGTAGGATGGTGGGTAGATTGAGCTCTAATACTGCAGAAAAAAGACCTGGCAATAACCGAAAAACAAACTTCACGGCACGTGGAATAATCTCACTTTCAAAGCCTGGCTACCATGCAGATCCAGAGAATAAAGGCCTCTATCTACAGATAACCAAGTTTAAAGGCTCTATAACTAAAAGCTGGATTTTTCGGTTCTCAAGCCCCATAACACTCAAAAGACGGGAAATGGGCATTGGCTCACTTGAATCATTCTCTCTAGCTAATGCTCGATTAAAGGCCTTGGATTTAAGGCGTTTAATCCTAGACGGGGTTGACCCTCTAGAACAAAGAATTGTTAAACGAACAAAAGCTATTGAAGCAAACAACAATTCAATTACCTTTTCGGATGCAGCCGACAGGTGCATTAAAACTAAGCAAGCCGAATGGTCAAACTCAAAACACAAAGATCAATGGGTAAGCACAATTAAGACCTATGCCCTACCAATCATCGGAAAACTCAAGGTTGATCAGATCACCACTGCTCACATAGTTAAATTATTAGAGCAAGAAATCAAGAAGAAAAATGGCGAGGTTGAGGGATCATTTTGGAAAGTCAGGACGGAAACTGCCACAAGATTACGTCAACGCATTGAAGTGATTCTGGACTGGTGCAAGGCTCATAAATACATTAGCGGTGATAACCCAGCACGCTATCAAGGAGCCCTATGCCATCTATTGCCTAAGGCCAGCAAGATTAAGAAGGTTGCACACCACCCTGCTCTGCCGTTTCAAAGGATTGGTGAATTCATTGGTGACTTACGAAGTCATATGGGCTACTCTGCCTTTGCCTTGGAGTTACTAATCCTTACCGCCACTCGCACTAGCGAAGTTATTGCGGCGAGATGGAGTGAATTTAATCTAGAGACAAAGGTTTGGACTATTCCCGCTGAGCGCATGAAGGCCGGAAAGGAGCATCGAGTACCGCTAAATACAAGGGCGATGGAAATCCTCGATCATCTAAAAACCATCAGGGTGAACTCCCATTTATTCCCTAGCTCCCTGCATAAAGAGCGCGCTCTATCCAATATGGCTCTACTTGCAATGATGAGAAAGATGCCTAAGTACACAGACTTTGTACCGCATGGATTTAGATCTACATTTCGAGATTGGGCTGCCGAGACTACGGAATACTCAAATGAGACAGTCGAGTTAGCTTTGGCGCATACGATTCAGAACAAGGCCGAGGCCGCCTATAGGAGGCAGGACCAACTAGATAAGCGAGCATGTTTGATGGGCGATTGGGGAAATTTTATCGAAAAGCGCCTGAATCATTAGTCCGCTAACGACCCATTGCTGCTTTTGGGCTAGTCCCATAGCACTCTCTCAAGGTGAGAGACATCCACAAACCCTTTGAAATTCCCGCCCCATTTATTCTTGGGGCATAGGCTTTCCTAATATTCGCCAACTGTACGGATTAATTCTTTATCCCAGACTAAATTTCCATTCCCGAAAAAATTGAGATCGAAGGCGCAACGTCGTAGGTGGTTACTGTTTATTGTCTTTGATCAACCGCTTTTGAAATAGATCTCTCAATGAGCTATCAAAGATAAGTTGCTTAAAAACTAGTAATTAATTAATTTTTTTACAAGCTTATACACGGTTGTTCCACTGACACTTTTATGCCAGTCTTCCACTGGGGGAGAATCCTTTCTTTCAGCTCGCGCAATAGCGTCACGAACACTTCCCTCGGGGAATTTCCTAGGGTCAATTGCCTTGTCATAGGTTGGCAAGTTTTTACGTAAACGATCATCACATTCTTTTGGTGAACCTACTCCATGACCATCCTCAAAATGGAGTAGCAACCAAAACTCAAACTTTGGATTACTCAATGCAAAACCATAACTCTCTGACTCAAGGGACCAGTTAAATAGTTGCGCCAAATCATTTTCGCTCCAGCTATCCTTATCGACAACAATCCATGCCTCGTCACCTTTTCTTAATTTCTTTAATCCAAGGTGACTGCGCATACGCTCCAGGGACTGTAAAGGTGAGCTACTAGTCTTCTTATCGTGAAGGCAGGTCGTATGGATTACGGTAGATCTATCGTTGAAGATAGCAAAGTACTGCGGCTCTGTTTTTATTCCTTCAACTGAAATAACAAAAACTCGCCTATACCTACTGCCACCAATATTTCGCTCAAATTTTCTACGATTTGAAGTCATGAGTTAGAGCCTATTTGATATCGCCAGAGATCAAGGATCCACTTAACAAAATCCTTGGTATTCCACCCAAACGACCATCTAAATAACTCTTTCTTATATCCTTGTCATACCTTACATCTTCGTAATCACTAAAAGAAATAAGGTGAGATGCTCCAAGAAGATCGCGCTCTGCAACCCACATTTCATCGCGCCGTAAAAGACTTTGATCCATCAAAAGAGCGTCATGGGTAGTGAGTAAAAGTTGTGAACGACTATCCGTAGTGCAGTTTTGCAGATATCCCTCAAGAAGTCGACGAGTTAATAGGGTATGTAAACTTCTATCTACCTCATCAATTACATAAACTTTATTAGATTTTTTTGCAGAAATTTCTAAAAATGCTGGTAGCAAGTCAATTACCCTCTGCGACCCATCTGATTCTTGTCGAATTTCGAACTGAACTTCACCTCCATTTTCAGTCGCATGAAAGGCGACTAATTTTTTAGCGATTAACTCGCCAGATTTTCTTGTGACAACAAAGCGCTCATTTGATGGTTGAGCCATAAGCCGTACAGTCATCCCCTCAGCAATCTCCTCCTGGAGTTTTGAACGGATAGCATCAGGCAGAGGGAGATTATCAAAAGAAATTCCCTCTCCTCCAAGGTGAGTAATCCCAGTATCCAACAAGGGAATCATTTCATTCATTGTCGAATAAAGAGGGTGACCCTCATCTAGAAATTGCTCAAAAGCTTCAAATCTTGAATCGGGCGCGACTAACTCCAAACAATCCTTAAACCAATCATAGATTGGTCGAAAATTATTCACTTGCTGTGAAACTGAATTTGTAATGAAAAGTTGATTATCTCTAGTCCCACGAAATGCGAACCCAAGAAAATCATCCTTTTCTAAAGAAGAATCAAAGTTTGGCAATCCATCATGACGATCAAATAAAACTTTTTCGCTGCTACTATTTATTAAGGTCAACTTTTCGCTAATGACAGACTTCCAATCTACAGCAAAGGAGTATTCATATATAAGATCATTAATAAGTAACTCAAAGTTAAATTTTGTTGGCCTTTCAATTGACTTTGAATCTAATTTAAAAGTTTCTACCGGAATTAAAGCGTCTGGTTGAGTACCTTTCACGATTAAATTTTTAGCAAAATTTAGCGCCTTAAAGAAATTTGTCTTACCAGAGGCATTACCTCCATAAATTGCAGCAACTGGCAATATTCGCATTTGGTATTTTGAGACCCGCGGAACCCGTTCTCCATGCTGCCTTTCACGGCTAGCAATCATGGAAAACTCTTCTTTTCCAGAGAAGGACAGCCAATTTTCTAAAGTGAATTTAATTAACATTAGTCTAATTTATGTAGTTTTTACACCGTTAATAGGCAAATTTTAATGAAAATCTGTATTTCTTCTATGTTAAATGAGAAATAATCTCTTTAAACATGATTTACCGTGTAATTCTAACTCCATTTTTAAAAAAGGATGAAAAGTCCACCCCCCCCCTAAATCCCCCTCTCAAAATGCGGTACATCTACAAATCCCCTGAAATTCCCACCCCACCTGTTCTTGGGACTTAGGCTCTCCCAGTATTCGCCAACCGTACGGATGAGTTCCTTATCCCAAACAAGCCTTCCATTCCAGAAGAAGTTCAGATCGATAGCGCAGCGTCTTAGATGATTGCTATTCATCGTTCGAGATCTACCGGTTTTGAAGTAAATTTGTTGTTGCTCTGGTGAGCGCCAGAGCTCACCTCCAGTAATGACCCACCCTTCTGCTGTTGCAAATTGAATAAGCCTGCTGACGTCGATTAGAAAGGCTGCTTGCTCCGTTACTAGGCTGCTCATTGCTCTTCTTTTTTCTTTGATCCATGCATGCGCATTTCAAAAATCTTCTCGACTGATCTACCGCCAAAGTAAGCCAGCATGACTAGCTGGCCCCACTCGCCAAGGAGCTTTACATAGGCTTCATTAATGTCTATCCCCATTGCCGAGAGCAAAGCGAATAAGAGATAAGCGGTGAGGATATAAACCAAGGTTCCTGGTCTGATGTTCTTTGATAACTTGGAATCGCTACCTATATCGGATTGCCAGCGATTGGTTGCATTGTCTTGTGAAGCTCGATGCATCTCAGCAAGAAGTTTGGATTCCTCTATTTCAAGTTCTTTTTGCTTAAGCGTGTATTGCAATAAGAGTTGCTCTTGCTCGATCTCTAGTTGCTTGAGCTTAATCAGATCTTCCTGACTGGGATTGTCCGGAATGCGCGCCCCAATCTTGCTCTCAATGAATTCTTTGCCTTTAGCCTGAACCGCGCCCGCAAGTAGTCCAAGGCCATTGACGGCCAAGGTTTGGACTAGAGAAGTAATGATTGGAAGCATGTCATTAGTTCTTTTCTTGATGCTTGGAATATGGAAGCCCACCGCCCCACTACCGCCTGGGCTTTTCTTTGGTGTTGGCAGTGGGGCGCAGTTACGCGCGCCCACACACCATCGTTACTTCAACACCCACAGCCGCACCCAAACACCGGCCGCTAGCGGTGATCTTCCCTACTGCTAGCGTTTCTTGGCTCCTTTGCTTTCTTGTGTTGATTCTGTCTCGTGAGCCTTTTCTAATGTTTGCTCGTGAGTTGGGAGCCTTCCTTCAGCCATTAGTCCCTCTACTATTTCCATTAGGCGATCACCGTCATCCTCACCAAAGACTTTGGCCACTACTTCATATCCATACTTGGCGCAGAGCCTGTCGTACTCCTGTTCTGGAGTAATAGTGGTCTTTGATGGGCGCTCGAACACCGTGACGTTCTCGCGCCCGAATAGATTTCGCAGGATGTTGGTCTCATACGGCGGCACATGTACATGGATAGTCGTGAATGCATCTCTACGTACTACCGCCTCCACCTCCTTAATCTGGAAGTCGCTATGAATGAGTTCTTTGTGGTTCATATTGATCTTCCTTATTGAATAGCCAATACCGCATGGGCATTAGCTCTTGAGATGGATAAAGCACAACGTAGGTTCACCATGGCGTACATAGCTAAGGTATCGTGCGGACGGATTGGGGCAACGATGTCTAGGTCGTCATCCCGCAGCTTCATAAAGCGGGTGTTGAGGAAATAGCAACGCTTGCTCCACTCCACCGTGCGATTAGCCATGGCATCAAGTTCATCAAACTGCGGATCCCAGATAATCTCCACGCCTTTGAAGGCTAGGCCAGTGTTAACACCAGCACCTACGCCAGCATCGATGTACTTGGTCTCACCTGATCCAGCGATATGGGTCACAGTAACCTGCTTGCGATAGGTATCGATGAACTTACCACCCGCGATAATGAAATCAGGGCTACCGCCATGCTTAATACATTGGCGCCATGCAGTCTCCATCTCGCCTACCAAGTTACCTGGCGATGTTGAGGCAATGTCTTTAACAGCGTAGTTACGCCAGTAACTTGCTTTGGCTCGATCTATACCGCCTACCGTTCCAGTATCTGGCGCTAAGCTAACTAGACTATCTAGACCAACTACCGCATCAGCACCATGTGAACCATCGCGATGGAGCTCCAGGTCTAACTTATTGAGGAAACCCTCTCTAAGAACCTCCAACTGCTCATCAAGCAGGTTAATGAGTTGTACACGCTCGTTGTATTCCAACTGAAAGCCTCGCGCCCCACCTTCTCTAACCTTAATACCGTTACTAAACAGTCGGTCGTAGTCGATATAAAGCCCATCAACAGCTCTGCGCCATGGGAAGGAGGCCTGTTCAGTGGTATTACGCTTATTGAACTTGACCGTCTCCTCTCCAAAGGCCCAGGTGAAGTTACTGCCATGCTCTTTGCGAATGTTCTCCACCACATTCTGTTTAGCCCCCAATAAGCTCTTGCGCCCTTGCATGAGCTTTTTCAGGAAAGGCCTCTCTACGGCTATTTGATCTACTGGGAGATTGCGTAAGTACTCGTCTAAGGAGACCTTAGCTAACTCTTGCAAGTCTGTATTTGAAATTGGCATATGCCACCCCTATCTATATTTATGAATTAGTTAGATTCATCCCGATTGATAGAGCGTGAACCTATCCATTGCTACGCTACTAGGCGCGACTCTAGCTTTAACGCGTCGTATGAATCAGTAGCACTGGCAGGAGCCTTTGCTACATGTATTCATTATTGGGTTGATTTAGCTGGGGATTGGATATTTCTGGGGTTTTTGTTGTTATCTTAGATATAGTTGCATAGCTAATTAATATCGGTTACACTGACTCCATGTTTGAACAATGCCTCTATTTCAATACAACCAGCCTAGCGCGCCAGCTAGAGAGGGAATGGACTAGTGCATTTAAGCCTTTCGGTCTAACCCCCTCCCAGGCTTTTATGCTCAGGGTAGTTCTAGATAAGGCACCCTTATTACAGAGTGAACTAGCTTTAGAGATGAATATAAGTCGCCCTACGACTACTCGCGGTCTAGATGGCCTTGAGAAACTCGGTTTCATAAAGCGCGTTGCCTCTGAAAAAGATGGTCGGGAACAGGAAATTCACCCTACTGCTAGCGCTCTAAAGATCAAAGTTGACCTCAATACTGCTAGCGGCACTGTTACCAAGCGCATGAAGAAATTACTAGGAACCAATGAATTTGAATCAGTCGTAGCTCAAATGAGGTCTATTACATCAGCCCTTAAGTGAGCTTTTTATTTAAGTAATAGTTGCATAGCTAATTACTTTTAATTAACCAAGGAGAAAAAATATGCCAATATTGAATGTAAAAGTAAGTGGAGAAAAGAATGCTGCTACCACTAAAGCTATACATGACCTACTCTTAGATTTGACTCACAGGATTCTGGGCAAGAAAAAGGAAGTAACCGCTATTGCGATTGACTATGTGGATCCACAATGCTGGATGGTCGGGGGTAAGCTATTAAGCGAACAAGGTAAAAATAGCTTTTACTTTGATATCAAAATCACTGATGAGACCAATACTAAGGATGAAAAGGCTAAATACATAAAAGAGGCTTTTGAAGGATTTGAACGAATCCTAGGCAATCTTCACGAAGAGAGCTATATCTATGTTCAGGATGTTAAAGCTGCAAGTTATGGATATGGTGGGAAGACTCAGGAATATAGATACCACCAGTAGTCATTGGCTACGACGCAATTGTCTTTATGCCCAAAGTGTTACTGCTACACCTTGGGCATAAATGAGCGTTTATTTAGATGTGGCCGTCAAGGATTCGCAAGCCGCTCCGATGTCGCGCCCTTGACGGAATTACGTTGTCGATTCATTTTAGATCCCCATATTGCCAAGATGCTGAGCTATTCGGTCCATGGGCTGTTCAGAACAAGCAACAGGCGCACCCAGGGTGGCTGTTCTAGCTCTAATCGGCTGCGGCGCTTGGCTCACAATTTTTATCTTAGACCAGTCTGGCTTTGGCAAGCCTATTGAGTTGTAGATAGTCTCGATCACCGGCCACCATTCAAATACTCCATGGTTTTGTACAAATACATTCATATAAAACGGATCGTTCATGTATTTAGCAAAGAGCTCAGACTTATAGCAATGATCCACCTCCCCCTGTCTCGTCGATAAATACTTGAGCATCTCCTGCTTAGCCTCCTTAACAACACTGAACTGATCCTTATTTAGGTAAGAATGGCCTGCCTTTTCATTCCACTTCTCTGTTTTACTTCTCTCAATAGATTCCATCATGCTACCTACGAGTTCGCCTTCAATCTCATAGCTATGCAACTTATCTAAAAGGTCTTCTACCCTTGACTTAAGTGCATCATTCTCTTTAGCAAGATCGCGATTGGTATTAGCCATCTTTTGAAATCGGTTTTCACTACGATTGGGTTGTGTCGCCTCCTCTACTTGCTCCTTGGGCGCCTCCTCCGTTGCGCTAAGGACCCTTTCAATCAGATCTTTACCACTCTCAACCTGAATGGAGGGCTGCGGCTCAGCCTCAACAGTAAGTACAACGGGAGGCGGCAATAACTCGCCGATGTCACGAGCAACTATTAGCTCTGACTGGGGATTAGATGCCAATGAAGGTATCTCAGCCGGTACAAGCACTTCACCTTTTACCGGTGAAAAGACAGGCTCTACACTTTCCTCTTCAGCCTCTAGCACTTGCGCAGGATTCTCTCCTTCGGTCTCTGGCTCTTTACTGAGGCTATCAAGCAAGGCAACAGACTTGTGCTGAGTCTTATGCTTAGATTCTTCCTCTTGCTGGAGTGCCGCCTTTTCTGCAAGTCTTCGCTCAAGGTCTTTCTGCCTCTCTAATCTAGCTGCTTCCTTTGCAGCAACCGCTTGTAGTCGTGCCACTTCATCTTGGGCTGCCTTCTCATCAGCGTTTCTACGCCGCTCTTCATCTGCCAATTGTTTGACCTTAGCTTGCGCTTCTTGCTCCGCTTTCTCTAAGGCGCGCTCTTCTCTTGCCTTGATGCGTCTGGCAACGGCTTCTGCTGCATTTTTCTCTTCAGCTTCTTTACGCATTTGCTCTTGCTGGCGCTTGGCTTCGCGCTCTTGCTCCTTCTGTATCAAACCTCCTTTGCTTAATACTCCAGAGCTAAAGTTTTTCACTTCTTGTGTCATCTACCATCTCCTCTTTTGAATGTTGATGCTTACCTTGCATTTCCCTACCGACTTCCCATTGCCAATTCATTGAAATATCCCTGTAACCAGGGGCTTGCTTTTCAATCTTGGGTATAAATTGATTGGAATCGATTCGATCGTCATATCGCAAGAGAGTCTCTTGTAGGAGGTTACGGATATGTTCGTAATCCATCCCTCTTGCTTGCAGGTTTTGCATTTGAATGGATAGGCTGGTAATCATTGGCAGTACTTTTAACCAGCCTTCCTTCTCCTCAATGCCATCAGGTGAGCCAGTCGTTCCGGCTCGGATACGCAGGTCAACCATTTCAAAGATTCGTTCTTTAGTAAGTTCTGGCCAATCGTATGTTTTCTCCTTGGTCGTGATGGTCTGGCCATCAACCATGGTTGTTCTGCTGATTGGCGCGCCCACATAACGCTCTACCTGTTCTTTTGTGAGCTCTTGCAGCAGAACCTGGGCGCTGTATTGCGCGATCTCTTGCAACCAATCCTCGATCTGGTCTTTGAATTCAAATACGCGCCCTGATAAGGCTCTTTGCAGAATATTGGCTTCTGTAGCTGTCTTAGGCCTTACTACGGTAGACCTTGCTGCATCTTGCAAGCCTGTAACTTGCTCCCAGTCATAACGTACTGCGCTGGTGTCATAGACGATCGGGTCTATTTTTGGGTGACCCCTTGGAATAATGACTTGGTTAAGGGGTTTGCCTTCTGTATCCACAATCGTGATCTCACCAAATCGAGAGTCTGAGTATTTCTTAATGGTCTTCTCATTGATATCTGCTGAGGCTACCCATCCGGGAATACAGAGGTCTCGATGTTGATTGAATCGATCCCTTGCTTCATTGTGTTCATCCTGCAGGCGTTCAGTGAGATCTACTAAGCTTGGGCCAACAAAATGACCATCAACTACCTGGTATGGCAATAAGAAGAATGGATACCAACGCTCTCCAGCCCTGGGTGGCGAATAAGGCTCTCTTAGCCAATCCGTTGCGCCCTCCACCATTGTGTATACACGCTGAGTAGTCCTATCCCATATCTCTAGAACCGCAATCTGCTGATCATCACTCACTGGCCCAGCATCTAAATGCATTGAAGCTAAGCGTCTAGTCTTCTTATGCGATGGCTCTCCTTGTCCTGGTTGATAAATCTTCGCATTGGCGAGATTCTTTTTATATAGAGCCTCAGCTTGGGATCTTTTCATGGGAATGACCTGGCACATCCAATCTGCATCTGTGTAATCCCAGAACTCACAGATGGATGGGTCAATGAGGAGGTTCTCTGTGAGGACCCTATCAATGACTAAGCCTTCAGCAGATTGCACTTCTGATTGTTCTTGTAACGACGCAATGAGTTGTTCTAGCTCAGACCTTCTGGAATCATGCTGACCATCTTGATTTTTATCTTGGAGATCTCTCTCGAACTCCTCTATATGCAGCAGGTTCTCTTGGGCATCATTAATACGTCCCTGAATATATGCATCCTCATGGACATTTCTTTGGTACATCACCTTTAGGATTCCAAAGCTACAGGTCAATGCCGCCCTGACTGTGGACTTAGCTCGATTCTTTAGCTGGGCATGCTCTAGAGCCCTATTGGTAACTTTTTCTAGGGTGCTGCAAAAGAGCTTGATATCCGCGCCCGCATGGGCTGGAGTAATTGAGATCTCTGGGTTACGTGCATACACATTAGGCAGAACCGCAGAGATAGTTCCATGGATTAAATTGGCTCTTAGGCTGTAGAACTCTTTACTCGTAGGATCTGCATTCCAGTTAAAACCAGCAACAGTATTACGGTTGTGCTTTAAACGCTTATGAAAGGTGGACCAATGAGCGCGCGCATGTTTAATGCGGGCATTCCACTTTTGTTGAAGAGCTTTTGGGTCTTGAGGCACTTAAAAGTTATAAGGCCCATGCTCTAAGGTTATGTATTTATTTTGGATAAATAAACTATAGCCCGCTTATAAACCTTGAAAGATACTGATTAACTTAATCTTAAAATACGAATTGCCCCACTTAGCACCAGAAAACCAATTAGTAGTCCAATAATCCAATCCGGAATGGGGCTACTAAACCAAGCCACTAATATGCCAGCAACAATAATGCCCAAGTTAGCCAACACATCATTTGCCGAGAAGATATAGCTGGCTCTCATATGAACACCATCGTTCTTGCGCTTAGAGATAAGAAACAGGCAAGTCACATTTACCGCTAAAGCTAAGACGGAAATCCAAATCATCGTATTAGCTTCGGGCTGTGCCCCGATATAAATTTGATAGCCCGATCTCCACAGGGCGCCAAACGCTAAAAACAATTCAACCACACCAGCTAATTTCGCCGCACCCAACTTATTTTGTGCCGCCTTACCTACGGCATACAAGGCAACTCCATAAACAGCCGCATCAGCGAACATATCTAAGGCATCAGCAATCAGTCCGGCAGATTGCGCCAGCCATCCAGCAACAATTTCAATAAAGAACATCAAACCATTTAAGGCAAGCAACCAGATTAAGACTTTTCGCTCTTGGGTTTCCTTATCTGGACTACTTTTTAGAGACTTAACTTGGGATTGATCAAGCACATGACTACTATCAATCCTTGCCCCAAAACCCAAAGGAACCAATTTAGCTAAAACTGTATCGGGCTCTTCTCTATGGCAAATGACTATCTTTCGATTGGGTATGTCAAAAGCCATTGAATCAATCGATAAAGACGCTAGCGCCATACGGATCATCTGCTCCTCGGATGGACAATCCATGCCAGGCACGATGAAAGCAGTGCTAGATACTTGGTATAAGTTTGAGTTTTTCATATCGCAAGTCTACTTAACTTGTCCAAAAATTTACAACTGCAGAGATTGACATCAATCTCTCAGAGCAGAAATTAAATGTAATCAAAAATTGAATCTAGCTGTAATAACCTTTGATTTCAATTTAATCACCGCAATCGCTTTTGATCCTTTTGGTACGGAAAAGGCGCCTTTGAGTTCAAACCTATCTCCCATGGACAGCAGATCGTAATCTTTTTTATCAGATCCATTAAGAATAGTTAGCTTGGCATTACCGCCTTCAGAAGATAGAGACTTACCATGATCAGACAAATATATAGCCAATATATCTGACTTAGCTACTAATTCAACATCAACATCCTTAGCTTCTACCATCACCCCACCGTGAACTGGCTTTAACTCATGACCAGCGCCAGCATAGACAAATCCATAAAAACTTAAAAGTAAACTTGTAATCAATATTTTGATCTTCATTTTTATCTCCTTTAATTAAAAAGCTTCATTTGATTTAATGCTACCCAATACTTTTTCGGATGCTTTTCTGCCATAAAGCCAAAAAATTGCTGGAGTTAAAAATGTATCGAGCAATGTAGAGCTAATAAGGCCTGAAAAAATCACTACCGCTACTGGGTGAAGAATTTCCGTGCCAGGCCGCTCTGCTTCAAATAACAAAGGCGCTAAAGCAAAAACCGTCACTAAAGCCGTCATTAAGACTGGGCTTAGACGCTCGATAGAACCCCGAATAATCATTGATAAGTCAAATACCTCTCCCTCCGATTGCATCAAATTGAGGTAATGACTGATCTTCAAAATTCCATTACGCACTGATATTCCCGCCAGAGTAATAAAGCCTATTAATGCTGCAATTGAAAGTGGCTGCCCTGAGATCCACAGCCCAATAACAGCGCCCACCATGGCTAACGGGATATTGAGCATGATCATCAGAGATAGTTGTGCCGATCGATAGCGGCTATTTAAAACAACAAATATCAATAAAAGTGAGCCCACAGAGAGCAAACCAATTAATTTAGAGGCCTCTTCTTGCGCTTTAAATTGGCCATCCAAAGTAATAAAGTAGCCCTCTGGCAAGCTTTGGTTTGCGATCACACCCCTAATGTCAGCAACTACGTCAGACAGAGCACGTTTAGAGGTGTTGGCCGATAAGACAATTCTTCTTTTGCCGCCATCTCTACTAATTTGATTTGGTCCATCACCATCTTCAATCGTTGCAATTTTTGAAAGTGGGATTTTTCCATTAGGGGTATCAATCAAAATATCCGCAAGGCCCTCAAAATTTCTAGCAGACTCTGGCAGCTTGATCACTAGAGCGAAGCGTCGATTTCCTTCAATAATCTGTGAAATCCGCTCCCCTTCCACCATGCCTTGCAAAGACGACATCACCTGAGAAGCAGAGATTCCATATTGCGCAGTCCGATCATAATCAATGCGAACTTTGATCTGCGGAGCCAGCACTTGCTTTTCAATCTCTAAATCAACCAGGCCTTCAATCCCTGCTAGTTTTGATCTTAATAAGTCTGCCTGACTTCGTAGCTGATCTAAGTCATCACCGAAAATCTTGATCGCAATTTGGGATCTAACGCCTGAGAGCATATGGTCGATACGATGAGAAATGGGCTGCCCAATCGCAATAGCAGCGGGCAAATTGACTAGTCTTGACCGAATATCGGCTTGAATCTCAGCCATTGAGCGATCTAGTTCACCTGCCGGCTTAATGCCAACATCAAGCTCGCTGACATGCACCCCTTCGGCGTGCTCATCTAGCTCTGCCCTACCGCTTCTTCGGCCTACATAGGTGACTTCGGGAACTTGTCTGACAAGCTTTTCGGCTTGACTTGCTACGCTAGCAGACTCAGAAAGAGAAACACCAGGATTTAGTCGAAGGCCGATGAGTAATGTTCCCTCATTAAATGGCGGTAAGAATGAGCTCGCCATAAAGGGAATGCTCGCGCCAGCTAATAAGACCGATGCAAACGCATACATCAAAGGTTTTTTTGGGGCTTCCAATAATCTAGATAACTGAACCTTGTAATGACTTTTTAACCAAGTAACGATTTTTGTATCGTGATCCCCAAGTGACTTCATTGATGGCAGCAAATAAAAGCAAAGTACTGGGGTGATCGTCACTGATACTAAAAGTGATGCCAAGGTGGAGACAATAAATGCAATACCCAAAGGAACAAATAGGCGGCCCTCAATACCCGGCAACGCAAATAGTGGAATAAACACTAAAACAATAATTGCAGTTGCATAGATGATTCCTGTCCTCACCTCTAATGAGGCTGCTCGTACAATTGCTAGCGGAGATAATTGATTGACCTTATCCCTATCAAGATTTTCTCGCAGACGCCGAATCACGTTTTCTACGTCCACTACAGCATCATCTACCAAGCCGCCAATCGCAATGGCTAACCCTCCCAATGTCATCGTGTTGATCGATAGGCCAAAGTATTTAAAAACTAAGGCTGTCAATAAAATCGAAACGGGAATTGCAGTTAAAGAAATGATGACTGGGCGTATCGTTCCTAAAAATAAATACAGTACTACCGCTACAAAGATTGAGGCACCGATGAGCTTACCCTCCAAGGTACTAATGGACGCATCGATAAAACTCGCCTGTCTAAATGTCACTTTTGGGGTATTCATACCCACTGGAAGGCCTTGTTTTAACTCAGATATTGCAGCCTCAATTTTCTTGGTTAACTCCACCGTATCTGCTGAGGGTTGCTTTTGAACACCCAGGATTACCGCTGGACCACCCTCATAACCAGCATCTCCACGTCTTACGGCCGGTGCAAATGTGACATCGGCGACTTGCTTTAAGAGTATTGGCTGGCCATTTCGACTTGAAACAGCAATATTTTTCAAATCCTCTAGGCTAGAAGTGCGCCCTATATGACGAATCAAGTACTCGCGATTATTCGATTCAAGAAATCCACCAGATGTATTGGCTGAATATCCCTTTAATGCATCTTCTAGTTGCAATATGCTCAGACCTAGTTCAGCCATACGGCGAGTATTGGGCTGCACTTGAAACTGCCTTACCTGACCACCAATTGGAATTACTTGAGCAACACCTGGAATAGCCATTAGTCTTGGGCGAAGAACCCAATCGGCATATTCGCGCACTTGCATGGATGAAATCTTTGACTCATCAATTGGAATGGCAATCTGCATAATTTCACCCATGATCGAGCTAATGGGGCCCATGCGAGAAACGATGCCATCAGGAATAGCGCCTTCCATAGATGACAACCTCTCCGATACCATCTGCCTAGCACGGTAAATATCAACGGACCAATCAAATGTGACGTAAATAAATGAAAGGCCTGCGCTAGATACTGAGCGAATAGCTTCAACACCTGGCAAACCATTCATAGCGGTTTCTAATGGGAAAGTGATGAGCTGCTCAACCTCTTCAGAGGCCATACCACCAGCCTCAGTCATGATGGTGACAGTAGGTTTATTTAAATCAGGAAATACATCAACAGGCATTTTGCTTAAGGTAAAGAGCCCATAGCCCATAGCAATCAGGCTAAGCAAAATCACCATCAGTCGATTCTTCAAACTAAAGTCTAATAACCAGGTAAACATATTCTGTCCTTAGCGAATCTGGTTAATGAGAGATGACCCATCAGTAACCACTCGGTCACCATCTTTAATACCGCTCGTAATGACAATGCTTTGACCGTCTAAGGGCTCATAAACCACCACCCTAGGCTCAAAGGTTTCAGGATTTCTTTTTACCCATACGATGGTTTGGTTTGAGCCGCTCTTAACAAGCGATTTTGTGGGGACTTTGTTACCTAAGACCTTGGTATTGGTATTTACAAACACTCTTATAGGCTGACCTATAGGGAGATATTGCAAATCATCAGCTTTAGCAGAGAATGTGAGTGGTAAAGCCTGTTCGCGTAGGGTCTGACCACCACCAAGATAAGAAAGCTCAATCACCTTGCCATTGACTTCAACTTTGCCATCAGCAATGTTTTTTGCCAAGTTTGGATCATAGGCAAGCGCCTCAATTAAAAGCTTAGAAGGATTTACTACTTCGAAAATCAGATCTCTCTCTTGCACCACCTGGCCAGAGACAATGCCTGTAGTAGAAATAATTCCAGTAACTGGAGCCCTTAATTCTTCATTAGCGACCGCAGCCTCTGCCTCCTCAATTGTTTTACGAGGAACTGTATCGCTCAGTTCACGCAATCGCTTTAGCCGACTCTCTGCAAGTGACCGTGATTTCCCAGGACCGGCTTCAGGGGTTACATAAGCTAGAACGTCGCCCTTATTGACCTTTTGCCCCGGCAAGGGAAAGCCGTTAGGCCCAGGAGTAATTCGACCTGCAACGATGGCCTGAACTTTGCCTCCAAAGTTAGGATCCATGATGACCTTACCTGCTAAGTCATAGGTTTTGGCATATTCACCTGGTTGACCAGGGGCAGTCATGACATGCAACTGTCTTTGGGCAGGTTTTGGAACAAAAAGATTCCCATCGGCCTGTCTTTTGGGAGCATCGCCCTGAACCTGTACTGATGAGTCATCATGTCCTGGGCCAGCATAGACTTTGAAGGTAAATAACGCAGTTGATAAACCCATGAGAAATGCGAACAATCTGAGATCTCTTAAATTGCGCTTCATGCCCACTCCTTAATTTGATTGATGATTTTTATGGCACGACTTCTTAATAAGTCCCTATTGCGATAAGACCAATAAGCAACTCCGGCAACAAAGCACATCAATACCAATAGCTTTAACCATGTTTTCCAATTTATTACTGAAGAATTTTCAAACTGACTTAAATCAATCGTGGAAACTAAAACATCCAGCTCCCCGCCATCATTGATGGTGATGCTTATGGGGGTTGGCTGATCTTTGATTTTGTTTTTTAACTCGATCAAATACTCTCCATCACCATGCGGCTTTGCAGCTACTTTTGCCCCATCAACCTCAACATCAATGCTGGCACCTTTTACAGCCTCATTAGTTGCATAGCGATCTAGATAAAGCGTTATTTGCCTATCTCGAATCACCCCGACGAGCTCATAAAGATCAGACTCAGCGTAAAAACGCGGTAATGTTTGGGCTTGCTGCTGATTAGGTTTTTCGTCACCATGGTCATGTCCGGGCCCCGCATAAGATGTAGGCGAGATTGTTAAAGTTAGAGCAGCTATTAGCTGCACCAAGTAGTGGGTATA
Source organism: Polynucleobacter sp. (assembly GCF_044342855.1). GTDB lineage: Bacteria > Pseudomonadota > Gammaproteobacteria > Burkholderiales > Burkholderiaceae > Polynucleobacter. The sequence goes on from NZ_JBIIPA010000020.1 coordinate 17,131, forward strand.
GTTTTTAAATAATTTCATAGGATCAGTTTGCTTATTCAGGTAATAGGCCAAGCGCCTGGCGTAGATTTGAGACGGCTACTGCGTAATTAATTTTTGCAACTGCCGCTTGTCGATTGGCGTCTACTGCTTCAATCTCAATACGCAATCTTGTGGGCAGGTCTGTTTCTCCGAAGCGGAACGATTTTTCAAAAAATTGCCGGGTTTCATTGGCTAAGGTCGATCTTTTATCGGCAGCGCTAAGTTTCAATTGGGCTGATTTGACCAATGCCATATTTGATTCCACGTTACTCAAAGCAGACTCGCGCTCATAAGCTAAGCGCACCTCGGAATCCACCATCTCGGCCGTAGCACTCGCCAATCTATTGGTGTTTCGGGCGTCCGAACCAAATGGAATTCTCAAGCCAATCGCAACGGATTGCTGATACGGAACTCCGTAAACTTCGCGACCCTTGGTAGTCCATATTTGCAACTCAGGAGAAGCCCTCGTTTGAGACTTTGCCAAATCAAGCGCCTTTCTGGCCACCTCCAACTGATCCACAAGCGCTGCAACAATTGGCAAGCTCGAATCTAAGCCTGATAAATTTTCAGGAACCTTAGGTAATGGCTCAATATTTTTAGCGGCGTCACCAAATTGAATTTTCTTTAGATTCTCACCACCCAATAGAGAGCGTACTTTTTGCTCAGCATTAATCACATTGGCTTGTGATTCCACCAAAAAGGCTTCGGAGGATGCGAGCGCTCCATTAGCTTGATGCAGATCAGCGCGGGATAAGTCGCCAGCCTTAAATCTTTTTTCAACATCCATAGCCAACGTCTTTGCGTTCTCAAATCGACGTAGTGCCAAGTCAGACTCAATCTTTGATCTTTGGTAGCTCCAATAGGTATCTCTTACTTCAGCCGCAATCTTTAATTGGGCAAGATAATATTGGGACAAAAGCTTTTTATATTCAGCATCGGCCAAATTAATTGAGCTTGACCGTTCATTCCATAGCCAAAGTGGAATACCCAGACCTAGGATAGTCTCGCTAGCACCCTGGTTGCTATTTGTTCTATCTGTTTTTTGGGAGACCTCTACCGATGCGGGACTCACCAAAAGACTGCTAGCAATTTTTTGCTTAGCAAGCGCTGCCTCTACCTTGTATTGATAGGATCTGTAGTCAGGCTGGCGCTCCCATGATGACTCATAGAAAGACTTTAAAGCTGATTCACCTTTGCGCTCTCCATTGGCTAGCGCTATTGGTGAGCCCAATAGGAAGATTAATCCTGTAAGTTGAATGACACAGCGACAAACTGCGCCCGAATACTCTCGCGACATAAAAACTCCATTTGTTTGTACAAAACAGAGTTAGCGAGAAGAATGGTTAGATTGATGCTCTCGCTAACTTAGGCGAGAGCCATCCAATTAGGTTTATCAGGTGGGGCGGGAGAAAAATCGACTAAAAATTCCACTTGAGCACTTTCGTAATGAAAGTTAGTGGCGGTAATTGAAACACTAAAAGACGAATTTAAGGCTGGCGTGTGCGCCAAATGGCAGACTCCACAATCGGAATCACCGGCTACAGAGTCACTAGCCAAGACAGTGGAAGCCGCTTCTTCATGCTCGTGATGGGCAACATGCATAGCCGAACCCTGCTTTTCTTGGCAGTAGCCTGCAATAGTTGCGTAGGAGGTTTGAATTGATAAAGCTAGCAAAGCTAGGGTTATCAGAATTTTTCTCATGCGCAGATTACAGCATATTTTTGGTTTCTATGCACACGACTCAAGCCGCCGCCTTTAGAACCACCCCAAACACAAATAGCCCACTCTAATTGAGGGGTATAAGGCTAGTCATTGCGGTAGGTTCCCTGAAACTCTCGATCCTCCAACTGCTCGAGCTCCAAGGCACGATCAACCGCAGCCTGCTTATTTTCTTCCACAGGGCTAATATCGCGTTCATTAGGTTTTTGATCCATAAACTAACTTTATCTAATAAAGCCGCTAACAATCAGCAAATAGGTTTTTAAATAATTACCTCGGAAACTCTTCGAGCCCGCATCACCCCATACCTCGTAGCATCCCAAGCATGATCCTCTGCATCGGTGTCCACATCCTCTGGATTTAAAGAATCTGGTGGTAGTTGGGGTATGGTTCTCAGCCAGTGCTTACAGGTGCTGAATACCTTTAGCCTTCCTTCGGCCAATAATCGAATAATTTCTTGAGCGCCATTCACCCTGCTTCTAGGGGCGTTATAGGCTTCGGTCCATTTAACCCCTTTATCTCTGAAGATTTGACCAATGGATCGCTCTGCCCCTATCTTAGAGAAGATGGATGGGTCCGCTAGATTCATACGGTATTCATAACCAAGGCGTTGGTCATGTATCTCGATCTTCTTAATCTTCTCAGCAACTACAGTTGCGTCTTCCCTTGTACCCGTATTTTCTTTATCACCATATCCGTAGAGCTCTCTCCATAGGTAATAGACTCCATCGCTGGATAAGGCAAACCAATAGACGGCATATGGTCTGGCGTATCCCCAATCCATTGAGCGCCATACCTTCCATGTTGGCGGAATTGCGAAGGGTTCTACAACGTGTTTAGAGGGCTGCCATACGCCTTCCAAGAAACTTCCCACGTGGATATCCCAATCTCCCTCTAACCACGCTCTACGTCTGTTTGGATCACTTAGTGACTCTAGGCTCGTGAGGTAGTTGGGATCATTTTTCAGAAGAATGGTGTTCTCATAGATGGTGGAGTGAATTCTGACTCTGGGTAATGCGCCTTCTTGCCTAATGATTTGACCGGCTGGTATTGCTCCAATCTGAAATCGCTCCTTCACAGAGGCATGACCTACTCCAAATGGATTACATGTAGCTCTCACCATTCTAGGCATTCCGGGATGAGATGACCTGCAAGTGGAATGCATGGCTTCGTAGAAAGAAAGATTTCGCCAGTTGGTTAACTCCTCGAATCCTAGCCATGGGTATTCGTGGCCATGGTAATTCCAGTAGTCATCTTCGTTAGCGCCATAACGGAAATACAGCATCTCTCCTGTTGGCCATTTCCAGACATAGTCAGATTCATTGAACTTTGCGCCCGGGAAGATCTGATAGAACCAGCGCTTACTCTTGGCTACTACGTCAGCTAGTTGCGGATACGTTAGGCGAAATAGTGTTCCACGCCAATGATCTCCAAAGCCTCTACCTACATGCTGGGCGTAGCTCATTAGTAAGGTATCGGTCTTACCCCCTCCTCTGGTTCCCTCAAGCAATACCTCATATACAGGGCAAGTCAGAAACAAAGTCTGGCTTCCAGGTAACGGTGCCCAGATTGTTTTCATTGGTTTTTTTAATGCGTTAGTGTTTTGGCTGAGCTGCCCGCTCCCAATCCTCAACGCTCATTGCGCTTGGTACGACTAGCACGCCACTTTGTAGCGGGGCACCATCTTTGCCCGTGTGCTCAATTGCCGATAGTCGCGGGTGTACATAAGGAGCTGCATGCCTTCCAACGGTAGCAGCCATGTTCAGCAGCTTAATTCGCGCTTCGCTTGCTGATTCTTTTTCACCAAGATCCTCTTCACGAACATTACTGGCATGCTCATATAGCTGATGCATTACCCTCATCATGACTTCTAACGGAGTGATTCCCTGGGTTGCCACTGCTTCTGCTATCTGACGGGTACGCTTAGTTAAGCTTCCAGTCTTACGTCCTGCGCCAGGTCTCGCTCCACCCTTTGATTTCTTTTGATTGTTTTCAATCATGATTCCGCCGCAGGTCGCTTGATCATCGTTAGCAGATGGGGCTGCAATGCAACTGAATCACCGATGGGGTCTTCAAACTCAATGATGATTCTTTGAAATAGGTCAAATCGGCTTTGGGCGCCTCTATGCTTTACCACCGTACCTATACGCCCACTGGGAGTCTTCACAATTGAACCTATGGGAAAGTCTTCCATATCTAGGCGATCAATGACACCAACCATGGCTTGGCTTACTTGCTTAGCTTGCATTGGATGCCTCCTGACGCTTGCGTAGCTCTGCGAAGATTCTGGTTTTAAATGCGTCATAGCTTTCTGAGCCCTGAGCTCGCATACCTAGCTCCCTTCCTTTGACGTCTATCCCTTCATTACTTTTCCACCAGATGTCTTCACCTAGAGCACTTGCCTGACTCTTTCTTCGCATGCCTTTGAGAATGGCAAGTAGAAATCCTACATTGATAGGTGTTGAGCTTGATGCACGCCTTCTCGTCTCTTTGGCCTGCAAAATTGCTTCGGCCATCTCCTTTTCTGAAATATCCATGCCAATCATCTCTTTGATACGCCCGTCATCAAGGGGAATGTTGATACCCTCTTTGGCAAAAAGTTGAATTATCTGCACTGAGGTTTGGTCACCCCTATCAACATTTTTCTTTTCAGCCCCATTGTTTTGTTTGTCTGGTGTATGGAGATTGGTAATTGGTGACTGGTGTATGGTGCTTGGTGAGCATTGCGTTGGCAATGCGTTCGCATTGCGATCGCATGCTAAGTTAGGCGTACTGTCTGACAGTATTTGCTCTACTGCTGATGATTGCCAGCGACCTTCCGCACTACGTCTGGCTTTAATTTGGCGGTCTTTAAAGCGAGCGATTTCATGGTCACAGCGCTCTTGTCGCCAACCATCATCTGATAGATTAAAAAATTCATTGAGGACTGAGACCACTGCATTTTTTTCCTCTTTAGACCTGGCATTAATTAATCTCTGGACGATCTTTACATCTACTGGAAGTGGCTTTTCTGTGGCGTAGTACTTTCTGATCAGGCGACTATAGGTGGCGTCCTCGATAAAGGTGAGATGGGCGGTTGCTTCTGCGTAATCTCCAATGTGATGCTCGTAGTAATTCATTTAAATCAGTCTCCGTAGCGTTCTTTTTCTTGCGTAAATTATTTAATGCAAGAGATGAATCTAACAATCGGAAAGCGTATCGTCAAACGCGTTTTTTCTGAATTTATTTTGAATTTATTTATCTACTAATTCGTTGTAATCCTTCTTTAAGAAATTTGAGCTACTTAAATAATTATCTTGAAGTGTTAATTAATCTATGCATGTCCACCACTCTCCTAATGCCATCAGAAATTACTGACAAGGCTGTAGCCCATTACTGGATTGGGTTGTAGCACTTATATGAATAAATATTTTTTTGTAGGGCAAAAATAATTTGTGTTCAGAAGATGGGTATTGACTTTTGATTGACCATCAAAATTTCATTGACTACATTGCTCTTCAGTAGTACACATATTCGTACATAAAAAACTAGATGGAGAATAATTTGATGGTAGCAATTCGGCTTTACAGTTTGTATCGTTCATACGGTTACACGAAGATGAGTTCTGCAAAGATGGCTTTGCAGGTTTATCGAAAAAATATAAAGCGCACCCGTCAAGGAGGTCGTCATGAGTAATTCAAACTCAGAAGTAACCTTAATGAGAATTCCTCAAATTCTGGAGGTCATGCCGATTTCAAAATCCAAGTTTTGGCTTATGGTACAAAAAGGTGAGTTTCCAAAACCTATCAAGATTGGCCGCTCCTCTTTCTGGACAATTGAGCAGGTTCAGACCTTTATTCGAGAAAGGACAAAGCAATCCACCAATTGAAAAATGGGCATCTCCTAAGGGTAAGCTCATTACATGAGCTACTGATTTCTTATACTCAATAACTTAGGAGATAACAATGCAAATTGAGGCAGCTAAAAAGTATGTCGTAAAGGTTTATAGCGATAAAGGCCCTTTAGAGGCTAGTCCATGGAATCTTATAGGGGAATTTAATAACGCCTCCCAAGCTACAGAAGCCTGTAAGCGAATTGTTGATGACTTTTTACATAAATCGCTCGAAAGAGGTTTAGATGCACGGGATCTTGAATATCAATTCCTTAGTTATGGCGATATTCCCTGCATCAATTGTTGCGAGAATATAGGCATATTTGATGTTTACGAATATCTCAATATGAGATGCACTCAATTTAATAGTTAAATACTAGGTGTCCTTTAAAATTCTCAGACTGTGTTAACCTGGTCGAAACAGAAAAAAAATTCAAATGCCCCAATCAATACCCGTCATAGATCTATTCGCAGGACCAGGTGGTCTAGGTGAGGGGTTCTCATCGCTTAAGAAGCATGGGAAAAATGCTTTTCAATTAAAGCTCTCAGTTGAAAAGGAGCAAAGCGCACATCAAACATTGATGCTCCGGTCACTATTTAGATCATTTGGCAATAAAGTCCCTGATTCGTACTATGACTACATAACAGGGAATATTACCAAGCAAGAGTTTCACTCCGATAAACCAGTTGCAAGCCTTCTAGGCGAGGCAGCTAATGAGGCAAGGAATGAAACTTTAGGCGTTACCTCTACCAAAGATATTGATCAATGGATTAAGGCCGGTATTAAGGGTCACTCAAAGTGGGTCTTAATTGGAGGCCCGCCTTGCCAAGCATATTCCCTAGCTGGCAGATCAAAGATGATGAACTCTGATCTCCAAAAATATGAATCAGATGCGCGCCATCTTCTCTATAAAGAATACTTACGCATCATTAAGGAGCACGAGCCCCCAGTCTTCATTATGGAGAATGTAAAAGGCATTCTTTCTTCAAAACTTGATGGCGAGCTAATTTTTAAAAAAATCGTTAAAGATCTCAGCAATCCAAAAAATGGCTTGAAATACGAGATCAGGTCTCTTACGCTTGAAACTCCCTCAGAAGAACTCGAGCCCAAAGACTTCATTATTGAGTCTGAGCGCTATGGGATTCCCCAAGCAAGACATAGAGTCATACTATTTGGAGTGAGAAAAGATTTAGCCAAGAAGAAGCACCACATCCTTCAGGAAGAGGATGAAATGGTGACCGTTAATGATGTATTGAAATCAATGCCACATATACGGAGCAAACTCTCTCAAGAGAAAGATTCTCTGAAGGAGTGGTGCAAGACAGTTCGAAGTACCAAATCAATGCTTAGCGGCTGGAATCCAGAGCAGAAGAGAGCTCTAACTGCTGAAATGGAGCGGAGTGCCCAGTTAAGCCTTGAAATAATGAGCGCTGGAGCAGCCTATCTGAAAGGGAGGCCAAGGGCACTAAGGAACTCCGAACTTAATGACTGGTTAATCGACCCGAGACTTAGTGGTGTTATTCAACACCAATCTCGATCGCATATGCGATCAGATATTCAAAGATACTTTCTTTTGTCTAACTACGCCAAAGTATTGGAAAGGTCCCCAAAAATTAGGGAGTTACCGCCTAAATTGCTGCCAGACCATCAGAACGCTAGCTCGGTTAACGCACCCTTTCAAGATCGATTTCGTGTACAACTGGGCTGCCATCCGAGCACAACTATCGTGTCCCACATTTCGAAGGATGGGCACTACTATATCCACCCTGACCCATCACAGGCGCGCAGCCTAACCGTAAGAGAGGCAGCCAGACTGCAAACATTTCCAGATAACTACTACTTTGAAGGAAATAAAACATCCCAGTACGGTCAAGTCGGCAATGCAGTGCCCCCATTGTTAGCCAAAAAAATTGCCGATATTGTTTACGCGTTTTTAGCCAATTAATTCAACTCTGGAATATTGTCTGCAGGCGGAGAATACTTCCCGTCTTTCACAGCCTCCCAACATTCCGATTTTTTAGCCCATTCAGAAATCATCCGACCTGCCGATGACTTATGAAGTGCGCTATTAACTTCTCCAGCCCAAATTTTTAGCTGATTTCTAAGTTCTGAAGAGATGTCCTGATTGGTCCACACTCGATCAAAGTTAAATTTACTTCCATGAAACTCGGATAGCATCGCAACTAAATATGTTGCAACATTTCCTTGAAAGGCTGGAAACATAGGTCTTACTAGTGCACTTGTTTTCTTATAAATAATAGCCTTAGAAACCATATTTTTAAATTCAGAGACGGTTGGCATAGGCAAAGGATTTCCATCTAAGCCAGTATTGATGTAGTCCATGAATTTCTCAAAATTCTTCTGTGAGCCCAAACTTACTAGATCTGGCCTCCTATCCCAAGTAAGCATATATTTCGCTAAATCAGTTTTGGTGATCTTTCTAGATGATGGAATAACGTCTGTTTTTAGCGTCTTAAGTTTTGCTGGGGTATTACCCTCGCGAGTAAGTAAGGTGTTATAGCTACCCGCTGCCCTCTCATAAAACCAGCGCCCAATGCCATTTGGGCAATAGGTTGAAGAGGCAAGCTTTTCAATCTCCACATGGAAGGGCTTATTGGCAGCCAAATCCGATTGCTTGACAGAGTTCTGACTATTCGCATATCTAGATATATCGGAAACCAAGGATTCCTCGTCTTCCGGACTTGTAGACTTGAGAATAATTATTTTTGCAGGAATGCGGACGCTAGCCAGATCAATCTCAGGGAATTTCTTCTTGGAGAAATAGATAGATGCAGTTGTTTGGCCACCGTTAACAATCTGCATGCCCTTCAAACCCTTTATTCCGGGGCCGCCATCAGAAGTTTTGCCCAGCATAATTTCATCGGCAACTAAAACAATTCCATTGTTATAGGCCATGAATTTTTCAGGATCATTCCTTAATGTGTCTCTAATTCCTCGGTTAATTTTCCCGGTAGAGCTTAAGAATGAGCGTACATTTGCCTCCAATAACCTCGGCCCATATTTTTCATAAATGAATCGGAGGGCATCGCCATTGATTACCGTCAAGGCATAGTCATAGTCATCTATCTGCCCTGGAACGTAGACACACGGTAACGCAGTACCTGATACATCCTCAAAGTTAACAATTAATTCATCTCTAGGCTTACCCTCAGACCAATGTCTGAATAAGCGCTCGATATCCATAACTTCCAACTTAACTGTTTTTCCGCCCACTTCACGAGACTTAAAGTTTTTGGACTTAGCCACACGATCAGTCAATACATAAACCCTGACTTGCTCTAAAGATGAATAGCATTGCTCAATCGTTAATGCAAATGCATAGGCATCATTGGACTCATGCATTGTGGCGGCCAACTGACCATCGGCACACTTTGCCAGAAATCGTAGGCATTGTTCAGCAGCCGTTTTAGTTTCAGTTTCAGAAATCTGTTGAATCTCTCTAGTGTCACTATAGAGGCATACAAATAAGTCTAATTGCTCCATATCCTCAGAGAGCGAGAAGCCTGTTAAGCGTAAATTAGCATTTCCCACTTTTCCTGAATAATGGCAAATTTCTGGATCGAATGTCATCCCAATTTCTGACATGTGCTCCATTACTTTTTCGGAAAATACTAGCTCTGGATAGGGAAATCCATCTTCATTTGATTTAATTCGGCCTTCAATTTCTTGATGGACTTCATCCTGCAGCTGATTTAAGAATTCTTGTAATTCCATTAAATGCTTACCCCTACTTTATTTAGTATTTCTTTTAAGTCTAACGCCTTGGCTGGCAAGGAACTAATATCTATTTCATATCTTGCAGATTTAATTAATGGATTGAGCAATTGCGGCGTCAATCTTGGAAAATCCTGATCAACTTCATACATCAAAGATTTCTCAACCACTAAAAGGCGGTCATAGGCGCCAGAATGTATATCCAAATACCCTGACCGCAATAATCTACTCTCAAAATTGCTTAGCAAACTCAGATCCCCTACTAGCCCAGCACGTATTTCATCGATCATCATTGGCAAAGATACACCGGCGGGTGATATCGCCAATTTTTTTCCAACCAAGTAAAGTGGCTTATAGGTGCTATCACTTAACTGATCCAATGAGCCTATCTTTGCAATAAACCCATCTTGCGAAACAGTAGATTTAACCTCAATAGCTCCAAAGCCAATATGGAAATCTTGGAGCCCATCAAGGGGGCCATCCCAAGTTTTAATGGCTTCTTCTTTAAGCCCTAAATCAAGTAGATCCTTTAAAAAAGATAGCTCACCATATAGACCGGTTTGACTTTCTATTGTGAGGTTTTGCTTCCCCTTCTTCATGAAATCTTGCCACGCAGACACTCGATCCAAAAAAGAATGTAAAAGGACATCACCCTTAGTCGCACCCATGTCCTCGAGAAGCCTAAAAAGGTTTTCCAGCATGGCAACATATAGATCAGGGCTTCCGTCCTCCGATTTAGCGAGAGCAATCCATTTCTTCCCTTCAACCTCTACGTGCTCAACTGAGAATCCCTTACCGCTTGGCAACAACTCCGGTCTTGGCAGTGTTGCAACCTCAAAGTTGAATATTGCCGCCTCCCTAGGGCCTGGAAATGCCATGCCCGCCATCAAGCTGCAATTCGAAAAACTGGAAACAGGTATTACCTGCCAACCATTTTGAGCATTCGACGCCTCAAATGTTTTCCAAGCGTCTATAAATTCATTAATCAGCTTCACCAAATTCCTCCCAGAACAATTGATTCACCTGATACTCCACCTTAACGCCATCTTCACTTGCCTCAGTAGATGGAAAGCTGATTGCAAAGCCCATAACTGGCTCTTTATAGCCAACATCCTCAAACATTGAATCTTTAATTGCATCCTTACTTGAATCAAGCGGGTAAAGAATCAACAACCCCTTATTAATAGGCGCATGTCCCTCGTACCCAAAACCTTTTATTTTGCGAATCTGAATACCGCCTGGGATCTTTGGTGGCACCAGATTACTTCTAGCGGGATCTAACTTCCACGCTTTTTTAGTTGCCTCTAGGGCTGCCGACCATGCTGCTTCATCCAAATCAACCGCCTCATCACTAGGATCAGTTAACACTCCAATTGAATATCTACCCTCGACACTTTTGTGTTTTCGGGTTTTCATACTCTCAATCTTTAAGCCGCTTTCAAATGTATATGCAGCTCCACTACCCTCACCCATTAATACAACATTCCAATCATTTAATTGATCAGCAGCAGCTAATTTCTTAACAAAATTAGCAATCATTTGACTGTTAACCCTAGTGGATGTGGGGTGTGACTCGTATTCAGTCAAGAAGTCGACAATTTTTTTAGGCTCAACCCCTTCCCATAAATAGCTATTGCGCAATTCTTCGATCTTGCCACCAGGGCGGCTCAACTTAATGCCTTTTTGAGTCGGATGACCCATGGAGGTTATTAAATGATTTGTGGCAGCTAAATTCAACAACTGCTTATCCTTTTCCTTAAAGAAAGCGATCGTTTGCAATAAGCTTCCGCTAAACGATAGGTAAAGCGTTTCTGCAGTTCTCATTTTTAGGGGTGATGTAACCATCAATACTGAGTGAGACTTCACCTTAAGGCCGTAATCAAGAGGCGATCCGCCACTCTCGACCATCAGATCAAACTCTTCTCTCAACTCTTCAGCCGCATCAGTTATAGCTGCAAACCATCCTATTAAATCCTGGGTTATGTATAGACGACAAACATCTACATATCCGGGGCGATAGCCAAACCATCGCCCCATCTGCATGAGGGTATCGTACATTTTTGACGTGCGAATGAAATAACTCACACACAAACCTTCGAGAGTTAAACCCCGCGATAACTTATCACCGCCAATTGCTATAACCTTTAGACCGGTCTGAGAATGTGTTGTGTAATCCAGCGCATCTTTGGCGCTACCATTGATCATCCTAACGCTGATATCAGACAAGACTCTTGGCAAGATATTCAGAACCTCATCCCAAGTTGGAAGTGTTTTAGATAATTCCAAATACTTATCTCTCGAGGCGATATCCTCAAACTCTTTATAGGTTGGGACATAGTCCGTCAGCCACAAATCTTTTAGCGCAGCAATAACTTTCTCGTTATCAATCTTCCAAGTTATTCTCTGCTTAATGTGGGCAACATACTTCTCAACCTGGTTGTATACGGCCTCTTGTACAAGATTGAATCTTGTTACATGAACCAACATTGATGAATGCTTCTGCTCTTGACCGCGTAAATACCTAACAGCACAAGTCAAAAAGAAGGAATTCACAGCATTTTCAAGACTCTTGGGGATGCGATCTTCACCATTACATAACGGATGGTGATCCTTCTTATGCTTCAGGGGCATCCACTTAAGTTCTTCAGCTTCATCTTTGTAATTAATTGAACGTATAACTGGCATTCCACCAGTACGCTCTTCCTCACCATGAAGGCCGAATACCCTCGCAGGGCCAATGTAATTTGATGGCGCAGCCAAATTCTTAATAAATGCTGATGGAAATAAGTCTTCGCCCTCCTCAACAGTTTTATTTTTTCGATGAATGAAGATATTTGCAAACGGCGTTGCGGTATACCCAACATATGCAGACTTTGAAAATGAATTAAGGATTTTTCGAATACCTGCATTGATTGCCTTGGGCTGATAATCCTCATCCAAAGTACCATCGGAATAATGAACCTGCTCCCCCGTGTCCACAGAAGCATGGTCAGCCTCATCATCAATGATCATTAGAGGTAATTTAGATACATACTTACGCTGATTTTCATCCGTAGCATCAGCAACGTGATTCTTGATCCACTTAAGAAGCCGATTTAATACAGTTTTGTTCTTTTTGACCACAAACAACCAGGGACGCTCCTCAGGTCGATTTGCTAAATGGTTCGCCACCCTAGTGTTGAAGTCTCCGTTATCGAGTCGAGTTGTAAAACAAGCTGGAGATAACTGCATGTCACTATCAATCTCGCCAACGCCCACACCAATAGGATTAGCTGGATCGCCACTAGAGGATGTTTCATATCCAAGAAACCCCTCCTCTAGGCGTATCTGGGTCTGGGAACGCAAATTGTTATGCATGCCCGCTAAAACAATGATTAATTTATATCCGGCATCAGCAGCTTTTGCGACTAATGCCGTGTAATTGCTAGTCTTGCCAGATTGAACGTGTCCAACAACTAATCCACGGCGATCGAAACCGCCATCTCTTTTTGGATCAGCCAATAAATCTAAAATTTCATCTGTAGTTTTATCTAATTTTTCCACTGCAGGGGCTGAAATCTCTTGCTCCAACCAAGTCGCATATCGTTGCCAGTATTTCCAATCCTGCTTTCTTTCAGCAGTAATCCACGGCTCACTTTTTTTATCCGAAATTGTTGAATCAGTTCCAATCCAGCGACTAAACCGCCTTATTAGCTCCTCAACAACCTCATGCACCTCTACCCCCTCAGCGAGAGAGGGGTCCATTGAAAATGCGAGCTTTATTTTTTCTTGGATGAGTGATGGGGTAATTAAGCTCTTGTCCTTAACCCTCATTAGAAGAGTTTGAGCAATATTAATTACGCCCGTTAAATTTTCTTTATTTGCGCTCATTTTTAAACTTTATAAGTTTGAAATTAAATTAGGGTAATGATTAAAAGGCTCACTTGATAACAATGTCTTTTTTGCCAATTCAGAAGACATACCGCGCCTTAAAGTTAAATCCTCAAATACTGCTGTGAGGACCTCAACTACGCTTTCAGATGGCTGCTCGGCAAAAGCTGTTCTTGGCGTCTCTTTTGCTTCCGCTGTATCAAGCCATATCTTTTGTACAGGGACGGTTTCCTCGATAATCCTGAGAAGCGCCTTAATTTGAGGACTTAATTCCCCAGAAGATTCCATGATGGATTTAATGGCTGGGTGATCGGTATCAATTCGATAGCGGATTCCCCCTTTAAATACCTCAGATCTCCACGCATTGTGTATTTCCTCTTTGGGAGTACTCTTGTTATAGAGACCGCGATGTGCGAACACCCTCCTCGCCTTTGCTCTTGTATCTTCAGCAATTTTTATTAGCAGCGGCCTAATTGAAAGTGGTGGTCGCGCTATAGATTTTCGAATATCAATCTTCCAATCAATATCCGATGTATTTGTAATATCAACCGATATTCTTGCAAGCCTATGCGACTCTTCCCTTGTCCACGCCCTGCGACCGCCCAAACCCAACCAGCCGCCCGATACAAGAAGTCTATCGTTTCGATACACATAGAATCCTTGTTGTGAATTCCATCCGTCTGGCCCACCCCAGCGCTCGTATTCTTCCGTAGTTAGCTGGTCGTTGTGAGGTAACACATACCCCCTAATCTTAACGATCCCAGAAGGCGTTTTATATGGCACCTCAGGCGATGTCATAGTAAAAGAGTTATTGCTCATAAACGGATCCCAAGGCTTGACTGGCACATCATTAATTGTCAATTTAAGCCTAGGATGCGATCCCTCTATAAACCGATGAAAAATCATGCCCAAAGTCTGGTCAACTTTTTCTATCAAATCTAGGTACTCTTGCTCAGAAAAACCGGGGGTGACGATGCGGTCCATTACCTCCCACAAAACCACGGTACCATGAGTGGTTGGCATATTTTCAACTATCAAACCACCAGAGCTGGGATCGGCGCCTTCTAATAAGTGCCATCCCCCATCAGCATTGTTGGCAAGATAGTCCAAATCCCAACGCAAGCAACTTAAAACGCCATTCTTTATTGAGCCAACTGTCAGTCGCCTGCACTGCGAAAAGGACGCCGACTTTAATCCAATCCCAAATCTCCCTAGATCATTTGGTTTTCTTTGAGAGGTTGGATTCTTATCTCCCAAGCGCATTGCCAATTCGAGCTCAGCATCATTCATGCCGTCACCATCATCTATGACTAGAATGGAGCTCCCCAAGTCATTCCAAATGAACTTAAGAGAAATGTTTTTGGCGCCTGCTGAAATTGAATTATCAATAATGTCTGCAAGCGCAGCACCCGTGGAATATCCCAAGCCTCGCAATGTTTCTATCATTGCAGATGCATTTGGGGGTGCCGACCTAAATTTGTTTAACTGCATTTACGCTTCCAATACTTTCTTTTCAGAGAATAATCCCAAATGCCTCAATGCCGATGGGCCTTGAAGCTTTTTCAGTACCTTAACCTCAATCTGCCTAATTCTCTCTCTAGTTACCCCATAAAGCTCACCAATTTCATCAAGAGTGAGCGGGGATCCGTCATACCAGCCGAACCGTAATTTAATAACTGAAACTTCTTTTCGATCCATATTTTTAAATATAGATTCAAATGATCTTCTCAACATCCAGTTTGACAGCACAACTTCATCTTCATAACCAGGGAATCCATAAGATTCCAGTAGATCAATATCCTCTGAGCTCTCAGAATCAATAGAGATCATTGTAAATTTTGCGTTTTTCACCCTTTTTACTCTTACCTCTGAGATACCCAGCATCTCGGCTATCTTTTGATTCCTCAGCGGAAGAGGCGTGTCCATAAGGCCACGCTCTGCACGTTCAACTTTATTCAATAACTCCCCCACATGAACCGGAAGCCGAATTTCCCGTGACTTATCCTGAACCATACGACTAACAGCTTGACGAATCCACCAAGTGGCATAGGTAGTAAATCGGAAACCTCTTTTGTATTCAAATCTTTCTGCAGCCTTAATTAATCCAACGAATCCTTCCTGCACGAGATCTGAAAATGGAAGGTCGCTATATCTATAAGCCCTAGATAAATGAGAAACAAGCCTTAAGTTTGATGTAACTAGTTTATTTCGAGCGCTTAGAGAACACTCAATATGAAAGGCTAATACTGGGTCTTGTAGGTGCCCCTCAAAAATTAGATTCTGTATGTATTTAAAATTAATATTGAGTTTACGTAAATGATCTCGAATTTTAGCTTGGATTGACCCTTTCATATCAAGCTCAACCAGTTCTAAAAATTCTTTTATCTGGGGATCTACTGCAGAAATTTGATCAGACTCCTCATCTTCGGAATCTTCGAGGGGCATTGAAATTTGGCCGGGTGTTAATTCACCCTCCTCCTCATCCCCCACCACAACCACCTCAGCAATTATCTCTTCGCGATCCAATAATCCACTCAAGACTTTCTTTAAATCTTCGGCAATGATCTTTATCGCTGATGTATTTGCGGAAATAGTCTTAATGCATTCCTCATAACTGCTATCAATCTTTTTGCCAAGATCAATTTCTTCCTCATGTGTGAGTAGGTCCCCTCCACCCATTGGAATACTCAAGCTTCGATAAAACCACGACTCATCCTGAAGGTTGTTATCTATAAGGTAAACAAGCTGATCGTAGAGATCTTCTAAATGATCATCTTCAGCCGGAGCTTCAGAAACTCTATCAAGACAGATTGAATCCTGTATTTTGAATTCCAAATCCTGAAAAGCTAGCACTAATGAGTCTAGCAATACTTCATCGAGCTCTTCATGCTCGTCTAAGGCAATTCTTTCTAGTAAAGATATTGGAATTGCCCCATTTAAATAGCCAAGATAAATTGCCTCTTTTAAAAGGGCTTTATCGGAAACTGACAGTTGCTCTTTTTTTCTTCGCCAAGCTACTTTCCCCGGCAAATCTATTTGGATATCAACCCAATCCTCATCTCTATCGATAGGCTTATGCGAGAGGATTTTTACCTGGATCTTGTAAGACTCAACACCAACATCAATTTCATGTGATGGTAATAGAATTTCAGCATCCTCGACCCAGCCGCTCAAATCGAACGGATCAGAATCTATCTGAGCCACAACAAGCTCAACTGACCCCAAGGACGTGGGCGATAAGACTCCAGCTAAATTGGAAAAGCCTGCATTTTTAGCAAAATCTGCTGCATTCTGTTGATCATGATTTTTAATGCCAGGATCTGCGCCAAGCGACAATAAAAGGTTTACGGCCTCTAGGTTGCCCTTTCTGGCCGCATACATTAATACAGTTAAACCGTCTTTATCTTGAGCATTTATAGAATCGCCACGGCTAATCCTATTATTAATTGCTGCCGTGACATTTCCAAGGGCGGCAAATTTCAATAGGGGACTAAATCCTAATTGTTTTGACTCTACCCCCTCAAAAATACCATCTACCAAAATGAAATCATTCCAATTTATATATTTATTATTAGATGATAGTGAATATCTATCGCAGATTCACATTTTTGGAGGAATGGCAAGAATCACAGTAATAATGGCCATCCAACTCCCAAGATTTAAGACCGAGCTTCTTTGTGCACCAGTAACAATATAAATTTGATGATGGAACAAATGGGGCATCTACTTTTTTCCAATTTAATGTAGAAGCTCTTGATTCAGCCCTTGGCTTGCTAGAAACTGTCACACTTTTTAAGCTTCGATTATTTTTTGGCGCTGCTCTCGATCTACGTTTGGGGGAATTAGCCTTAACTTTTCTTTTAGCCCGCCTTGTTTTAGGTATTTTTTTGATGCCTAAAATATATAAAATACTTGTGAAAATAAATTTAATTATTGCGCTGACTGATCGAACGGCTAAATCCAACCCCCAAAGAAAATATTTGCCAAAAGATTGTGTAAGTTGTTTGTTTTTACCTTGCTCAACTTGACCCTCCGCTACCTCACTATTTTTAATCGCCTTACGGGTTTTTACAGTACTAACTTTTGATAATTTGGCATCCGTTACCAATAACGGGAGTTTGAATGGGATGTCTGACCAATCTAAGCCCCTATCAACCAATGAATGTTTGGTAATTGTTGACTGAATTGTCTTTTGTGCAATAAGAATACTTTCTTCGTGCAAAGGTGGTGTTGAGTCATGCTCTGGCTCCCACGTTATGCCGCCCATATTTTCTTCACTTTTTTCCAGCGTATTCATACCTATATAGTGGCACAATTTATAAGCTCATTTTGTGAGCTAGATAAGACAAAAAGGGTGATATTTATTCATAAAAGATCTGACTGCGCATATCTTTTATGAATACCTGATAGAAGTCTTTCCAGTTCTGCAGCTCTTCCGGCTGGCAGACTGCGCCTGGTCTTTGTATTACTAGCTTTCTGACCACAAAGATATTATTTTTTACTTCGTTATAGGTAGCCTCGTATTCAATACCAGCTTTCTTATAGCTGACATTTGGTGGAATGCGGGTGACCTTGGTGTTATCAGGAAAGCGGATTTGATAGGATTCGCCCACAATTCTGGTACTGCAAACATAGGGAATGGTAAATTTCTCGGGCGGTCTATCACTGGCGATTGCAGCAAGCTCCCCCGGGGCTAAGCCTATAGGGACTGTCATCGCACCCGGTCCAGGTACATTTGCTACAGCATCCAAAGTGAACTCAGTATCCGTTGTAAAGGGTTTATTAAGATCGTAGACATAGCTAGTTGTGATCTTGCCCTCACCTGTTTGTCTAAATTTGGCTAGCTGTGTTTTAACTAACTTATCTGAGAGTGTGGTTTCAGCGCCCTCGTATTTATAGCGCGCATTAATTTCTGCGCTACCAAAGTACATAGTGTGAGCTTTGCCGGTGATGCGACCATCTTTCTCTATCTGCATCGAGATTCCTGTGGCCATCTCACTATCTTCTTTCTTTGGCTTTGGTGTTCGCCCTACTTTGGCTAATTTTGTTAGCAGAACTGGTTTATCCAGTTCATCGCTTGGCAGTACTCCGTATGGTGCCATCTCATCGGTAGAGTCTAGATATAGATTCCAGGCTGGTATGTAGGTAATGACATGATTAAACGGGCCTAAGACAGGATATTTAGGTAGCGTGTAAGCATTTCCTGAATTAATCAACGCACTAGTCGCATCAATACCCTTGGCCGCCAACAGAGTGATTAATAGTGCATTGTGGTCTTTGCAATCACCATAGCGATTTTTGAGAACGCTATTAGCATCATGGGGAACGATACCGCCATCAGCTAGATAGATAGCAACGTAACGAATATTTCTGGCCACCCAGTGATAGATAGCCTTTGCCTGCTCTTTTTTGAGATCGAGTTTTGTATCATTTTGAACTTTCTTCTCTAGACCCTTAGTGATCTCGTCAGCCTGCTTCTGAATTTCTGGGGTAACAGTGAATTTATCTTTAATACGGTCTTCGTAAGCCTTTGCAAATGCCTCTTGACTTGGGAATGTCGAAATAAAGATGTGTGGTGCATAGTCATTATTAGAGACTTGATATAGCTCTTTCTTCTTCATCTTGAGGTTTTGATAGGAGTAGCTCACTTGGCGCATGCCATTCACTACCTCATCTTTTGTTTGTTTAACCCCTTTGATATCGGTATACAGCGTTAAATCTTCTGGGTAATTCAGGTTGTACTCATACGACTGCACCTCTACCGATGGAGAGAAGATGAGTCTCGTATAAAAATAGCCTGGCAATAGTGGCTTATAGGTAGTGAGCTTAGTCTTGTAATAGGTTTTTGAGCCTGGGGTCACTTTAGGAAAGATGATTATCTTGTGCTTTTGATCGGAGAACATGGCTGCACCTGAACTATTGTCATCCTCTACGGTACGTATAGCATTAGCTGCTACTGGGATCTTCTCACCCTTGGGGGTGATGGTGAGAACTGGCTCAGCAAATCTGAACACCCCGATAAGTGAATTCTCTGCTATTTTGATAGGCCTCATAGGCCAGAAAGTAGAGAGAGTAAATGGCAAGACGACCAAGACGTACCCACTCACCCAAGTTA
>NZ_JBIIPA010000043.1:0-9912 GCF_044342855.1 Polynucleobacter sp.
AGCAGAATATGCAGCATACTATTACCAGCAGCAAAAGCAGTGCCAACAGCAGCAAAGCAAGATGGGTCAGAATATCGACCTTACTTAAACCAAATGGCCTCTATGAAAGTCGGGGCGGTTCAACTTGATAGATCTTGATTGTTTATCAAGTGATGCGGAAATGATGTGCTCGCTAATGCCATGTATCGCACTATCAATCCTTGCTAGTCGACGTGCATCCACCTGGGTGTTCTGAAAGAAACTATCCTACCATAGAGCCATACATAGCTTAGGGTGAAAAGCACTAAGAAGGCGATGAGGATGGCGGTGTCGTGCCAGAAAATCATTGCAGGAACGATAGATAGGGTTGTAAGGATCCACAGGTATGGTGAGGTTTTGGCATTCGCACTGAACCACTCGTTCTCATTCTTGATAACTTTAGAGTTCAGAATTCTTCTAAAGATCAGCGAGTGGAAGTGAATGCCATCGGGCTGTCCTGGACTTTTTCCTTGATGGATTTTTCTGCGGTAGATGGTAAATAGTGTTTCTAGAATTGGGTAGCCGTTAATCATTAAGGCAAACCATGGAGATACTTCAGAATGTCTCGCAACCACGAGTACGCTCAATGTTGCCACCCAAAATCCAATCAGGTAGGCGCCGCCATCTCCAAGGAAGATGAGGCCTCTAGGGTAATTCCAGATAAAGAAACCCAAAATGGCGCTGGCCATAGTGAAGTTAAGACGAGCGAGTAAAGGGTCTCCCAGGACCATGCTGACGTAGCCCAATGCGAGCAGTGTAATGATGGCCACCATGCTGGATAAGCCATTAAAGCCATCAATAATGTTGTAAGCATTCGATACGCCGGTGATGGCAAATATGGTGAGCAAGATCGATAGGGCTGGAAGTGTGAGAAGGTAATCAATGCCCGGAATATCTAAGCTTGGAATTTGAGCCCCAAGCAAGATGGTAGCCAATAGTGCGCCGATGGCAGTAAATAATAATCTTGTTTTCACGCTAACCCGTTTGCAGAGATCTTCCACTAGCCCAATTGCAAAGACTGGGGCCGCGCACAAGAGTAGGGTGTATTCAAATCCTTGATCGGGGCTACTTCGTAAATTGCTAGCAATGGCGATGCAAATACCCAAAGCGATTCCAATTCCACCAACTCTAGGTACGGTAGTCGTATGAAATTTTTGAGGGCCATCTAAAAGACAGTCACCAGAAAAGCGCTGATGGAGTTTTTGGGTGCGAATGATGAGTATCGTCGTGAAACAGGAAATAAAGAAGGCGATAAACAGATTACTCATATTTTCATTATAAAATCTATTGGAATTAAAATTCAAAAAAATTCAGTTTTTAAGTCATTTTTTGGGTGATTTTGGTTCTTTTGGGTGTGAGATAGCCCTTAAATAAGGCTTGTCCAACATTTTTCACCGTTTTATCTCATGGGTTCAAAATGAAGTTATTTCTGCAAAATTTCCTCGTTATTGCTTTATTGGCAAGCTTCTCCTTAGGCGCCCAATCCCAGCAAGTTACCTTTTCACCTATCAATGCCCAATTTGAGTACGACCTCAAGATCAGCACTGATCCTGGCAAGCGTGCAGCCTATCTAAAGCAATCTGGTGAGGCCCCCAGTCCTTACGAGCAGGTCTATAGCTTAATTAAGGGATCAGTTTCCGTGGCTAGCATTGTCGATAAGGTAGATATCGGTAAAGATAAATACCGCATTAGCTCTACTGGAACTTTGGGTACCGTGCTCTCTACCGTATTGCAGGATCAGAAGTTAATTCGGGATTCAGTTGGCACGGTTGGCGCTAACGGCATGCTGACTAATACCTATCAGGAAAAGCGCGGCAATACCGAATTGCTGATCGCTAAGGTTGAGAAGAATGCGCTGAACATTTATAAAGTCTCCTCCCGTACTTCACCAGTAGGCTCCGCACCTTATGCCGGTCGTCTGCTTGACATGCTGACAGTGGGTTATCAGTTTATGGGCCGCGATTTACCTACTAAATCCATTGTGTTGCCAGTAACCGATGGCCGCTCGCTGAAAAATTACACCCTAGTGCGTGGTGAAGCTTGGGAGTTTCCATTTGATGGCGCCAAGGTAAAAGCGATTCGCTATTACAAGACTACCTCTAAGGATGACTCTGCTACCTTTGAGGTATGGTTCTCAGAAAAAGACCATGTACCACTGCGTTCAGTGATTGGCTTAAGCGATCAATATGGCGCAACTATTCAGGTGGATTTGAAAAAGCTCCCTAAACTGTAAAACACTGGAATTGATCGACATCATGCAGAGTAAGATGCTCAAAATCATCATTGGCATAGTGCTGGTTTTATTTGTATTTTTCAGCATCCTGATTAGTGGAGTGTGTCAGCTCACGCAAAACAATTCTGCACCTACTAATCCTGTAGTGAGCACCGTCTCCAATGCCTTATCTGTGCCAAACCCGATTCAAAAAAGTGCTCCACCAGATCCCTTTTCTTGGGAGCCTGTCTTGCATCAATTGCTGCAATTTTTCTCAAAGGCTTGCCCGCGTTAGAGGATATTTATTGCTGAATCTTATCCGCAGGCGCTCTGACAGTAATAATGGGCTCACCTGATTTTCTGGTGGCCGAAGAGGTGTAAACCACCTCTGGTTTATTTGTCTTGGAATTTCTTAATTGATTTGGCGCTTTCAGCTTAATATCTTTAAAGATGAAAGTGTAGCGTTTTACATCACCATTATTCGGTTTGCCTCCAATAGCAAAGAGGAGCTTGGCATCAATTGGGATGCCGCCCTTGCTCACCTCAAAATGGAGGTGAGGCCCAGTAGAATTACCGGTATTACCAACAGTAGCAATTTGTTGTGATTGTTGAATGATTTCACCGGCCTTGACGAGTAGCTTTTGGCATGCCCATAGCGGGTAATGATGCCCTGGCCATGATCTATCTCAACCAAATTGCCATAGCCTGGTGCGTAAGCTGCATACAGGACTGTGCCTTTGCCAGCAGCAAGGATGGGGCTACCTAATTCTGCTGGGATGTCTAAACCATCATGGTTTTCATGTAAGCCAGTAAAGGGCCCAATGCGATTGCCATAGTCACTAGAAATATTGGAGCTTTTAATTTCTTTTACGGAGCCTAGGACAGTTGGTTTAGATGGAAGTGTGTTCAGCATCGCCATTGCAATAGATTGAGGGTGATTGCTCTGAGCACTTGGCGTATTGGCTGCTGGCTCTGCAGAGGCATTTGTGATGAAGATGCTGTATGCAAAGCACCCGAGCAAGAAAATAATTTTGAGCTTTACATTTCTATAGCTTATACAACTTATACAGCTGTTCAGGGCTCTATTGATCGTTGCTATTGTGAGCATATTTGGCGTTAAGGCACCAGACTCAAGAACAAATACTCAAAGAAGATGATGAGGTGTACTACACCTTGTAGCAAGGTGGTTCTGCCGATTGCCAATGTCAGTGCGCCAATAAAGAAGCTGAGATACATCAGCGTCATATTTAAGCTGCTAATACCTAGGCTGATTGGCAAATCAAAGAAGATAGCAAATGCAGCTACGGTGGGGATTGTTAGGCCAATGCTGGCCAGGGCTGAGCCTAAAGCCAGGTTCAAGCTGCTTTGTAAGCGATTGGCTCTGGCTGCCCTGACGGCTGCATAGCCTTCAGGCAGCAGAACGAGCATTGCAATCGCAATACCAACTACTGTTTTAGGGGCGCCAGCCGCTTTAACTCCAGCCTCAATGGCGGGGTTCAGCGCCTCAGCTAAACCAACCACAACTGCAAGAGAGAGTAGTAGTAAAAAAACACTCACAGTGGTCTTGAGATTGCTAGGTTCATCTGCATGGACTTCACTATTCGCCCTCTTGTCTTTTGCGTTGGGAAGATAGTAGTCGCGATGACTGACTGTTTGAAAGAAGATAAAAGCGCCATACAAGGCAAAAGAAGCGATACCCGCAAAGGCAAGCTGACTCTTGGTGAAGTCTGGACCTGGAGTGCTCACAGTCACCATGGGCATTACCAGAATGAAAGTCGCTAATGCACTTAGAACTGCCAGTGCAGAGTTTGTTCCCTCATTACGGAAAGACATTTCATGATGCTTAAAGCCGCCCATAAAAATACACATGCCAATGACACCATTCATCACAATCATGACGGTAGCAAAGACGGCGTCACGCGCAATAAATTGAGAGCCTTCATGACCGGCAAACATCATGGCAATAATCAGTGATACCTCAATAATGGTGACGCTAATGGCCAATACCAATGTACCGTAAGGCTCCCCAGTCTTGTGTGCAATAACCTCCGCATGATGCACTGCAGATAAGACCGCCCCAATTAAAGCGACAGCCATTAGGGCGATGAACCAAGTCTGGCTAAGCAAAGGGGCTAAAGAGTGCATAAATAAATCTTTTTAGTGAGAAGTGCAATTGCTCGTTAATATGGAGTGCTAATGAAATAGCTTTATTGATGAGGCTATTTTAAAGTGATTTAATTAGAATCATTAAAAGTACTTTGCCACTAGCTCTATAAAGATTGATATGAAAGCCCTTATCCTATTTGGCCATGGTGCCCGTGATAGCCGTTGGCGTGAGCCATTTGACCGTCTGGCTGGCTTATGGAAAACCCAGCATCCCAATGTTCGGGTGGAATTAGCCTTCTTAGAGTTAATGAAGCCCAGTCTAGAGGAGGCTATTACTCTGCTGGCAGATGACGGAGCCACTGACGTGGTGGTTGTGCCTGTCTTTTTTGGGCAAGGCGGCCATTTGCGCAATGACTTCCCGGTATTGCTGTCCGATTGCCAAGAGAAATTCCCTGGTATGGCTTTAAGCGCTACGCCTGCTGTCGGTGAAGATGAGGCCGTCTTGCAAGCCATCATCGAATTTAGCGCTAGGGCTCTGTAAGTTTTCTGTTTGTTTGTTTGCTTGCTTTTCTCGTAAGGCTTCGCCAACCATAATCAGGGCAGGTGAGGCACTATCAAACCAATCATTCGCTTTGCCATTGGCTAACTCTCCTAGGGTGCTAGACCAGTGACGTTCATTCTGGGTGCTCACTGCTTCCAGAATGTGTACTGGTGTATTGCTAGCGTGTTGCGAACTATTTTCTATTAATTGCTTAGCAATGCTTGCAGCATCTTTGCGGCTCATGTAATACACCAAGGTATCGGCTTGTGGGTTTTGAATTGGTTGCTGCTGACCACTGTTATCACCGAGATTCTCAGCGCCTTGCGCCAAAGTAACAAAAGCAACACTACGAGAGATTCCACGTAATGTCAGGGATTGCTGAATAGCTGCAGCACCCGCCAATGCGGCTGTAATACCTGGCACTACCTCTACTTCAATATGATGATTTTTAAGTGCTTGGATTTCTTCATCGGCACGGCCAAACATCATGGGGTCACCACCTTTAAGGCGAACGATGATTTGATGTTTGTGGGCTGCATCAACCAATTTTTTGTTGATGAAATGCTGCGCTGATGAAAGCTTGCCACAGCGCTTACCTACTGGTTCTTTAATGGCTTGCGGGCATAGATCCAGCACGGCTGGATCAACTAAAGCATCATGAAACACAATATCTGCTTTAGCTAATAAATTTGCACCACGCACAGTAATGAGATCGGCTGCGCCAGGGCCGGCGCCCACTAGATACACTTTACCGAGTTTGTTTGGATTGTTCATGGTGTATCTGTGTTGACTTGGACTTAAATGGCTTCTTGAGTAGTACGAGCATCTCGCCAGCTGTTTTGTGTAGTCACGCTAAATAGATCAAACTGCTTTAGTCCGATATCCAGATTTTGATCAGCGCGTAATTCAAAAGCATCAAAGCCTACACGTGCACCTTGTAAGAGCTGATCAATTAAGACATCACCAATCGCACGAACTTCACCGTGCCATTCAAAACGATCTCTGAGTAGGGCGGCAGTGCTAAAACTCCTGCCATCTCTAAAGATAGGGAAATCCGCACCCACCACTGGCCAGAGGTTTTTACCCTCATCAATGAGGTCAGCATGCTTGAGGATGTCATCATCAGCAGCAAACCAAACACCAAGCTCACCCTTGCTTACTTTGTTTGTCACATCAGCATTCTTATGGTGGGTAATCCACCAATGAAATGGCACTAATACTTTGTGTAATCCATGCTCTAGGTCTGGAATGCCGCCCTCATCGCGTTCGCCGTCCCAAACTTGCCATTCATTGGCAACTACTGTGGGCTTGCCATCTTTGGGGAAGTAAATGATCTGTTGGTTCATAGTTTTTCCATGATTAAGCTAACGATCCTTTGGAGTGCTTGCCATTGTTCTTGTAGGCAGCCTCTTTAAACGGAGCCACACCGAGTCTGCGGTAGGTGTCAATAAACGGCTCATCCGCAGTTCTTTGCTCTACGTAGGTATTGATGAGACTAGTCATGACATCAGGGATTTCATTCGCGTAGAAAGAGGGGCCAATCACTTTGCCGATGGAGGCATCATTGCCTTGTTCGCCACCTAAGGTGATTTGATACCACTCTTCACCATCTTTATCCACGCCTAGTACGCCAATATTGCCAACGTGATGATGGCCACAGGAGTTAATGCAACCTGAAATATTAAGACTGATATCACCCAAATCAAACAAGTAATCCAAGTCATCAAAACGTTCTTGAATCGCTTTCGCAATGGGGAGGGATTTGGCATTGGCTAGTGAGCAGAAATCGCCTCCAGGGCAAGCGATGATGTCGGTAAGCAATCCAATGTTGGGTAGGGCTAGGTTGTGATTCTTGGCTGCGCGCCAAAGATGAAGTAATTGCGTTTGTTCTACATCGGCTAACACTAAATTTTGTTCATGCGTTACACGCAGTTCACCAAAACTATATTGATCCGCTAGATCTGCAATGGCATTCATCTGAGCGCTAGTAGCATCGCCAGGAGCAACAGTGCCATGAGGTTTGAGCGAGAGAATCACGCTCGTATAGCCGGGCACTTGATGTGGTTTAACGTTGCGCTCCATCCAGCGAGCAAAAGCCGCTCTTTCAGTCTCGGGTGCGGTGGCTAGAATGGCTTCATCGTTTAATGCGCTTAACTTTTGATATGCAGGCTTAGTGAAGTGCTTGGCAACACGATCCCATTCCGCTAGCGTGAAATTATCTTTACTCTGTTTTGCTTCATTGTGAAGGCATGCCCATTCACCTTCCACTTGGCGTGCAAACTCTTCTGGACCTAAAGCCTTTACTAAAATCTTGATACGAGCTTTGTAGAGATTGTCTCTTTTACCAAAGCGGTTGTATACGCGTAGTAACGCAGTTAAGTAGCTTGGTAGAACTTGCCATGGCAAACCTTGCTTAATTAATGATCCCAGTATGGGTGTGCGGCCCATGCCACCACCTGCATAAATGTCAGCAGTTAGTTCACCCGCTGGATTTTTCTTGAGCTCAATTCCGACGTCGTGGCAAAGCAAGACAGTACGGTCTTCTTTGGCGCCATTAACGGCAAACTTAAATTTACGTGGCAGGTGCGCAAACTCAGGATGCAAAGTTGACCACTGGCGCAGCAGTTCACAAACGGCGCGAGGATCAATGTATTCGTCGGCAGCAACACCAGCAAAGGCATCGCTTGTGATATTGCGAATACAGTTGCCTGATGTCTGGATCGCATGCATCTCCACCTTGGCTAATTCAGCCAAGATGTCCGGAGTCTGTTCTAGCTCCACCCAATTGAACTGAATGTTTTGACGGGTGGTGAAGTGTCCATAACCTCGATCGTACTTATCCGCAATGAAGGCGAGTGTGCAAAGCTGCTTAGCGCTCAATAAGCCATAAGGAATAGCAATGCGCAGCATATATGCATGGCGCTGATGATAGAGACCATTCTGCAGGCGGAGTGGGCGGAATTCTTCTTCGGCTAGGGTGCCATTGAGGCGGCGCTCAACCTGGTCTCTGAATTGGATAACCCGTTGATCTACAAGGGTTTGGTCAATATGGTCGTATTTATACATAGCTCCACATTGTCCGTGACTTCAATTATTTCTACAAATAATTAAATATTAAATCTATATATCTATTTCTATATATAGATTCAACGTCTATTTCAGATGCATGTCTAAATAAAAGTAATAAAAGTTCCACATAAAAGGTTCTGTTTGGTAGAATATAATAGGGCATGATCCATTCGTTCTCATGTGCGGAAACTCAAGCCCTTTTTAACAGCCACCAGTCCCAAAGATTTAAGAGTGTAGAGAGGGTAGCTAGGCGAAAGTTGCTGCAATTACATGCTGCTACTGAGTTGCATAGTTTGCGGATTCCGCCGGGGATTAGATTGGAGTTGCTTGTAGGCAACAGAAAAGGTTGTCATAGCATTCGTATTAATGGGCAGTGGCGCATCTGTGTCGTTTGAAAAACCGATGGGGCTTATGAGGTGGAGATAGTGGATTACCACTGAGGGGAACATGATGTTAAATCTATTGGATGAAATTCATCCTGGCGAAATATTGCTGGAAGATTTTATGAAGCCGATGGGGATCACTGCACGCCAGATTGCAGCCGATATTGATGTATCTCCAAGTCGGATTAGTGAAATTGTTCACGGAGCTCGCCCAATTACTGCGGATACTGCAATACGACTAGGTCTATTTTTTAGGATGGATCCAAAGTTCTGGTTAAGCCTTCAGATGGAATATGACATCCGGGTAGCCAAAAGAACCTTGCAGAAAGAAATAGAGCCGCGCATTAGAGTCTTCCAAATGGCAGCCGCTTAAAAAGATAAAGCCCCGCTGATGAACTGACCCACAAAAGTTGGACAGTTTATTTAGGTTACCAGAAGGGATTGAGTTCGGTATTGCACTGGGCTCAATCCCTTTAGTTTTTGTTTGATTCGATCATGGTTGTAGTGGTGGATACATTCCTTTAGCCCTGCTTTAAACGACTGCACACTCTCAAACTTCTCTCGATAGAAGAACTCGATCTTCATGATCCCAAACCAGTTTTCCATGACGGCGTTATCTAAGCAGTTCCCTTTTCTAGACATGCTTTGGGTAAGACCTTGTTCTTTTAATGTTTGTTGATAAAACCCCATCTGATATTGCCAGCCTTGGTCTGAGTGCAGCATCGGTTTATCTTTGGGTTTGAGCTTCTTAAAAGATTTTTGAAGCATTTGCATCACCATGTTCATTTGGGGGGCGGTCGGCGATCTCATAGGAGATGACCTCTTGGTTGTACAGATCCAATACGGGTGAGAGATACACCTTGTGACCCAAGACATTGAACTCAGTCACATCGGTGACCCACTTCTGATTGGGGGCTTTGGCTGTGAAGTTACGCTCAAGCAAGTTGGGAGCCGCCGTACCTACAGATCCTCTGTAGGATTTATAGCGCTTAGGTCTCACGGTCGGTTTAAGGTGAAGTCTGCCCATGAGCTTTTGCACCGTCTTCGGATTGAGGTAGCAGTTTTGATGTCCTGGCTCCTCTTGCACACGCCGATAACCATAGCGACCTTTGTGGCGATGGTAGATGGTCTTAATGCTCTCCTTGACCTCGCGATAGGGATCCGCCTTAGTACCAGCGCCAAGCTGATAGTAATAGACGCTTTTGGCCATATTAGCTACCCCCAGAATCGTTTGTAGGGGGTGTCGCCGCCTTAACTCAGTGATGACTTGGACTTGTTCTTGCTTGCCAAGTACTTTTGCTGGGCTAAGGCTTGCAGCTTTTTTAGGTAAGCGTTCTCCACCTCCAAATAGTGCAACTTACGCAGGAGCTCATCAGGCGTGAGCTCAGAAGAAGGTTTGGCTAAAAACGCTTGGATCTCATGACGTTTTGGCATCGATGGTCGTCCCTTAGGTTTGGGTTCTAGGGCTGTAATACCACCTTTATTGTAGAGGCGTTGCCAGCGACTGATTGTGCTGGGTGCTGGGGTATTAAAGTGGGATGCCGCTTGATTGATCGAGAGCAGGTGTTGCTCCATATGCCGCA
>NZ_JBIIPA010000003.1:0-109784 GCF_044342855.1 Polynucleobacter sp.
CTTGACGGCAAAGCACTTTCACTTTGCTTTTAAGACGTTTGAGGCTTTCGGGGGCAATACGGATTTTGGTCTGTTGATTGCGCATTACGCTATCCCCTAAGATCCAGTAAGGCTTGCTTCACACTGCGCCAGTGTGCGATCAACCAGGGCTTGAGATCTTCCGTACGCATGCCATCAACTCCTGGTGCGCCGTGGTTTCTCATAACCTGTTGATACGCTCTTTGCATGTTGCTGCGTGCCACCACACGCTCAATAAGCGCGTGGTTCTCCGATTTCGTTTGCCCGACTGTCGCTGCATCTATTTCCGCACCAGCAAGCGCCATCCCCGGATACCGTCCGGTTTCTTCGCCGCTGGTCTTTCTTGCAAGAGCTTTTGCTGACTTCTGGCATAGCATCCAGACACCTCTCGATGTCTGTAGCCCTTGCGGGCACCATGCCAGATCTCCCCGGGTATTACGCACCCACCTTCACTGATGTCTGTCGGATCTACGTCATATCGTTTCCGTGTAAGTATTGGACTTTGATGATTTAGGACGCCTCATCCCAATACAACGCCTCACATCCGCTTGCTGTACGTCAGACCAGCGCTTTGCCTTTGGCTTCCTTCAGACTTGCAGTCGCCCACAAAGCCCTTGCCATTAGCTAACACTTCCCCTTACCGGGTGTGTAGAGGACTTTTACCTCCAAGTAAGTGCGCCCTGCCGGGCGCACCAATAAAAAAGGGATCTCGTGAGAGATCCCTTTGAACTTCACACGTCTAAAAGCAGGGCTTATGGGCGTGTGCCAGTTGGGAAGGGCCAAGCAGCAGCAGGATTCAACGTTGTTGAAGCAGCAACTTTTTTAGCCACGGGCTTTTTTACAGCCTTGCCCGCTTTCTTCGCAGCAGGTTTACTTACTTTTTTTTTGCTACTTTACGAGCTACTTTTTTAGCAGCAGGCTTCTTAGCAACAGCTTTTTTAGCTACTTTTTTAGCAGCAGGCTTCTTAGCAACAGCTTTTTTAGCTACTTTCTTAGCAGCAGGCTTCTTAGCAACAGCTTTTTTAGCTACTTTCTTAGCAGCAGGCTTCTTAGCGGCTACTTTTTTAGCTACTTTCTTAGCAGCAGGCTTCTTAGCGGCTACTTTTTTAGCAGCAGGCTTCTTAGCGGCTACTTTTTTCTTTGCAGCCGGTTTCTTTGCAGCAACTTTTTTCTTGGCGATTGCCATAGTAATGCTCCTTCACGTGAGGATTAATACAAACTACCGATTAAGAAGACCCGACCTATTCATTTCCACCTGGTTTTGCAACCATTTGGAGCCGACGAGCGAGCCATTCATCGGCGCGCGGCTTGATACTAAGTGCTGCACGCTAATGAATCCTGGAAAAAAGCCGTGGCCCCAAAGGACAACGGCTTCTTAAATTTGCTGGAAAAAATAGAGAGAGTAGCCCAGACACCCTTGGACAAGGGTTTTCGGATTTGAGTCTGGTTTTGCTGACTTTTAAAACTATCCAACCGTCTAATCTCCTATTTAGCCGGCCATGCGCTTTTACCTAACTACTTATTCCCAACTTAGCGCACCGCCAGTTTGATACTCAATAACGCGTGTCTCAAAAAAGTTTCTCTCTTTTTTCAGATCAATCATTTCTGACATCCATGGGAATGGATTCTCTTCATTTGGGAACATCGCGTCAAGTCCTATTTGCAAACATCTGCGATTACAGATGTATCTTAGGTACCCCTTGAACATCGGCGCGTTCAATCCGAGCACTCCACGAGGCATCGTATCCTCTGCATAACGGTACTCTAATTCCACTGCTTTTTCGAAGATCGCTTTGATCTCATCTTTGAACGCAGAAGTCCATAACTGCGGGTTCTCCAGCTTAATTTGATTAATTAAATCAATACCAAAATTGCAGTGCATAGACTCATCGCGCAGGATGTATTGATACTGCTCAGCAGCACCCGTCATTTTGTTTTGACGACCCATTGCAAGTATTTGCGTAAAACCAACATAAAAGAACAAACCTTCCATCACGCAAGCGAAAACGATGAGTGAACGGAGCAACATTTGATCAGTTTCTAATGTTCCAGTTTTGAAATTAGGGTCAGTTAAAACATCAATAAAGGGAATTAAGAACTGATCTTTGGCGCGAATAGACTCAATTTCGTTGTACGCGTTAAAGATTTCGCTCTGGTCTAAGCCCAAAGATTCGACAATATATTGATAGGCATGAGTATGAATTGCCTCTTCAAACGCCTGGCGCAATAGATATTGACGGCATTCTGGAGCAGTAATGTGGCGATAAGTACCTAAAACGATGTTGTTAGCCGCCAAAGAATCCGCAGTTGTGAAGAAACCCAGATTACGCTTAATGATGCGGCGCTCATCTTCAGTTAAGCCATTTGGATCTTTCCAAAGCGCGATATCGCGATTCATATTGATCTCTTGTGGCATCCAATGGTTTGCACAACCAGCTAAATACTTCTCCCAAGCCCACTTATATTTAAATGGGACCAACTGATTCACGTCAGTCTTAGCATTAATTACACGCTTATCAGCAGCGTTGACGCGCAAAGCTGCGCCACCAGATAAAGCCGCACTCGCAGTTGCTGCAGGTGCCGTAACTTGAGGGGCAATTGCGACCTCATCTGCTCGTGGGCGCTGTGGCTCTGCCACAACTGGTTGCTGCGCGAGACCCGCTTTCGCTAGTGCCGGCGCAACTTCTTCTTCCCAATTCAACATAACAATCTCCTAAATTCTTTTCTTTTATAAATCAGCAATCAAATTCTTACTGACAAGCTTCACATTCTTCAAATCCAGCATCACCAGGGCGCATTGTGCAAGCAGGGCCGTCTAATTCTTGCGCTGCTGCAGCATCCGTACCATTCACACCACCGCCACTGGATACAGAATTCAGCTGTCCGCTGGCAACAGTTGATTTCTCAACGTGCGTTGCAGCCATTGTGCGGAGGTAGTACGTAGTTTTCAGACCGCGTAACCAAGCCAACTTGTATGTGTCGTCCAATTTCTTACCAGATGCACCACCCATGTAGATATTGAGTGACTGCGCTTGGTCAATCCACTTCTGACGACGTGAAGCAGCCTCAACTAACCAGCTTGGCTCCACTTCAAATGCAGTAGCGTACAAATCGCGTAAATCCTGTGGAACACGATCAATTTTGGACAGAGTACCGTCAAAGTACTTTAAGTCCGCAATCATGACTTCATCCCAGAGGCCACGATCCTTCAAATCACGTACCAAGTACTCGTTTACTACAGTGAACTCACCTGAAAGGTTAGATTTCACGAACAAGTTCTGGAATGTCGGCTCGATACAGGCTGATACACCAATAATATTAGAAATCGTTGCAGTCGGTGCAATCGCCACACAGTTGGAGTTGCGCATACCGTTCTGCTTGATGCGGGCACGCAAACCATCCCAATTCATTGTGGAAGAGCTATCTACCTCAAGGTAACCACCGCGCTCTGCTGCCAACAAGGCTACTGAGTCTTGTGGAAGAATGCCGCGATCCCACAATGAACCTTTGTATGTACTGTAAACGCCGCGCTCTTCAGCCAGCTCATTAGACGCTTGATAAGCGTAGTAGCACACTGCTTCCATAGATGAATCTGCAAACTTCACTGCCTCATCGCTAGCGTAAGGGATACGTTGCATATGCAAGCAATCTTGGAAGCCCATGATGCCCATACCGACTGGACGATGCTTCAAGTTGGAGTTACGCGCTTTAGCAACAGCGTAGTAGTTGATATCAATCACGTTGTCCAGCATACGCATTGCAGTGCGAATGGTTTTCTGGAGCTTCTCGTGATCCAAAATCATCTTGCCAGATGCATCTGTAGTCATATGCGCTGTCAAGTTCACGGAACCTAAGTTACATACTGCGATTTCACTTTCATTTGTGTTCAGAGTAATCTCAGTACACAAGTTAGAAGAGTGAACTACACCGATGTGCTGTTGTGGGCTACGAATGTTGCAAGGATCTTTAAATGTGATCCATGGATGGCCAGTTTCAAACAACATACCCAACATCTTGCGCCACAATTGTTGCGCAGGAATGCGACGGAATGGTTTTAATTCACCAGCATCTGCTTTTTTCTCATAGGCAACATATGCCTCTTCAAAAGCCTTTCCGAATTTGTCATGCAAGTCAGGCGTATTTGAAGGTGAGAATAATGTCCACTCACCACCTTCCATCACACGCTTCATAAACAAATCTGGAATCCAGTTAGAAGTATTCATGTCGTGCGTACGGCGACGATCATCACCCGTGTTTTTACGCAGTTCGAGGAACTCTTCAATATCCAAATGCCATGTCTCTAGGTACGCACAAACTGCACCTTTACGCTTACCGCCTTGGTTTACGGCAACAGCTGTATCGTTCACTACTTTTAAGAAAGGTACAACACCCTGTGACTTACCGTTAGTACCTTTGATATGACTTCCCAAAGCACGAACGTTAGTCCAGTCGTTACCTAAACCACCGGCAAACTTAGACAAGAGTGCATTCTCTTTTAACGCTTCGTAGATGCCGTCAAGGTCATCATCCACCGTTGTTAAGTAGCAGCTTGATAACTGTGGACGTGTTGTTGCTGAGTTAAACAAGGTTGGTGTGCTGGACATGAAATCAAATGTAGACAGAATTTCATAGAACTCAATCGCACGACGCTCGCGATCCAACTCATTCAAAGATAAGCCCATTGCAACGCGCATAAAGAAAGCCTGTGGCATTTCAATGCGGCGATCTTCAATATGCAAGAAATAGCGGTCATACAAAGTTTGCAAACCGAGGTAGTTGAACTGCAAGTCACGGCTAGCATTCAATGCTGCAGCCAATCTTGGCAGGTCAAACTCACGCATACGTGGATCTAACAACTCAGCAGAAATACCCTCGTTAATGTACGTAGCGAAGTAAGTGCTGTACTCAGCTTGCATATCCCCCTGCAATACTTCGCGACCCAGAATTTCTTTACGAATCACGTGCATCAAGATGCGTGCTGTTACTTGACTGTACGCAGGATCTTTTTCAATCAATGTGCGTGATGCCAAAATTGCAGAGTCATACACTTGGGCCATCGGCACGCCATCATACAAATTCTTGATGGTTTCTGTGATGATCGGAGTTGCATCAATGTTGTTGCCGAGACCTTCACATGCCGCCTCAATAATGGTGCGCAAGGCAACCATATCCAACCACTTCTCTACACCGTTGTCAGTTACCTTGATGCCAGACTCACCAGCTTGAATTGCGGCTTGAGTTTCTTGAGTAATACCTTGTTGCGTTGCGCGCTCTTGATTACGTTTTTCACGATAAAGAACGTAGGCACGAGCAACGTTGTGCTCACCGCTACGCATCAATGCCAACTCAACCTGGTCTTGAATATCTTCAATATGGAAAGTGCCACCATTTGGGCGGCTACGCAACAAGGCACGTACTACTGCGTGAGTCAATTGCTCTACTTGTTCGCGAACGCTTGCAGAAGCTGCGCCCTGACCACCGTTAACCGCTAAAAATGCTTTTGTCACTGCAATGGCAATTTTGGATGGCTCAAATGCCACTACCGATCCATTTCGGCGAATGATTTTGTAGTCAGATAACTGGGTAGCCTGACCACCACCTACTCCACCAGCTACAAAGCCAGCAGATGGGGCTTGGTTCATGGCTTCAGAGGGGGTCATTCCTGGGTTATTTGTGCCGGCAGTCTGTCCTGCTGCCTGGGGGTTGGCATATGTCATATTTCTCCTGCTTATATATAGTTATTTTGGCAAAAATCGTTAAAAAACAATGGGGTATTGCTGTATTCAAACACTACATCTAGTGTCTCGAAGCGCATTTTGTACTAAGTATAGGGAAATATTCTGAATTTGGTAAGATATTTCTGACGAATATTTATAAGTATTTTTCCTAGGTATTCCAATAATTTAGGAGCTATTTTGGTGCGAAATTTGCCGCCCTTTTTAGGCAAAGGGCAAGAAAGTGAGCGTATGCTCACATACTACTTTGGAGCCCTAGCGGGGGTTTGAACCAAAGGGTAGTTTTTTGGCCGGAGTGTTGCTTTTAGTTTGGAACTTTTGCCAATTAAATTGAATTCCGGGATCTGTTTTTCTGCCAGGGGCAATATCGCTGTGCCCAGCAAATTGAAGATTGGGGTAAACAGCGCTTAATTGGGAAGTTAATTTGGCAAGAGCCGAATACTGAATATCCTCAAAAGGATGGTCACTATCACCCTCTAACTCAATGCCGATCGAGAAATCATTGCACTTTTCGCGACCCATGAAGGATGAAACACCAGCATGCCAGGCTTTGTTTTGGGTGGAGACAAATTGAAAAACCTCACCCTTACGTGAAATCAAGAAATGGCTGGATACCTTTTGATCAGCGATTTCTTCAAAATAGGGATGCAGCAATGAATCCAGCTTGTTTTGAAAAAAATCCACAATAAATTGGGTGGAACTGCGATCTACAAAACCGCCAGGTGGCAAGCTGATGTGATGAATCACCACCAAATCCGGTGCTGCAATACCTTCTGGTCGAAGATCTTGATTGGGTGAGCCTCGCCAAGCTGCAGAACCTATCCAACCCTGAGCATCCAAACTATTCAGGTGCTCTTGAGAACAGTAAAAGCGATCCTCTTGTTTGATTGCCTCAGATTTTGGAATGTGAACCGAACACTGTTGGCACTGGACAATCACTTCAGGCTCAGCAACCCTGCTGTGTTCAGCCTTGATCTTGGCAGCCTGCTCCGTATTGAGCTTTGCCTGTTTTTTCCCTTTTATCCAAAGGTACAAAACACCCGCTCCAGCAAAGAGGAGAAGCCATTTAATCAAAACGTCATGCTCTCTGAAGAATGACTTCCAAAACAAATCTACTGCCAACATAGGCTAGGAGCAAGGCAGTATATGCACTCAAGACCCAACGAACAGCTACGCGCCCACGCAAGCCGACGCTCCAACGCGCTATTAGGAGGCCAGAAAATAAGATCCAGGAGATCAACGCAAAGATGGTCTTGTGATCAAAAACAAGTGGCTTACCAAACAATGTTTGCGAAAAGAGCAATCCGGAAAATACAGTCAAGGTCAGAAGTGCAACACCCACATAGAGCAGATTAAAAAGTAAGCTTTCCATTGTCATTAAGGGTGGCAAATCCTCTAGCCAATGCGCTATCCGACTATTAGGGATGATGGCCAGCTGACGATGCAGCGCTCGATCCTGAATACTCATCAACATGGCATGCATCGCAGCCAAGCTCAACAGTCCAACTGAAATAGTGGCAACAATAAAGTGCCCCTTAAACCAAGGATCAGAGACAGCTTTTGGAGAAATCAGGGTGCCAGAGAAAATGGCGGGCAATGCGGAACAGATCAGCGCAAAACACAAAACCAACCAGCGCAAGCTGGAGATTGGTAAAAACCAAGACTGAAACCAATAAAAAGCGAGGCCAACCCAAGCGATCAGCGACAGATCCTGGGCAAAACCAAAAACGAATCCCTCTGGCGTAAAGACTGAGTCGTGCAACTGAATTCCATGTACCAGCAAAATCAACAGGATCAATGCCTGAACCAGGCCTGCAAAAGCCGGGGATTCGATTTTTCCCTTCGGCCGTGAACTTAAAAAGACCAAAAGAAACAAATAAAGTGCGGATGGGAGCCATCCCGAGCCTGAGTAACCTAAAATATCCATCTGGAAAGTCTAATCGATAAATGCTAGAGAATCTCACCGACCGCCTATCTCGTGTTGTTAAAACAATGCGGGGGCAAGCTCGCCTCACTGAAGCAAACACCGCAGAAATGCTGCGGGAGATCCGTCTGGCCTTACTGGAGGCTGACGTTGCGCTTCCTGTCGTTAAATCTTTACTAGAACAAATTAAATTTAAAGCCCTTGGCGAAGAAGTGGTTGGTAGCCTCAGCCCCGGCCAAGCGCTAGTAGGCGTTGTACAGCGTGAGCTTACTCAAGTCATGCGTGGCGATACCTCCCAAAGTGGTGAACTCAACCTAGCTACCCAACCACCAGCGGTAATTCTGATGGCTGGCTTGCAGGGTGCAGGTAAAACCACTTCAGTTGGTAAGTTGGCCAAGTTTTTGCAAGAGAAGAAGAAAAAGAAAGTCCTCACCGTTTCTTGTGACGTCTATCGTCCTGCGGCTATCGAGCAGCTAGAAACCGTCAGCAAACAAGTAGGTGCTGAATTCTTCCCAAGCAATATTAATCAAAAACCCAGTGAAATTGCCGCTGCCGCCTTAGATTGGGCGCGTCGTCATTATTTTGATGTGCTCTTAGTGGATACAGCAGGTCGTCTCGGTATTGATGAAGCGCTTATGCAAGAAATCAAAACCTTGCACGCTAATCTCAATCCAATTGAAACTTTGTTTGTAGTTGATGCCATGCTGGGTCAAGATGCCGTCAATACAGCCAAAGCTTTCCATGAAGCACTTCCACTGACCGGTGTAATCCTCACCAAGCTGGATGGTGATTCACGCGGCGGTGCCGCACTCTCCGTGCGTCAAGTTACCGGTGTACCACTCAAATTTATTGGTGTTGCCGAAAAGATGGATGGCCTCGAAGCATTCGATGCCGACCGCATGGCAAACCGTATTTTGGGTATGGGCGATATTCTTGCCTTGGTCGAACAAGCGCAGCAAAACGTCGATGCCGCTAAAGCAGAAAAATTAGCTAGCAAGATTTCTAAAGGTGGGTTTGATCTAGGTGACTTCCGCGATCAACTGGCGCAGATGCAACAGATGGGCGGCATGGCCAGCTTGATGGATAAGTTACCGAACCACATGGCACAAGCAGCCTCCAAAACCAATTTAAGTGCTGCTGATAAACAAACCCGGCGTATGCGCGGCATCATCGACAGCATGACGCCAAAGGAGCGTGCGAAACCTGAATTACTGAAGGCCACTCGCAAACGTCGCATTGCTGCTGGTGCAGGCGTCGAGGTTCAGGAAGTGAATCGCCTATTGGCGCAGTTTGAACAAATGCAAACCATGATGAAACAGTTCAAGGGCGGCAAGATGGCGCGCACCATGGCATCCATGGCCGCCAAGGGAGCCGCCAAAGGTATTGGCGGCCTCTTTAAAAAATAATAGTTAAAAAAGGATTGGTTTAAGAAACGAGTTTCTTAGCAGCATCAACCGCAGCAATCACCTTTGCTTTAATCTCTGCCAACGGAATATTTTCTGATTCAGCATCAGTACGGCCTTTAAATTCCACTTGCGCATCTGCGAGACCACGATCGCCAATCACCACGCGAAATGGAACGCCAATTAATTCCCAGTCAGCAAACATCGCACCCGGCCTTTCTCCACGATCATCGAGCACCACATCCACTCCAGCAGCCTGTAATTCATCATGCAATTGATCAGCAGCAGCTTTTACTGTCCCTGATTTGTCGTAGCCCATTGGACAGATCACCACCTCAAATGGCGCCATTGAAATCGGCCAAATAATTCCGCGCTCATCATTACCCTGCTCAATTGCAGCACCTAGCAAACGCGTCACGCCAATACCATAGCAACCCATTACCATCGGTTGCGCTTTGCCCTGTTGATCTAAGTAAGTGCAGCCCATTGCTTCGGAGTAACGCGTACCTAATTGAAATACATGGCCCACCTCAATACCACGACAGATATCGACGACACCTTTACCATCAGGAGAGGGATCACCGATTACAGCATTACGCAAATCCATTACTAAAGGCTCTGGCAAATCGCGGCCCCAGTTCACACCAGTTAAGTGATGGCCAGCATCATTAGCACCGCATACAAAGTCAGCCATATTGGCAACTGTACGATCTGCAACTATGGTTACATCAGCACTAACTCCGACAGGGCCCAAGTAGCCCGCTGGTGCATTACAGGCCTGTTTGATCTCAGACTCACTTGCAAAGCGGGATTCCGTCATACCAGGAATCTTGCTTGCCTTAATTTCATTGAGCTCATGGTCACCACGAACCAGCACCATAAATAATTTAGCAGGACCATCCTCTTGATCGGCAGCGAACAGTAATGACTTCACAGTCTGCTCTAGTGATAAGTTGAAAAACTTTGCCACGTCAGCACAGTTTGCTTGATCTGGTGTTGCGACCTTTGTCATTGCTTG
The DNA here is from genome assembly GCF_044342855.1 of Polynucleobacter sp. GTDB lineage: Bacteria > Pseudomonadota > Gammaproteobacteria > Burkholderiales > Burkholderiaceae > Polynucleobacter. The sequence continues at coordinate 10,099 of NZ_JBIIPA010000003.1, forward strand.
AGTTGCAGCAACACGTGCGCCAATTAATGAGACTGATTCAGCAGCCTCTAGATTGGCAGCGTAATCCGAGTTCGGGCAATACACAATTGCGTCTTCACCGGTATCAGCAATCACATGAAACTCTTGACTACCTGATCCACCAATAGCGCCGTTATCTGCCGCTACTGCGCGGAACTTCAAACCCATACGTTTGAAAATTCGGGTGTACGCATCGAACATAATTTGGTAAGACTTCCTTAATCCTTCGGTATCGCGATCAAATGAATAAGCATCTTTCATGCTGAACTCGCGCCCACGCATAATTCCAAAACGTGGACGACGCTCATCTCGGAACTTCGTCTGAATTTGATAGAAATTCACTGGGAGCTGTTTGTAACTCTTGATTTCGTTACGCGCTAAATCGGTCACCACTTCTTCAGAGGTCGGCTGAATTAAAAAGTCACGGTCATGGCGATCTTTAATTCTGAGTAACTCTGGCCCCATCTTTTCCCAGCGACCGGTCTCTTGCCATAACTCCGCCGGTTGAATCATTGGCATGAGCAACTCAATGGCGCCAGCGCGATTCATTTCTTCGCGGATGATGTTTTCCACCTTACGAATGGACTTCAATCCCAAAGGTAAATAGTTGTAGATGCCAGCACTGAGCTTGCGAATTAAACCGGCACGCACCATAAGTTTGTGCGAAACCACCTCAGCGTCGGAGGGGGCTTCTTTTAGCGTGGCGAGAAATGACTGTGAAGCTTTCATGTATGGATATAATCAAATCATTGATTTTAAAGGATTTGAGGCACGATCTCATGCTTGACCGTGAAGGGTATCGACCCAATGTCGGCATAGTCCTCCTCAACAGCCATAACGAGGTTTTCTGGGGAAAACGCGTTGGGCAGCATTCGTGGCAGTTCCCGCAGGGCGGGATTCAGCATGGTGAGAGCCCAGAGCAGGCCATGTACCGCGAATTGCATGAGGAAGTTGGCTTGCTACCGGAACATGTCCAAATTATTGGACGAACCAGGGACTGGCTTCGTTACGACGTCCCTGAGGAGTTCTTGCGTCGCCAACATACCTCCAAAAATCATCGCGCAAGTTATCGCGGTCAAAAGCAAATCTGGTTTTTACTGCGTTTGGTGGGTCTAGATAGCGATATTCACTTACGTGCCACTGAACATCCAGAATTTGACGCCTGGCGCTGGGTTTCTTTTTGGATTCAACTAGACTCCGTTATTGATTTCAAGCGCGAAGTCTATCAATTAGCTCTTTCCGAACTTGCACGCTACCTGTCCCGCGGCATGGGTATACAACAACTTGCCTGGGGATCTCCGCTCGATCTATTTCAATCCCTTTATGGGAGCGAGGAAGATGAGACCAAAGAAGCAAAGCCTACTAATAAGCCATGATGAAACTCTCTATTTGCAGTCTTCGACTTTCCATCCTCGCCCTGGCTTTGGGCTTGGCCTTAGCAGGATGCGCCGGCGACTCTTTAGAAAGTGGAGTTGATCCTTTTGCACCAATGGTTTTCAAAGAGGGAGCGACAGCAATGCCGTTAAATCCTCCTAATAAAGCAACTATTCAGCCTTTTTACGTATCCCAACACACTATCTTTAAGTTTGCGGTAGATACAGACTCGATTTTGATTGGCAACGATGGCATCACGAGATATACCGTGATTCTGACTAGCCCAAATGGCAACAGCCAGGTTCAGTACGAAGGTATCCGCTGCGACTCTTTCCAATGGCGCCTCTATGGCACTTTTGAAAATGGTGCATGGCAAGAAAATCCATTGTCTACTTGGCGCGCCATCCAAAGCAATGTACCCAATCGCTATCAAGCCGCTTTAGCTCAAGGTGCTTTTTGTAACTTTAGCTCTCAAGAAAAGAATATTAAGACCGTTATTAATTCGCTCAATCCAAATGGATTTACTGGGCAGACAAAACCAACTAATTCATTTGGCGTAGTTAACTAGAGTAAGTATTGATTAAGTTTTGACGCTTAAGCAGCGGTCAGGCAAGTACCAATTTTCTCGCCACCCATCAAGCGAGTGAGAACCTGAGGCTCGCACCCAGAGGCAATGACAGTCGCAGCACCCGTTTGCGCAGCAACTTTAGCAGCCAAGACTTTAGTCAGCATGCCGCCCTTACTGAGTTCACTAGCGGCACCGCCAGCCATTTTTTCCAAAGCGGGATCGCCAGCAATCGCATCACTCAAAAGAGTGGCGGAAGTATCTTGACGCGGATCGGCAGTAAACAATCCACCTTGATCAGTCAGAATTACTAATAAATCTGCATGGATTAGATTCGTTACTAAAGCGGCCAAGCTGTCGTTATCGCCAAATTTAATTTCATCAGTAACTACGGTATCGTTTTCATTGATGATTGGAACAACACCGAGCTTTAGCAACGTATCTAAAGTTGCCTTGGCGTTAGCATTACGCTCAGCATGCGCTAAGTCTGCATTAGTTAATAGCACTTGGGCGCTGCGTAAATTAAAGCGCGCAAAACAACTTTCATAAACCTGCACTAATCCCATCTGGCCAACTGCAGCTGCAGCTTGCAGTTGATGAATTTCTGTAGGACGCTTACTCCACCCAAGACGTTGCATGCCCTCAGCAATCGCACCAGAACTCACCATCAATACCTCATGGCCAGCAGCTAACAAGGCAGCCATTTGCTCTGCCCACATGCCGATTGCAGCACGATCCAAGCCTTCGCCATTATTGGTGACTAGACTTGAACCCACCTTCACTACGATTCTTTTAGCTTTCTGAGTATTCATATCAAATGCGGATCTCAAATGACTGCTGCTTAATCTGGAGTTTTATCTTCTGGCTGAGCTTGCTCTTGATAACGTGGATCAGCAGCACGCTCATCTTCATCATCCCTATCTTTACGAATAGAGTCTAAATAATCCTGCAATGAGTAGCACAGCTTATCGCAACCCAAACCTGTTAAAGCGGAAATCTCAAAAACAGGACCCTTCCACTTAAACCGTTTAATAAAGTCCGCAACTACTTTCTTGCGATCTTCCTCGGGAATCATGTCGACTTTGTTCAACACCAACCAACGTGGCTTTTCAACCAGAGCTTCATCGTACTTACGTAACTCATTCACAATAGCAACAGCATCTGCTACCGGATCAATATTGTCATCAAATGGAGCGATGTCAACTAAATGCAACAGCACACCGGTACGCTGCAAGTGCCTTAAGAAACGATGACCTAGTCCAGCACCTTCTGCAGCACCTTCAATCAATCCTGGAATATCGGCAATCACAAAGCTACGCTCAGCACCTACACGCACCACACCTAAATTTGGGTGCAAGGTTGTAAACGGATAATCTGCAATCTTTGGACGCGCGTTAGATACCGCGGTAATCAAAGTCGATTTACCGGCATTAGGCATACCCAGCAAACCAACGTCAGCCAATACTTTTAATTCGAGCTTGAGCTTACGACGCTCGCCTTCTTTACCATTCGTCTTTTGGCGAGGAGCGCGGTTCGTACTACTCTTAAAGTGAATATTTCCCCAACCACCAACACCACCTTGCGCCAAACAAAGACGTTCGCCGTGGGTAGTTAAGTCAGCAATTGGTTCACCAGTTTCATAATCAGAAATAATGGTGCCAACTGGCATACGCAACTCAATATCGTCGCCTGCGCGACCATAACAATCAGCACCGCGACCAGGCTCACCATTTTTTGCAGTGTGCGTTTTAGCGTAGCGATAGTCAATCAAGGTGTTGATATTGCGATCAGCAGTAGCCCAGACGCTTCCGCCTTTGCCACCATCGCCACCGTCAGGACCACCGAATTCGATAAACTTTTCGCGGCGCATGGAGGCACTCCCGGCGCCACCTTGGCCAGCTATGACTTCAATACGAGCTTCGTCTATAAATTTCATGAATAAAAAAGGCCTCGCTTAGCGAGGCCTGTTCCTAAGAGTTAAATTCGGAATAAATCTGAATCAAACGTGTCTCAGTCAGGCGTCTTATGAACGCGGGAGAACTGAAACCTGGGCCTTCTTCAAAGCACCCTTGACGCCAAATTCCACTTGTCCGTCAACTAAGGCAAACAAAGTGTGATCTTTACCAATACCAACGTTCATACCCGGATGTACTCGTGTACCACGTTGACGAATGATGATGCTGCCAGCGTTGATTTGCTCGCCGCCGAAAACTTTAACGCCTAAGCGTTTCGATTCTGAGTCGCGGCCATTTCGTGTCGAGCCGCCGCCTTTTTTCTGTGCCATATCTTTCTCCTGCTATTTAGCCGTTAGCCTAAATTAGGCTTTAATCGTGTTAATCAGAATTTCTGTGTAATTCTGACGATGGCCTTGGTGCTTTTGATAATGCTTGCGACGGCGCATCTTAAAGATTGTCACTTTATCGTGACGTCCCTGGGAGACGACAGTGGCCATCACAGCTGCACCATTAACCAATGGATCACCCAATTTGAGTGAAGCGCCTTCGCCTACGGCTAAGACTTGGTCAAGAGTGATTTCGCTGCCGATTTCCGCTGGTATCTGTTCTATTTTCAATTTTTCGCCTGCAGCAACTTTATACTGTTTGCCACCGGTTTTTATGACCGCGTACATGGTTTGAAACCTCAATTAATATCTACATTTAAGCTAATCCACCCTGGATGAGCTAAGCCGATTATTATATCTTGCATGACGAGCACTGTCAAAATCAATGAATTAAGCCAAATATTGGCCCCAATTGCCTTAGATTTCAAGGCCTTAGATGAAGTTATTCGCCTACGATTAGCCTCAAAAGTCGCTTTAATTGACCAAATCTCCACTTACATAATCCAGGCAGGCGGAAAACGGGTTCGACCAGCTCTTTTGCTCTTGGTAAGCAAGGCCTTAGCCAACGGTCAAGAAACTCCCCATGCCCTAGAACTGGCGGCCGTTGTGGAATTTATTCATACAGCCACCCTGCTACATGATGATGTTGTAGATGAATCGACACTGAGAAGGGGTCGTGAGACGGCCAACGCCGCTTTTGGTAATGCTGCAAGCGTGCTGGTAGGCGATTTTCTTTACTCCAGAGCCTTTCAGATGATGGTGGGACCCAATGACCTGCGGGTAATGGAAATCCTATCCGATGCAACCAATACGATTGCCGAGGGAGAGGTTTTACAGCTCCTCAATATGAACGACCCCGAAGTAGACGAAGAAAGCTATCTGCGGGTGATTCGCTATAAAACCGCTAAGTTATTTGAAGCATCTACAGAACTTGGAGCAATTTTGGCCGGCACTGATGCCAGACAAAGAGAGCAGTCCGCAGCATTTGGGCGCCATATTGGCACCGCCTTCCAATTAATGGATGATCTTCTCGATTACACCGCCGATGCCTCCCAAATGGGGAAAAATGCTGGCGATGATTTAAGGGAGGGTAAGCCCACATTGCCGCTCATTTACCTGCTTGAAAATGGCAGTACTGAAGAACGCTTACTGGTTCGTGCCGCAATCGAACAAAATCAAGATTTACCGGATGATGTATTCCAGCAGATTCTGAGCGCAGTTCAAAATTCTGGCGCTTTGGATTACACCCAAGCTGCCGCGAAAAGAGAAGTTGATTTAGCGCTCGAATGTCTCAAAGACTTCCCTGCAAACGAGGCCACCTTAGCGTTACATGCCTTGTGCAAGTACTCTTTGTCTAGACAGGCCTAAGTACCAACACTCTTTACCCTGATATCGCGCGCAGTGATGCGCGCTTTTTCCGCCTCTTCACGCAAGCGCACAATTTCCTCAGCAGTAAATCGTTCAAGATTGGAATAATCTAGCTTCCAAGAAGGATCGGGGGCTCAAACCAAAGGGGGCTGCACGGTTGTTCGAGGACCTGGCGCACTTTCAAGTAAACGCAGAGCCAATTCAAAATTGGAGTCTTGCGCTTCAATGTTGCTAGGAAGCGCTGCGGCATTACCCAGCGGAAAGTCACTAAAGAGTAAACGTGGGGCACCGCAATACTCCACAATATCTTTTGCCGCACCCATGATGACTGTTGGGATGCCAGCAGCCTCCAAATAACGCGCTAACAAACTTTGGCTTTGGTGACAGATGGGGCAATTCGGGATCAATACAGCAAGGTCAACCTGATCCGCGCGCATCTTGCTGAGGATCAACCCCGCATCAATCTCCAGAGTATGACGTTGACTGCGATTAGTTGGCAGCCCGTAAAAATGTTTAGAGAGAGATTGAATACGCCCACTTGCAACGGCCCGTTTCGCCGCATCCAATGGAAACCAGCAATTGCTGTCCAGCATGTTGGCATTGCGCCTATCAATACCAACATGCGCAATACGCAAGTCAGCATCTTCGTTAATTGATCGACTATAGGGGTCATAAAACTTAGCGGCTACGTTGTATGGCGCACCAGGTCCTTGAGGACCTTTGTTGATGTCAAAAGGTACCGCAACCAAACATACGGCGTCTGATACCCCAATCCAAGATAGTAATTACGAGTGCGCTCAATATAGCGAACTGGCTGATCCAATTCAGGTGCAAATAGCAATTCAGAATTCTTGGTCATCAATCCATCCCTGTAAGATATTGCTTATCAAATATTAACTATCTGGAGAATTCATTATGGCTCAATGGCTCAGGTTTCAACATCAAGGCAAATCTGGTTTGGGGCAAGTCCAGGGCAATCACATTGCCGTGTACACCGGCGACCTTTTTAATAATCCCCAAGCAACTGGTGAGACATTAAAGCTATCTGATGTCACGATCGATATCCCATGCACCCCTTCGAAAATGGTTGCCATGGTTGATAACTTTCATGCTCTTGTCACTAAGCTTGAGCATGCGGTACCAGCTGAGCCTTTGTATTTTCTGAAGGGCAATAATTCTTTCTTGGCAGCCAATCAAATAATTCGCACACCAAAGTCCTACTCTGGAAAAGTTGTTTATGAAGGTGAGCTCGGAATCGTTATTGGTAAAGCATGCCATGAGGTAGACGAGGCACAAGCAGCTGCTGCAATTTTTGGTTACACCTGCATTAACGATGTCACTGCAATTGAGATTTTGAATCGCGATCCTGGATATGCACAGTGGACACGCTCTAAGAGCTTTAATACCTTTGGCGTCTTTGGTCCCTACATTACTACTGATATAGATCCAAGCAAGTTAACAATTAAAACCATTTTGAATGAGCAAGAGCGTCAAAACTATCCCATCACTGATATGATTTTCCCGCCAGCAAAATTGGTCAGCCTGATATCTCAAGATGTTCCACTACAAGCTGGCGACATCATCGCTTGCGGTACCTCTGTTGGCGTTGGCTCAATGAAACCCGGCAGCAATGTCAGCATCATTATTGAGGGTGTTGGACGCTTAGATAATCGTTTTGAATAAGCAATCTAACTCTCTGATCTAAAACTAAGACCAAAAAAGCAAAAACCCTCACCATGATTAGTGGTGGGGGTTTTTTAATGCTTAATTACTTTAAATAGTGAATCTCAATACTTCTTTAGATTCTTAGTAACCAGAAACAGATGGCAAAGCCAAACTTCCTTTGGAGGCCTGAACATTTTCATCAAGGTATTTCGTCAACGCAAAGACCGTGTTGAGGCAAGGCGTCGGTGTTTCTGTAATCTTGCCAAGCTCAATCACAGAACCCAATAGGGCATCAATCTCTAAGCTACGTCCTGCTTCTAAGTCTTGCAACATCGATGTTTTGTGTTTACCTACTTTTTCAGCGCCAGCAATACGACGCTCAATATCCACACGGAAAGTCACGCCCAATTTCTCGGCAATCGTTTGCGCTTCAGCCATCATGTTGCGAGCTAACTCTTTAGTGAGTGGATATTGGCAAATACCCTCCAAGGTTCCGTGAGTCAAAGAACTGATTGGATTAAAGGTCATGTTGCCCCACAACTTCAACCAAATCTCAGAGCGAATATCTTCAAGGATTGGCGACTTAAATCCAGCAGCCGACATCATTTCAGAGATCTTCTGAATACGGTCAGTCTGCTTACCATCCAATTCACCCAATGGGAAACGATTACCTTCAACGTGACGAATCACACCGGGAGCTTGAGTAAATGTTGCTGGATACACTACGCAACCAATGATGTTGTTTGGATTAATTGCCTTCTTAGCAACACCACCAGCGTCGACTGTTTCAACGGAGTGATCTTGATAGTCACCACCTAACTTCTGGAAGTACCACCAAGGAATTCCGTTTTGCATCGGAATCAAAATAGTTTCTGGGCCCATGATTGCTGCGAGATCTTCAATGATCGGCTCAACCTGATGCGCCTTCACAGCCAAGATCACCACATTTGGTGTTTCCGCATCCCGAATTTTTTCAACTGCTTTTACCTGTGCCACTAAAGGCTCAGGCTGGTCATCCATAATTAATGCGAGGCCACGCTCGTTAATCGCAGCTAATGTGGCACCACGAGCAACTACCGTAACGTCATTGCCAGCTCGCGCCAACATGACAGCAAGGTAACCGCCAATAGCGCCCCCTCCACCGATCACGCAGATTTTCATAAGAACTCCATCAAGATAAAAAATTTTGTATTAGTGTCATATTAGAGGAGAATATTTTGCGGTGCAACAAAATATTAATGCTTAGTTTTTAGGCGCTTATTGAACTACTTGGTGTCAGTTCGCTCTTAACTGAGCTCTAGGAATCAATCCACCCAAAAGCATGCCCACGATACTGGCTAAAAGCCCAGCCAATTGCGGCGGAAGAATGGAGGTGGGTGCCAGAGTTTCGCAGCCAATCCAAACGGCAAGCCCACTTAGTACTGCCAATAAGCCGCCAAGGGAATTGGCTTTTGACCAATACACCCCAAAAGCCAGCGGTACGAAAGCGGCAACTAAGGTCACTTTGTAGGCATTCTCAACCATCTTAAAGATAGATAAATGGGAGTTAATCGCAAAGAAAGTAATCACTACCGCAAAACAAAGTACGGTGATGCGCATTACTTTTAATAGGTCCCTGTCGGAAAGATGCTTAAAGAAGCCTCTCACAATATTTTCAGCGAAGGTGACTGAAGGGGCGAGCAAAGTAGCGCTGGCACAACTCTTAATCGCCGATAGCAAAGCACCAAAGAACATCACCTGTGCAATCAGTGGCGCATGATTGAGAATCAGCTTGGGCAAAATCATTTGCGGGTCTGTATCAAGATACCATTTCACTAAATCGGGGCTAATAATGGTCGCTGAATAGGCCAGATATAGCGGAACAAATGCAAATATGAAATACAGCACGCCACCCAATAACGCTGCTTGCACTGCAATGTTGACGTTCTTAGATGAAGTAATCCGCTGAAATACATCTTGCTGTGGAATAGAGCCCAGCATCATGGTGCATAAGGCAGCCACGAAGCCCAAGATAGAGGCGAGATTCAGATCTGGCCAGAAGTTGGAGAACTGTCCAGCGGCGGCGGCATGCTCTAAGACAACGCCAACGCCGCCAGTCTGAACCGTCATCTCGCCACCAATGTAAAGCATGCCCACCACAATGATGATCATCTGAATGAAATCGGTAATAGCTACAGACCACATGCCGCCAAAGAGTGTGTAAATCAACACGCTACCAGCACCAATTAACATACCGCCCGTTTGAGAAATGCTGCCTTCAGACACGACGTTGAAAACGAGACCCAAGGCTTTGATCTGAGCAGCCACCCACCCCAAATAGGAAACCACAATGCAAAGGGTCACCAAAACCTCAACAGTACGACCATATTTTTCTCTAAAGAAATCGCCAATCGTCAGCATCCGGCGGTTGTAGAGATGGCGAGCAAAAAAGAGTCCAACCAGAATCAGGCACATGGAAGATCCAAAAGGGTCGGATACGATTCCGCCAAGCCCTTCTTTTAAGAAAGTAGCCGGGATGCCTAAAACGGTTTCAGAGCCAAACCAGGTAGCAAAGACTGTAGCGGTAACGATAGGCAAAGGAAGGCTATGGCCTGCTGCGGCAAAGTCAGCAGTGTTTTTGACCCGTAGCGCAGCCCAAAGACCAATACCTACAGATGCCACCCAATAGATGATGACAAACCAAATCAACATCGCCTAATTTCTCCTTCAGGAATTTGGTCAAATTATATGGCCTTGTTACTTATGGCATTTAATCAATAAGAGCCAAATGTGGGCGGGCTGGTCTGACATAATTCATGGGTGAATTCCACCATACATCCAAAAGAGAACATCAATAGCGATCTAGCCTATCAAAAGGCGATTTTGGGTTCGGTATCGCGTACTTTTGCACTCACCATCCCCCTCCTACCCCCAGCAATTGAGGTCGTGGTTGGCAATACCTATTTACTGTGTCGAATTGTCGACACCATCGAAGATGCGGCCGAACTCAGTGCAACAGAGAAGCAAAATCTATCTAAACTATTTTTAGAGGCGGTTCTAGGCATGATTCCGGTAAAGGATTTTGTGAGTCCCTGCCTAGATGCGCTAAAGGGTTACTCCAATGTCGATGAGCTCGATTTAATTGCGCATACCCCCACCGTTCTTCGTATTCTGCATACCTTCCCCGATAAAGATCAGACAGCAATTAGTCGTTGCGTTTCAATCATGTCCGATGGCATGTCCCATTTCCATGGAAGACAAACGCAAGCAGGACTAAAAGACCTCTCAGAATTTGAGCAGTATTGCTATGTGGTGGCTGGGGTAGTTGGTGAACTACTCACCAGCGTCTTTAGCAACTACTCCATTCAGTTTGCAAAGCAGATTAAAGGGCATGAGGAGTTAGCCATCGCCTTTGGTCAGACTCTACAAATGACCAATATTCTGAAAGACTCGCCAGAAGATCATGCACGCGGGGTCTCCTGGAAACCAGCATCAATGAGTCAAAGCGAGCTACTCAAGATTGCTTACCAAAAACTAAAAGACTCTATGAGCTACATTCTTCTGATTCCAGAAAATGAAATAGGCATTAGACGATTCTGCTTTCTTGCTTTTGGTCTTGCAGTCATGACGCTTGAAAAAATTGCCGCTAGAAAAGAATTTAGCAATAAATCTGAGGTGAAGCTTTCTAGAAATACCGTTTGGGTGTTCTATGCCTTTACAAAAATTGCAACTAGCAATCCATCCCTGATGAAAGCATTCTTTTACGCAACATCTAAGCAACTCAGAAAACTGTCGGCAAAGAATTTTTAAAGCGCACCCTCATGCTTCAAGAGCCAAATTTTGATCTGGCGATAAAAACCGGGAGCATCTTCTTTCATAAAACCCCCAAGACCTTGTGCTGAAATAATCCGATGGCACGGGGTTACCAAAGGGTATGGGTTTGCGCCGCAAGCGGTACCAACTGCACGCGGGCCACTTTTAATGATTTTTGCGATCTCACCATAGGTACTTGTCTTCCCTACCCCAATACCTTGAGTGGCATTCCATACCTTTTGTTGATGGACGGTTCCTGCAGGCTTCAGCGGAAGATCAAATACCGATAAAGCGTCATTAAAGTATTGATTGCATTGTTTTAAGAAAGCTTTTGCCAATGCATTCCTTGGAGGAATTAAGGCGGCACCTGAGGGGAGGTAATCGATTTTTGAAATCATCAAACTACCATCGACTAACTCCGTTTGCACGCCTAGGCACCCAAAAGGGGCGGATATCACGCAATACTCAGTTGATGTTGGAGTGGGCATGAAGAAGATTCTGACACATATTGAGGGATAAATTCAGACAGGATTCCGAGATGGCTATAGCTAGTGAAATGGCACTTTGCTATATTGGTTGCTCCTTATTCTTTGCAGGCATAGCTGATGGACACCTTTTTTGATGATTGGCCCTTTATTATCCAAGTCGCTTTAGTCCTATTTTTACTCGCACTATCCGGCTTCTTTTCCATGGCCGAAACCAGCATGCTCTCTTCCAATCGCCATCGCCTGCATGCAATGGCTAATGGCGGGAACGCTGGAGCTGCACTTGCCGAAAGACTATTGAAACGCATTGATTCACTACTTTCAGTGCTCCTAATTTCTAACAACCTCATTAATACAATCTTACCGATCCTAGTTACCGGCATTGCCTTACATATTTTTGGCGATAGCGGGCTGGTGCTGTCGATTGCCACTTTAGTCGTTGCACTACTCATCATTATTTTTAGCGAGATCACCCCGAAGGTTATTGGCGCAGCTTTTCCTGAAAAAATTGCCAGTAATGTTGGCTGGTTCATTCTTCCTCTTACCTTCATTCTCAAGCCGCTACTTTGGTTGATTAACAGCTTTGTTTCGGGCTTAATGAAAGTCTCTGGACTGCAAGCCTCAACCGATAACAGAGTGATGAGCAAAGAGGAATTGCGTAGCTTAGTTCTGGAATCCAACCGATTTGTTTCCGCCCATCATCGCAATATCTTGCTCAATCTTTTCAATCTCGAAAATATTTTGGTAGACGATGTAATGACACCCCGTTCCAAAATCGAAGTGCTGGATCTCTCAAGACCCATTCATGAGGTGGTTGAGCAATTAGAAACTTGTTACCACAACAAGCTGCCAGTATGCGATGGCGACTCTGAGCGCATTATTGGCATTTTGTCTGTTAAAAAAGCACTCTCTTTACTAGGTAATGCAGAGCTTCATCACGAGGACTTTAGGTCCTTATTAAATGAGCCCTATTTCATTCCGAGTGGAACACCCGTTCTACAGCAGATGCAATTTTTCCAAGATAACCAACAACGTTTAAGCCTGGTTGTGAATGAGTATGGTGAAGTGCTTGGCCTGGTGACCTTTGAAGATATTGTTGAGGAACTAATTGGGGAGTTCACTACCTCATTCTCGAATCTTTCTAATAATCCTCATTGGCTTGCTGATGGCACTTACCTTGCCAGCGGCACCGCCTCCTTACGAGACTTAAATCGCCTGCTGAAGTTGGATCTTCCGCTCGACGGTCCGCGCACCTTGAATGGTCTTATTTTAGAAAAGCTCGAAGCAATTCCTGATTACGATGTCAGCATGCGAATTGCTGGTGTTGTTATGGAAATTGTTCAGTTTGATGAGCATGGCGTAAAAACAGTGAAGCTATACCGACCTCTCACTCAAGCAAATCAAGATTGAGCGAGCTGTTACATGACTCTCACATTATTCGGACCTGGCATGAGATCGCTGTTAATGCATTAAATACTCGGTCTACGGATATTCATATTGAGGCAAGATCTCAAGAAACAATAGTACGCACAAGGATAGATGGGCGACTTACATTACAAAGCCAATATCCCATTGATCTGCATGAACGATTAATCACGCGCATCAAAATATTGGCTCGTCTCGATATTGCAGAAAAACGTTTACCCCAAGATGGGCGTCTTGCTATTGGCCATGACTTTAGCCATCCCAATATTGATTGTCGGGTATCGATTCTTCCTACTTTGCATGGTGAAAAAGCAGTTATCCGTATTTTGCCAAGCCGCCTCGAAGAGCTAGCTTTAGATCAGCTTGGTCTGTTACCAGACCAATTAAAAATAATCAAAGAGGCTATTAGCCAAACTAATGGCTTGATTCTGGTAACGGGACCGACTGGCAGCGGCAAGACACGGACCTTGTATAGCTGCTTGAGCGCACTAAACCAAGTGCAACGCAATATTTGTTCAGTCGAAGATCCCATTGAAATCCGACTTCCTGGAATCAATCAAGTGGCTTATCACCCAAAGGCGGGGTTGGACTTTCCAGCCATTATTCGCGCCCTTCTTCGCCAAGATCCGGATGTCATCATGATTGGCGAAATACGCGATTGCGCAAGCGCACAGCTTGCTATCCAGGCTGCACAAACCGGGCACTTAGTACTAAGCACCCTTCACACACGCAATGCCATTGGCGCCTTAAGTCGACTTAAAAGCCTAGGTATAGATCAAGAGTCTATTGAATCCTGTCTTCGTTGCGTCAGCTCTCAAAGGTTAATTCGAAAGCGCTGTCAATATTGCCACCCAGTTTTAAGTAAAAAACTTTGCGAGCATTGCAAAGGAGCTGGCTACTTTGGTCGCATTGGCGTTCATGAAGTTTTGGGGGGTAAACAGTTGTTTGAGTCAGCTCAAGTACTAAATATCCAATCAGCGGGTATGCAATTACTGAAGTCCGGCTTCATAGATCAGATATCACTAGATTCTGAGCTTGGCACTTGGCATTAGCCTAAATGCTTATAAAGAGAAAACTTAGCAAGTCTGAGCAACTGCATTTTGCACAACAGATGCTCGCTCTCCTTCAGGCTGGACTTCCCTTGCTCAACGCTATTCAGCTATTAATCCAGTCCGCACCAATATCCTGGAAAATTTGGCTGGAAGATATTCGTAATCAGCTTCAAAAGGGCAATAGCTTTTCTTTTTGCCTCAGCGCACAAGGCGGAAAATTTTCCCCAGAGTTTTCTAACCTCATCAGAGTGAGCGAGAGAACAGGTGACCTCAGCTTAGCGCTGAAGACAATCTCACAGCAGCTGGAGGCTCAGATTGAGCTACGAAGAAAAGTGCAGCAATCACTAACCTATCCCGCAATCACTTTAGTCACCTCTTTTCTACTCGTGCTGGTAATGATGGTTTGGGTTGTACCTGTATTCAAAGAGGTCTTTGGACACTTTAACGCGGAACTTCCGGCGCCAACTAGAATCCTCATCTCCATTTCCACCGGTGTCCAAAGCTACTATCTAGAAATAGCACTTGGCATGCTCGTGATAGCCGCAAGCTTTGTATACACCTGGCTCAAATCTAGCGCACTCCAAAAATACTGTGATGCCCTCTTGTTACGCATTCCGTTTTTTGGCAATCTATTTAGGCTAGCAACACTGAGTCATTGGTGTCGAACTTTAGGCCATCTTCTTGAGACTGGCTTACCTCTCCCAGATGCGCTGAGGGTAACTGCGCAATCATCCAATCACTGGGTGAGTCACGACTTTAGCGCGGAGATATTTAAATACCTCACTCGTGGTTGGCCATTGGGTGAATCACTCAAGCGAGCAGATCCTAAGTCAAGAATTCTTGATGTGGAAACATTGTTACTACTGCATATTGGCGCCGAAAGTGGTGCATTGGCTGAAATGTTAAATAAGCGCGCTACTACGCTAGGCTCGCAGTTATGCGGTCAACTTAATGCACTCAGCCAAAATTTGGAGCCCGCACTAATTCTCTTTGTTGGCGCCATTATTGGTAGCTTAGTCATAATCCTATATCTACCCATCTTTAATTTAGGACAAATCGTTTAGTGGATCCCAAAACAAGTATCTGGATTATTAAATCTCTGCTGATACTAGCTTTGGTTTATTTAGCCTATATTGATTGGCGCACCCTCCGACTTCCGAATGCCATTACATTTCCCTTGATTATTTTCGGTATTACTTTTAATTGGATCTCGGACCTGCGCTTAGCCGATCCAAGCTCAGCACTTCTTGGGGCGCTCCTAGGATATGTATCACTGTGGGCATTAAATGCCGGCTATCGCCTTCTACAAAACCGAAATGGCATTGGCATGGGTGATGCCAAGCTCTTGGCAGCGCTGGGCGCCTGGTTGGGGTGGAGCTCTTTACCCAGCATTCTCTTGATAGCCTCGGCTACAGGAATAGCGGGTGGAATTATCTGGCTTAAATGGCGAGGCCATCAACTGCAACAGGCCTTTCCTTTTGGCCCCTTTTTGGTGATTGCTGGCATTATTGAATTGTTATGGCCTCAACTCATTCCAACCTTGATTCTGCCAAAGCTGGTTTAAAAGCCTTAAAGGGAGAAATTCCTTTAATTGGCTTAACTGGCGGCATTGGATCTGGCAAAACTGCAGTCAGCGACCTGCTGGATAAGCTTGGAGCTGGGATTATTGACACAGACCTGATCTCTCATCAGATCACCGGCCCCGGTGGAAAAGCCATCCCATTGATTGCAAAGGCATTTGGTGCTAACTTTATTGATCCCCAAGGCGCTCTTATTCGCCCCAAAATGCGGACCCTAGTCTTCGAAGATCCCAACGCCCGCAAAGTTCTGGAGCAAATCACCCATCCCCTAATTCAAGAAGAAACCGCCAAGCAAGCATTTGAATTGGCCAAGTCTGGCGTGCCTTATCTTGTTTTTGTGGTCCCCCTGCTCATTGAATCTGGCTCTTGGGTAAAATTAATTGACTATCTTGTAGTGGTGGACTGCTCAGAGGAAACCCAAATCCAAAGGGTGATGCACCGCAACAATATGACCCGCTCAGACGTGGAAAATGTTCTGAAAGCGCAAACTAGCCGCGATGCCCGTCTAGCAGCCGCTAACGCTGTTATTGAAAATCAGGGCAGCATGGATGAGCTCAAATTAGAGGTCCTAAACCTGCACGAAAAATTACTCAAAATTTTAGAAGAACCATTAAGTTCGTCATAGAATATAGGCTTGTGATTGTCTACGAATACCCCTTTAATGAATTAGTTCGAAGCATGCTTCGACTGGAGTACTTGTTCGCCCGCTTTAATCACTTCCTTCGGTCTGATGACCCCGAACTTCACCACAATGCGATTGCGATGTTGTTTGACTTGGGTGACGTTGGTTCTCGAGGCGACATCAAGTCTCTATTACTCAAAGAATTTGAGCGCCAAAAATATGCTTTGAACGGCCTAAAGTCTTCCCAGAAAGTAGATCAAGAAGCGCTGATACAGACGCTCGCTGAAATTGATAAAGCAGCGCTGAATATTAATCAGTCTATGGGCAAGCCAAACGCTGCGATTACTGAGAGTGAATGGCTCAATGCCATTCGTACGCGACTGAATATTCCTGGCGGAACTAGTCCGATTGATTTGCCGAGCTACCATGCTTGGAAAAACACTCCCTCGACTCAACGCAGAGAATTATTAGAAAAATACGTTGCACCACTTTTGCCATGGCATGAGGCTTGCCAAATTTTCTTGAGATTGTTGCGTCAGTCTGGTGAAGCAAAAGATGTTGTTGCGCATCAAGGCTCTTATCAACAAGCACCATCTGGTAAGGTCTATCAATTAATGCGCATTACTGTAGAAGATGACTCCCTCTTCTCGGAAATTAGTGCCAATAAATATTTACTGTCGATTCGTTTTTTAACGGCAGATGGCGATAAAAAACCTCAAGTCATGAATGAGAATGTGCCGTTTAGACTCACCCTCTGCCAACTCTAAGCCTTTAGTAGCTTCAGTTTTTCCAGCATGGGCCATGCAGCTGGCAATAAAGGCTCTACTGTTGGAAGCGTATTACTGAGCAGCTGCCAAGATAGCGCTTGACCCTCACACCCCTTAGGTATTCCAGTCCATTTTCGAATAATGCTCACATGCAATCGGACGTAAGCATGTGGATAGTCATGCTCTAAAATAACCAACTCTTCACTAGACTCAATATCAATTCCAAGCTCCTCTTGCAATTCGCGTTTCAGCGCCATGAAAACCGATTCACCGGCTTCAATTTTTCCGCCAGGTACTTCCCAGTAGCCTGCATAAGGCTTGCCTTCTGGACGCTGACCTAGAAGATAACGCCCCTCAGCATCCAATAGGATTCCGGCGGCAACTTCCGTAACAGGTCGACTAGAGTTACTCATGAGTCGTCAATGATTAAGCAGTATGCGAACCAGCCCAGTGCTTAGCAAACTGCCAGGCTACACGACCAGAACGTGAGCCACGCTCTAAGGCCCAAACCAATGCTTCAGCTCTGGCACCCTCAATCTGCGCATCACTTAAACCAAAATGACGCAACCAATGGGCAACAATTTCTAGATACTCATCTTGCTTTGGCGGGTAGAAAGAAAGCCATAAACCGAAACGCTCTGAGAGGGAAATTTTTTCCTCAACCACTTCTCCCGGATGAATTTCTCCATCATCACCGTGGACATAACTCTCGTTATCTTTCATATATTCAGGCAAGAGATGGCGTCGATTGGAAGTAGCGTAAATCAAGATATTGTCGACTTGAGCAGATACAGAGCCGTCCAATGCAGACTTCATCGCTTTATAGCCAGACTCACCATCCTCAAATGAGAGGTCATCACAAAAAACAATAAAGCGCTCCGGACGGTCGGCTAATAAATCTGTAATGTCAGCCAAGTCGGCCAAATGCTCTTTTTCGACCTCAACTAAACGCAAGCCCTGACCAGCAAACTCATGCAAACTCGCTTTAATGAGTGATGACTTTCCTGTGCCACGTGCGCCAGTTAATAAAATATTATTAGCAGGCTTTTTCTGGATGAAGTTTTTTGTATTGTCACGAATAGCATCGCGTTGACGATCAATATTCTTTAGATCTTCAAAAGTAATATCTGCAACATGTTTGACTGGTTGTAAAAAACCAATACTTCCAAAGATGCTATCGCGACGACGCCATCTAAAAGCAGTCGAGAATTGCCACTGCTCCTCAGTTAGCTGCTTTGGTAAAAAAGTTTCAAGATGGCTTAAGAGCTGCTCTAATTTTTCATTCATGTAACGAGTTCCTATGAGCGGTAATCAGCATTAATGGAAACGTAGTCATGCGATAAATCGCAAGTCCACATCGTCTGCTGCGCTGATCCCCGGCCCAAATCAATCTTGACAGTAATTTCTGGAGCCTGCATCACTCTTTGACCATCAGCCTCTTGGTAATCAGGGTTGCGGCCACCATTCTTAGCAACCCACACGTCCCCAAGCCACATTTGCACTTGATTAACATCAAGATCGGTAATGCCAGCATAGCCAATCGCAGCTAGGATGCGGCCTAAGTTGGGGTCGCTAGCAAAGAAAGCAGTTTTTACTAAAGGCGAATGGGCGATTGCCTCTGCAACCAAGCGGCACTCCTCCTCAGTCTTGCCGCCTTGAACATCAATCGTAATAAATTTTGTTGCCCCCTCACCGTCCCGCACAATCATTTGCGCAAGCTTGCGCGCGAGATCAATTAATGCGGTCCGAATGAGGCCATAACTAGTATCACTAGTAGATTGAATCTGCAACGCTGACTGACCAGTCGCCATAATGATGAATGAATCGTTTGTCGAGGTATCGCCATCAATCGTAATAGCGTTAAATGACTGGTCAGCAATTTCTTGAGTTAATGTAGAGAGCAAGCCCGGTGCAAAACCAGCATCGGTTGCAATGAATCCCAACATGGTCGCCATATTCGGATGAATCATGCCTGCGCCCTTACAAATACCCGTAATGGTCACGGGGCCGGCTGGAGTCCCTACCGTCATGGACGTCGCTTTAGGCTGCGTATCCGTAGTCATGATGGCTTCTGCAGCATCGAACCAATGATCCTCGCCTAAGTTAGCTACGGCTTTCGGCAAAGCAGAAATCAATTTATCAATTGGCAGCGGCTCTAGAATCACGCCAGTTGAAAAAGGCAGAATTTGTTCTGGATTGAGCTTGAGCTCCTTAGCTAACTCAGCACAGGTTGCCAAGGCATCTTGCATGCCTCGCTTACCAGTCCCTGCATTGGCATTACCAGTATTAACTACCAAAGCACGAATCTCACCCTTAGCACCATCCAAAGCCAAATGCTCGCGGCAAACCTGAACCGGCGCAGCGCAGAAGCGATTTAAAGTAAAAACACCGGCAACTTGTGATCCAGGAACCAAAGTCATCACCAATAAATCTTTGCGATCAGCTTTTTTAATTCCAGCTTCGGCGATGCCCATCTGAAAACCTTTAACAGGCTGTAGTTGGTCTTTTTGGGGGAGTGGTAAGTTAACTGTCATGATCTGGCAATTGTAGATGAGGCTTATCGAGTAGGCTGAGGGATTACTCCCTCAGCCTACTCGATCTATGACCCGTCCTAAAATAAGTTGACACTTTTTCTAATCAGAAGGGAAGTGTCAGATGGGTATTGGGATTAAGCGAACACAAACAGATTACACCATGGCCTTTAAGTTGGCTCTGGTAGCACAGGTCGAACATGGGGAGATGACCTATCGGGAGGCTCAGGACCGCTATGGTATCCAAGGTAGATCCACCGTTTTAAAGTGGCTCCATAAGCATGGCCAACTCGATTGGCGTAAGCTCACACCGTCAGATATAAAACGCGGGGGTGCGATGAACAAAAATCCACTGCCTCAGAGCCCAGACCAGCGAATTAAAGAGCTGGAGATGAAGTTCAAAGAGGCAAACTTAAAAGCCCAACTCTTTGGGGCGATGCTCGACATCATTAAAAATGAATATGGGGTAACTCTGCCAAAAAAGCCTTTAAGCGCGCCCTCAAGGAAAAAGAGGTTATTGGAGTAAGCATCACTCAGGCGTGCCGCTTTGTCGGAATTAGTCGTCAAGCGTATTACAAGCGAGAGTCTAGAGAGTCATGCTTAGCCCAGCAAGCAGAGTCCGTGAAGGTGCTCGTGCGTAAAGAGCGAATGGATCAGCCAAGGATTGGCACGCGCAAGTTACATTCGATCCTTCATAAGCCCTTAGCCAATCAGGGTATTAAGCTTGGTCGTGACGCTTTGTTTACCGTGCTTCGTCAGGCCCAGCTCTTGGTGCCACGGGCTCGGGCTTATCACAAGACCACCAACAGTCATCATCGGTTCCGTAAACACCCCAACTTGTTCAATGGAGTAGCCAAAGTGGTGCCGAAAAGACCAGAGGAGGTTTGGGTGGCTGATATCACGTATTTGCAACACAGCAGAAGGTGGCGTACTTAAGCTTAGTGACAGATGCCTACTCTAGGAAGATTGTGGGATACCACGTCCATCCGACTTTACAAACCGAGGAAGTGGCACAAGCTTTGAAGATGGCTCTCAAAGCCCGTAAAACAGACTTGCCATTAATCCATCACTCAGACCGAGGGCTGCAATATTGTGCTAATTATTATCAGAACTTGCACCGGAAACATGGCCTCACCTGCTCAATGACGGATGGCTACGACTGTTATCAAAATGCGCTTGCAGAGCGGGTGAATGGCATATTGAAAACAGAATTTTTGTTAAATAAGCCGTATGACCTAAAGCAGGCTAAACAAATGGTGAAAGAGTCGATCCGTCTCTACAACCAAAAGAGGCCGCATCTAAGCTTAGAATACAAAACGCCTGATGCGGTGCACCAGGCGTTTTAGGATCATAAAATAGATTTTTAACTGTCAACCTATATTAGGACGAGTCACAGTTAATAATCCCCCCGCGCTAACCAGCAAGCAAAAACGAAAATTAGGCTAGCGTTACCTTAGCAAATTTACGTTTGCCTACTTGCACTACATAAGTACCAGCCTCGACCTTTACTTGTTTGTCAGCAACTGTTGCGCCATCAATCTTCACGCCGTTCTGCTCAATATTGCGCATGGCTTCCGATGTTGATGGGGCAAGGCCTACAGCCTTCAGAAGACTAGCAATGCCCATGGGGGCGCCAGAGAGAGTTACTTCAGGGATGTCATCTGGGATTCCACCTCTGGCGCGATGATTAAAGTCTTCTAACCCTTTTTCTGCAGCAGCTTGCGAATGAAAGCGTGCAACGATTTCTTGTGCGAGCAGCACTTTGCAATCTTTAGGATTTCTGCCAGCAGCAACTTCTTGCTTCATTAAATCAATTTCAGCGATAGGGCGGAACGACAGCAATGTGAAGTAATCCCACATCAATTCATCAGAGATACTCAAGAGTTTGCCAAACATTTCGCCAGCGGGCTCGCTGATGCCAATGTAATTCCCTTTGGACTTACTCATCTTATCTACGCCATCCAAACCAACGAGGAGAGGCATAGTCAAAATACATTGTGGCTCTTGGCCATACTCACGTTGGAGTTCGCGCCCAACTAAGAGATTAAATTTCTGATCAGTACCGCCGAGCTCTAAGTCACTCTTCAAGGCAACAGAATCGTAGCCCTGCATCAATGGATATAAAAACTCATGCACAGAGATCGGTACGCCACTACGGTAGCGCTTGGTAAAGTCATCGCGCTCTAACATTTGCGCAACGGTATATCGCGCCGCCAACTGAATCATGCCGCGTGCACCTAGAGGGTCGCACCACTCGCTGTTGTAACGGACTTCCGTTTTAGCAGGATCAAGCACCATGCTAGCTTGACGATAGTAGGTCTGTGCATTGACAGCGATTTCTTCAGCAGTCAGTGGGGGACGTGTTGCATTGCGTCCTGAAGGATCACCAATCATGCTGGTGAAGTCACCAATCAAGAAAATGACAGTGTGACCCAAATCTTGCAACTGACGTAACTTGTTCAAAACAACCGTATGGCCCAAATGAATATCAGGCGCCGTTGGATCTAAACCCAACTTAATACGCAAAGGCGTACCAGTAGCTTGACTCTTAGCTAGCTTTTGAATCCAATCCGTCTCGACCAATAACTCGTCACAACCCCTCTTAGTGACTTCAAGGGCTGCAAAAACTTCAGGAGTTAGTGGGTATTTTTGTTCTGGTTTAGCCGTCATGCGAAATTGGGTAACTGATTCGGTTAAATTAGTATTTGGATTGCTAAAGCATAATTGTCGCATTCCTGAGAATAAAGTCCTGATACCGCATGAATAAACCTCAATCCCTCTATATTGGCCTGATGTCTGGCACCAGCCTAGACGGGATAGATGCCGTGCTCGCAAAGATTGAAGCTTCCGGGGAGTCATGCCTTTTGGACTCCGTAAGCGCCCCCTTTGGTCCGGAGTTACGCAAAGCCCTTGTTGACCTACAAAGTCCTGGGCCAAACGAGATTCATCGGGAAAACCAGACCGGTAACGCCTTAGCCGTAGCTTATGCGGATGCAGTAAAACAATTGCTTACTCAGGCCAAGCTTTCTCCAGCAGATATCAGTGCGATTGGTGCCCATGGTCAGACTATTCGTCACCAAGCCGATCTTGCCCATCATCTGGCCTATACACACCAAACCCTCAACCCAGCGCTTCTGGCTGAATTAACTGGGATTGATGTCATTGCTGACTTTAGAAGTCGTGACTTAGCGGCTGGTGGTCATGGCGCACCTCTAGTCCCAGCCTTTCATGCGCAACAATTTGCTACAGATAAAAATATTGCTGTGCTCAACCTTGGTGGGATTGCCAACCTGACGCTATTACCTAAAGATGGTGAAGTGAAGGGCTTTGATTGCGGCCCTGGCAATATGTTGATGGACGCTTGGATTGCAGATCAGCAAGGTCATGCCTTTGATGAGAACGGTACTTGGGCATCACAAGGCAAAGTCAATCAAGCACTGTTATCAAGAATGCTGACAGATTCATTTTTTTCAAAAGCTCCGCCCAAAAGCACGGGGCGTGATGACTTTCATCTGGAGTGGTTGCATAAGCAAATTGGCTCAGACAACATTAATGCAGAAGATGTGCAAGCCACACTACTGCAATTAACTGCGGACTCATCATTGCAAGCCCTAGAGGGCTATGCCCCGCAAACCCAGACGCTAGTTGTCTGTGGTGGAGGTGCGCGCAATATTGCCTTATTGGATTTATTTAATGCCAGAGCTGAAGACTTATTTAAAAACTCACTGGAGATTGTGACCAGTGATGCGCTTGGCATTGATCCACAACTCGTAGAAGGCCTCGCATTCGCATGGCTTGCCTGGGCCCACAAAGAAAAACGGCCAGCAAATTTGCCAGCCGTTACGGGAGCGAAGGGTCCTAGAATTCTAGGTGCTTGCTATCCTGCGTAATTAAATTAACCTCTCTCTTTAAGCAGAGAAAGAAGATCCGCAACCACAAGTAGTTTGGGCATTTGGATTTTTGATTACGAACTGTGAACCATTAATATCTTCTTTGTAATCAATCTCAGCGCCAACTAAATATTGGAAGCTCATTGAATCTACCAATAAAGTTACGCCATTCTTTTCAAAGAGTGTGTCATCTTCATTAACAGCATCATCAAATGTGAAGCCATACTGAAATCCTGAGCAACCACCGCCTTGAACAAACACGCGCAGTTTTAATTCAGGATTGCCTTCTTCAGCAATCAAGTCAGCCACTTTTGCAGCAGCGCTATCCGTAAACACCAATGGGGTTGGTGGTTCAGCTAAATCTCGTGCAGGTTGCACAGTTTCTTGCGTAGCTAATTGGGTCATGATTTACTCCTAATTCAAAAGGCAATGACTTATTTTAGGCTTTTAATTCCAAGTGTGCTGAAGGGTCTTTCCAGCACGCCTGATTATGGTGAAACAGCAATCTGCGTTAATCCAGTGGTCTCAGGCAAGCCAAACATCAGGTTCATACACTGAACGCCCTGGCCTGAGGCACCCTTCACCAAGTTATCCTCAACTACCAAAATGACTAAAGTATCGCCGTCACCGGGACGATGAATGGCGATCCGTAAGCCATTACTACCCCGTACAGAGCGTGTTTCTGGGTGACTACCAGCAGGCATCACATCTACAAAAGGCTCACCATTATAGAAATCCTCATACAGCTTTTGGAAATCCACCTTCATGCCAGCCTCAGTCAAGCGGACATACAAGGTTGAATGAATCCCTCTAATCATTGGCGTCAAATGCGGCACAAATGTTAGACCAATCTGATCATGACCAGCGATTGCCTTTAAGCCCTGAACGATTTCAGGAAGATGACGATGGCCTTTGACGCCGTAAGCCTTGAAGTTATCACTAGACTCTGACAACAAGGTTCCAATCTCCGCCTTACGTCCAGCACCAGATGTGCCTGACTTTGAGTCAGAAATAATATGCGTGCCATCAATCAGTTGCTTGCCACCTGTAGACTTTAGCGAAAGCAATGGAGCAAGCCCAAGCTGCACAGAAGTTGGGTAACAGCCAGCTAAACCAACTACACGGGCTTTTTTAATTTCTTCACGATTGATTTCTGCCAAACCATAAACTGCTTCAGCCAAAATTTCTGGGCAGCCATGCTCCATGCCATACCACTTAGCAAATTCTTTGACATCCTTCAGGCGGAAGTCAGCAGCGAGATCCAAGATCTTCACATTATTAGCAAGCAACTCTTTGGCTTGCGCCATTGCTACGCCATGGGGTGTTGCAAAGAACACCACGTCGCATTCATTTAATTTGGCTTCATCTGGTGTCGTGAATTTGAGATCAATGCGGCCACGTAAAGAGGGAAACATCTCAGCTACAGGCATGCCAGCCTCTGTACGAGAAGTAATTGCCTGAATTTTGACTTCGGGGTGTTGCGCCAATAAACGCAGTAATTCCACTCCGGTATATCCAGTGCCGCCTACGATGCCAACTTTAATCATGCCATTCTCCAAAATACCGACTGATGAATTTTATTTCTTTAATACCTAGATTGTAGAAACAAAAAGGGCCGCTTGCGCGACCCTTTCGATAAAACTAAAGCGACTGAAAGAAATTAGCGCTTGCTGAACTGCTTACGACGACGCGCGCCATGCAGACCAACTTTTTTACGCTCAACTTCACGAGCATCGCGAGTTACCAAACCTGCTTTAGACAGGGCTGGCTTCAAAGTGATGTCGTAGTCCATCAATGCACGAGTTACACCGTGACGAACTGCACCAGCTTGGCCAGTTTCACCGCCACCACTAACGTTTACTTTGATATCAAAGGTTGTTAGGTGAGCCGTGAGAGCCAAAGGCTGACGAGCGATCATGCGTGATGTTTCGCGAGCAAAGTAAGCATCGATAGGTTTACCGTTAACGATAATCTCACCTTTGCCAGATTTAATGAATACACGTGCTACAGAGCTCTTGCGACGTCCTGTGCCGTAATTCCAATTTCCGTAATTAATAGCCATTTGGTTTCCTTAAATCTCTAACGCTTTTGGCTGTTGAGCCGCATGCGGATGACTGGCGTCGCCGTAGACTTTTAATTTCTTAATCATGGCATAACCTAGTGGGCCTTTTGGCAACATACCTTTCACAGCCTTCTCCAAAGCGCGACCTGGGAAACGATCTTGCATCTTGTCGAAGTTAGTCGAGCTAATACCACCTGGGTATCCGCTGTGACGGTAATAAATTTTGTTCAAGCCTTTTGTGCCTGTGACACGAAGCTTAGAAGAGTTGATGACAACAATGAAGTCGCCGGTATCAACGTGTGGGGTGTATTCAGGCTTGTGCTTGCCGCGTAGACGGTGTGCCACTTCACTGGCGACACGACCGAGGACTTTGTCCGTAGCGTCAATCACGAACCATTCATGCACTACCTCATGGGATTTTGCAGAAAAAGTTTTCATGATTTCTCAAATTGTTATAGTCAAAAAAAATTACTCCAATCAAATTACGTCCACCTTGGCCCTGCTTATGTTTGCAAGCTCGCAGATTCTGTAATTCACTTGGTACAACAATTACCGCTGACTGGTTCGGTAATTCAGTAAAGCCTTGAATTGTAACCCAAAAAAACCCAGGAACGAGTCCTGGGTTGGAATCCACCTATGTTTAAGTGGAGGAGACACTGGGAGGTAAGTCGCAGTCTTGTATAAGACTGACTACCAATATGGTTATTCTACACAAGATATATGGTGCAACGCAAGAAAATTGACCAAAATCAATTTTTTGATGCTTTTTTGCAAAATTGAACCAGCAACTGAAGTTCGCCATTATTGGTAAACTATTGATATTATTGATTAATTTTTGAATTTAGGGGTCACTAGCATGGAATGTCGAGTAACTTGGTTGGGTAATGGCGGAATGGCCTTTTCAGCAGAAACCGGTAGCGGTCACCAAGTCACTATGGATGGTCCGCCTGAATCTGGGGGTAAAAATAGCGCCCCAAGGCCTATGGAGCTGATTTTGGCAGGAACAGGCGGCTGCTCTGCCTTTGATGTGGTTCTCATCCTACAACGCGCTCGTCAAGAGATTAGCGCCTGCGATGTCCAATTAACAGCCGAGCGCGCAGAGACTGAACCCAAGATATTTACAAAAATTAACCTGCATTTCACGGTTAAAGGTAAAAACCTAGATTTAGCCAAGGTTGAACGTGCAGTGAAGCTATCCCATGAAAAATACTGCTCAGCTACAACCATGCTCGCTAAAACAGCAGAAATCACGTATTCGATTGAAATCCAGAACGATGAATAAGCATCTGGAAGGTGCAGAGTCAATCGATAAGCCGGATTCTGTCGCCTAGATTTGCATCTAGGGGCAATCATTCCTCTAGGCCGGCAGTTACCTGACGGCTCAAGCTCCCTACCCGCAGACTCAGCGGGAAGCCTCATCGCCTGCTTACTTGGGATTGCTCCAGGTGGAGGTTACCGCGTTTCACCGTAACTAAATACGCTCGTCTCTGTGGCCCTATTCCTCACGTCACCGTGGATGGCCGTTAGCCATCACCCTTCCCTATGGAGTCCGGACTTTCCTCCCCCTCAATAAAGAGGCGGCGATTGCCCAATTGACTCTGCGCCTGCAGTCTAACGCAGTCGCAGAAATTTAACCTAAAAAATAAATTGTGAGGAGATGGGGCGGCTTAAGCCAAAGTCCAGGCGATAGTCTCGCCAGCACGTAGCGGCACTATGGTGGAGTCACCCAAAGGAAGTTCTGCTGGAATATTTTGCGCCTGCTTCACCAAAGTAATTTTCTTGGTATTGCGGGGTAATGAATAAAAGTCAGAGCCAAAGAAACTAGCGAAGCCCTCAAGCTTATCCAGCTTACCAACACCCTCAAATGCCTCAGCATATAAACCCAAGGCATTAAAAGCGCTGTAACAACCAGCACAACCACAAGCGGCTTCTTTAGCGCCCTTGGCGTGTGGCGCACTATCAGTGCCCAAGAAAAATCTGGGGCTGCCACTCGTTGCGGCTTCAAGCAAGGCAATGCGGTGCTCTTCACGCTTGAGTACTGGCAAGCAATAATTGTGTGGACGAATGCCGCCAGCAAAAATTGCATTGCGATTCATTAATAAATGTTGTGGCGTGATGGTGGCAGCTAAGCTATTTTTTCCATCAGTTTGCGCATCACGGACATAGTGTGCAGCCTGCTTGGTGGTGATGTGTTCAAACACGATCTTGAGCTCCGGAAAATCTTTGCGCAAAGGCTCGAGCACTTGATCAATAAATACTGCCTCGCGATCAAAGATATCAATCTCAGCGCTAGTCACCTCACCGTGCACCAACAAAGGCATACCAACAGCCTGCATCGCTTCAAGTGCAGCATAGCAACGCTTGATATCACTAACGCCCGCATCACTATTGGTTGTGGCTCCAGCGGGGTATAACTTAAATCCAACAATGCCAGCAGCTTTTGCCTTGCGCACTTCATCCGCCGAAGTGTTATCAGTGAGATACAAGGTCATTAATGGAGTAAAGTTCGTCACACCCAATGATTGAAGACTTGCTTCAATTCGACCACGATAGGCATTTGCTAAATCAACCGTAGTCACCGGTGGCTTTAAGTTCGGCATGATGATGGCACGCGCAAACTGGCGCGCAGTATCCGCCAAAACATCTTTCATGACTTCGCCATCACGAATATGTAAATGCCAATCATCAGGCTGAGTCAATTGAATTTGGGTTGAGGTATTGGTCATAATTATTTATCTAGCAAGATGATGCGGAAATCATTCACATTTGTTAGTGTAGGGCCAGTTTCCACCAAAGCATCTAATTGCGCAAAAAAACCATAGCAATCGTGCTGATCCAGATACTGTGAAGGGATCAAGTCTTGCTTATTAGCAGCCTGGCAAATCTCAGGGGTAAACCACGCACCGGCATTCTTCTCACTGCCATCGATACCATCAGTATCAGCAGCTAGAGCAGAAATATTAGGCATATCCGGGGAGGCTGCAAAAAGTGAGAGTAAATATTCGCTACAGCGACCACCGCGACCTTTTATTCCATTGGGAATAGTCACCGTGCACTCGCCACCCGAGATAAGGGCGATTGGCGCATTAGTCTTGGCAAGCAAATGCTGACGTGCCAAGCTAGCTTGCTCTATGCCCACATCCTGCGCCTCACCAGTAATAGTGTCACCCAAAATCACTGGCTCATAACCTTGTATTCGGACATACTCAGCAGCAGCCTCAAGACTCTTATAAGCAGTGGCAATCACATGGTTACTTACTGAAGTATTTTTTAGGTCAGCCTCTTTTAAGGTCTCCGGCACTTCACCAGCAACACCGCGCTGCAAGTGAGATAAAACAGATTCCGGAATCGAGTCTGAATCCAAGTGATGTTTAGTCAAAATATTGAGAGCATCTTGATAGGTCGAATAATCTGGAGCACACGGTCCGCTTGCAATATCTGCAGGCGCATCTCCCGTAACATCAGAAATCAGCAAAGCCTCGACTCGAGCGCCTCGCGCAATCGCCAGTCTTGCTAAATTGCCACCTTGAATCGCTGACAAGTGTTTACGAACGACGTTCATTTCTTCAATAGGTGCACCAGAACGTAATAACGCTTCCGTTGTTTTGCGCATATCTTCAATGCTGATACCGGCTTGAGGCAAGGTGAGCAAACTAGACCCGCCGCCAGAGATTAAGGCAATCAGAATATCGCCTTGATTCAACTCGCTTACTAGGCGGTAGATTTCTTTAGCGCCATCCATGCCAGCCTGATCGGGTACAGGGTGACCTGCTTCAATAATTTGGATATGGCTAGTTGGAGAGTGGTGCCCGTATCTGGTTAACACTACGCCCTCAAGAATTGCATTGGGCCAATGATTCTTCGCATGAGACTCTAGGGCCGTTGCCATAGATGCACTTGCCTTACCTGCACCAACTACCAAACATCTTCCCTTGGGCTCCGAACCTGGAGCGAAGATCTGCCCAAGATATTCGGGGACGATTTTCTTGGGGTCAGCAACTGCTAAGGCTGCTGCAAAGGCATTTTTGAGAATAGTTTCTTGCTGGCGCATGCAGATATTCTAATCAAGCGCAGTGCGCTCTTGCATTTGCCACATCTCAGCATATCGACGATTGGCAGCCAAAAGCTCAGCATGCGTTCCACGCTCCACAATCTGGCCATGATCCATTACCAGTATTTGATCAGCATGAACAATCGTAGAGAGTCTGTGGGCAATGATCAAAGTCGTACGATTTTTAGCCAAACCAAGCAACTCTTCCTGAAATGCTCTCTCCGTCTTGGAATCTAAGGCCGATGTTGCCTCATCAAAAATAAGCATCGCCGGCTTTTTAAGTAAAGTGCGGGCAATCGCAACACGCTGCTTCTCACCACCAGACAACTTCAGGCCACGCTCACCTACTTGAGTGTCATAACCATCAGGAAGATGCTTAATAAAACGATCTATCTGCGCAGCTCTGGCAGCCTCATGAACCTCTTCAATCGACGCATTGGGATTGCCATAGGCGATGTTGTAACCAATAGTGTCATTAAATAAAACGGTATCTTGCGGAACGATACCAATCGCTTTGCGCAAGCTAGATTGAGTAACATCCACAATATTTTGATCATCGATCAGGATCTTGCCGGACTGAGCGTCATAAAAACGAAACAGTAAGCGAGCCAGAGTACTCTTACCCGCACCGCTCTGACCTACAACGGCAGTAATGGTTCCCGCTGGAATATTAAAACTCACATCCTTCAGAATTTCACGCTTGGCATCGTAATGAAAAGAGACATTCTCAAAACGAACATCCGGGCCACGGCCTTGATTATTAATATGCAAAGCCTGCGCATTAGGTACATCTGCAATCTCTTTCTCTGTATTAAGAAGGGAGAACATACGATCCATATCAGTCAAAGCCTGCTTGATCTCGCGATAGATCACCCCTAAGAAATTCAATGGAATGTACAACTGAATCATCAAGGTGTTAACCAAGACTAAATCACCCAAGGTCATAGACCCGTCAATCACACCCTGCGTTGCTCGCCACAAAATGAGGACTAATCCAATGGCAATAATTGCTTGCTGTCCAAGATTGAGTACGGCTAAGGATTTTTGGGACTTCACAGCAGCTGTTTGGTAGCGGATGAGATTTTGGTCATAACGGCTGGCCTCAAAGGCTTCGTTACCAAAATACTTCACGGTCTCAAAATTCAATAATGAATCAATTGCCTTCTGATTCGCTTTGGAATCCATGTCATTCATAGTGCGACGGAAATGCGTACGCCACTCAGTAACAACTACCGTAAAGGCAATATAGAGCACCAATGCAACCAAGGTGATAACAGCAAACCAAATATCGTACGCGTAAGCTAAGTAGCCCAGCACCAAGCAAAACTCAATCAAGGTCGGTAGGATGCTGTAAAGCGAATAAGAAATCAGCGACTGAATACCGCGAGTACCCCGCTCAATATCTCGACTGACTCCACCGGTCTGACGAGCTAGATGAAAACTCAGTGCCAAGGAATGCAAATGCTCAAAGACTTGAAGAGCTACTTTTCGAACTGCATTTTGAGTAACGCGAGCAAAGAGGGATTCACGTAGCTCGGTAAATAAAGATGCAGAAACCCTCAAGAGACCATAGGCCAAAATCAATCCTGCTGGTACTACCAATAAAGCTTGGGGAGAGCCCGCTTTAATATTGAGCTCATCAATCAATTGCTTCATCAAAATCGGAATACCAAGGTTGGTAACCTTAGCCGCCACTAAACAAGTCAGTGCAATTGCAACCCTAAACTTGTATTCCAATAAGTAGGGAAGTAAATCACGGATGACTTTCCAGTCGTTTCCCGATGATGGCTTTTGATTTCCTGCTGAGTGGTGATGCCCTGATGAATGTCTCATCGCTCTATCTTAGTCACTTCCACTCTAGCGCGCAGAGAATAGCTGCAAAATTGCTTCGCCATTACTTCGCGAAAAACATTTACTAGCAGCATCTGTAGAAGCTAGCCACTGATAAGCTACATGTTCTCTAGGGGCCAATTGAACTTGAGTGTCATCTGGCACTAACAATGAAAACCAATGCTCAGTGTTTCTAGTAACCCCAGGGGCGTAGCGGTGACGCCACTGCGGGTAGATCTCATACTCGATCTGATGATGCATATCTTGCAAGGAGCCTACCGGAAGAGCATCAACATCAATTCCCGTCTCTTCAAGCACTTCGCGTGCAGCAGCAATCCGGAGATCCTCATCGAGGGAATCGATACTGCCAGTCACAGATTGCCAGAAATTGGCTTTATCGGCCCGCTCTATTAGCAAGACCTCCCCATTCGATTTGTAAATAACTACTAAAACCGAAATGGGGATTTTCAAGATACCTTAAGACTTTCTTGCTTAAGCAGCCGGAGTAGCTTGACGCAAACGAATATGCAATTCTTTTAACTGACGCTCATCCACTGGGCTAGGAGCCTGTGTCAATAAGCACTGGGCACGTTGCGTTTTAGGGAAGGCGATCACATCACGAATAGACTCAGCACCAGTCATCATAGTGACGATACGATCCAGACCAAACGCAATACCACCATGTGGAGGCGCGCCATATTGCAAGGCATCTAACAAGAATCCAAACTTAGCCTGCGCTTCTTCAGCACCAATCTTCAAGGCACGGAATACCTGACTTTGAACTACCTCTTGGTGAATACGGACTGATCCGCCACCAATCTCACTGCCGTTCAGAACCATGTCATAGGCTTTAGCCAAGCACTTACCTGGATTTGATTCGAGGTACTGCATGTGCTCATCTTTAGGACTTGTGAATGGATGGTGACATGCAACCCAGCGGGCATTGTCGTCATCATATTCAAACATTGGGAAATCAACCACCCACAATGGTTTCCAACCTTCAGTAGACAGTCCATGCTCTTTACCCCAAGCAGAGTGACCAATCTTCAAACGCAAGCCACCGATAGCGTCATTGACTACTTTTTCTTTATCAGCACCGAAGAAAATAATGTCGCCATCTTTAGCGCCAGTGCGCTTCAAGATGCCTTCAATAGCAGCATCATGCAAGTTCTTCACGATTGGTGATTGCAAACCATTTCGACCTTCAGCAACAGAGTTCACCTTGATCCACGCCAAGCCTTTGGCGCCATAGATTGCTACAAATTGAGTGTAGTCATCAATTTCACTACGGCTAATTTCAGCGCCGCCAGGTACGCACAAACCAACTACGCGACCACCCTCTTGGTTTGCTGCGCCAGAGAAGACCTTGAAATCCACATCTTTCATCAAGTCAGTCAATTCTGTGAATTCAAAATTCACACGCAGATCTGGCTTATCTGAACCGAAGCGCGCCATACCTTCTGAATAAGGCATCGTTGGGAATGGATTAGGCAACTCCACATTCATAGTGGTTTTGAAAATATGACGAATCATGTTTTCAAATAGCTCACGGATTTCTAATTCATCCAAGAAGGCTGTTTCACAGTCGATCTGAGTAAATTCAGGCTGACGATCAGCACGCAAATCTTCGTCACGGAAACATTTTGTAATTTGGTAGTAACGATCAAATCCAGCCACCATCAATAATTGTTTAAATAACTGAGGAGACTGTGGCAGTGCAAAGAACTGGCCATCATGGACACGTGAAGGAACTAAATAATCGCGCGCACCTTCAGGAGTGCTCTTTGTCAACATCGGTGTTTCAATATCAATGAAACCAGCAGCATCTAAGTAGCGACGGCATTCCATGGCAACGTTGTAACGCAAACGCAAATTCTTCTGCATTTGCGGGCGACGCAAATCAAGTACACGATGGGTTAAACGAGTTGTCTCAGATAAATTCTCATCTTCCAATTGGAATGGAGGAGTAATAGACGCATTAAGAATGACCAAGCTATGGCAAAGCACTTCAATCTTTCCACTCACTAAATCATTATTCTCAGTGCCAGCAGGACGCGCACGTACCAAGCCTTTGATCTGAATACAAAACTCATTACGAACCTGCTCAGCCAATGCAAACATCTCTGGGCGATCTGGATCGCAGACTACCTGAACAAAACCTTGGTGATCACGTAGATCAATAAAGATCACGCCGCCATGGTCACGGCGACGATTCACCCAACCAGAGAGAATAATTTCTTGACCAATGAGTGATTCAGTTACCTGACCGCAGGTATGGCTTCGCATCGACATAACAATTTCCTATAAATCAAAGATGATGGCTTGACCCAATTGCGGTCAAACCAGATGAACTGGTGGGGGGAACGGATCCCATTGAAACAATATGTTTGAGCGCCTCTTCGACGCTCATCTCTAATTCAATGGTGTGCGCACGTGGGACGATCATAAAAAAACCAGAGGTTGGATTTGGCGTAGTTGGCAGAAATACGTTGACGTAATCCTCGCCCAACTTTGCGGCAACTTCTTTTGCTGGCATGCCAGTCTGGAACGCAATCGCCCAAGAATCTGCATGCGGATAACGAATTAATAATGCTTTACTAAAAGCTTGGCCACTGCCAGAAAATAACGTAGAAGAAACTTGTTGAACGCTGGAATAAATGGATCTAACGATCGGAATACGGTTCATAAACCGATTCCACACCTTCATCCACCACTGCCCCGCAAAGCTGATGGCGAGCAATCCAGTAATCATGATGACTGAAACAACAATCAAAATACCAACGCCCGGCAACTCACGGAAATGCTGCAAATCAGCGGCAAACTGACTAGGGAATACGGCAATAATGGCATGCATTACAGAGCCAAAAACACCGTCGAGCAGGCCTAGACCCCATGCAATCACCCAGATGGTGATTGACATCGGTGCCCACACCAAAATGCCTGCAATAAAGTATTTTTTCATTTGCCTATGCTTACGCCTTGCCTAACCTGGCATTTTAGCGGTTTAAGCGACGGCTGGGGACAGTCTAGTAAAGACCAAGACCGATTATCAGAATCCCAGCCAAAAAGCCGCCCGCAAACAGCAAAGCACCTACCAAGAGGCGATGAGTACGTCTTTCCTGCATTAAAAGGCCTTTTAAGACCTCTAATTCAGTGTTTTGATCTTTTCGAGGGATTCGCGCTTGCCCCAAACTTTCGGCAATCAGGCGTGGCAAGGTTGGCAAAATTTGGGCCCAACTAGGCGCCTCGGCCTTAATGCCATCCACCAAAGCCCTCCAACCCAACTGCTGACTGACCCATTTTTCCAAAATTGGCTTGGCAGTCTTCCAAAGGTCCATATCTGGATCAAGCTGGCGAGCAAGACCTTCAACATTGAGCAAAGTCTTCTGGAGCAAAGTGAGCTGCGGCTGAATTTCTACCTTGAAGCGGCGGGAGGTCTGGAATAAACGCATCAGCACGATCCCTAGGGAGATTTCCTTTAAAGGGCGATCAAAGTAAGGTTCGCAAACGGAGCGTATTGCACCTTCAAGCTCTTCAACGCGTGTATTAGCAGGAACCCAGCCAGACTCAATATGTAATTCAGCAACACGGCGGTAATCGCGATTAAAGAAGGCTAAGAAATTTAATGCCAGATAACTCTTGTCAGACTGACTCAGTGCGCCAACAATCCCGAAATCTAGAGAAATAAATCGACCAAATGTTTCTGGCTCAAGACTGATCATGATGTTGCCAGGATGCATGTCCGCATGAAAGAAACCATGCTCAAATACTTGCGTGAAAAATATTTCTACGCCATCAGCGGCAAGTTTTTTGAAGTCAACACTAGCAGCGCGCAACTCTGCTGTTCGTCCAATCGAGATGCCATCCATCTTTTCCATCACGATGACATTGGTATGACATAAATCCCAATACATCTCTGGAATCATTAACTTTTTAGAGTCAACAAAATAGCGACGTAATTGACTTGCATTTGCCGCCTCACGCATGAGATCTAATTCATCATGCAAATAGGTATCAAACTCTGCAACATTCTCGCGTGGCTTTAGACGACGACCATCGTCAGAAAGCCTTTCAATGATTTTTGCTAAGTCATAGAGCAAAGCAAGATCGCCATCAATGATTGGCAGAATACCTGGGCGAAGAACCTTAACGGCTACCGCACGACCTTCCCACTCCGGATGCTTCTCGGTACCGCGTAGTAAGCCAAAGTGTACTTGGGCTACAGAGGCGCTAGCTACGGGGGTTGCATCAAAACTAATAAATACTTCTTCGATGGATTGCCCCATCGCCTGCTCAATCAAGCGACAAGATTCAGCATTAGAAAACGGTGGGACTTGATCTTGCAACTTTGCCAATTCATTAGAAATATCTTCCGGCAATAAATCACGTCGAGTAGAGAGCACCTGCCCAAACTTCACGAAGATTGGACCTAGCGCTTCTAAAGTCAAACGAATGCGCTCACCTCTTGGAAGAGACTGACCCGGCGAAGTCCAGCAAAGAATAGTTAATAAGCCACGACGAATACCTGGCTTCAGAATATCGCGTAGCAATGGCAATAAGCCATAACGCCATGCAGTGAAGAAAATGAAAGAAAGGCGAGCTAAACGACGCACAATGAATTAACCTTTTCGCTCTAAAAGTTGGATGCGCTTTTCTACTCGATCAACCGCATCACGCAATGCGTTTAACTCATTCTTGCGAATCATAAAATCTCGTTTATTCAAAAGTACTTTTCTTTCTTCGCTGACGTACTCCACTACATTTTCAAGTAGATCAGTCGCAGCGGACTTCCCGGCAGAAATGAATTTCTTACCTTGACGAACAGCAAAGTTAGCGGGAGCATCTCCAATGAAATGCGCTAGATCCTCCTCATACTCCCACCGAATTTGGCCTGCTAAGCGACCCAATAGTTGGGCTAAGTCAGCATCACCAGTAATCTTGACTGACTTCATTGCCTGTTCTCGTAAATTACCAGGTCCACCGGCCAGAGCGCTCAGCGCTTCAGGAGAGACTTCTAATTCAAGAGAGGCGCCATCAATATTCGTTAAAGGGGCTAGAAAACCCTCGGGCGTCAATTCAATACAGAGCTTACCAATTGGCAGACTCAACAAAATCACTTTGCCAGCATGCCGCGCTAACTCTGCCATAGCCCATGGCTCAGCCTTCAGGACATGATTGATCCCTCGGCAAGCGGCAGAAGCTGCGATATGGTGGGTAGCGGGAGATGCGGTGGTCATAAGTGTAAAAAACCCGCACAAGTGCGGGCTTTCAATGGAAAGTACCTCAAGCTTAAACCAACTGAGAAATACCCGCTAGTACCCAGCCTCCAGGGCCGTTTACTGGCTTACTTAAATTCCAAATTTCAGAAAAATTATTCGCCTGTGCGCCGACTTGCTCACGAATCATGCCTGTGAACTGCACGCTACAGTAATAGGTATTGTCGGTTGTCTCAATTCCGATGAGCTGTGCATTGAGCGTCACGACATCGGTTTGATTGGCGCTATCAGCACGACCCGCTAGGTCCTGCTCAATTGTGGCGAACATCTCTGGGGTGGTGTACTCACGCAAGGCAGCAAGATCGCCCTGATCCCATGCCTTTTGCAAGCCTGAAAAATATTGCTTCGCATTATCTAAAAATGCGTATTCATCAAATCCTGGAGGCAAGGTGGATTGGAATGGTGCTGGCTCGGCGGCAACACTACCAAATGCATTTGCAGCGGGAGTAAATGCAGGCTCTTGCCTAGGGGCTTGATCCATATTTGCGCGCTGCATCCCCTGAGAGGTAACTTGGGGACTCTTGTTTGCGCCAGATAAGGCGGGCAACATTCTTCTCATCACAAACATGATGGCAAAGCCTGCTAGAACAGCAATTAACAATCCAGTAATCAATGAAGATGCAGCCTCACCCATACCAAAATGAGACAAGAGATATCCAATGCCAAGGCCTGCGGCAAGACCGCCCAGGATTCCACCCATACCGCCAAAGCGGCTTGGTGCTGGCGCCTGAGGGGTTGCAGCTGGTGCCGCTGGTTGAGCTTGTTGAGCTGGTTTTTGCACAGGAGCTGCTTGCTTTTGCATTGGTGCACTTGGCGCCTTACCAATACTTCTTCCGCCACCTAAACGGGCAGCATCAGCATGACCAACGGTAGCCAATATTAAGCTGACGCTTAATAGAACTGCCTTGAAAAAATGCTTATTCATATTTTTATCCCCTATAAAACTACTTTAATTCTTGACTGCTAAAAACTACAAATTCACTAGTATTTAATACCAATATGCAGCGCAACGATACCCCCAGTCATTCTATGGGTATCAACTTCATCAAAACCGACCCCCAGCATGATGTCTTTAAGGGCTTCAGCATCCGGATGCATGCGAATGGATTCAGCTAAATAACGATAGCTCTCAGAATCCTGGGCAATTTTTTCACCCAACCAAGGCAATACCTTGAACGAATAAGTGTCGTAAACCGGCTGCAAAAAAGCATCTGGCTTAGAAAACTCGAGCACCAATACACGGCCACCCGGCTTAATTACGCGCAACATCTCTTTTAAAGCAACATCTTTATGAGTCATATTGCGTAAACCAAAGGCTACAGTCACCACATCAAAGTGAGCAGTTGGAAAAGGGATTTTCTCTGCGTCAAACTGAACGCAAGGCAAAACCAAACCTTTGTCTATTAGACGATCGCGACCAACACCCAACATAGAAGCATTAATGTCGCTTAACCACACTTGCGCTTCTGGGTTATGACCCCAGCCTGCCGCACGCGCAAAGGCAGCGGCCAAGTCACCAGTGCCACCTGCAATGTCCAATATCTTTTGACCGGGACGCACTTGAGCACGAGCAATCGTGACCTTCTTCCACAAGCGATGAAGGCCAAATGACATCAAGTCATTCATAACATCGTATTTGCTAGCTACAGAATGAAATACCTCTGCGACCTTACCCGCTTTTTCAGCTTCATCGACGCTTTGGTATCCAAAGTGGGTCTTACTCATATTCTTCGCTCTATTTATTTAAATGCTCAATGACTACCGCAAGACTTACCACCGGCAATACTCATTGGAGTGTCGCGGTCCAGACCAGCAGCGGCTAACTTATCCAAATGCTCTTTCCAAAGTGCCTCATGGTTCTCACATAAAAATTGCAAGAAATCCCAGGTATATAAACCAGAATCATGCCCATCAGAAAATGAAGGCTTCAGAGCGTAATGGCCTACCGGCTCAATATTGGCGATGAGCACCTCACGCTTACCAGTTTGCAAAGTTTCTTGCCCTGGGCCGTGACCCTGCACCTCGGCTGAAGGAGATACCACCCTCAAGAATTCAAATGGAAGACGATATGTATTGCCATTGTCATAACTGAGCTCTAGTACTTTTGACTGCTGATGCACTACAACATTAGTTGGAATCATTAAACCAATACCCTCTCGATACCACCTTGGTTTACCTTGGAAACATAATCCTGCATCCAATCAGGGCCTAATAATTTTTGCGCCATTTCAACGACGATGTAGTCAGCTGTCGTACCACTATCTGCATCAAAGCGAGTGAGGCCTTGCAGGCAAGATGGGCAGCTAGTCAGCACTTTGACATCACCAGTGAAATCATCTTTGCGCAATTCATTGGCGCCCTTCTCCATTTCAATCTGCTTACGGAAACGTACTTGAGTTGAAATATCGGGACGTGTTACTGCAAGCGTTCCAGATTCACCACAACAGCGATCATTCTTCTGAATCGCCTTGCCATCTTCTGACTGAATCAACTCATTCACCGTCTTCAATGGATCTTGCAATTTCATCGGCGAGTGGCATGGATCGTGATACATATACTTCACGCCAGTCACATTCGAAAGTTTGACACCCTTTTCAAGCAAGTACTCATGGATATCAATAATGCGGCAACCTGGGAAGATTTGCTCAAACTGATAGCCCGCCAACTGGTCATAACAAGTGCCGCATGAAACCACAACTGTCTTGATATCCAAGTAATTTAGGGTATTAGCTACGCGATGGAAGAGAACACGATTGTCCGTAATCATCTTCTCCGCTTTATCAAAGTCGCCATTGCCACGCTGTGGATAGCCGCAACAGAGGTAACCCGGAGGCAACACAGTCTGCACACCGACATTCCACAACATGGCTTGTGTAGCTAAGCCTACCTGAGAGAACAAACGCTCAGAACCACAGCCCGGAAAATAAAACACGGCTTCTGTATCTGCAGAAGTTGTTTTTGGATCACGAATAATCGGAACGTAGTTCGCATCCTCAATATCCAAGAGCGCACGAGCTGTTTTCTTAGGTAAGTTACCAGGCATCTTCTTATTCACAAAGAAAATGACCTGCTCTTTTATGTTTGGCTTTGTGACCGTCGCAGGCGGATGCGCAGTTTGCTTACGCGCCAATTTACGGAAAACATCATTGCCCAAACGCTGAAGCTTGTAACCCCACCCAATCATGGTTTTACGGACCATCTTGATTGTGTCTGGATCAGTAGCATTCAAGAAGAGCATGGATGCTGCTGTCCCAGGATTAAAGCGCTGCTGACCCATCTTGCGCAACAAGTTACGCATATTCATTGTCACATCGCCAAAATCAATATTGACTGGACATGGTGTCAAACACTTATGACATACAGTGCAATGTGCCGCCACGTCATCAAACATCTCCCAATGACGAATCGATACGCCACGACGCGTTTGCTCTTCATATAAGAAAGCTTCAATCAATAAAGAAGTTGCCAAAATTTTGTCACGTGGGCTGTACAGCAAATTAGCACGCGGTACATGTGTAGAGCAGACCGGCTTGCACTTACCGCAACGTAAACAATCTTTCACGCTATCAGCAATCGCACCAATATCACTCTGCTGCATGATGATGGACTCATGCCCCATCAAACCAAAGCTCGGAGTATAGGCAATGCTGAGATCAGCATGCGGCATCAACTTGCCTTTGTTGAAGCGACCCTCAGGATCGACGCGATTTTTATAAGCGCGGAAATCCTTCAGCTCTTCTTCAGTCAAATACTCGAGCTTCGTAATACCAATACCATGCTCACCAGAAATCACACCATCTAGTGAGCGAGCCAATTTCATAATTCGATCAACAGCGCGGTGTGCATCTTGCAACATCTCGTAGTCATCTGAATTCACCGGAATGTTGGTATGAACATTACCGTCACCAGCATGCATGTGCAATGCTACAAACACGCGCTTGCGCAAAACATTTTTATGAATCGCTTCTAGCTCATTGAGGATAGGCTCAAATGCTAAGCCGCCAAAAATAATTCGGAGCTCAGCACGAACTTCTGTCTTCCAGGAGGCGCGTAGGCCGTAATCCTGCAAACCTGGGAAGTAGGTATCCATCTCCTTGAGCCATACAGACCAATTTGTCCGCACTTTACCAATCAACTCTAGCGCTTGCTGTACACGATCACCCAAGATTTCAGCGCTAGGAATTTCATAGTCTTCATCGTTCTTGCCAAGCGGCAAGGGACTCTTCTTCAGAAAAGCTTCTAGGCCATCTAAAACTTGTAATTTATTTTTAAGGGAGAGCTCGATATTGATGCGCTCAATACCGTTGGTGTATTCGCCCATGCGCGGCAATGGAATCACCACATCTTCATTGATCTTAAAGGCATTGGTATGACGGGCAATCGCAGCAGTGCGCGCACGATCCAACCAAAACTTCTTGCGTGCTTCAGCACTTACCGCCACAAAGCCTTCACCCACGCGGTTGTTGGCCATACGCACGACTTCACTTGTTGCTGCCGCTACAGCCTCTTCATCATCACCAGCAATATCGCCAATCAATACCATCTTAGGTAAAGCATTGCGCTTGGATTTAGTCGAGTAACCAACCGCCCTCAAATAGCGATCATCTAAATGCTCTAAGCCAGCAAGGATTGGTCCGCCATTCTTACTCAAGCCATCAAGATAGGCTTTGATTTCTACGATGCTAGGAATCGCCTCTTGCGCTTGACCAAAAAACTCCAAGCAAACCGTGCGCATGAACTTCGGCATGCGATGCAAAATCCAGGTAGCGCTGGTAATGAGTCCATCGCAACCTTCCTTTTGAACGCCAGGCAGACCTGATAAAAACTTATCCGTCACATCCTTACCTAAACCTTCTTTACGGAAGCGCTTACCTTCTACTTCTAAAATTTCTGTTTTTAGAATGCGTTCACCTGGCTCACTCGAACCATCAGACCATGTCAGCTGAAAGCGTACTTTTTCTGCAACGTGAATTTTTCCCAGATTATGTTCAAGGCGTTCGACATCAAGCCAATTACCCTCTGGATCCACCATGCGCCAGCTGGCTAAGTTATCAAGTGCAGTACCCCACAAGACCGCCTTCTTACCGCCGGCATTCATAGCAACGTTGCCACCAATGCAACTGGCATCAGCTGAAGTCGGATCGACCGCAAACACAAGCCCAGCGAGCTCTGCAGCATCTGAGACTCTGCGAGTGACTACACCAGCTCCAGTAAAGATCGTAGACACTTCATGATCTACGCCTGGCAAACGTTTGAGCTTAACTGCATCAATTTGCTCAAGCTTCTCGGTGTTAATCACTGCCGACATAGCGTAGAGAGGAATAGCGCCACCGGTGTAACCAGTGCCACCTCCACGAGGAATGATGGTTAAACCTAATTCAACGCAAGCTTTAACTAGGCCAGGAATTTCAGACTCATAGTCCGGCTTCAACACTACCAGCGGAAACTCAACACGCCAGTCCGTTGCATCGGTTACGTGCGCTGCACGTGAGACACCATCAAAACAAATATTGTCAGAAGCGGTAATGCGACCAAGCTCTTTGCGGGCACGTTTACGAATCTCTATAACTTCCTTAAAGCCCTGCTCAAAATTTTCAACCGCACGATGTGCGGCTTTCAACAAAATCTGAACTTGCTCAGCGGATTCGCCACTAGATCTTTTCTTTACTTCGCCAAGGCGATGCCATAGAGCGTCAACCAATAATTGACGGCGATTGGCGTTATCCAATAAATCATCTTGCAAGAAAGGGTTGCGCTGCACCACCCAGATATCGCCCAAGACTTCAAACAACATGCGAGCTGAGCGGCCAGTTCGGCGAACTCCACGCAAATCATTCAGAACGCGCCAAGACTCCTCGCCCAATAAGCGAATAACGATTTCACGATCGGAAAAGGAGGTGTAGTTGTAGGGGATTTCGCGAAGGCGGGGTGAGCCCGCTTCCGCATCTAGAAACTGGTTCAAAGCTAATGGAGCGTTCATAGCGTCATATTTGATAAATATGCATTTTAGTTGAGGGATCTTTATATTGGCAGGAATCCAAGAAAGATGTTGGCCCAAGGCGATAAACCCTTGCAAATCTAAGGGCTTAGAGCCCATTCATGGTACGCTCATCGCATGGCAACGAACTATTTAAAGAAAATTTTATCGGCCCGAGTCTACGATGTGGCCAGGGAAACAGAGCTCCAAGTAGCCCCCGAACTCACCAAGCGCTTAGGTAACCAAGTTTTGCTCAAAAGGGAGGATAACCAGCCGGTTTTCTCCTTTAAATTGCGTGGCGCCTATAACAAAATGGCCCATTTACCCCCAGAAGCCCTAAAACGGGGGGTTATTGCAGCTTCAGCAGGCAATCACGCCCAAGGCGTAGCCCTAGCGGCAGCCAAAATGAAGTGCAAAGCAGTCATCGTGATGCCCCTCACCACCCCCAGCGTCAAAGTTGATGCTGTAAAGGCGCGTGGCGGCTCTTGGGTAGAAGTGATTTTGCATGGCGAATCCTATAGCGATGCCTTCAAATACTCTGAGCTTTTAGAGAAAAAACGGGGTTTAACCTTTGTTCATCCATTTGATGACCCCGATGTCATCGCAGGACAGGGAACGATTGCCCAAGAAATTTTTCAGCAGTATCAAGAGCCTATCGATGCTATTTTTGTCGCTATCGGTGGTGGTGGACTTATTGCTGGCATTGGCGAATACGTCAAAGCAGTCAGCCCAAAAACTAAAGTAATTGGTGTTCAATCCGTAGACTCAGATGCAATGAGACGTTCGCTCGAAGCCAACAAGCGCATTGAGATGAAGGATGTCGGCCTCTTCTCCGACGGCACGGCCGTAAAGCTGGTCGGCAAAGAAACTTTTCGGATCTGTAAACGCGTAGTAGATAACATCATCACTGTCGATACTGATGAGATCTGCGCCGCCATCAACGATGTCTTCACAGATACCCGCAGCATTCTGGAGCCCGCTGGTGCTTTAGCCATTGCCGGCATGAAGAAGTACGTCGAAAAGCACCGCCTGAAAAAGAAAACATTGGTAGCGATTGCTTGTGGTGCCAACATGAATTTCAGTCGCCTTCGCTTTGTCGCTGAGCGTGCCGATGTTGGTGAATTCCGCGAAGCTGTTTTTGCTGTGACTATTCCAGAGGAGCGTGGCTCCTTCAAGCGCTTCTGCGAATTACTTGGCAATCGCAATGTCACTGAATTTAACTATCGCATCGCCGATCAAAGTGAAGCGCATATTTTTGTGGGTATTGGCACACAAAAGGCGACTGACAGCACTACTATTGCAAAGCATTTTCGTAAAGCAAAGTTTGCAACTATTGATCTGACACATGATGAGCTAGCGAAGTCCCACTTGCGCCATATGGTGGGCGGTCGCTCTACGCTCGCTCAAGATGAACTCCTCTACCGTTTTGAATTTCCAGAGCGTCCAGGTGCGCTGATGAAGTTTCTTACTAGCATGGCGCCTAATTGGAATATCAGTCTTTTCCATTACCGCAATCATGGCGCAGACTACGGTCGCATCCTGGTAGGTCTTCAGGTTCCCAAGAATGAGCAAAAGAAATTCCAAACTTTCTTGGCCTCACTTGGATATCCACACTGGAATGAAACTGATAACCCAGCCTATCGTCTGTTCCTTAAATGAGATGTAACACGTAATGTCATACACA
The DNA here is from genome assembly GCF_044342855.1 of Polynucleobacter sp. Classification (GTDB taxonomy): domain Bacteria; phylum Pseudomonadota; class Gammaproteobacteria; order Burkholderiales; family Burkholderiaceae; genus Polynucleobacter. The sequence continues at coordinate 54,454 of NZ_JBIIPA010000003.1, forward strand.
CTCACCGGAAAACTCGTCGTTGCGATTTCATCGCGTGCTTTGTTTGATTTCGAAGAAGAGAATCGTATCTTTGAATCTACTGATGACAGCGCTTACATGAAACTGCAATTAGAGCGCTTATCTAAAGCAGCTCAAACCGGCGTTGCATTTCCATTGGTAAAGAAGTTGCTCGCTTTTAATGAAGAAGGTGAACAGCGCGTTGAAGTAGTCATTCTCTCCCGCAATGACCCAGTTAGCGGCTTACGCGTATTCCGCTCTGCTGAGCACCATGGCCTGCATTTAGAGCGTGGCGTATTTACTAGAGGCCGTCCGCCTTATCACTACCTGCGCTCGCTACATGCCAACTTGTTTCTCTCGGCCAATGAAGATGATGTACGTGCAACGATTGATGCAGGCTTTCCTGCGGCGCGCGTTTATCCAGAATCCAGCAAAACCGCAGAGTCTCACCCGAATGAAATCCGTATAGCATTTGACGGAGATGCCGTTCTTTTCTCCGATGAAGCGGAGCAAGTATTTCAGAGCGAAGGCTTAGTAGCCTTTGTGGATCATGAAAGCAAGAAAGCTGCGATCCCTTTACCGCCAGGTCCATTCAAGCCTTTGCTAGAAGCGCTGCATCGCTTGCAACGTAGTACCAGCGAAAAAGGTATGCGTATTCGTACCGCCTTAGTTACCGCTCGCTCTGCACCTGCACATGAACGTGCCATTCGCACCTTGATGGCCTGGGGTATCGACGTAGATGAAGCCATGTTCCTCGGTGGACTCTCCAAGAGTGAATTCCTCCGCGAGTTTGAACCAGACTTTTTCTTTGATGACCAAACAGGTCACTGCCAATCCGCTGCATCAGTAGCACCTACTGGTCACGTTGTATCTGGCGTCTCTAATAAACCTAAAAGCTAATGTCCACCATTCCACTTGGCCAGGCAACACAATATCCCGATCAATATGATCCGAGCCTGCTCTTTCCTATTCCGCGTTCCGAGAATCGTCTCAAACTCGATATCAAACCCAATCAAGCATTGCCTTTTGTAGGCGTTGATATTTGGAATGCCTTTGAGCTTGGCTGGCTCAATAAAAAAGGGAAACCCCAGATCGCTTTGGCAGAGTTTCAGATTCCAGCAGACTCGCCCAACATGATTGAATCCAAGTCATTCAAGCTCTATCTCAATAGTCTGAATAGCGCCCGCTTTGAAGATGAGGCCGAAGTGCGCGAAAGATTGATTACGGATTTATCCGCAGTAGCAGGCGGCAAAATTACAACTCGCATTAATCCAACTGAAGCGGTTGCCAAAAAAGGAATGCAGGAGATGAGTGGCGTTCTCATGGACCGTCTGGATATTGAGATCGATCCGAGCCTGTCTGCCGATCCTAGCCTGCTAGAGGTAAATGAATCTTTTGGGCCGATCGAGCAATGTTTGGTTTCTCATCTACTCAAATCGAATTGCCCGGTGACCGGTCAACCAGATTGGGCAAGTGTGCAGATTCGCTATCAGGGTCGTCCAATTTTGGAAGAAGGTTTACTCCGCTACCTGATCGGATTCAGGCAAAAAGGTGAGTTTCATGAGCATTGCGTTGAAACTATCTTTTGCGATATCAAGCGGCAGTGCAAACCGGAGAAACTTTCTGTCTATGCGCGTTACACACGACGCGGTGGATTAGACATTAACCCTTTCCGCACCGATCACAATGCGCCTTGGCCAGACAATACCCGCCACGCTAGGCAATAACTAAGGCTCGAGCACCTGTTTTGATGGTGCTAAGCTGGGACCGTAAATCAGCTCAAGATTTTTTTGAATACTCGGCACTTGCGAGAAACAGCTTTTAACTAATGCTGGGCTTGCATACCAAGCTTCACTGCCCTTGGCTTCATCAACAAATGATTTCATCACGATGGCGCTATCGACATCATCAAGCCCAGCCGTCTTCAGTTTTGTAAATCCCGAAGAACAAGCTTTTGCCAAATCAGAGCCTTCTGCTTTGGAAATCCGTTGCAGCAAACTAGGGGCTGAACTATTTAAGATCTGCATAAAATTTTGGCCCGAGCCAGGCATTTGGAAATTCAAAATATATTCAGATGAGAGATTTTCTCGACTTGCCAATCCCTCGATGTGGGAGACTGTCGGGTAAAACATGCTGCGGAAAAATTGAAATTCCAGCTTCACAGTAAATAGCAATTGCTTTTCTGATTTGGGGTCTTTTTGTAATTGCAGAATTTGCTTGTCAGTAAGATTGCCAACACTTTGATCGGCTTTGTAAACCAGCATTTCAACTGCTTGAATCCCTTTGCGTAATTCTGACCAGTTAAAGGTCACCGGGACCTTAGCATCAACCATTCCCTGCAAAAGACTATTCGCTTTCTTTTGGGTCTCACCCACTACCGAATTTCCTACTGTTGCTGAAATCCCGCCAATCGCAGCTGCTGAACCCCCAGTCGCCACAATTGCAGCAGCCCCCAACAGCAATTTGGCTGACCCAATGAAATCCTGATTAGAGTCGCTCGAACTTCGAACATTCAGCACCAAAGAGAGTGCTCCTGGGTTGAATAGGGAATAAGTTCCCAGCACCGTCATGGGTACTATGGATAAAGGAGTGGTGCTCAATGAGGCGCACTCAGAGCCACCCTCTCTGCCATCAAAGGTAGCAATGGGAATTTCTAACTTATCCAGCTTACCCTTGAAGCCCTGAGTCACAACTGACAACACGAGCTGCGTTTTATCGGATCCCCAAAAACTACGGCTAGCCATTTGCGTACAACTACTCACAGGAATCACTTCCGAACTAATCGTGAGGTATCCATCATTGCCTCGACCATCATGCAACCAATCAGGAGGGTCCCCTTTGACAAAAGAGGGGTTCATATCTGGAAAGAAAAATGGCGCCGCAAAGGACGATTGAGGCAAAGCTGCAATGCAAATGGCTATACATGCCAAAAGTGGAGATTTGATTATCCCTGGGAAATTCATAGGCACATTTTAAGGTGAATACTGAGAATCAAGCATTTGCATGTACCTGTATCTAAAAGAAAACCCCAGGAAGCGCATGCTTGCTGGGGTTAATCGCTACGCAGTCAAATGACTGCTTACGTACTAATTAAAATGGAATATCGTCATCCATAGCACCGAGGGATGCAGCATTTGAAGATGCTGGTGCAGACTGCTCAGCCGGCTTTGAGCGGCTATAGCTTTCACCACCATCACCACTGCCACCTACTGGCTTGCCACCAAGCATTTGCATTGTTTCTGCAACGATCTCAGTGGAATATTTTTCCTGGCCACTAGCATCAGTCCATTTGCGTGTACGCAAACGACCTTCTACGTAAACCTGTGAACCTTTTTTGAGATATTGACCAGCGATCTCTGCAAGCTTTCCAAAGAATGCAACGCGGTGCCATTCTGTGGTTTCTTTCATTTCGCCAGACTGCTTATCTTTGTAACGATCTGATGTCGCTACTGAAATGTTTGTTACGGCGTCGCCGCTTGGCATGTAACGTGTTTCTGGGTCGCGCCCTACGTTACCTACGATGATGACTTTATTTACCGAAGCCATGTTGTCTCCCGAAGAAAAATACTGCTGTTATTACTGCTAAAAATAAACTGCTCGCTTAAATTAAACCAATGAAGCTACGGTTATGTCTTTGCCGCTATATCCTTTGATGCTGTGACTCTCGTTGGCATTTCGCCCATCGACCAGGCAATTATAAGCCAGCATAAAAGTAGCACCGCGCCCATCACAAAGACCGATAAATCACCATGGCTATCCATCAGATAACCCCCAATTACAGCGCCTATAAAGAGGCCAATTGATTGAGTTGTGTTGTAAACGCCCAATGCAGTACCTTTAGATTCTTTGGCAAAGCGGGATACTAATGATGGTTGCAAGGCTTCAAGTAAGTTAAAGCCCACAAAGTAAATCAATAAAGCAATTGCGATGGATGTAATCGAAGCGGTATTTGTAAACAACACTTCAGCAATCAAAAGCAAAACAATTGCCACTAATAGGATGGTTCTTAATTGCTGCTTCTTTTCACCAAAAATCAGAATTGGTGCCATCAAGAAAAAAGATAACAAGACAACTGGAAGATAAACCTGCCAATGGGATGCTAATGGCAGACCCGCTTGCACCAATAAACGCGGCACTACCAAGAACATCGCTACTTGAGTTGCATGCAATACAAACACGCCTGCATTCAGACGCATTAACTCAGGACGCAAAAATACTTCTTTCAAACTGGCTTGTTGCAGCTTGGCCTCAGGCTTGGTGCTTGGTAGAACGCAGTAGGCAACAAACATCGCCCCAATACCCAACACTGCCAGCACTACAAAAATTCCACTCAAACTAATTAAGCGATAGATTGGCGCAGCAATCACAAGCGATAGCGCAAATGAAAGTGCAATGCTGCCACCCACCAATGCCATGGCACGAGTGCGAACCTGCTCACGCGTTAAATCAGCAACCCAGGCGGAGATCGCAGCTGAAACCGCGCCAGCGCCCATTACCCCGCGACCGATAGCAATCCAAAGAAGATCGTCTTGAGCTGCGCAAATTAAGGCGCCCGCTACAAATAAAGAAAGTCCCCATAAAACGACTGGTTTTCGGCCAATGCGGTCAGAAAGGCGGCCTAAGGGGATATAGAAGCAGGCCTGAACAATATTGAAGATTCCAAGGGTTAATCCAACCCAAAGGGCATGCTCGCCACCAGGCAAGCCCCGTGCATGAATGCTGAAAACCGGCAAAAGCAGGAAAAAGCCCAGCATACGGAGGCCAAAGATGCCTGCTAAGGCCAGAGTGGAGCGAAGTTCAGAAGGATTCATGGGAAAGGGCTATATTAACAAGTTACGCTAAAAAATCATGAATAACGAAATTAAGATCCGCGGTGCGCGCACGCACAACCTCAAAAACATCAATCTAGATATCCCTAGAGAGAAATTGGTCGTTTTGACCGGCCTATCTGGCTCTGGCAAAAGCTCTTTAGCTTTTGACACCCTGTATGCCGAAGGTCAACGTCGCTATGTTGAGTCACTATCTGCCTACGCACGTCAGTTTTTGCAGTTAATGGAAAAGCCAGATGTCGATACGATCGAAGGCCTCTCCCCCGCAATCTCGATTGAGCAAAAAGCAACTAGCCACAACCCCCGCTCAACCGTAGGTACGGTTACGGAAATTCATGATTACCTGCGTTTATTGTTTGCCCGCGCTGGAACACCACATTGCCCAGATCATGATTTGCCACTAGAGGCACAAAGCGTTTCTCAAATGGTAGATACCGTTTTGGCCATGCCGGAAGATACGAAGCTCATGATCTTGGCTCCAGTAGTCAGCGAGCGCAAAGGTGAGTTTGTCGATTTATTCCAAGATCTACAAGCGCAAGGATTTGTGCGCTTTCGTGTCCGCTCTGGTGGCGGCACAACCAATACTGCTAAAGCAGAGATCTTTGAAGTTGATCAACTACCGACTCTAAAGAAAAACGATAAGCACTCTATTGAAGTGGTTGTTGATCGCATTAAAGTGCGTCCGGATATTCAGCAGCGTTTGGCAGAGTCGTTTGAGACTGCATTGCGCCTTGCTGACGGCAAAGCCATGATCGTCAATATGGATACCGGCAAGGAGATGATTTTCTCCAGCAAATTTGCTTGCCCAATTTGTTCGTATTCCTTACAAGAACTAGAGCCACGCCTCTTCTCGTTTAATAACCCGATGGGTGCGTGCCCATCCTGTGATGGCTTAGGCCACCAATCTTTCTTCGATCCAAAACGGATTGTTGCTCACCCCGATTTATCGCTAGCATCTGGCGCTATCAAAGGTTGGGATCGTCGCAATCAGTTTTACTTCAAACTCTTACAGACACTGGCCAAGCATGGTGGCTTTGATGTCGAGAAGCCTTTTGAGACCCTGAATAAGAAACAACAAGATCTCATTTTGCTGGGCTCAGGTGATATCACTATTCCATTTGAATACATCAATGAGCGCGGCAAGAATAGTATTCGTGAGCATGCTTTTGAGGGCATTGTTGCCAACTTCGAGCGTCGCTATCGTGAGACTGAATCATCAACAGTTCGTGAGGAATTGTCACGCTATCAAAATGTACAAACTTGTCCAGCATGTAGTGGCAGTCGTTTACGCAAAGAAGCTCGCTTTGTCAAAGTGGGTGACGGCAAGCAATCACGCGCCATTTATGAAATCAGCGCCCTGCCTTTAAAAGAAGCTAAGGAATATTTTGAGTCTTTAGAACTCAAAGGTGCCAAACGAGAAATAGCTGACAAGATTGTCAAAGAGATTGGTTCACGCCTACGCTTCCTCAATGACGTGGGATTGGACTATCTCTCTCTAGAGCGTAGTGCCGACACCCTCTCCGGTGGTGAGGCGCAGCGCATTCGCCTGGCCTCTCAGATTGGTTCTGGCCTGACCGGTGTCATGTATGTATTAGATGAGCCCTCCATTGGATTGCATCAGCGCGATAACGATCGACTCATCGGCACTCTGAAGCATTTGCGCGATCTAGGTAATAGCGTGCTGGTAGTTGAGCATGATGAAGATATGATTCGCGCCTCTGACTATGTCATTGACATTGGTCCTGGTGCTGGCGTTCATGGCGGTGAAGTCGTCGCAGAAGGCACTCCCGCAGAAGTTGAGGCCAATCCAAAGTCCTTAACTGGTGCCTACCTATCTGGTCGCGAATGGATTGCCGTTCCAGAAAAACGCATTCCAGTAAATGACAAGTTTTTAGAAATCATCGGCGCACGTGGCAACAACTTGCAATCCGTTCACGCCAAGATTCCAGTCGGCCTACTAACCTGCGTCACCGGCGTATCTGGCTCTGGCAAATCGACACTAATTAACGACACGCTGCACCACGCAGTTGCGCAACATATCTACGGCTCGAATGCAGAGCCGGCAGCACATGACGTAATCAAAGGCTTAGAGAATTTCGACAAAGTCATCAGCGTAGATCAATCCCCAATTGGCAGAACGCCTCGCTCTAACCCAGCGACCTATACCGGATTATTTACACCAATCAGAGAGCTCTTTTGCGGCGTACCCGCTTCACGCGAGCGCGGTTACGAAGCAGGACGTTTTTCTTTCAACGTCAAAGGTGGTCGTTGTGATGCCTGTGAAGGTGATGGCGTCATTAAAGTAGAAATGCATTTCTTGCCCGATGTCTATGTACCTTGCGACGTTTGTCACGGCAAACGTTATAACCGCGAGACTTTAGATATTCGCTACAAAGGTAAGAATATTCATGAAGTGCTCTCGATGACTATCGAGCAAGCCCACGAGTTCTTTGAAGCAGTTCCCATCGTTAAACGTAAACTCAAAACCTTGCTCGATGTTGGCTTAGGCTACGTCAAGCTAGGTCAAAGCGCCACGACCTTATCTGGCGGTGAAGCGCAACGCGTCAAACTCTCGCTAGAACTTTCTAAACGCGATACTGGCAGAACTCTTTACATCTTGGATGAGCCAACTACGGGCTTACATTTCCATGATATTCAGCTACTACTGAGTGTTCTTCAAACCCTCAAGAAACAAGGCAATACGATTGTCATCATTGAGCACAATTTAGACGTGATCAAAACTGCCGATTGGATTATTGACTTGGGTCCTAAAGGTGGCGCTGGCGGCGGACAGATTATTGCTACTGGTACACCAGAAGAAGTTGCTAAGAACGAAGCTAGTTTTACTGGTCACTACTTAGCGCCACTGCTAGTTCGTAAACCAGCGCCCGCCAAAAAGAAAAAGTAACTCAAACTAAATCCGTTGAATTACATCATCCAAGCAATTTAGATTCGGCTAAATCAGTCGCCTCTGAATTGCCTGAAAGCACCAAGATGTCGTTAGCTTGTAAACGCAAGTCTGGGGTGAGCTCTAATTTGACATAGTCAGAGCCGCCCACTTTTCGTCTGACTGCTTGTACGCTCACACCTTCATTTTCAAGATGCAACTCTTCAAGAGTCTGCCCAATACTGGCTGACTCAGGCAGCAAAGTCACTGAATGCAAACGCCACGATTCCTTGGAGTCCACCTCATCGGCAACACCACGGAAGTAGCCACGCAGAAGGCTATAACGAGCTTCACGTGCACTTGTAATACGACGTACGACCTTACGCATGGGGACGCCCATCATCAACAAGACGTGTGAGGCCATCATGAGACTGCCTTCAATTAACTCGGGGACCACCTCTGTTGCGCCGGCAGCTTGCAGCTTTGCTAAATCTGCATCATCTTTTGTGCGTACTAATACAGTCATGCCAGGGCGAAGATGCTCGACTTGATGCAATACTTTCAATGTTGCCGGAGTATCCGCGTAGGTGATCACCACTGCTTTTGCTCTCGATAAGCCGGCAGCCACTAAATAATTTTCTCGGCTGGCATCACCATAGACTACGTTGTCACCAGCGGCAGCGGCCTCTTTCACGCGATCTGGATCCATGTCTAAAGCAATGTAGGGAATTTTTTCTTGATCGAGCATGCGAGCCAAGCTTTGCCCTGAGCGACCAAACCCACAAATGACGACATGGTTTTCTGTGCGGACACTTTTTGCGGCAACACGTGTCAGTGCCAACGATTGCAATAACCACTCATTACTAGAAAAGCGCATCGCAATACGATCGCTGTGTTGAATCAAGAAAGGTGCACCAAACATCGAGAGCAACATCGCTGCCAATACCGCCTGACTCAAAGCGGGATCAATTAAATCCAAGCCATCGATTTGATTTAAGAGAACGAAACCGAATTCACCAGCCTGCGCCAAACACAAACCCGTTCGAATAGAGATTCCAGGACTTGACCCAAAAGCACGCGACAGTAAAGCAATCAAACCAAACTTAAAGACCAGAGGTCCAATCAGCAAGAGAAGGACGAGCATCCCCTGTTGATAGATCACCTCAAAATCCAGCAGCATGCCAACAGTAATAAAGAAGAGGCCTAGGAGCACATCCCTAAATGGCTTGACGTCCTCCTCCACTTGATGACGATAAGGCGTCTCTGCAATCAACATGCCTGCCAAGAAAGCCCCAAGCGCTAGCGATAAGCCAAAGTGCTCAGTAAGACCTGCCATACCCAAAACAATGAGTAAGAGGTTAAGCATGAAGAGCTCTTGGGAGCGCAACTTAGCAACCAAACTAAACCAACGACTCATCAAGGTTTGGCCAATTACAAAAATCAGAACCAATGCCACCGTAATCTTGATGGATGCTGCCGTGAGCGCCAAGAATAGGTCTCCGGGATTCTTGCCCAGCGAGGGCAACAAAATCAACAGGAATACCACTGCCAAATCCTGGAATAACAAAATACCGATGATGTTGCGTCCATGCTCAGTTTCGATTTCTGAGCGATCAGAAATGAGTTTGGTGACGATGGCGGTTGAGGACATCGCCAAGGCACCCCCCAGAGCAATGGCAGCCTGCCAAGAAATGGGGTAAATCCAGTTCATTAGCAAGCTAGCAGGGACCGCCAGGAGCATGGTCAAAATGACCTGACTGCCGCCCAAGCCAAATACGATGGTTCGCATAGCCCGCAACTTATGGAGATTAAATTCCAGGCCAATCGAGAACATCAAGAAAACCACACCGAATTCAGCCAAATACTTGACTGTGGCGGAATCATTGGCCAAACCAAGGGCGTGCGGCCCAATGAGGACGCCGATGGCTAGATAGCCCAAAATAGGGGGTAGCCCAAAATAGCGGAAAATAACTACCCCGGCCACTCCGGAGGCCAGCAAGATGAGAGTTAACTGAAGGACTGACGGCATATACTCACCCCATGATAGCTAAGACTCGTGACCGAACCCTAAAGCTTGCGCGCGACACCCTCACCATTGAGGCTGCTGCACTGCACACAATGCGTGATCGCCTTGAAGGCGCTAATGCAGACGCCCTTGTATTGGCAGTAGAGCTACTGCACTCCTGCAAAGGCCGCATTGTCGTCTCTGGAATTGGCAAATCGGGTCATATTGCTCGCAAGATTGCAGCTACTTTTGCCTCTACTGGCTCACCCGCTTTTTTTGTCCACCCTGCGGAAGCTAGTCATGGCGACCTTGGGATGGTGACTCGTGATGATGTCTTTGTTGCCCTCTCCAATTCTGGTGAGACCGACGAGCTGCTCACGATCGTACCGATCGTTAAGCGTACTGGCGCAAAACTGATTGCGCTTACCGGTGCACCAAATTCTTCTTTAGCAAAGTTGGCAGATGCTCATTTAGATACCAGTGTTGAAAAAGAAGCCTGCCCCCTTAATTTAGCCCCAACTACTAGTACAACAGCAGCACTAGCTATGGGCGACGCTCTAGCTGTTGCCCTGTTAGATGCTCGCGGCTTTCAGGCGGAAGATTTTCAACGCTCACATCCAGGCGGTCGCTTGGGTCGTAAACAGCTCATGCATGTCAGTGAAGTCATGCGCAGCCTTGATGAGACTCCTAAGATTGCAATCTCCGCCTCTCTGCAAGATGCTTTACTTGAGATGACTGCTAAGCGCATGGGTATGGTAGTTACTTTAGACAAGTCAAATAAAGTTGCTGGCATTTTTACTGATGGTGACTTGCGCCGCCTATTAGAGAAGAGCACCAATTTAGATGGTCTCACTTTAGAAAAAGCAATTACTGCAGCACCGCGCACAATTCCTCCGGAGTTATTGGCGGAAGAAGCTATTGAGATGATGGAAAAACATCGCATCAACCATTTAGTAGTAACCGATCCAACCGGTTCACTGCTTGGCGCACTGAACCTCCATGATCTATTTGCCGCTAAAGTTATTTAAGTCGCTTACCAACCAATCATTCATTTACTCAACCTATGCCTAGCGCCTTTAACGTTCACAACACTAACCCCCTGAGTCAATATCCACAAGCTTGGGAACGCGCTGGGGCAGTTAAGCTTCTCGTTCTAGATGTTGATGGTGTACTGACAAATGGCCAAGTATTTATTGGTGAAAACGGCAAAGAATCTCTGAAGGCCTTTGATATTCAAGATGGATTAGGAATCAAGCTCTTAGAAAAAATTGGTATCCCAACAGCCATCATCACTGGACGTAGTTCCAAAATGGTTTTAGCGCGCTGCGATGAGCTCGGTATAAAGCACGTACACATGGGCGTTGAAAATAAAGCTGCAGCCCTGGAAAAGATTTTGCAATCACTTGAACTGAAGTCATCTGAGTGCGCTGTGATGGGTGATGACTGGCCTGATTTTCAGATGATGAAGTCTGCAGGCTTAAAGGTATGCCCCTCACAAGGGCATGATGCTGTAAAAGAAACTGCTCACTTTGTCACGACCAGATCCGGTGGTAGTGGCGCGGTACGTGAAGTGTGCGATCTGATCCTGAAAGCACAAAACCGCTATGGCGAATTACTCGCTCAGGCGCGCGCTTAAGGTCTTTCGCAATGCAACTAAATACCCAACAAATCAAACTGAGTATCTGGCGCGCCTTATTACGTCTAATGCCTTTGATCTTGATGGGCACACTAACCCTCGTCACATTTTGGCTGGTCAAGAAAAATTCTCCGGCAGAAAAGTCCGCCATCGAACGCGTCCGCTTACATGAGCCCGATTACATTATTAACAATGGTGCTTTATCTGCACTCAATGAATCTGGCAATACCAAATATCGAGTATTAGGCAAGACAGTGACTCACTATGACGATGATGCTTCAATCGATATTGAAACGCCTCAGATACGTTTGTTCCCACCTGAAAAATCACCCGTTACCGTTAAAGCAGATACAGGTCACTTGGATGGTGATCTAACAATTCTCGACTTGATTGATAACGCTGAAATCTTTCGACCACCGCAAGCTGCTACAGCAACTGAGCCAGCAAGACCTCGCATGCTTGCACGCTCTTCGTATTTCAAAGTACTCATCAATGACGACGTTATTGAGACTGATAAACCCATTGCGCTTGAGCAAGGTCTTTCTGTTATTCGCTCAACTGATGGTGGCGTCTTTAATAACATCGAACAAAGCATGGTTTTATCTGGCCAGGTGAGAGGCCGTATCGAGCGCGTTCAACCTGGAGCGCAGCCATGATCTTCCTGCGTAAACTCGTTCTATCTTTTTCACTATTGACGTCCTGTTTTATTACCCATGCTCATGCCGAAAAAGCGGATCAAGATAAACCAGTTATTTTGGAAGCTGAAAAAGTTTCCGTAAATGATGTCCAGCAAGTTTATGAGCTGGATGGTCAGGTACTCTTAACCAAAGGCAGTATTTTGATTACCGGCGAGAAAGGTAATATCAAAGTTGATCCCGAGGGATATGAATACGTTGATGTTCAAGGTAATCCCGAATCCACTGCCAGCTTTAGACAACGACGTGAAGGGCCTGCCAATGAGTTCATGCAGGGCCGCGGTCAAACGGTTACTTACAATGCAAAAATCGAACTCCTGATCCTAACTGGGGATGCCAGCTTAAAGCGTCTTCACAATATGCGGATGCTGGATCAATTGCGTGGCTGGAAAATTGACTACGACGATGTTCAACAAAGCTATAAAGTCTCGCCGCCGGCAAATGCCAAAGCCGAAGACCTCCCGCTGGCTAGAGCCATCCTTTCACCAAGAAGAAAAGCTACACTAGAGAAATGACGACGGACTCCAGTAACAATCAAAACTCGGCAACCTTAAGCGCGCAGGATCTTCAAAAGCGTTACGGATCTCGTACGGTGGTGCGTGACGTATCAGTGGAGGTCAAGTGTGGTGAAGTAGTTGGACTCCTAGGCCCAAATGGCGCTGGTAAAACAACCTCCTTCTACATGATTGTTGGACTGGTTCCTTTAGATGGTGGCAGCATTGTTCTAGACGGCACTGACATCACTCATCTTCCAATTCATGAACGCGCCCGCATGGGCTTGTCCTACCTCCCGCAAGAGGCTTCTGTATTTCGCAAGTTAAATGTGGCTGAAAATATTCAGGCTGTATTAGAGCTGCAAGTACAAGGCGGTAAACCATTAAGCAAGGCAGAGATAGCACATCGCTTAGATGAGCTCTTGGGCGAACTCCAAATCAGCCATCTTCGCAACAACCCTGCCCTCTCTCTGTCCGGTGGCGAACGTCGTCGTGTTGAGATTGCTAGAGCACTAGCCTCCCAACCCAAGTTTATTTTGCTCGATGAGCCTTTTGCCGGCGTTGATCCAATTGCAGTTGGAGAGATCCAGCGGATTGTGCGCTTCTTAAGAGACCGCCAGATTGGCGTTCTCATCACCGACCACAATGTTCGAGAAACTTTAGGTATTTGCGACCACGCCTATATCATCAGCGAAGGCAGTGTGCTGGCAGAAGGCAAGCCAGACCAAATTATCGAGAATGATGCCGTCAGAAGAGTTTACCTAGGCGAAAACTTCCGCATGTAAATATTCAGAGTTTTTGAATATTTATTAAATAAAAATGCTCTGCCCCCTTGGTTTTCAGCAAAATCGCTGATACGCTGGAGGCTCATGAAGTCCATTTTCATATAAACAAGTACAACATTACAGGGGCATGCTGCGCACCCCGGGTAATTATTTGCGCATGCATTTTGTTTTGCTATGAATAGGAGCTGCTGATGAATCTGAAAATTAATAGCCGTCATGTTGAAGTTACTCCAGCTATGCGTTCCCACCTTGAGGCTGGGTTAGCAAAAATTCGCAAACACTTTGACCACGTTCTAGATGCTTCAGCATTTTTGATTGTCGATAACGCCAAAGAAAAAAATCTTCGTCAAACAGCTGAGATCACCATTCACCTCAAAGGCAAAGAAATTTTTGCTGAAGCCCATAACGCCGATCTTTATCACGCAATGGATGCGGTGGTTGATAAACTTGAACGTCAAGTAGTCAAGTACAAAGAAAAAATCCAAGATCATCACCACGAAAAACATTTTGAGTGATGTAAAGCGTCAGGACACCTATAATCAACCGACATGAATGCCCTGACCAATCTTTTCGCTTTAGAACGCATTGCCTTAAATAGCCCCTGTAAAAATCGGGCTGAGGCATTTGCGGCCGCAGGACAACTCTTTGCCAAGCAAGCAGGATTGGAAGCTGAAGCCATTGTTGGCTTCTTAAACGCTCGCGAGGACTTAGGCTCAACTGCCTTAGGTGCTGGCGTAGCCATCCCCCATGGCCGCGTAAAGGGGCTCAAGCATCCGATTGCCGCCTTCGTCAAATTAAAAGAGCCAATTGAATTTGCAGCACCCGATGGTGAAGCAGTCTCTATTTTGATTTTTTTGCTTGTTCCCGAAAAAGCAACTCAGCAGCATCTAGAAATTCTGTCCTCGATTGCACAACTCCTATCTGACCAAGACGCCCGTAAGTCGCTTGCCTTAGAAGATAGTCCAGAGAAGGTGTGCCAGCTGCTACAAACCTGGGGCTCAGCTTGACCACCCAACCCTTACTCCTTGAGGGGGTTACAGCCCAACAGATCTTTGATGACAATGTCTCTGACTTAAAGCTCTCTTGGATTGGCGGCCTAGAAGGTGCAGACCGCACCTTTCCTCCAGAGGCTGTTAAAGCAGCTGCAGCTAGCTCGGATCTCGTAGGCCACTTAAATCTAATTCACCCAAGCCGTATTCAGATTTTTGGTGAGCAAGAGGTTTACTATCATGCCGAACTGGAGCCAAAGCAAAGACAAGAGCAGATCTCCAGCTTAATTTCTAAAACGCCTCCATGTGTCATTGTGGCTGATGGCAAGGCAGCTGACGCTGATCTACAACTCTTTTGCCAAAGATCCTCCACCCCACTTTTCACAACGGCCATCTCGGCTGCCGAGGTGATTGATCACCTGCGCACCTACCTCACTAAGATTGGCGCGCCTCAGATCACCATGCATGGTGTATTCATGGACATCTTGGGCTTAGGCGTCTTAATCATGGGTGAATCTGGCTTAGGCAAAAGCGAATTAGGTCTAGAGCTGATTTCTCGTGGTCATGGCTTGGTAGCTGATGATGCGGTGGACTTTGCCCGTCTCGGTCCAGACTACATTGAGGGTCGCTGCCCAGTGATCTTGCGTAACCTCTTAGAGGTTCGTGGATTGGGCTTATTAGATATTCGCACCATATTTGGTGAAACAGCCGTACGCCGTAAATTGAAATTACGCTTGATAGTGCAGCTGGTTCGTCGCAATGATGGTGAGTTTGAGCGCCTTCCATTGGAAGCACAGCATATTAGCGTGCTGGGCATTCCAATTAGAACCGTCAAAATTCAGGTAGCTGCAGGACGCAACTTAGCGGTTCTCGTAGAAGCCGCAGTGCGCAATACTATTTTGCAATTGCGCGGCATTGATACCTTAAAAGAATTTATGGAGCGCCAGCGCTTGCAAATGAATGCTGAGGCTGAATCCTCTAAGTCACAAGGTCGACTGATTTAATATGCAAATCAATCTGATTACCGGCATCTCCGGCTCAGGTAAATCAGTTGCACTGAGGGCCTTTGAGGATGCAGGCTATGACTGCGTAGATAACCTTCCGGTTACCCTTTTAGAAAACCTCATCACCACGCTAGAAAACGAAAAAAGTGAGCGCATTGCAGTAGCCATTGACGCCCGTCGTGGTCAATCCATTGCAGAACTACCCCAGATCCTAGAAAACCTACGACGCAACCATCAAGTGCGAGTTGTTTTCTTAAACGCTGATACCAATACGCTGATCCAGCGCTTCTCTGAAACCCGTCGACGTCATCCACTCTCCGGAAAAACGCAACAGACTCAAGCCGCTACCCTGATAGAGGCAATTGATAAAGAGCGCAATCTCTTAGAGCCTCTGCGCACTCAAGCCCACAGTATTGACACCAGCAATCTGCCTGCCCATGCGCTGCGCTCGTGGATACAGGACCTTCTTAAAGATAAGCCTCAAGGGCTTACAGTGATTTTTGAATCTTTTGGATTTAAAAAAGGTTTGCCGAGCGAAGCGGATCTCGTATTCGATGTTCGCTGTCTACCAAACCCACACTACGACAAAGCACTGCGCCCTTTATCTGGGAAAGACCAGCCTGTTCGCAAGTTCTTGGAAAAAATTCCTGAAGTCGTCAGCATGGAAACTGACATTATTCAATTTATTGAAAAATGGTTACCCCACTATATTGCGGATGGTCGCAGTTATCTTACTGTTGCTATCGGCTGTACTGGTGGGCAACATCGCTCAGTCTATCTAGTGAGTCGCATCATTGCGCATTTTCTGCCGCAAAAGGATTTGGCAGCACTCCAGATTAATTTCTTAAGTCGTCACCGCGAGCTAGATTCAATCCCTGCAACAGCAATTTGATTGGTTGAGGTAAGCCGCACTTTCCGAGCTGACGCAGAGAAACCCATTTCAAGTCATCGCTTGAAAATTTCACGGCATCATTTGAAGTCACATGCCAAATCTGCATCCATAAACGTCGATGCGTAAAGATATGTTTAATCTCCACTCCTCGCTCAATAGTTTTGCAACTCTTTAAAGCGCTAGAAATCTTTTCATCTGGCAGGACCAGCTGCAATAATTCTTTCGCAGATAAATTGACTAAATTAGTGGCTGAAGGTTGGGAGTTTTTTTCTTTCGCTCTCCAAGAGGATTCAGGCAAAGACCACAGCCCACCCCAGATAGCTTTATCTGGACGCCTTTGCAGCAGAACCGAATCGCCATGTCTAAGTAATAACATATCGCAATTAAATTCAGGGGATTTTGGTTTGATTACTTTGCGAGGCAACAACAAAACTTGATCGCTGAGATTGGCTTGGCATTCTTTTTGAAATGGACATTTCTTTTCACCACTTAAACAAACCGGCTTGCGAGAGGTGCACCACGTTGCCCCAAAGTCCATCAGGGCCTGTGTATATACCGGCATATCCACAGCTTTTTTAGGCAGGAGTGTTTTGGCTAGAAGCCATAATTCATCATTCACCGCTTTTTCTTGGATGGCGCCCTCTATACTAAACAGTCTTGCCAAAATGCGCTTGACGTTCGCATCCAGAATTGGCGCCCGCTCATAAAATGCAAAAGCAGCAATGGCACCAGCAGTAGATCTACCAATGCCCTTGAGTTGCTCTAGTAATTCCGGATCAGCCGGAAACTTTCCTCCAAACTCTTCTATAACTTGCTTGGCACAGGCATGAAGATTACGAGCACGCGTGTAATAGCCAAGTCCCGCCCACTCTGCCAAGACATCATCTAAGGGCGCAGCAGCCAACCTCTTCACCGTCGGAAAGCGTTTCATGAAGCGGGGGTAGCGCTCCAGAACAGTAGCCACTTGAGTTTGTTGCAGCATGATTTCAGAAACCCATACTGCGTAGGGATCTCGAATACTTTGCCATGGCAAGCCTTGGCGCCCGTCTTTGCCATGCCAAGCAATCAGCTTAGTGGCGAAGTTCTTAATCAACGCTTCTGACATTGGGGACAAAAGTAAGTAGATCGTTGACCTTGCACTATTTGCTTAATCGGCGTCTTGCATACCTTGCAAGGTTGATCTTTACGATCGTAGACTTTGGTTTGCACCATGAAGTGTCCTCGGTCACCCTCACTATTCACAAAGTCTTTTAAAGTACTGCCGCCCGCAGCAATCGCTTTTTTCAAAATCAATCTCACTGCAGCAGCGAGTCGAGAGCACTGCGGACGCGTGAGTTTTCCAGCTGCCTTTGCCGGATGAATTTCCGCCTCGAATAAACTTTCTGAACAATAGATATTTCCTACACCCACTACAGCTTGGCCTGCCAATAGAAATTGCTTCACGGCAATACTACGCTTGCGCGAGCATTGATATAAAACATCTGCGCCAAGCTCACCCTCAAACTCGGATGAAAAAGGTTCGACGCCGAGTTTTTGTAAGAGGGCATTGTTCTCAATCGGCCCCTTGGATTTTGGATGCCACAAGACGGCACCAAACTTTCGGGGATCATGCAAACGCAAACTCAGTTTGCCAAACTCAAAGGTCACTCGATCATGCGTCTTCAATGGATCACTACCAGGCAACACTCTCAATGTTCCGGTCATTCCTAGGTGTAGCAACAGATATCCGGTATCAAACTCCATTAAGAGGTATTTACCTCGACGCTCAATTCCCAAGACTTTCTGACCAGAAAGCAGCGTATTTAAATTGCTAGGTACTGGCCAACGCAAGCGGCCATCAATAATTTTGACTGCACTCATCCTGCGACCCTCTAAATGGGGGGCAATACCCAATCGGGTAACTTCGACTTCTGGGAGTTCTGGCATAAATGGATTGTAGATTCGCGGATTAGAATGTGCTCATGACCAAATTTTTATTAAAGTCTTCCTTAAAGGCCTTATTGCTCGCAGCCGGACTTGGATTAAGTCTCTCTCCCAGTCATGCTGCCGTCAAAACCAGCAGCCTTGATAGCGGCCAAGCTGTATTTGAGGTCTTAGCCTCAGAGATCGCACTCCAACGTGGTGAAGCTGGTCTGGCCTACAACACCTATTTAGAGCTTGCTCGGCAGCTAGATGACCCCCGTTTGGCACAAAGAGCTATGGAGATTGCTATCACTGCAGGCGAGCCCGATCTTGCCCTCCAAGCTGCGCAAACTTGGGATAGCTTGGCGGGGCCAAAACAAACCAAGCCTAAAGAAGTGCTCATCACCCTCTTGATTCTGAATCAGCGCTGGTCAGATGCAGTCAAGCCTACGATCTCACTATTGAATCAGCAGACACCAGCGCAACGTGAAGTTACTTTGTTACAAATTCAGGCACTATTAGCTAAGGCCACTGATGAATCAGAAGCTTTAAGGGCTTTCTACGAAATAGTGTCCGCAGTGAAACCAGAGCCAAAAGATCCAGGGCTGCTCTACACCTACGCTATGTCTGCTGAAAAGTCAGGACAAATCGAAGTTATGGAGAAAACTCTGCGCGAAATCTTGCGCAAGAATCCAAATGACGTTAACAGCCTCAATGCACTTGGCTACTCGCTAGCTGATCGTAATCAGAAATTACCAGAAGCATTTAAGCTCATTACCAAAGCGCATCAACTCTCCCCTAAAGATGGTTTTATTTTGGATAGTCTTGGTTGGGTGAGCTTTCGCATGGGTAAAAATGCACTAGCGCTTGAACAACTTCAACAAGCATTTGGCATCAAGCCCGAGGCAGACATTGCTGCGCATATTGGCGAAGTCTTGTGGGCCATGAATCGCCCAATCGAAGCCGAAGATATGTGGCGTAAAGGGCAGCAATTAGATGCCAATAATCCTACCCTCAAAGAAACTTTGAAGCGCTTAAAGCCAGATTGGTCTGTTGCAGATACCGCCATCAAAGGCGCATGGGACGGGCGTTTCTCGGTAAAAGTCACTGGACTTACCGAAAGCAAAAATCAAGGTGGTTCAGGTGGATTTACTTTGACTCAAGATGCGCTGACGGATGTATTGGAAATTCGCAATCCTATTGGTGGATCAATTGCCAAAATTACGATTAAACCTGGTGAGGCAATTCTTGAACGTGATGGTCAATTCACTACAGCCATTGATGCTGACACCCTTATTCAAAGTGCATTAGGACTTCCTCTACCTGCTCGTGGTTTATCTGACTGGTTGCGTGGACAAACGCGCCCTGGTAGCACTGCGAGTGTGGAGCGAAACGCAAAGGGACAAGTCGGCAAAATTACGCAAGATGGCTGGACCTTGAATTACAACTGGAACAATGCTCAGCGTTTAGAAAAACTCACGATGACTCGCAGTTCCAATATCGGGTCGATTGATATCCGCTTGGTTTTTGACACCCCGAATGAGTAATGTGTGAATGATGAGTAATGCGATAGAACTTCGTTGCCCCGCAAAGCTCAATCTTTTTCTACATATTGTTGGGCGCCGTAATGATGGCTACCATCTGCTGCAATCTGTTTTTCAGTTGATTGACTGGTGTGACGTACTGACCTTGAAGCTCATTCCAGAAAACGAGGTTCGTCGTATCGACCCTATTCCCGGAGTGCCCCCTGAGCAAGACTTGGTTGTTCGCGCAGCCCAACTCCTCAAAGAACACGGCAAAATTGAACGAGGGGTTGAAATTGGCCTCGAGAAAAATATTCCAATGGGAGCAGGCCTCGGGGGCGGATCCTCAGATGCCGCATCTACCCTCCTCGGTCTGAATACGCTTTGGGATCTGCATCTCGATACCACCACCCTCTGCCAACTCGGCTTAAAACTCGGTGCCGACGTGCCATTTTTCATCTTTGGCCAAAATGCCTTTGTTGAGGGGGTCGGAGAGAAATTACAGGCAATTTCCTTGGAAACCCAAGACTTTGTGGTGATCTTCCCAAACCAGGGGATTGCCACTGCTCAGATTTTTCAAGACCCTCAATTGACCCGAGATCACGCTCCGATTACAATAGATCGCTTTCTTGCATCGCCAAGGTCATATCAGTCAAATGATTGTCAGGCAGTAGCGGTGCAGAAATGTCCTGAAGTGAAGCAAGCATTAGATTGGATTTACAAGGCAGTGCCAAGCTCGGCGCCTTGCATGTCCGGCTCTGGAAGTAGCGTTTTTGCCGCCTTAGACCCTAAGACGGACACTGCGAATCTGGAAATTCTTCTGCAAAATCTTCCAAAAGGATGGATAGGTCGAATTGTTCGGGGGCTAAATAAAAATCCCGCTTACAATTTGATTTCTTCAGATTGACCTGTAGGGGAATCGCCAAGCTGGTTAAGGCACTGGATTTTGATTCCAGCATGCGAAGGTTCGAATCCTTCTTCCCCTGCCAACTACTGTAGATACGACCAAAAGACATCCATTCGACCCCTACCAAAATTCCAAAATCACCTATGTCCGCCCCAATGAACGCTGATTTACTGACTCTTTTCACAGGCAATGCAAATCCGGTTTTGGCCCATGCGGTAGCCAAAGAGCTCAATCTCCCAATGGGAAAAGCATTTGTTGGTCGATTCTCTGATGGTGAAATCCAAGTAGAAATTCAAGAAAACGTCCGCGGTAAGAACGTTGTCGTAATCCAATCCACTTGCGCTCCAACAAACGATAGTTTGATGGAGCTCATGATCATGATTGATGCCCTAAAACGAGCATCAGCAAGCCGCATAACCGCAGTGATCCCTTACTTCGGTTACGCCAGACAAGATCGTCGCCCGCGCTCAGCCCGGGTTGCCATCTCAGCCAGAATCGTTGCAAACATGCTCCAGTCCGTTGCTGGCGTTGAGCGCGTTTTAACCATGGATCTCCATGCTGACCAAATTCAGGGCTTCTTCGATATCCCAGTAGATAACATTTATGCCTCCCCAGTTTTATTGGCTGACTTAGAAGCTCAAAAAACCAAAAAAGATCTGATTATTGTTTCGCCAGATATCGGCGGCGTAGTTCGCGCCCGTGCAATGGCCAAGCAATTGGGTACAGATTTGGCAATTATTGATAAACGCCGCCCTAAGGCAAACGTATCAGAAGTAATGCACCTTATCGGCGAAGTAGAAGGCCGCCATTGCGTCATCATGGATGACATCATTGATACCGGCGGAACGCTCTGCAAAGCCGCTGAGGCGCTAAAAGAGCGTGGTGCTAAGGGCGTTACCGCCTACTGTACTCATGCCGTCCTTTCCGGCGGTGCTGTGGCCCGTATTGCCGCCTCCGAATTAGATGAATTAGTCGTTACTAACACCATCCCACTGACTCCAGAGGCAATGAAAGTGGCAAAAATTCGTCAGTTAAGCGTTGCCCCCATCCTTGCTGAGACCCTTTCCCGAATTAGTAAGGGTGATTCAGTGATGTCGATGTTCGCTGAATAAGCCAAAAACAGCGTTTCTACCCCTGTTTTTGGCAGTTTTGAGCCTTTTCTAGGCAAATACCGCTATTCCCACGATATAATCAAAGGCTTTTCTGTTTGGTCGCGAACGGAAATTAACCTTAATTTAGGAATTCGATATGAAAGTAGTAGCCTTTGAAAGAAGCGTACAGGGAACGGGTGCGAGCCGCCGTCTGCGCAACTCCGGTAAAACTCCGGGCATCATCTATGGCGGTAAAGACGCCGTAACTGTAATTGAGTTGGATCACAACGCACTGTTCCATGCTCTCCGTAAGGAAGCATTCCACTCATCTATCCTTGATCTCGAAATCGGCGGCAAAGCACAAAAAGTGTTGTTGCGCGATTACCAGATGCACCCATTTAAGCCTTTGGTTCTGCACATCGACTTCCAGCGCGTTTCTGCGACTGAGAAAGTTCACATGCGCGTTCCATTGCACTTCATCAATGCTGAGACTTCAGCTGCAGTGAAATTGCAAGGCGCTGTAATCAGCCACATCTCAACTGAATTGGAAGTTTCTTGCTTACCAGCAGACTTGCCAGAGTTCATTGAAGTGGACTTGAACAAGATTGAAGTTGGCCATGGTATCCATGCTAAAGACATCGCATTGCCAAAAGGCGTTACCTTGGTATTACATGTTGAGCAAGAAAACCCAGTATTAGCTAACGCACGTATCCCAGCAGTGAAATCTGCCGATACTGAAGCTGCTGCGGCTCCTGCTGCTGAAGCCCCAAAGGATAAAGCTTAATTATTTAAGCCTTATCTTTGCGACAGAGGAAGCCCGCTTACAAGCGGGTTTTCTTTTTTGTGGAAATACTTTTATCCTTAAGCACTCATCATGACTAAATTAATTGTTGGCCTCGGTAATCCAGGCGAAGAACACATAGAAGAACGGCACAATGCTGGCTTCTGGTTTGTTGACGCCCTTGCCAAACAATTGAACGCGCGCTTTGAAACTGAAAAACGTTTTCATGGGAAAGTTGCAAAGGCTAAATGGGAAGGTGAAGATCTTTTCTTACTTAAGCCAAGCACTTATATGAATCTTAGTGGCCAGGCTGTAGGCGCGCTTTGTCACTTCCACAAAATTCTTCCTAAAGATGT
The DNA here is from genome assembly GCF_044342855.1 of Polynucleobacter sp. Lineage (GTDB taxonomy): Bacteria > Pseudomonadota > Gammaproteobacteria > Burkholderiales > Burkholderiaceae > Polynucleobacter. The sequence goes on from NZ_JBIIPA010000003.1 coordinate 77,227, forward strand.
ATTGGTTGTGCAGGATGAACTTGATCTCAAGCCCGGCACAGCACGCATCAAACTCGGTGGTGGCACTGGTGGACATAATGGTCTAAAAGATATCCAAGCTCACCTAGGAACCCCTGAATACTGGCGCCTGCGCCTTGGCATTGGCCACCCACGAGACCTCGCTGCAGAAGGTGCGCGCGCTATGGACGTTGCAGACTATGTATTGAGAAGGCCTTTACAGGCAGAGCAAAAACAGATTGATGCCAGTATTGAAGATGGCTTAAAAATTCTCGGATTATTTATGAAGGGCGATACTCAGTCGGCAATGCTGGAACTACATTCAAAAACGAATTAGGCCACTACTTTGTAGCTAGGGCTTTTTTGGCAGCAGTTAAAGTCTGATACTTCACCATGAGCTGCGTCTGATTTTCCGGAACAGCGGGGTTCAGTGGAATGCAGTCAACTGGACAAACCTGCTGACACTGTGGCGCATCGTAGTGCCCCACGCACTCAGTACATTTATTAGGATTAATCTCATAGATCTCTAGACCCATGTAGATTGCATCATTCGGACATTCTGGCTCACATACATCGCAGTTGATGCACTCGTCCGTAATCATTAAAGCCATCTTGTTTGCCTACCAGCCTTACTCTTTGCTCTTATTGGCTTCGATCTTTTTGACCAACCACTTTTCTACAGATGGAAATACGAACTTACTCACATCTCCACCCATTGAAGCAATCTCACGCACAAAGGTACCGGAGATAAACTGATATTGATCAGATGGCGTAAGGAATAGCGTTTCAACATCAGGCAATAAGTAGCGATTCATACCAGCCATCTGAAATTCATATTCGAAATCAGACACTGCGCGCAAACCACGCACAATCACACGCGCATTGTGTTCACGGGCAAAGTCTTTTAACAAACCCGTAAAGCCAACAATCTTTACATTGGAATAATGGCCGAGTACTTCTTTAGCGATTTCAATGCGCTCTTCTAAATTGAAGAAAGGGCGTTTGCTACGACTATCAGCCACACCAACAATTAGCTCGCCAAAAATGCTTGAGGCGCGACGCACCAAGTCCTCGTGACCACGAGTAAAGGGATCAAATGTTCCGGGGTATACAGCTACAGTCATAACGCTCCTAAGGCTTTTTCAGCTACAGGCAAGAGTTTAGCCCCTCTTAGAGCGAAATAGACAGGCTTTTACCTGCCCAGCCTCTAAGTATTTTCCACAATGCCAGTCCGGCACTAAAGACTCGATCTGCTCACGAGAGCGACTGGCCGGAAACTCCACGTAAATCCCCCCGCCAGCGCTGTCATCGCAAACGCGAGCAGCCTCTTTCAGCGCTTGGTTTAATAAGCCCTCTTCCTGAAAGGGTGGATCTATAAAAATTAGGTTGCTTGAGCGATCGGCTTGTTGCTTTAAAAACTCCAAGCTATCTCGGTGCAAAATTTCGACCGCTCCAGGAGCGGGAGATGACTGCAGCAAAGCAAAGTTTGCCAAAAGCCTTGCATGGGCCTTCTTATCTTTCTCTAGCAGGGTCACTGCATGAGCGTGTCGTGATGCCGCCTCAAAACCTAAAGCACCAGTACCGGCAAACAAATCCAAGCACTTCAAACCCACCAGATCCTGCCCAAGCCAATTGAATAAGGTTTCACGAACACGATCAGTGGTGGGACGAAGGCCAGACAGTTCCAGCACACTTAGCAAACGACTGCGCCAAACCCCACCAATAATACGAATCTTCTGTGGCAACTCTGATTGCTTAGTAGTCTTTGCTGGCTTATTGATTTTTGGCTCCCAAGACCGCAATCTTCATTCGATCCATAGCTAAGTATTTTTGGAATGCCGCCTTTACTTGATCTAGATTCACAGCCTCAACTTGCTTAGTCCATACCTCCATAGTATCGAGAGGTAAGTCATTCCAAGCAATTGAGGAAACGTTATCCAGCAACTTACGGTTGTTATCAATTCTTAAAGGATAGCCATTCATCAAATTCGCTTTAGCGGCATCGAGCTCAGATTGTGTGGGCCCATCAGCAATAAATTGTGCGATGGAAGAGCTCATCACCTCCAGTGCCAAAGCTGCCTGATCATTCTTCGTTTGTAAGCCCGCCTGAAAAAGCCCCGCATCCTTTCCAGGCGCAAAGTAACTAAACACACTGTAGGCCAGGCCACGCTTTTCACGAACCTCTGACATGAGGCGGGATACAAAGCCACCGCCACCCAAAACATAGTTCCCCACTAGCAATGGAAAATAATCGGGATTGCTACGGGTTACCGCCGTCATTCCCATAGCAATATGTGCTTGCTGCGAATCAAATGGAATGGTGACCTCACGTTGACTCAAAGGCTCTACTGGTGAGCGCTCAAACGCCGGCAACTTGGCAATAGCAGGTCCAGACTGCGGTACTCTTTGCAATAAACCCTGAACAATTTCAGCGGCCTCTGCTTTACTCACATCACCCACGATGCTGACGATCATGCGATCGCCGCGGTAAAACTGTTTATGGAACTGCTGCAAGTCAGTTGCGCTGATATTGGCAATGCTTTGTACTGTTGGCGAATTAGCTAATGGATAGTTTCCATAAACCAATTTTCTAAAACGGCGATCTAGGACTGACTCTGGCTTTGTCTCTGACTCTAGCAATGCAGTTGTCATTCTTTGCTTCTCGCGCACCAAGATTTTGGCATCGTAAGTGGGGGCACTCAACATGGCTGACCCCAACTGAACAGCGCGATCACGCAAATCTTTGCGACTTAAAGTTCGAATGCGCATGATGGCACGCTCACCGCTGACAGAAATGCCAAAGTTTGCACCCAAGTCTGCAATCTCATCGGCGATCTGTGCCTCTGTCAGCAAACCCTTCTCTGACTTAGCGCCATAGTTCATCAGTTGACCAGTTACTGTAGCTAAGCCACTCTTAGCCGCTGGATCATAGCGATCACCCGCATCAATACTGATCTCGATATCCACCATAGGCAACGCTTTGGTTTGGACTAAGTAAGCTTGCGCGCCCTTGACGGGCTCTAGTTTTTCAATCGGCAATATTGCATAGGCAGAGGTACTGACCCCCGCTATCAGAACGAATGTAAGACTAGCTTGCTTGAGCAATTTATTTAGCAGCACGATTGTCTCCTTGCTTACTCTCATTGGATTGACGCGCCTGCGGATCTAAAACTGCAACTGTTAAACCTTCATCGACCAAATATTTTTTTGCAACAGCTTGAACTTGTGCAGGAGTAATTGCTTGCATCCTCTCCAGCATCACATCAATATCTCGCCATGAGAATCCAGCCATCTCCGTGCTGCCGATTTCCATTGCCTGACCAAATATCGAATCGCGCTTATAAATTTGATCGGACAAAATGCGCACCTTGATGCGCTTAAGCTCTGACTCCAAAATTCCCTTATCGACAATTTCTTTCAAAGCCTTCCGAATACTGCTCTCAGCCTGCTCTACGGTTTTGCCCTTAGCCATACTAGTGCTAATTAAAAAGAGTTCGGGCCCTCTTGAGATCATGTCGTAACCCACGCCCACATCATTAACTACCCGCTCCTGCTTAACCAGAGTGCGATTCAAGCGAGCATTGTCATAACCATCGAGTACTGCGGCCAACAGCTCCAATGCATACGGCTCATCATCTTCTAGCTTACCCACTTGTAGCTTGGGAACCTTCCAAGCCATTGCAAGTTGTGCGCTATCTGCTGGCGCTTTGACCTGCACCCGCTTAATACCTTTTTGCGGTGGCTCGATCTGTGGTTTACGTTCAGGCAGCACTCTTTCAGATGCAACCCCATAATATTTTTCTACTGTCCTCAAAATGGCTTTAGGGTCAACATCACCTGCAATAACAACTGTGGCGTTATTTGGCTTATACCAACTTCGATACCAATCACGTGCATCTGTAGCTTTCATATTGACCAGGTCATTCATCCACCCTACTACTGGATGACGATAAGGGGAACTCATGTAAGCAGTAGCCATGAGTGATTCATTTAGAAGGCTACTTGGATTATCTTCAGTACGCAGACGACGCTCTTCCATCACTACCTGAATTTCTTTCAAAAACTCTGCATCATCAAAATTGAGGTTAGACATGCGATCAGCCTCTAGCTTCATCACCTCATCTAGCTTGGACTTTTCTACCTGCTGAAAATAAGCCGTGTAATCGCGGGAGGTGAAAGCATTTTCTCTACCGCCTACCGCCGCAACTAAGCGAGAGAACTCTCCCGACTTGACCTTATCAGTACCCTTAAACATCATGTGCTCGAGCACATGGGCTACACCAGTCTTACCGTTCACTTCATCCATAGAGCCAGCACGGTACCAAACCATATGCGCAACCGTCGGTGCACGATGATCTTCACGCACAATCAGCTTAAGGCCATTAGAAAGTTGAAACTCGTGGGTGTTTGCTTGACCTGCGCCTGTAGCTGCCCAGGCGCTGGGACAACAGAGCATCAAGTAGAAAGAAAAACGTAATAAAGTGGAGCGCATCTGTAAGATCACCTATCCCAAGTATTTAATTGATAAGATGCAAGGATTAAATTGTATCGATTATGTTCGGCCTACGTAAAACCCTCGGATCCCTATTCAAATCCAATCAGACTGATGAAGCCTGGTTTGATGCCCTAGAAGAATCTCTCATTCTGAGCGATGTGGGTCTGCCTACGACCGAACAACTGATTGGCAAACTTCGTAAAGCTGCCAAATCAGAAAAAGCCAGCAGCCCAGAAGATCTAAAGCAACTGCTTATTCAAGAGGTAGCAAGTCTCTTGAAGCCTTTGGAGCCGAACAATAATCCCTTATATGTGCATGAGCAAAAGTCCATGCCTGAGGTATGGCTTGTGATTGGCGTTAATGGTGCGGGCAAGACCACTACCATCGGCAAACTCTGCAAACTCTTTCAATCACAGGGTAAATCCGTTTTACTGGCAGCTGGTGACACTTTCCGGGCAGCGGCACGCAACCAGCTTCTTGAATGGGGTGGCCGCAATCAAGTCGACGTCATCATGCAAGAGAGTGGCGATGCAGCAGCAGTGGCACACGATGCCATTCATGCGGCGATTTCTCGCAAGAGCGATATCCTGATTATTGATACCGCCGGCCGGCTTGCTACTCAAGACCATCTCATGGAGGAGCTGAAGAAGGTCAAAAGAGTCATCGGCAAGGCCCTTCCTGGGGCACCTCACCAGACTTTGCTCGTTCTTGATGGCAATACCGGTCAAAACGGTTTAAGCCAAGTAAAGGCCTTTCATGCTGCCCTAGGGCTTTCTGCCTTAATCGTGACCAAATTAGATGGCACCGCCAAAGGCGGGGTCATCTGCGCACTCGCCCACACCCTCAGTGATGGGCCGAAACCTGCGGTTTTAGCCTTAGGCAAAGGCGAGGGAATTGATGATTTAGCCCCCTTTACAGCCGCCCAATATTCTTCTGAATTATTCAATTAAATCATAGACTTATAGAAGTAAAAAACCGTTAGCACTCTCTTGACAAGAGTGCTAAAATAAAACTCTATTAATACCTAAAATATATAAAAAGAAAATGGTTCAAAAGAAAGCATACAAACCGCAATTGCAAGCAGGGCAAACATTGCCAGCAGCGCAGACTGCTGCGGCTTCGCTTGCCTTTCCGATGTTGCCTTCCCTCGGGGTTGGCACACTCGACTCTTATATTTCGTACGTTAATCGCGTGCCCATGCTCAGCGCCGCTGAAGAACTTCACCTCGCGCAAGAATTTCGTCGTACTGAAAATGTGGATGCCGCGAAAACTTTGGTTCTCTCACACCTGCGCTTGGTAGTGTCTGTTGCACGTCAATACTTAGGCTATGGCATTCCGCATGCCGACCTCATTCAAGAAGGCAATATCGGCCTGATGAAGGCCGTGAAACGCTACGACCCTAACCAAGGCGCACGCTTAGTCTCTTACGCAATCCATTGGATTAAGGCAGAGATTCATGAGTACATCCTCAAGAACTGGCGCTTAGTCAAAGTTGCAACAACTAAAGCACAACGTAAATTGTTCTTTAACTTACGCAGCAACAAACCTACTCTGGCCGCCCTGACACCCAATGAAGTTGAGGCATTAGCCAAGGCTCTGGATGTCAAAGGCTCTGACGTTAAAGAAATGGAAATGCGTCTTGCTGGTGGCGATATTGCCCTAGAGGGCGATGATAGTGATGATGAGTCAGCCTATTCACCAATTCAATGGTTAGCTGATAACAGTCAAGAACCTACTGAGATGATGGCTGCTGCTGCAACTGATGCATTGCATGGCCCACAACTTGATCAAGCGCTCATGGCTTTAGATGAACGTAGCCGTAACATTGTGCAATCACGTTGGTTAGCAATGGATGCGGATGGCAATGGCACAAAAACATTGCATGATCTCGCCAGTGAATACGGCATCTCTGCAGAGCGTGTTCGTCAGATTGAGACTGCTGCTCTCAAAAAGATGCGCAGTCACTTGCAAGCTGAAGCTGCTTAAGCAGCCCCTCCCTCACTTTTACTTCAGCAGTTCCTTCAAGTCTTGCGCCAAGGTCTCAGGACCTTGCGCATGCTTGATGTAAAGGCGTAAATGCCCCTCTGGATCAAAAGCATAGCTCCCTGCTGTGTGATCTATGGTGTACGAACCAGGGCTAGTACCGGACACCTTCTTGTAATAAATCTTGAAGTCTTTGGTAACCTTTTCTAAGGTAGCTTCATCTGCTGGACGCAAGCCCAAGAAACGGGAATCAAATGCAGGAACATACTGTTTCAGAATGCTTGCGCTATCTCGCTCGGGATCTACTGTTACAAACAATACCTGCACCTTATCAGCCTGTGGCCCCAATAGAGTCATCACCTGCTGCATCTCAGTCAGGGTCGTAGGGCATGCATCTGGACACTGCGTATAACCAAAGAACATCACAACCGCCTTGCCCTTGAAGTCAGCCAGCGTTCTAACTTTGCCATCAGGATCAATCAAGCTAAAGTCCGTACCAAATGCCTTACTTCCAGTGATATCGACATTCTTGAAGCTCTGCTTCGGACTACAAGCCATCAAAGTGAAACCAATGAGCGACAACGCTAAGATGCGGAAAGCATAAAAAGAAAATTTTGATAAATTCATACTCATCTCAAATGAAATAGTGATCAATTAATAACGCTGCAAACAGCAGAGATAAGTAAGTGATTGAAAAACGGAAAGTTTTCTTCGCCAACTCATCGCTATAAGAAACAAATAAAGCAATCACATAAGCCAAGAACATCAGACCTAAAATGATTGCGGAAACTAAATACACCATGCCACTCATGCCATAAATGTAAGGCAGCAAAGTCGCGGCTATCAATATCAAGGTATACAACAGGATATTGAGTAGCGTAAATCGCTCACCATGTGTGACCGGCAGCATCGGCAAACCACTTTGTACATAGTCATCGCGACGATATAGTGCAAGCGCCCAGAAGTGTGGTGGCGTCCAAACAAAAATAATCAACACTAAGAGCCAAGCTTCTGCCGATAGACTATTTGTGACTGCCGCCCAACCCAGGGCAGGCGGCATCGCACCAGAGAGTCCACCAATCACAATATTCTGCGGTGTCGCAGGTTTAAGCAACCAGGTATAAATTACCGCATAACCAACAAAGGTTGCCACGGTGAGCCACATGGTTAATGGATTACAAAAGTTCCATAAGATGACCATGCCCAAACTACCGAGAACAATCGAAAAAATAGTAATGTGGAAAGGTGTGACTTCACCTGTTGCAGACGGCCTCCAAGATGTTCGCTTCATCTTCGCATCAACGGCTTGCTCAATCAAACAGTTCATGGCAAAAGCAGCGCCTGCCAATAACCATATACCAACAATCCCACCAATCAGAACTGGATAGGGAACCATGCCAGGGGTAGCTAAGAACATGCCAATCACCGCACAGAATACGGCCAACTGAGTGACGCGGGGCTTGGTAAGCACCCAGTATTGACGCCAACGCGGCATCGCCACAGGGGCGGAAGAGGTGGGGCTACTCATAATGATTTAACCATCTTAATATGAATCGGGGCATTCCAGGAAGCCCATTCGGTCAGGCGAACTAAACAAAACACCAATGCAGCAGAGCCGGCGGTATGCAATAGAGCTGCAAGTAAGGGCCACTGAAAAACCACATTAGAAATACCAGTTATCGCCTGAAGCAATAACAAACCTAACAACAATTTAGCGATACGACCCATTTTTGACATTGAGGAATTACTTAACTGGAGCGCACTAATTCCCAAAAGCCCTAAAGCCGCAATAGCAACTACAGCAAACACACGATGCGCCCAATGGATTGTTTGCAAAGCGACAGGGGAGATGGACTCGCCTTGAGCATTCAGGCCGAGGGCACGCCAAAGAGTAAAGCCCTCTTGCCAATCTGTTTCCGGCCAAAGAGCACCCATGCAGGTCGGAAAATCAGGACAGGCTAATACTGCGTAATTCGTGCTTACCCAAGCACCCAGAAAGACTTGTGTGAATAAGATAACTGCAGCAAATAAGAGCAACTTTGCAGAAAGTGGCTTGAGCTGAAGATGAAGCGCTGAGGAAGATTTATCGCTCCACACTTGCTGCGCATAAGTCGTTAAACAAGCCAGCAAAACCAAAGCCAGCATTAAGTGAATGGTCACAATGATCGGTTGCAATTTGAGCGTTACCGTCCAAGCACCAAACGCGCCCTGAATACACACCAAAACCAGCAATCCGAGACTACCGAGCAAAGGTTTCATACCCAAGCTTCGCAACTTACTCCAAGCCACTACCACCTGAATCAAAATTAAGGCTCCGACTGTCATTGCTAAATAGCGATGAATCATTTCAATCCAGGCCTTGATAACCGTCACTGGGCCCGTAGGCATATTGGCTTCAGCAAGCTGTATCTCGCCGATCGCATGCCATGGGTTTGATGTGCCATAACAACCAGGCCAATCAGGGCAACCCAAACCTGAGTCCGTAAGGCGGGTAAAGGCACCAAAGACAATCAGGTCGAAGGTCATAAAGACCAAAACCCAATTTAGCCTTTGGAAAAAGTTATAGCCTGGCCTAGTCAAGAGATATACCAAAGGCAGACCTGCAAAGACAATTGCAATTGCAGCTAACTCCGCGAGCAGTAACAAACTACTCATTGCAATTGCTCGCCCTTACGATTGAGGCGCAGCAGTTTCTCAAGATCTTTTTTAATACTGCCAAATTCTTTTGGAGAATTCGTCACTGGGAAAACCATCATCTTCGCCGGGCTAGGGTCAATCAACTGAATCTTCTGACCTGCGCCATCACGATTAAGCCAAGCATCAAATTCAGACCTCAACTTAGGATCTGCTGGCAAACTCAGTATCTGAAATCCTGCAGTCTTTTGGTCGTAGGCCAATAAGACTTCTGGGTCTACTGGCTTGCCATCCGTGCTCACCCAAACTAACTGAACGCGACTACTCTCGCGACCGACCGCAATACGTAACTGACGCATCAAAAATAAAGCCTCAAGGCAAGATTCATTTTTAATGGTGCATTCGTCTGCTGGTCTAGCCACTAGTAGGGTCCACTTGCCGTTAAAGGGAATATCAAACCAAGCAGGATTTACATCTTGCACAGGCTGAACTAGGGTTCCGAAATTCGTTTTTCCGCCCTCTGGCTTCAAGACGTAGTAAGCGAAATAGGAGGCAATAACTGGCGCCGCGCAAGCAAGCAATAAAAATAGCATCTGCACGCGGCCGCGGCGAGTCTGCGCATTAATTGCCGAGGAATCCATTTGCGAAGCTGGGATCAATAACTCTTTATCACTCACACTCTATCTCCATTCACAGCAAGCTCTCGCCGATATTTCATAAGCCCATTGATGAGCCAAAATAAAAATCCAGCCAATGCCAAAGCAAACCACTGAAAGGCATAAGCATAATGGCGATCGACGCCATTTGTTGGAGAGGGCCAATTTCTGACTAAACCATCTTTTTTAGCTGAATCGGATTCACGAACAATAAATGGTAACTGCTTCCACCCATGGCTTTGGGCCTCGAACGCCAAATCAAAATTTTGCTCAATTCTAGGAATCGCTTTCGCATCGCCTTTTTGCCCCAATTCATAAACCCTTCCAGGGTGGGGAAAGGCAACCCCCTCAATAGTCACCGCTTCATCTGCGGTATTGACTGGAGGTAGCTCAGTGCGATTCTCGTTATTTCGAGGAGCCCAGCCTCGATTGACCCAAACAATGGCATCCTGACCATCTAATTTCAAAGGCATCATCACATAAAAGCCAGATTGCCCTGCGCTGCCAGCCCCACCATCTGGAATAGGGCGCGGGCGGTTATCCAGCCAAATAGCCTCAGCCTGAATAAAGCGCCCGCGGATAAGAATACGGCGCTCTGAAGCCTGCTCTAAGCTCAAGCTATCGGTATTAGCGTTCAGTACGGGCATTTGCAGTTTGGCAGCCAGAGAGTCACCTAAGCGAATCTTTTGGTCTGCCCGATTCAACTGCCAAATACCCGCGCCGCAGCCCACCAAAATCACCAGCAGGGCTGATAAAGTAGCGACTATACGACTAGTAATTAAGCTAGAAAACATATTCACAAGGGCACTTTCAGATGAAATGGATTATTCCAGTTGCACTGCTAATGATTGTAGGAAGCTTAGGCTCTGCCCTCTACTTCATGATGAGAGATAAGGGTGGTAGCTCAAGAATGGTTCAGTCTCTCATGCTTCGTATCGGACTTTCAATAGTACTGTTTCTTGGTATCTTGATTGCCCACTACTTTGGTTATATTGAAGCTACTGGTGTTCGGGTGGGAACAAACTAAGCAATATAAAAGTAGCAATCTAAAACAAATCGGGGCTTAACGCCCCGATTTTTTATTTCATTACATCCAGTAAACAGCGATGTAGAGACCAAGCCAGACTACGTCAACAAAGTGCCAGTACCAAGCAGCACCTTCAAACGCAAAATGGTTTTCAGCAGTAAAGTCGCCACGAATCATACGACGCAACACAATCGCCAACATCAAGCCACCTAGGAATACGTGGAAGCCGTGGAAACCAGTCAACATAAAGAATGTTGAACCATAAACGCCTGAAGTCAATTTCAAGTTCAGCGCATGGTAAGCATGGTAGTACTCATACATCTGAAAGCCCAAGAAGATGATGCCAAGACCAACCGTAGCAGCCAAGCCATTAATAGCTTGCTTCATATGACCCTCACGAATTGCATGATGTGCATAAGTAACGGTTACACCAGAAGACAGGAGTAACAATGTGTTGATGGTAGGAATTGGCCATGGGCCCATGGTCGTAAATTTCTCTACCAAACCTGCTGGGCCATCATTAGGCCAAACTGCCGTGAAGTCTGGCCAAAGCAATTTACTCTCCACATCGCCCATCCAAGGCATCGCAATATTGCGTGCGTAGAACAATGCCGCAAAGAACGCGCCGAAGAACATAATTTCAGAGAAGATGAACCAAGCCATCGACCAGCGATAAGAGATGTCAACGTTCACACCGTTTTTACCGGAGTTAGACTCGGCAATCGTGTCGCCAAACCAGTTGTAGAGAACAAACAAAACCCAGAGGACGCCTACTGCAGTTACTGGGCCGCCCCACGCTGCATGGTTTACCCAGCCAGACATACCAGCGCCAAAAGCAAGCAAGCCTAGGGCTGCTGATGCTGGATGACTGGATAGTCCAGGAACAAAATAGTAAGGGGTTGAATTGGATGACATCTTATTCTCTCTATTCAATCAAAAAATAATCAATGGGACACAACTGCTTTAACTATCAAAAGGAGTATGCCCATAAAAATCAAGGCACCTAAAACTCCCGCAATAACAATATGGACAAAACTTAATGAAGCTACATCTTCCTGCAATCCTGATTTTTTACGCACACCCAAAAAAGCCCACAACACCGCGATCATGGATTGCATAAAAGTACTTTTTTTACTCATGACACCGATTTCGATTTAGGGGTTGTTGAGCCTGCCGGCTGCTGACCAACGCCTAACTCAAAGAAGGTGTACGACAAGGTAATCGTTTTCACATCCGCAGGTAGTCCCGCATCAATCACAAACACTACCGGCATCTTCTTCATTTCATGTGCCGCCAAGGTTTGCTGCTGAAAACAAAAACACTCTAATTTGGTGAAGAACTCCATTGCGCTTTTAGGCGCATAACTTGGTATCGCTTGAGCTTCCACAGAGCGATTCAAGTTATTTGTTACTTCGTAGACAATTTCTGTCATCTCGCCAGGATGCACTTCCAAGAAGTTCTTTACTGGGCGAAACGTAAATGGGCCGCGGCTATTCGAGTCAAACTCGATAGTTATCTTACGGGAATAATCGACCTGGGTATTACCCACCTTGTTCGCACTGTACGCTCGGATACCGTAGTCATTCTTGCTGGTGACTACGTTAATACCAGTCACTTCACACAAGGCCTTATACATCGGCACTAGTGCATAACCAAAACCAAACATCATCACAGAAGCGATCAATAACTTCAGCAAGATTTGGCGGTTGATGGAGGCAATAGCAGACATGGTGATGTAGGGCCTTAACCCAATACGCTCCGTTTAATTACGATGCCAACAAAGAAAACAAGGGCAACGCTTAAAAGAATAAAACCCAATCTGCGATTGCTAGCAGATTGGGATTTGTGTGCGGCCATTTTAGATTCCTGCAGCATGCAACTCTTTAGCATCAGGAGGTGTTTCAAATGTGTGATGTGGAGCAGGTGATGGAATTGTCCACTCCAAACCTTTAGCACCGTCCCATGGCTTCATAGATGCTTTTTCACCTTTGCCGTTGTAAGCCGGCAAGACAACGAATAGCAAGAAGTACACCTGAGATAAACCAAAACCAAGGGCACCAATAGAAGCGATCATGTTGAAATCAGCAAACTGAGTTGGGTAGTCAGCATAACGACGTGGCATACCTGCTAAGCCCAAGAAGTGCATTGGGAAGAAAGTAATGTTGAAGAAAATCATGGAAGTCCAGAAGTGGATCTTGCCGCGAGTTTCATTGGCCATGTAGCCAGTCCACTTTGGACACCAGTAATAGAAGCCAGCAAACATTGCGAACAATGAACCTGCTACCAATACATAGTGGAAGTGGGCAACAACGTAGTAAGTATCTTGAACGCCAATATCAATCGGAGCCATTGCCAAGATCAGGCCTGTAAAACCACCCATTGTGAATACGAAAATAAAGCCAACTGCCCACAACATTGGAGTTTCGAAAGTCATCGAACCCTTCCACATAGTTGCGACCCAGTTAAAAATCTTCACGCCAGTTGGAACAGCGATCAACATTGTGGCGTACATAAAGAACAACTGGCCAGTTACAGGCATACCAGTTGCAAACATGTGGTGAGCCCAAACAATGAATGACAAGATCGCAATAGATGCTGTTGCATAAACCATTGAGCTATAGCCAAACAAGGTTTTTCTGGAGAACGCAGGGATGATTTCACTCACGATTCCGAAAGCCGGAAGAATCATGATGTACACCTCAGGGTGACCAAAGAACCAGAAAATATGCTGGAACATGATTGGGTCGCCACCACCAACTGCGGAGAAGAAAGAAGTACCGAAATGACGGTCTGTCAGAACCATGGTGATTGCACCAGCCAATACAGGCATTACAGCAATCAACAAATAAGCAGTGATCAACCAAGTCCAGCAGAACATTGGCATCTTCATCAATGTTAGGCCAGGAGCGCGCATGTTCAAGATGGTCACGATGATGTTAATCGAACCCATGATGGAAGATGCACCCAATAAGTGGAGTGCAAAAATACCCATATCCAAGCCAGGGCCCATTTGTGAGGTCAATGGAGCATACAAAGTCCAACCACCAGCAGGAGCACCACCAGGAGCCAAGAACGAACCAAACAACAAGCAAGCTGCTACTGGAAGAATCCAGAAGCTAAAGTTATTCATACGAGCAAAAGCCATATCGGATGCGCCGATTTGGACAGGAATCATCCAGTTAGCAAATCCAACGAATGCCGGCATGATCGCACCGAACACCATCACCAAACCGTGCATGGTAGTTAGCTGATTGAAGAACTCAGGGCGCAAAAATTGCAAACCCGGTTGGAACAATTCCAAACGAATACCCAAAGCCATCACACCACCAGCTAATAAGCTGACGAATGAGAAGATCAGATACATCGTGCCGATGTCTTTATGGTTGGTTGCAAACAACCAACGACGCCAACCATGTGGCGTGTGATCATCGTGTGCGTGATCGTGGGTGGTAGAGACTGTGCTCATGGATTACTCCGGTTTAGTTTGATCTGTATTAATAAATAAATTACTTGCCAGCGCGCGCAGAAACAATATCTTGGGTCTGAATCATTTCGCCCGTTTTATTGCCCCAAGCATTGCGGGTATACGTCATCACTGCAGCAATATCGCCATCAGAAATCACGCCTGCCCACTTCGGCATCGCGCCCTTACCATTGATAAGAATGTTGTATTGAGCTGCTTTTGGTCCAAGCACCACTTTGCTACCTTCAAGCGCCGGGAATGTACCAGCACCTTTGCCGTTAGGCTGATGGCAAGCCGCACAGTTGGCTGCATAGACTTTGGCGCCACGCTCTTTTTGCTCATCCAAGGTGTAAACCTTAGTGGGATCATCAGAGGCTGCACCCATTTCTTTTTGCTTCTCCGCCACCCACTTGGTGTAGTCCTCTTGTGAAACAACGTTCACCACGATGGGCATGAATGCATGTTCAGCACCGCACAGCTCTGAGCACTGGCCGCGGAATTTGCCAATAGTCTCAGCACGGAACCAAGCATCACGAACGAAACCAGGAATGGCATCTTGTTTAACGCCAAATGCTGGAATCGTCCATGAGTGGATGACGTCATTTGCAGTGGTAATCATACGAATCTTTTTACCAACCGGCACAACCATCTCGTTATCCACTTCCATCAAATACGTATTGGATTTTGGCGCCAAGTTATTAATAGCTTCTCGTGAAGTAGACATTGTGGATAAGAAGCTAATGCCCTCACCTTCACCTTTAATGTAGTCATAACCCCATTTCCACTGATAACCAGTGGTCTTAATAGTGATGTCAGAGTTAGTAGTGTCTTTCATTGCTACAACAGTTTTTGTTGCTGGCAATGCCATACCGATCACGATCAACAGCGGAATCACTGTCCAAATAATCTCAACAGTCGTGCTCTCATGGAAAGATGCAGATTTAGCGCCCAAGGATTTGCGATGCTTGAGGATGGAATAGAACATCACCCCAAAAACACCTACAAAAATGAGTGCGCAAATAATCAACATCATCCAATGCAACCAATGGATTTCTTGCATGATTTTTGTCGCAGGGGCAGTGAAGTTCAACTGATTCACAGCTGGGCCGCCTGGCATGTTTTCAGCTGCATGAGCAAATGCTGTGCCGAAGGCTGCTACTAGATAGAGCGAAGCCCTAGTGACTTTTCCAAATAAATTCATCTTATTCTCTGTTTATTGTCATGAACTTCTGCAGCGATAAAGCCCCAGAAAGCCCAAAAAAGCGGTATCAAGCAATACTTCTAGCGCTGATTATAGGGTTAATTAAGTTCAACAACAAACCGGGTTAACCATGCTCGCCTCAATCTTGGTAATGGTTTAAAAGATAGTAAGCACTTACACTTAAGCAGAATCACTCCTAGTCTTGCGTCCGATTTGATTTAGATCAATATAGGCAACGTGATCCTGCGCCTTGGCAAGGTGCTTACCCAAAGCCCAAGCATGTCCATAAACCACCTCTAAAGTCAGCTTTTTTGGTAATTGAGCGCATTGAGAAGCATCTTGATCTTCAGGAACAAGCAAATTGAGGGCTCTAGCATCAGCCAATAAGAGCGCATCGGAGTCGTAATCCAAGTGCAAGAACTCCATATCCATTACTGGGTCTGAAAAACGCTCACCCAGTAGGGCATCCCCCATATCGTGCATATCCCAGGGGCTGACTAACTTTTGAAGCTGTAATTGTTGCGCCAAAGGTTCTGAGTTGAGTTCTTTGGCGGTATCGGGACCCAAATAACTCAAAGTCAGCAAACCACCTTCTTTGAGCACGCGCCAACACTCCTGCAAAAAATGCTTAGGGTCAGCTAAGTCCTGAATCAAGAGAACACTGACCACTAAATCTACAGAATTGTTAGGGAGATTAATGCAGCCTGTTTTCTTGTAGTCATCAAAGGAAATATGGGATGCTGACTTCATTCTTGAATTCCAAAACCGGGACACCCTCAGTTTCAGTAAATCAAAACCG
Organism: Polynucleobacter sp.; assembly: GCF_044342855.1. Taxonomy (GTDB): domain Bacteria; phylum Pseudomonadota; class Gammaproteobacteria; order Burkholderiales; family Burkholderiaceae; genus Polynucleobacter. The sequence goes on from NZ_JBIIPA010000003.1 coordinate 93,482, forward strand.
GATAGCTCGCATTCTGGCGCACTGTGAAAACGAATTCCCGGAAAACGTTTTGTCAGAAAAGCGGCATGCTCTCCAGGGAAATCTGGAATTAGCAGAACGTCTTTTGCCTCCAACTTCACGATGTCTAATTTTTGCAGCATGCGCGCTGCAATTTCATCCTGAAGCCATCTGATTGATTGGGTCATTGGCTCAGTATACTCAGCGGCCCATGCGCGCAATAGAGAATATTTTTCAATCCATTTGTTCTCATCTATTACCAAACTCATGTATTGTTTGCGGGGTATTTCAGCAACGCACTCTCTGCCTTGACTGCCTCATCCAACTTCAATCAGATCAACTATCAAATTACGAATGTTGCAAGCAATGCGGTCTTACTCTAAATGCAACGGAGTTAAAAGAAAAACGTTGTCGAGAGTGCATCACTAACCCACCCCACTTTGATGAAACTTACTGCCTCGATCGATACGATGGCAGACTTCAGTCTGCTTTACATCAATTGAAATATCAACGTCGACTTGCATGTGCGTATGGCCTGGCTGCAACATGGAATGCACTGCTTTCAAAGGGCTTAATAACAACCCAAGCGGACTATCTTCTGCCAGTACCACTGAGCCAAGAAAAACTATGTAAAAGGGGTTTTAACCAAAGCTGGGAATTGGCTAGGCGGATTGACTGTGAGAAGCACATTCACAAGAGCCCGCATATTTTGAAGCGTTATCACCACACCCAACATCAAGCCAACGAGAACCGCACTAATCGTCAGATAGCCATTCAAGACATGTTTTACATCCACCCCCAGTATCAGGGGCAGCTAGAGTCTGCATCAGTCATTGTGTTTGATGACGTCATGACTAGCGGGGCAACCTTAAATGAAATTGCTCGCATATTGAAGGACAATGGCGTTTCTCGTGTTATTAACTGGGTTCTACTAAGAACACTTCGCCCATCACAAAGATCAGAGCATGTTTAACATTGTTTTATTCGAGCCAGAAATTCCACCTAATACAGGCAACATCATTCGCCTGTGCGCAAACACGGGTGCAAAGTTACACCTCATTGAACCCCTCGGCTTCCCCATGGAGGATGCCAAACTTCGCAGAGCGGGACTGGACTATCATGAGTTCGCAAGAGTAAAGGTTCACAAAAACTGGGCGCAATTTTTGATTGATGAAAAACCTCAGCCTGAACGTATTTTTGCTCTCACCACCAAAGGCTCAGGAAAGTTTCATGATGGCAAATATTTGCCTGAAGACTATTTTGTTTTTGGCTCAGAAACCAAAGGCATCACCGAAGAAGTCAGAAGCTCGATTCCAATACCCAATCAAGTTCGCCTCGCGATGCAAGATAGTAGTCGAAGTTTGAATCTATCAAATACGGTAGCGATTGTTGTTTATGAAGCATGGCGCCAAAACGGATTGCTTGGCGGAAGTTAAGAAGCTTAAACCTCGACCTTAGGGTCGCGCCCCATAAGCTTCTTCACAGCTTCATGTGGTGAGAGTTTTCCAGATAAGACCTCCCCCATCATGGCAGTAATTGGCATCTCGACACCTAGGCGTGTCGCCAGATTGCCCACCGCAGAGGCGCACAGCACACCCTCAGCAACATGTCCTAAGTTGCCCAAAATTTCAGGCAAAGGTTTTCCTGCAGCAAGTGCTAAACCAACACGGCGATTACGCGAGAGATCACCGGTAGCAGTCAAAATCAAATCGCCTACGCCGGTTAAACCCATGCAGGTCTCCGGTCTGCCGCCTGCAGCTTTTACCAAACGCATCATTTCCGCAAGGCCACGAGTTAATACTGCAGCACGTGCATTTAAACCAAGGTCTAGACCATCACCAATGCCGGCCGCAATTGCTAAAACATTTTTAATCGCGCCACCTAATTCAACACCAACTAAATCATCGCTGGCATAGATGCGCATATTGCCATGATGAAACGTACCTTGAACAATGTCACATAAGGCGTTCGATTTGCTGGCGATAGTTAATGCACAAGGCATACCATTGCCAACCTCTTGCGCAAAACTCGGGCCCGATAGAGCTCCGTAAGAGTGACACAGACCATGACTATGCAACTGGTCTTCCCGTCCTACTACTTGGTGCGGCAATAAGGTTGTGCTGGGCTCCAAGCCCTTGCATAACCAAACAATATTGAGCGGGTGTTTAGCGAGGCGTAATACCTGTGCCACCGTTTCCGACAAACCTGACATTGGAGTAGCGATTACCGAAAGATCGTTTTCAGAAAGGCGTTCAATGGCTCGTTCAAAACTCGCCTCTAATTGCAGCCCCTTAGGCAAGATGACGCCAGGCAGATAGTCTGCATTTTCGCCAGACTGCTGAATACCCTCTAACTGCTCAGCGCTTCGCGACCACAAGCAAACATCGCCAACCTGAAGATGGCGCGCTGCTTGCGCGGCCATAGCAGTACCCCATGAACCAGCTCCAAGCAGCGTAACTTTCATGATCTGTGGGCTTTAACTAAATCGAATTAGTGGGGAAGAACGATCTTACTTTCATCGGCTGAGCCACTCTCTGCAGCAGCTTGCGCCGCCTGCATGATGCGGTGCTCGTACATACCGTGGAAGTTAATCTCATTCAAATGAATTGGCTGGAAACCAGCGCGGCTAATGGTGTCGGCAATATTTGAGCGCAAGTAAGGGTACAAAATTGTTGGGCAAGCGATGCCTAACATGGGGTCAATTTGCTCTGGAGGAATATTGCTAAATTCAAAAATACCAGCCTGCTTTGCTTCAACCAAAAATAGTACTTTGCTCTCTACTTTGGCAGTTACAGTGGCGATTAATGCAACTTCAAAAATTTCATCACCCAAACGAGTAACTGCAACATCCACCTCAACCTCAACTTGGGGCTCAGCTGAAACCAATAAAATTTGTGGTGCGTGTGGCTGCTCTAAAGATAAATCCTTGAGGTAGATCCGTTGAATACGAAAACCAGGCTCTTTTGAGTTATCTGCTGCATCAGGTGCGGAAGTAGTTTTTTCGGTCATGGGAAACTTTCTGAGTAATTTTTTTAAGCTAGTAATGGGTCAAGTTGGCCAGCGCGGTCTAGTGCAACTAGATCGTCGTAACCACCAACATGGGTTTCGCCAATATAAATTTGCGGCACAGTACGGCGGCCCGTACGAGTCATCATGATCTCGCGCTGAGCAGGATCCCGATCAATGAGGATCTTCTCTAGATTTGCGACCCCCTTCTTCTGCAATAGCTTCTCTGCCATAACGCAGTAAGGGCAAACTTGGGTGCTATACATCGTGACTGGTGGCATATCGAAGATCCGCTGAATTATTTGACCAATGGCAGGGCTGCAGCCTGCCAGCCTTGAACGCCACCATCCAGAACTGCGACCTCAGAGAATCCAAGCTTCTTGAGCTCTGGAACGACCTTGCGGGCACTCATACCTGAGTGACAAACCAAAATGATGGGATTTTTACGGTCCAGCTTGTGCTTGTCGATTCCGGACGGGATTTGCTCGGCCAAAAGATGTTTTGCTCCAGGCAGGTGACCAGCCTTAAAGTCAGATTCTGGGCGTAAGTCCAAAACAGCTGCTTTGCGGCGATTCATCCAAATTGTTGCTTCTGTAGGCGATAAGCCTTTTCCGCTAATAAGCGTAGATAATGTGGGGAAGAAGAGTGCTGCGCCCGAAACAAGCAGGAGGGCGATAAGCGCTAAATTATCAATTTGCGTGAGAAAGTTCATCACCGGATTATAGAATGGCTCTATGAAACAACTTGTCCTTATTCGTCATGGCGAATCCGCCTGGAACCTTGAAAACCGCTTCACTGGCTGGGCGGACGTTGACTTAACCCCAAAAGGCACTGAACAGGCCCTGGCTGCAGGTGAAAACCTTCGCAAAGCAGGCTATGAGTTTGATGTGGCCTACACCTCGGTACTCAGAAGGGCTATCCGTACTCTGTGGCATGTTCAAGACACTATGGACCTCATGTGGCTACCCGTAGTCCACAGCTGGAGACTGAATGAGCGTCACTATGGCGCCCTCACTGGTCTGAATAAAGCTGAAACTGCCCAACAATACGGAGATGCCCAAGTTCATATTTGGCGACGTTCCTACGATGTACGTCCACCACTCTTAGAACAGGGTGATGAGCGTAATCTTCAAAAAGATCGCCGTTACGAAAAACTCAGTGCATCCGATGTTCCCTTAGGCGAGTGCCTCAAAGATAACGTCGAGCGCGTGCTGCCTCTTTGGAATGAATCTATCGCGCCTGCCCTCAAAGCAGGCAAGCGCGTATTACTCGTTGCACACGGCAATAGCATTCGCTCTTTAATTAAGTATCTCGACCAGGTTTCTGACGAAGACATTATGGAAATCAACGTTCCTAATGGCATCCCGCTTGTTTATGAGCTCGATGACAACCTCAAACCTATTCAGCATTTTTATTTGGATTAAGGTAAAACAAAAGCATGCGCGTATTTTTCAAGAACTTTGCCCTAGTCTCTGTCGGCCTCATCGCCGGGGTTGCGGCCACCATCCAACTATCAGCCACCGCCCAGCAGGGCGCGACGCTGCCTTTGGATGAGCTGCGCACATTATCAAATGTCTTTGCTCAAATCAAACGTGAATACGTTGAGCCAATTGAAGATAAACAGCTACTGACCGATGCCGTCAAAGGCATGGTAAGTAGTCTTGATCCGCACTCCACCTATCTTGATAAAAAAGATTTCGCTGAAATGCAAGAGCAAACCAGCGGCAAGTTTGCTGGTCTTGGAATTGAAATCACTTCAGAAGATGGCGTTGTTAAGGTACTTAATCCAATTGAAGATAGCCCTGCAGCGCGCGCCGGCTTGCAAGCTGGTGATTTGATTACTCGCTTAGATGACAAACCTGTTCGCGGCATGTCACTGGATAAAGCGGTGCGCACCATGCGTGGCACACCAGGTACAAAAATTACTTTGACCGTCTTCCGTAAAAGTGAAGAGCGCAGCTTTCCAGTAACAATTACACGCGCTGAAATTAAAGTGCAGTCCGTCAAAGCCAAAATTCTGGATAACGATATTGCCTGGGTAAGAGTCACTAGCTTTCAAGAGCGCACCATTCCTGATCTAGCTAAGAAATTAACCGAGCTGGCGAATCAAGACCCCAAAATGAAGGGCATCATTCTTGACCTCAGAAACAATGGTGGTGGCTTACTACAAGGTGCAGTCGGCGTTGCTGCCGCCTTCTTGCCAGCGGATGCTGTGATCGTCTCCACTAAAGGTCAGACGGCCGACTCCAAACAGGTGTTCAATGCAACTCCAGCGATGTATCGTCTGAGCGAGTCCGGTGATCCTTTGGCTGGCGTGCCAGCGATGTATAAAAAATTACCGATGGTAGTTTTAGTAAACGCCTACTCCGCTTCCGCCTCTGAAATTGTGGCTGGCGCATTGCAGGACTACAAGCGTGCAACCATTATTGGTAAAACTACTTTCGGCAAAGGCTCTGTGCAAACAGTCCGCCCACTCACCAATGATTCTGCATTGAAAATCACTACGGCTTATTACTACACGCCGAGCGGCAAATCGATTCAAGCTTACGGCATTAAGCCCGATATTGCTGTTGATCAAAATAAAGATGGCGATCCGGATGATGTATTAATTACCCGCGAAGTTGATAGCGAGAAGCATTTGCGTAACAAGCAATCATCAGAAGAAAAACTGGTTGCCGATCGTGAAAAACGCCGCCTAGAAGAACTTCAGCGCATTGAAGAAAAAAATGCCAAGAAGACTCCTGAAGAGAAAGAAAAAGATAAGTCTAAGAAGCCTGTCGAGCTCGGCAGTGCGGATGACTTTATGCTTTCTCAGGCAGTCGCATTTATTAATGGTGAGCCCGCAAAACGCTCCGCCTCTAAGCTAGAGTAAGTTCTAGCAATTAGGCATAGATATGAATGATGAGCAGCTATTTCGCTACTCGCGGCATTTACTGCTAGAAGAAATTGATGTTGCTGGCCAAGAAATATTACTTGGCTCGCACATCCTCATCATTGGTGCCGGTGGATTGGGGAGTGCTGCCGCACCGTACATAGCTGCAGCCGGCGCAGGAAAAATTACCCTGGTTGATCATGACAAAGTCGAGCTCACTAATTTGCAACGACAAATCATGCATAGCCAGAACTCCATCGGTAAAAGTAAGGTGGAATCGGGTAAACAATTTTTGCAAAGCATCAATCCCACCCTCACGATTAACGCAATCGCAGAGAAGGCAACTGAGAATTTATTGCAAGGACTCTTGCCATCAGTCAATCTCGTTTTAGATTGCACCGATAACTTTGCCACCCGCCAACTCATTAATGCAGCCTGCTTTAATCACAGGGTGCCACTCGTCTCTGGATCTGCTCTCAAATTTGATGGTCAATTGAACGTCTTTGATTTTCGGAATGCAACATCACCCTGCTATGCCTGCCTTTTTTCTCCGGAAGAACAATTTGAAGAAGTTAGCTGTGCCAGCATGGGCATTTTCTCCCCTCTAGTTGGCATTATTGGCGCGATGCAAGCAGCCCAAGCCCTACAGGTATTGATTGGCTTTGGCCAACCTTTAGTGGGAAGAATGTTGCTTTGGAATGCGCTCAATACCCAGATTGATGAGATTCGCATTACTAGGAATCCTGAGTGCTCGGTTTGTGGCCAGACCCACTAAATCCAGCAACCCAACACCGACTTAAGAGAGCAGTTTTTCCAGTGCCTCAGCCTGCTCTTCAGGCTCAATCGCTTTGAGCACTGCGCCGATACGAGACTTCAGCAAACCGACGTCCGCCTTCAAGATCTCACGTTTTACCAATAACAGTTGGCTAAAGTGCATTGAGAAATCCGTCAAGCCCAATCCGAGTAGCAGCTTAGTCATTGATGGATCTCCCGCCATCTCACCACACACTGCTACAGGAATGTTGGCACGTTTAGCTTGATCAATGATGTTGAAAAGTAAATTTAGAATAGCCGGATGATAAGGATCATAGAGGTGGGCAACAGCATGATCTGCTCGGTCAATAGCCAATGTGTACTGAATCAAATCATTGGTGCCAATAGATAAGAAATCAAAGCGGTTAATAAACAAAGGTAATACCAAAGCAGCCGCAGGAATCTCAATCATGGCGCCCACTTGGATATTGGGATTAAATGCCTGACCACGTTGATGCAACTGCTGCTTCGCCTTCTCAATTAAACGCAGAGTCTCATCAATCTCCTTGACGTGCGCTAGCATCGGGATCATGATTCGCGCCTGGCCATGGGCTGAGGCCCTTAAGATTGCCCGCAATTGCGTTAAGAAAATCTCAGGCTCAGTTAATGACCAACGAATGGCTCGTAAACCTAGAGGCGAAGTTCCCGTCTCCGATAAATCAGAGCCAGAACCCAGAGCCTTATCTGCACCAACGTCGATCGTGCGGATATTGACTGGTAAGCCGTGCATGAGGTCAACCACTCGACGATATTCTTGATATTGCTGCTCTTCATCGGGAAGCGCCTGCTTACGATCCATGAATAAAAATTCAGAGCGAAACAGGCCAACACCGATTGCGCCTAAATCAACCGCTTGCGTAGCATCTTCTGGCAATTCGATATTGGCTAATAGTTCGATTGCAACGTTATCCACAGTTGCAGTGCGAGAGTGTTTAAGCTCCTGCAGCTTGCGGGTTTCTTCAATGGCCTTAGTTTGAAGTAATCGATACTCAGCTAGTAATTGCTCATCAGGAGCAACCACAACTACACCGTGCTCACCATCAATCACCAACCAATCGCCATGGCGAATCATTTCGCTGGCATGACGCACACCAACGACTGCCGGTATCTCCATACTTCGGGCAACAATCGCAGTATGCGAAGTCTTGCCACCTAGATCCGTTACAAAACCAGTAAATGCATGCTCTTTGAAGCGCAGCATATCGTGAGGAGCAATATCGTGCGCCACAATAATCGCATCCACCCCAACATCGCTTGGTGACAATAACTCCGAATTGCCAACAACATCTTTCTGCTGCGCATTAAGCGCCTTTAAAACTCGCTCGGCCACCTGACGAATATCATTCGCCCGCTCTTTTAAATAGGCGTCCTCAATTTCAGCAAATTGCTCCAAGAGATCATTGAGCTCTGTGGTCAAAGCCCAGGCAGCATTTAAACGTTGGGTGCGAATGAGTTTGAGTGGCTTCTCTGCCAACGCTGGATCAGCCAGAATCATGCCGTGCACATCTAAGAAGGCGGCCATTTCTTGTGGCGCATCTTTGGGCAATCCTTGACGTAACTGCGCCAACTCTAGGCGCACCTGCTCAAAGGCATCTAATAACTTTTTGGCCTCAGCCTCTTCTTTGCCAGCCTCAATCAGGTAATGACTAACCTCCAATGCTGCACGTGATATCAGCACGGCTTTGCCGATGGCAATGCCCTTAGATACCGCTATTCCATGCAAAGCAAAAGTCATCCCTATTCGCCCTCACCAAATCGATCGTTAATTAATGCCGTTAAGGCCTGCATTGCTTCATCTTCTTTTTCACCAACGGTCTCTAAAGTGACTGTACTGCCAATACCAGCAGCCAACATCATGACGCCCATAATACTTTTGGCATTGATTTGACGGCCATTGCGCGATAGGAAAATTTCACAAGGAAACTCTGCGGCAAGTTGGGATAACTTCGCAGATGCACGAGCATGTAATCCCAACTTATTAATGATTTCAATTTCAGCAACAGGCATAGCGAGTCCTATCTCTCCGTAGTGACTTGTGGGGTTTTAGAACCCAATCGTAGGATGCCATTTTGACCACCTTGAAGCGCCTTGTGAGCTAACCCCTCCAGGCCTTCTCCACGATGAGAAATGCAACGCATCAACATCGGCAAATTGAGTCCTGCCAACACAATCACTGGTGCATTCAAGCCAGACAATGGCCCAAGGGCTTCAAGCTTGGATGCCACGTTGGCTGGGGTAGCACCCATCACATCAGTGAGGATCAAAACGCCCTGACCTGTATTAACGCCATAAGCCGCCTTTAACACTCGATCGAAGCTAGCCTTTGTATCTTCGTAGGGCGGAATGTCGACAGCCCTGACTCTCTCAGGCACTACACCAAATGCATGCTCAGCAAAACCAAGCATCGCGCTTGCTACTGGGGTATGGGCAACTATTACGATTCCAACCATGTTTATGCCAATGCCTTTTCAAGCGCTGTTAACCAGAATTTCGGAACATCAAAGCCACTTTGCTCAGTAATTTCCACAAAACATGTCGGGCTAGTCACATTAATTTCTGTGACATAAGCACCAATTAAATCTAATCCTACCAAGAACAAGCCCCGGGCATTCAAAATTGGGGCGAGACGCTCTGCAACCTTCAGCTCGGCCTCTGTCAGCGGCATAGCCACTCCTTTGCCACCAGCAGCTAAGTTGCCTCGGATCTCACTACCCTGCGGAATACGCGCCAATGCGAACGGTACTACCTCACCACCAATCAGCAAGACCCGTTTATCACCTTGAGCTATCTCAGGCAAGAATCTTTGCACCATCAAAGTACGTGCACCATTCTCACCAAGCGTCTCCACAATACTGGCAAGGTTCAAGCCATCTGGTCCCACACGAAAAACACCCATACCGCCCATACCGTCCAAAGGCTTAATCACAATATCTTGATGCTCTTGATGAAACACCTCAATCGCATTGAGTTCGCGCGTGATCAAAGTTGGCGGAATAAGTTCTGGAAATTCAGTAATCGATATTTTTTCAGAATGATCCCGAATAGCCATTGGACTGTTAAATACGTTCGCGCCCTGACGAACTGCAGCAGACAATAACCAAGTGGTATTGAGGTATTCAATATCAAATGGTGGATCAGTGCGCATCATGACTGCATTAAAAGTATTTAATGGGCGATCCTCTGCGGGGCCTAATTCAAACCAGGCAGTACTGCTTGGCTTAATGTCCAGAGATTGGCAATCAGCCACTACAAAATCATCCCTCCAAAGAATGTTGCGGCTTTGACAAAACCACAGTTGATGCCCCGCCTCTTGTGCAACTCGCATCATTGCTAAGGTGGAATCTTTACTAATCTTGAAAGACTCCAAAGGATCAGCAATGAAAAGAAAGTTCATCTTATGTCCGAGCATTCAAATAAAGTTAAGCAGCTTCAGCATTAGGATCAGAGCGCTCTAGCTCCAAAGAAGCGGCCAGCAAAGCCAGACGAGCGACGACGCCATACATATAAAAGCGATTAGGCGGCGCGCTACCAGGCTTAGCACCTAAGTCTGGCATAGAGTTTTGCTCAAATGCCAAAGGTACAAAATGCATGCCCGGCGCGTTCAGATTCTCATCAGGGCCACGGTCAGTGTGTACGCGATAGAAGCCGCCGATTACATAACGGTCAATCATGTACACCACTGGCTCGGCAACAGCTTCATTCACTTTCTCGAAGGTATAAACACCTTCCTGAATCAATACATCGCTTACCTCGAGGCCCTCTTTAACGACGCTCATCTTATTACGGTCTTTGCGATTCAAACCTTTGAGCTGAGCAGGATCGTTTACTGCCATCACACCCATGCCATATGTGCCAGCATCTGCTTTTACAACGACATATGGTTTTTCTTTGATGCCGTACTCACGGTATTTCTTGGCGGTTTTCTTGAGAACTTTCTCTACAGCTGCTTGCAATTCTTCCTCGCCCTTGCGCTCATGAAAGTTCACATTAGAGCAACTAGCAAAATACGGATTGATCATCCAAGGATCAATATCCACTACCTTCGCAAATTTCTTCGCGACTTCGTCGTAGGCAGCAAAGTGATTTGACTTGCGGCGTACATGCCAACCAGCATGCAGGCCCGGCAATAGATATTGCTCATGCAGATTTTCTAAGATCGGAGGAATACCTGCCGACAAATCATTGTTCAACAAAATTGAACAGGGGTCGAAATCTTTTAATCCTAATCGCTGTTTTTTCAAACCCAAACGAGATAAAGGCTCCATCAAGAGACGATTGCCATCAGGTAAATCTATCCACGTTGGCTTTTTAATTTCATCCGACAAAGTACCGAGGCGCACATTCAGACCCGCTTGACGCAAGATCGAGGATAGGCGCGCAATATTCTGCAAGTAGAAGGTATTGCGAGTATGTCGCTCAGGTATCAACAGTAAATTTTTTGCTTCAGGGCAAATCTTCTCAATTGCTGCCATTGCGGCCTGAACTGCCAAAGGCAGCATCTGCGGAGATAGATTATTAAAGCCGCCTGGAAAGAGATTGGTGTCGACCGGTGCCAGCTTAAAGCCTGCATTACGCAGATCAACTGAACAGTAGAAGGGCGGAGTGTGCTCCTGCCATTCAAGCCTGAACCAGCGCTCAATAGTTGGGGTTGCTTCTAATACCTTCGACTCGAGATCGAGAAGAGGGCCGCTAAGGGCAGTGATGAGATGTGGAACCATTTCACCATTGTAAGATTTTTAAAAGAAAGACGCGGAATCCGAGGATCCCGCGCTTAAAAACCGGGCAGCCAACAAAAGCCGCCCAGTGAGGGGTAAAACAGCTAATTAAGACTCGTAAGCGGACTCACCGTGGGAGCTGATATCCAAGCCTTCGCGCTCTTCATCTTCCTTAACACGTAGACCGATCACCATATCAACCAATTTGTAGGCAATATAAGAAACCACGCCAGACCAAATTAGGGTAACGATGACACCTTGGCTCTGAATCCACAATTGGCTAGCGATAGAGTAATCAGGAGCTGCAGCATTCGCCACATAATCCCAAATACCTGTTCCGCCTAAAGCTGGGTCTGCGAACACACCAGTTAACAAAGCGCCCAAGATACCGCCAACGCCATGCACACCGAATACGTCCAAGCTGTCGTCTGAACCCAAAATCTTCTTGAGACCAGAAACACCCCACAAGCAAACCACACCAGCAGCAGCACCAATTACGAGAGCACCCATTGGGCCAACGAAACCAGCAGCAGGAGTAACAGCAACCAAACCTGCTACGCAACCAGATGCACCACCCAACATGGAAGGCTTACCTTTGTGAACCCACTCAGCAACTGACCAGCTCAAAACTGCAGCAGCTGTTGCTAACAATGTGTTTACGAATGCCAAGGCTGCACTGCCATTTGCTTCGAGAGCAGAACCTGCATTGAAACCAAACCAACCGAACCACAAGAGTGAAGCACCGATCATTACGAACACTAAGTTGTGTGGCTTCATTGCTTCTTTGCCGTAACCCAAACGTTTGCCGATCACGAATGAACCTACCAAGCCTGCGATCGCAGCATTGATATGAACAACGGTACCGCCAGCAAAGTCGAGAACACCCTTCTGCCACAACCAACCAGCACGCGCTGTGATTGCTTCAAGTGATGCTGCATCTTTGATGTCATCAGGACCAGGCCAGAACCAAACCATGTGAGCGATTGGTAAGTAGCTGAAAGTGAACCAAAGAATTACAAACAACACGATTGCAGAAAACTTCGCACGCTCAGCAAATGAACCAACGATCAAGCAGCAAGTAATAGTTGCAAACGCAGCTTGGAAGGCCATAAATACATACTCAGGAATCACAATGCCCTTACTAAATGTTGCGGCAACTGAATCTGGAGTCATACCTTGCAAGAACAAGCGATCGAGTCCACCAATGAATGCGCCGCCTTCAGTAAATGCAAAGTTGTATCCATAGAGAGACCACAACACTGTAATCAACGCAAACACAAACATACACTGTACGAGTACAGAAAGAATGTTTTTGCTACGTGTCAAACCACCGTAGAACAAAGCCAAACCAGGCAATGTCATCAAGATTACTAGTGCTGTACACACCAATATCCATGCTGTATCACCCTTGTTAGGAACTAATGCAGGAGCGGCAGCAACTGCAGCAGCAGCCGCGGCCGCAACTGGCTTAGCTTCATCAGCAAAAGCCGGTGAAGCCACCATGACACTAGTTGCACCAATAGCCAAGGCCATTGCGCTTCCAGCTAGGAGTCGTTTCATCCAAGTTAACATTTTGAACCTCTCTTTAAAGTGCTGACGCGCCGGTTTCACCGGTACGAATGCGAATGACGTGTTCAACTGGGGAGACAAAAATCTTGCCATCGCCAATTTTTCCAGTACGGGCCGATTTTTCAATTGCTTCAATCGCTCGCTCCAAGATGCCATCTTCAACAGCAGCTTCAATTTTTACTTTAGGCAAAAAGTCGACAACATACTCAGCACCGCGATACAACTCGGTGTGACCTTTTTGACGGCCAAAGCCTTTAACTTCAGTGACGGTAATACCCGAAACTCCCACTTCTGAGAGAGCTTCGCGCACTTCGTCAAGCTTGAAGGGCTTGATGATTGCGGTAATTAATTTCATACGCTTCTCCGTTCAGGGGGAATTATTAAAATACTTTAGTCAAGGAAACGGTCGCACCTGGACGACCAGCAGAACTTGTCAGTGCTCCGGTTGTTGTGCTGGAATAGGTATTCCACCATGCAGGATTAGCATTAGTGCTCACATAAGCTGCAGAGAGAGACAGACCGCCGCCAAAATCTTTAGTAGCTCCTAACTTAAAGTCTGTGTAGCTAAGGTTGTTCCCAGCATATGCTGTCGAAACTCCGTTCTGCGAGCCTGGCTGCCCAGCAACATATTGATATCCTACGTGACCATTCAGGCTAATACCCCAAATACCAGTGTCATAGTTAGCGGTTAAATCTGGATAAAAGGATCCTGTACTTTGTGGGATGCCGAAAATATTAGTCAGTGAATAGTTCACTTTTACAAAACCAGTTACTGGCCCAAAAGTAAAGTTCTGAGCTACATATAACTCAGTTGTATTTGGATTAACAATAGCCAAGTTATAGTTGCCACCAGATTGTGGGTAGTAGTACTGCAATACACCAATGTCAGAAGCAAAACCTTCAGCAATCAACTCCTTCTTAAAACCACCATAGAAGTCCATTTCGATTGGCGCTTTAATGCCATTGTTTGTGGAGTTTGAGATCCAGTTGATTGTGCTGTTCCAGTTACCAATATAGAGACCACTTTCATGCGCGTAATCAAAGCCACCTTGAATTGCTGGCTGATAGTTTGATTGTGAGATACCACGGTAACGGTAGTCATTGGTGATGGTCACGTTTGCTGTTACTGGGCTTACTTCAGGAGCTGACTGAGCAAATGCTGCTGTTGCGAATAAGCCAGATGCTGCAAGAGCGATGGCTGTCTTTTGACTCGTTTTCATATAAAACTCCTTAGTGGTCATGAAAAAGGGATAAATGCTTTATTGCATGGAGTGATCATGAATCTCGGGAGCCTTCTCAATTTGGTACGATTCCCCTAAATAAGGCTTATGCCCAATTTTGGTGCTTATATTTGCACCACTTTCGTTCATTTTGTTGCAATTGCAGCATTTTTAGCCGGTTTCGCCTGTTTTTGGCGTCCCAACTTAAAATAGGATCTATATCTTTTAAGCAACTTTCAATAGAACGGCGGGCAGCATTATGCAAAAACCAGGCGAAATCCTAGAACAAATCCAACGCATTGCTAGCGATATGCAAAACAAGGTTGGAGATGCCATTCGCAATTCACCTGCGCAAGAGATTGAAAAAAATGTGCGCGCGATGATGAATCAAGGTTTTCAGAAGATGGACCTGGTAACTCGCGAAGAATTTGATCTGCAATCTAAAGTGCTTGCTAAGACCAGAGAAAAGTTAGAAGCCCTCGAAGCTAAAGTAGCCGCTTTAGAAAAGTCTTAATCAGAATCAGAGTTTCATCTAAAAACTATTCTGGATGAAACTCATCAAAGAAGTTAGAGTAAACCTCTTCAGAAAAAAATTGTTTTGCAGGCACTCGTGCTGGCGCAGCATGTAAAACCGAGATCTGATAAATCCAGACTCCATTGTCTGGTGTAATTCTGGTGATCCAACGCACACGCATTGACTGCTCTACTGCACCAGTAGATTTAAATTCTAAAAAATAATCTTTTGCGGGAAGACGCTGCCGATTGGCTGCTTGATAAGAAGCATCTGCAGTAACAGCGTTTTCTAAATTGACATTCGCTCGGCTCAATAAGTTGCCTTGCAATTGCTCTAATAATTTAGGCGCGAGTGCGACTTGATCTTTGCCCAAGTGAATCGTGCTCACCGAATAAATATCATCCTCAATTTTTACTGCCTCTAAGGTTTGTGGAATTTCTTGACTTTGATAGGGAAGTTTTCGTTCAATCTTTTCAGGCTTACCTGGAAACAAAACGCTATAGCCCTCTTGCGGGGCTTGCACAGTCCGCCAATCCAATTTGGGGCTACAAGCGGAAAGTAGAAATGCAAATGCGAGGACTACACCAAACTTTTTGAGCATCGGTTTAGACAATTGTAAGAGATCAGAAGTTAATGCGATTAATACAGGAGTTTTGATGAATTTCATTCAGAAGTTAGTGCGAAAAAGTGCAGTAGTTAATGCGACCGTGTCAGTAGCAAAGGAAATTGTAGACCGCATATTCAATTTTTATTTAAAAGGCAAAGTCCTATGTTCGTAATCAACACTTATGCCATAAAAAAATTTCTGAACTTGATTACTCTTATTTTTGGTGATTTGTTCATTTTGATAATACTAGTTGAAACGTTAGTTGACCTTCCCCCGATAAATCACTCTCAATCAGTTCGTATTAAATTACTAACTATTGGAGAAACACATGAAGATCCCAAAACAGCAGTACCCCCTCGAATTTAAGCAGTTAGCAGTCAAACGCATTCAGTCTGGCGAGGGCTATGAGCTTGTAGCCAATGAACTCGGAATGTTTAGCCAGACCCTACGGTACTGGGTAAGAGCTTCTAATGAAGGCAGACTCATTGGTGCTGGCACCAAAACCGTCACTCCAGAGCAGATGGAGCTCTCACGCCTACGCGCCGAGAACATCCGCCTCAAGCGAGAGGCGGAAATCCTAAAAAAGGCCACGGCGTACTTTGCGCGAGAACTAGCGTGAAGTACGCCTAGATTGATCAGCATCGAGCCAGCTTTGCTTTAGCTGAAATGTGCGCCGTATTGGATGTCAGCATTGCGGGTTATCGCGCTTGGCGCAAAGGCGGCAAGCCCCACCGCAAGCGTTTGACCGATAGCCAAATGCTGTTCCACATCCAAGCGATCCACGCAGAAGTGAAGCAGGCCTACGGCAGTCCTAGGATGGTCAAAGGGCTACGCGCTAGAGGCTTGCCTGCTGGCAAAGATCGAGTGGAGCGCCTGATGCAAGAGAACGGCATTTATGGCAAACATAAGCGTAAATACAAGGTGACAACCGACTCCAAACACCGCCTGCCTGTAGCCCCCAATCTTTTGAATCGTAACTTCAATCCAGAT
>NZ_JBIIPA010000004.1:0-108435 GCF_044342855.1 Polynucleobacter sp.
ATGCGTAACCCAATCATGTACCGATGAGAAGGGGGCCGCTAAAGAATGGTGCCTTTGGATTCGGCTATAAAAATCAATAACCACTTCATTGATTTTATTTTTCCCCAAATGGCCTCTATGAAAGTCGGGGCGGTTCAGAGGGTGATTTATCGGGGGAAGGTCAATCTTTGTCAAAAACCCTTCGGAAGCATATCAACGGTATGTATCTTAGTCATTTCATGATGCTTTTCTTGCTGGCCTTTATTGAGCCCTGCTATGCTGATTGTTAATTTTTAAGGTCATCATGGGCATTTAATTTTATATTTGACATTGCCAATTTATCCAAAGGGGCATGCAACAAACCATGGAGTTTTTTGAAGGCGTCCTTATTTGCATCATATAAATTGTTAACTGAAAAATTCTTCGCAAATAAATATTTATGCACTTTCTATCAATTTCGAAGAGTTCGCAATTTCTAGTTTTAGAAAGTTGATACTCAAGCCCTTTAAATTTTTTCTCTAAGCATGCATCGAATTCCATAGCAAACCTATTAAATAGGAAGTACTTTCTAGACTTCGTTTCCAGCCTTGTTGCAAGTGACATGAATTTGTAATATTCCCTTGTTATATTTTCAGAATGAAATCATCTGCCGCCTATTTGGCCAGCCTATACTGCGAAAAAGGAGACCTTCGCTACGATGGTGAAGGGGTCACTCAATTGGCTCATGCTTGGCAATGCGGGCAACTTGCTAAGGCACAGGGTGCAAGTCCTCAATTGCAATTATCGGCATGGCTGCATGATATCGGCCATCTGTTATCCAAAAAAGAAGGCACTCCAACAACTTATGGTCACGATGACCGTCATGAGTATGTGGGTGGAAATTATCTCCTTAGTGTTTTTTCTGATGAAGTGAGTCATCCTGTATTGATGCATATCTTGGCCAAACGTTACCTAGTGACTACTAATTCAAACTATCATCAATCTTTATCTGCCGATTCAATTAGAAGCTTAGAGCTCCAGGGTGGCGCGATGTCTGAAAATGAGTGCTCCCAATTTGTGTCACGCCCATTTGCAAAAGATGCATTGTCATTGCGCACTTGGGATGATTGCGCTAAAAATCCTGACTCTAAAATGCCCACAAAAGCAGATGCGATAGCGCAGCTGCTCAATTTGGCCAAGGAGTGTCAATGAGTAGCGTGCTAACAATACAAGCGGCAAATAAGACATTCTTTTCAGGTGGAAAAAAGAATCAGGCCTTGAGCAATGTCACCATAGATATTGTCCCTGGTGAGAGGGTGGCATTAATTGGCGCTTCAGGCTCTGGAAAATCCACCCTGATTAGGGCAATATCGGGCTTAGAGACCTTAGACAAGAGTAGCGGTGAATTATCACTTAACGGTCGCAAAATTCAGTCCCATGGACGTCTGTCCAATCACGTGCGCCAAATTAGAAATGAAATTGGCATCATTTTTCAGCAATTCAACCTGGTCAATCAATTAGATGTGATAACAAATGTCTTGATAGGTATTTGTCCTCAAAAGAGTATTTTTGAGACTATATGTAGGAAATTTTCATTAGAAGAAAAAGCCAGGGCATTGGATGCTCTAGATAAGGTCGGCCTAGCTGATTTTGCCTATCAAAGATCTTCAACTCTATCCGGTGGACAGCAACAACGAGTGGCAATTGCTAGGGCATTGATTAAAGGCGCAAAAATATTATTGGCAGATGAGCCAGTGGCGTCATTAGACCCTGAGTCTTCTAGGAAGGTCATGGAAACGATTGTTAATTTGTCTCAAAAATTAGATCTGACATTCATCACCAGCTTGCATCAGATTCCCGTTGCCAGGAAGTATTGCGAGAGAACGATTGCTTTAAATAAAGGGGTTGTAGTTTTTGATGGCCCAACCAAAGAATTAACTGCCGCCATATTGGCGGAGTTATATGGATCAAATTTGGAAGATTTAGTCATAGACGAGGATTTTTCCGCCCTTAAGGAGGCTCCTATTCCTGTGTCAAAGCTCACATTAGTTCATTAGACATTCATTATTTATTAGGAGATTACAGTGAGGTTAGGCAAAATACTCTTGGCAGGCTTTATGGCCTTATCAGTTTGCTTAGTGCAAGCTAAAGAAATTGGTTTTGGAGTTATCTCAACAGATTCTGCATCCGCGCAGAGGGATCGCTGGGAGCCCCTCTTCAGGGACATGGAGAAGCAAACTGGCCTAACGGTCAAATCGTTCTATGCGCCAGACTATGCCGGAGTGATTGAGGCAATGCGCTTTAATAAGGTGCAAGTAGCCTGGTTTGGAAATAAAGCTGCTATGGAGGCCGTTGATCGCGCTGGTGGTGAAGTATTTGCACAAGTAGTTTTTGCTGATGGCGCTGTTGGGTACACATCCTATTTGATTACTCAAAAAGACTCGCCTTACAATAACGTGGATGATGTGATTAAAAACGGTAAGAGCATTAATTTTGGTATTGGTGATCCAAACTCCACATCTGGTTTCCTTGTGCCAACCTACTACATCTTTTCTAAGCGAAATATAGAGGCAAGAGAAACCTTCAAAACAGTCAGAAATGCAAGTCATGGCGCAAATCTTCAAGCAATTCTCGCCAAACAGCTTGATGTTGCGACTAATAACTCTGAGGAGATTCAGCGATTGATGGCAACGAAGCCTGAAGCAGCTCAGGAAATCAAAATCATTTGGAAAAGTCCATTAATTCCTAGCGATCAATTTGTATGGCGTACCGATTTAGATAAAGATACAAAAGAGAAATTAAAAAGGTTTGTATACAACTATGCTAAGTCAAATCCAGAAGAAAAGGCCGTACTCAAAAATATTTATAACTATGGTGAATTTAGACCCTCTACGAATGCACAATTAAATCCAATTCGTCAATTGGAGTTATTTAAAGGCTTACGTAAGGTTG
The DNA here is from genome assembly GCF_044342855.1 of Polynucleobacter sp. Classification (GTDB taxonomy): domain Bacteria; phylum Pseudomonadota; class Gammaproteobacteria; order Burkholderiales; family Burkholderiaceae; genus Polynucleobacter. The sequence continues at coordinate 2,911 of NZ_JBIIPA010000004.1, forward strand.
AGTCTGACACTGCTATTAGCGATGCAGAAAAAGCTAAAAAAGTTGCAGAGCTGAATGCAGCTTTGGCTAAGCTCAAATGAGTGAATTTGCTTCAGACCTCTCATTAAATCGAGCTAAGGTGCGCGCGCTTGAGGAGAGGCACGGCCTATCCTATTACCTCGGGTGGGTCTTATTATTTTTAGCGCTGACTTGGGCTTGGCAGGGCGCAGAAATGCGCCCCCTGGATCTGATTAAAGATTCAGGAAATATGAGTGAATATGCCGCCGATTTTTTCCCGCCCAATTTTAAAGATTGGAAGCTGTATGTGAGCGAAATGCTGATAACAGTTCAAATCGCTCTTTGGGGTACGTTATTAGCAATCGTGGCTGCCATACCTCTGGGCTTATTAAGCGCATCGAATGTGGTTAGCCCGTGGGTATATCAACCCGTTCGCCGCATCATGGATGCATTGCGTGCTATCAATGAGATGGTATTTGCAATGTTGTTTATTGTGGCTGTCGGTTTAGGACCTTTTGCGGGTGTGCTTGCACTATTTGTCCATACGACTGGAACGCTAGCTAAATTATTTTCAGAGGCTGTAGAAGCGGTAGACCCCAGGCCTATCGAAGGAATTAGGGCAACGGGCGCCCATCCGATCGCTGAAATTGTGTATGGAATTTTGCCCCAAGTGATGCCCTTATGGGTCTCTTATTCCTTATATCGCTTTGAGTCAAATGTCCGCTCGGCATCTGTTGTTGGAATGGTAGGTGCGGGTGGTATTGGAGTCATTTTGTATGAAGTTATTCGCGGCTTCCAATACTCTCAAACTTGTGCAGTGCTTATAATATTGATTGCAACTGTAACCATCATCGATTTGATTTCTTCCTGCCTCAGGAAGCTTGCAAGTTAAACAATGTCTAAGCCCAGTATTTATTTCGGTGCCGGATCTATTTTAGAGCTAGGAAATCTTTATCCTGATCGTAGATTTCATATTCTACGCATTCCAGAAATTTCCAGCGAAGAGTTAAAAAAAATACGATCTTCTTTGCAGGGTAGGATCATTTCCGAAACTATCTATCAAAAGGGAATGCCAGATATAGCGAGCATTCAAGAGTTTCAGGATGATTTTTGGAGTCGGTCTGATTTAGAAAAATCTGCGTTACTGGGAATTGGTGGTGGCAGCATCATGGATGCAGCCAAAGTATTACACTATAAACCTGATGGGTTGGCTTGGTTGGGTGCACATCTAGATGTATCGGTAGAAGATGAGTCCTTGTCAAAAATACCTTTATTGTTGGCTTCAACAACCGCTGGAACGGGCAGTGAGGTCGCGCCAACTGCAACCATCTGGGACTTTGCAAAACAGCGTAAGCATTCATTTTTTGGTCCTGAAGTTTTTGCTAATGTAGCGATTATCGATCCTTGCCTTTGTCTTGGGGCCCCTTGGGCTATTTCGTGTGATTCTGCAGTCGATGCTCTTTCGCACGCATTAGAGGCGATTTGGAATGGAAATAGATCTGAAGAAACAACTAATCTTGCCATTTTTACAGCAAAAAAAATTTGTCATTATTTACCACTCATTCGAGATAATTTAAGCAATCTAGAATTACGTGAACAGCTTTCAGAAGCCGCCTTATCTGCTGGTTTAGTAATGGCTAAAACACAAACAGCGCTGGTTCATGCTTTGTCCTATTCTGAAACGATCAGAAGTCAAAAAAGTCATGGGCAATCTTGTGCTTACTGGCTGCCTTATGTCTGGCAATTATTAATTGAAAGTGATTGTGATCCTGCCATATTAAGCGACTTAGATCATGCTATAGGCCAGTTTTTTTCAGCCCCGATAGAGATGCACCAATGGTTGCTTGCTTTGGGATTTTTAGTATATCCACCGCTTGAGTGCGATAAAGCGGTGGAAGAGTGGGTGGATACAGTTAGGCTTTCCGCTCGAGGAAAAAACTTTGCAGGATTTAGGATCAATGGCGAATAAAAATTATGACCTACTCATAGTAGGTTCCGGCATCGTGGGCCTGGCACACGCTTATGAGGCAAAAAAAAGAGGTTTATCGGTAGCCATTGTTGAGCAAAATACGCGCTGTACTGGCGCCTCTATCCGTAATTTTGGCTTTATCACTGTGTCGGGACAGGGCGCTCGAGATACCTGGCAAAGGGCGATATATTCAGCCCAAGTCTGGAGAGAATTGGCTTCCGTGGCTGAGATCAAAATATTGCATCAGGGCGCTTGGATTTTATGTGAGCGTCCCGAGGCAGTTGAGGTTGCAAAAGCCTTTCTTAAAACCCCTATGGGTATTGATTGTCAATACTATCCCCAGGCAAGTTATCCAAACTTGGAAGCCCTGGGCTTTAAAAACATTCATAGCCTTAACTTAACGAATTCGCTAGGGCTTCTATATAGCCCCCATGAATTTAGGGTTGAGTCCAGGGAGGCCATCCCTCAGCTGGCGAATTATTTGCAAAGCACAATGGGTGTAGATTTTTATTGGGAGACCGAGGTCTTATCGATTGATGGATCATCTGTTCATAGTTCAAATAATCGATTCGATGCTCAAAGAATAGTGATCTGTCCCGGCGCTGATTTAACGGGGATAGTTAAACCTTATATTGAGAAACATGATTTGAAGCTCTGCACTCTCCAAATGCTCAGAATCAAAGTGCAGGAAGGCTTCATCCTGCCTGGAAGTGTGATGACCGATAACAGCTTGGCTAGATATTTAGGATGGTCAGAGTTGCCTGAGGCTAAAGCACTTAAAGGGCGCATTGCAATAGAGATGCCTGAATATGTCAAGGAAGGCATTCATTTGATTGTCGTGCAAAGTGCTGATGGTAGCTTGGTGGTTGGAGATTCCCATCGCTATGGGTGCTCTGAACATGTATTTGCAAGCGAAAGTATTGAACAACTGATTATTAAATTGATGTATCGGGTTTTAAGTATTACTGAGCACACCGTGATTGAGCGTTGGACAGGGGTCTACCCATCCTCCAGCACAGACGATGCATTAATTGAAAAAGTATCTTCAGTAATGAGGATTGCCATAGTAAGCAGTGGAACAGGGGCAAGCACAGCTTTTGGGCTTGCAAAAGATAATTTTGATGAATGGTTGGGGAAATAATGAAAACTTCAGTGAAAGCGGTTATTTTTGATTGGGCCGGCACGACGGTTGATTATGGCAGCAGAGCTCCTATGGGCGCTTTCGTCAAATTATTCGAGTCTGAAGGAATTGAGATGACTATTGCTCAAGCCCGCATTCCAATGGGAGTGGGCAAATGGGAGCATATCAATTTCTTGTTGAATTTTCCCGAGGTTCAAAGTCAATGGATTAAGATTCATAAAATATCTCATACTGATTCTGATGTTGATCGACTGTTAGATATTTTTGTGCCGATGAATCAGGTAAGTATTTTGGAGTGTGGTCAATTAATTCCAGGGGTAGCTTCACTGGCCAAAGCATTGCGTGAGCGCGGCATTAAAATTGGTTCAACCACTGGATATACCAGGGAGCTCTTAGAATTATTACTGCCGATAGCCAAAGAACAAGGGTATGAAGTTGATGCCTTCTCTTATTCAGGGGATACTCCGTTGGGTCGACCATCCGCTCAAATGATGATTAAATGCGCCAGACAACTAGGTTTGGATAACCCGCTTTCATTCATTAAGGTAGACGATACGCAGCCTGGTATTGAGGAGGGTAAGTCATTTGGCTGCTGGACTGTTGGTGTCGCAGTTAGTGGAAATGCGCTTGGCCTCTCCCTCGAGGAGTTGGATGCGTTGCCAGTCAGCGAGGCTGATCGCCTGAAAAATATAGCGAGAGCAAATATGCAAGAAATGCAGCCTGATTTCGTAATTGATTCTGTTGCAGATTTATTGCCCGTCATGGATGAAATTAATAAACGCTTAGATTTGGGTGAAAAGCCTAACTCTTACGGCAACTAGATTGAGGGGAAGGATAATTCTCTTGGACCCCTTGCATAGATTGTTTCAAGTCCCATTGGGCGCTCCTGCAATGCAAATACCAGGCTCGACTAGTGGGGCTAGCTTGGATTAAGAGGAGACTCTTAAATGGGTACTTACCCTAGTATTGTTTTTCATACCTCCGTTATGGTCGCCTAGGAGCACTTTTTTTTGGCGTGGGTTATCTAGACTAGAGCGCACTTTTGTTTTTTTTGTGTACATTAGATGCTGAATTACCACATAGGAGAAATCATGAATTTCAATTCTGTTTTGCCAAAAGCGAAAATCGCTCTAGGTACCTTCTTAACACTTGGACTTACTAGTGCCCCAGTATGGGCATCTGCTGTTTTGGAGCCGAATGATTTTGTTGGAATTTCCTTCTGGTTGATTTCAATGGCATTAGTTGCTTCCACCGCTTTCTTCTTTTTAGAAAGAGACCGCGTCTCACCTAAGTGGAAGACATCATTAACCGTTTCAGGTCTTGTAACCTTAGTTGCCGCGGTGCACTACTTCTACATGCGCGACGTATGGGTGGCTACAGGCTCAACACCAACGGTTTATCGTTATATTGATTGGTTAATCACGGTACCGCTTCTGATGATCGAGTTTTACTTGATACTTTCAGCAATCGCAAAAGTTCCAGCAGGTGTTTTCTGGCGCTTAATGATTGGTACATTAGTGATGTTGGTTGGTGGGTACTTCGGCGAAGCCGGCTATTTAGCGTTATGGCCTGCATTCATCATCGGTATGATCGGTTGGGCATATATTTTGTATGAAATCTTTGCAGGCGAAGCCAGTAAAATTAATGCAAACAGCGCACCAAAATCAGTTCAGTCAGCTTTCAACACAATGCGCTGGATTGTGACTATTGGTTGGGCAATCTATCCAATTGGCTATTTCTTTGGCTACCTCACAGGTAGCAATCCTGCAGACAGCGCTGCCGCTCTAAATATTATCTACAACCTTGCTGACGTCTTGAATAAGATTGCATTTGGTTTGATTATTTGGAATGTTGCAGTAACTGAATCCGAAGCAAAGCACTAATCGTTTTCTTCTTTATCTAAAAATCTCCGGTTAACCCCCGGAGATTTTTTTCCTAGGCTGAAACAAGGTGGCTCAAAACATTCAACTAGAAATTCGCAATACCCTTTCAGATGAAGAAGCAAACCCAAGCTATTTGATTGGCAAACCAGATGCTCTATTGGAAAAAGTAGAAGACTGTATGTTCAAGGCCTTAGTTGCTATCTTTGAGATGAATACAGAAGGCCCTGCTATTTTGAATGAAGCAATTGAGTATCATCTAAGGTCTGGAGGGCAGCGACTCAGAGCGCGTCTTGCCTTAAGTGCAGGAAGGGCTATTGGCCTCAATGACCATGACGTTATTTGTATTGCAGCTGCCGTTGAGTTGTTACATAACGCCTCGCTAATTCATGATGACCTTCAGGATGGGGATCAATTCCGTCGTGGTCACGAATCAGTGTGGAGTAAATTTGGCAAAAATACAGCAATCTGCTGCGGCGATTTCTATTTATCCACTGCCTATGCTGTTCTTGCTGAAGTCAGCAAATCTGACGTGCTGCCCCAAATGCTCAAGATCATGCATCGGAGGGTATCACAGGCAAGTTATGGTCAATCTGCTGATTTATCTATTACGCGCGATCAGTTGACTTTGGAGGCATACCTTGAGGTTGTTATGGCTAAATCAGGGGCTTTATTAAGTCTGCCATTAGAGTTTGTCCTATTGCTCGGTGGGCATGATAAAAGCATGCACATTGCTCACCAGGCCTGCAAAGATTTCGCGGTTGGATTTCAGATCTTTGATGACTTAAGAGATGCTTCAGCAGACTCTCAACAAGGGGTGGATGGTGGTGGTCGCCTCAACATTATTGCTGTATTTGAGCGATTGAATCGGGGATTAGATATTTCATTTGATCCTATTGAAGCGGCTAAGGAAATTGCAGTACAGCATCTCAAAAAATCTGAGCTCTCTTTAGTTCAGCTGCCATCACAATCGGGCCAACTGTTAGGGGAATGCACTAAAAACATTGGCTGCCTGGTAAAGGCGCTTCATTAATAGAGAGAATGATATGCACGCTATAGTCATCGGCGCAGGATTTGGAGGAATAGCCAGCGCTTTGCGTCTGAAAGCCAAGGGTTATAAAGTTACCTTAATTGATCGGACCGATCAATTGGGGGGTAGGGCGCAATCTTTTGAACGTAATGGCTTTCGTCACGATGCGGGGCCTACCGTCATTACAGCCCCCTTCTTACTTGACGAACTCTTTGAGCTTTTCGATGAAAAGCTTTCTGATTACATCAACCTAGTTCCATTAAAGCCTTGGTACCGGTTTGAATATGCCGATGGTGAGCATTTTGACTATGGCGGTACGCTAGAAGAAACGTTAGCAGAGATCAAGAGAATTGAGCCTGCTGACTGCGAGGGCTATTTGCAACTACTGGAGCATTCGAAGCGCATCTTTGCTGTAGGCTTTACGGAATTATCGGCCCAGTCCTTTGATAGCTTCTGGATCATGTTGAAGCAGATCCCACGACTGGTTCGACTGCAATGTTATAAAACCGTTTGGCAACTAGTCACTCATTACCTCAAGAACGACAAATTATGCCAAGCTTTTTCTATTCAGCCTCTGCTGGTCGGTGGAAATCCATTTGATACAACCAGTATTTATGGCTTAATTCATTATCTAGAGTGGGCTTATGGCGTCCACTTTGCTATGGGCGGTACTAATGCGATCGTCGTTGCTCTCGAAAATCTAATGATTCGTCAAGGCATCGATATTCAGTTGGGTAAAACCGTGAAATCCCTAGTGATTGCGGATGGTTGCATTAAAGGAGTGACACTAGAAGGCGGCCAAACATTGGCAGCCGATATCGTGGTCTCTAATGCCGATCCCGCCCATCTTTATCGTCGTATCGTCGAGCCTAAAAAACAATCCTGGATAACGCGTTTTAAGGCGAATAAACCCAAATTTTCTATGGGCTTATTTGTTCTTTACTTCGGGACAACTAAAACCTATCCCGATGTAGCTCACCATACCATTTGGCTCGGAAAGCGTTACCAAGGCCTGCTACAAGATATTTTTGATCATAAGATCTTGTCGGATGACTTTTCTCTTTACTTGCATCGTCCCACAGCAACAGATCCCAGTTTTGCACCTGCTGGCTGCGATAGCTTCTACGTTCTTTGCCCAGTGCCCAACCTATTGGGTCAGCAAGATTGGGCAATTGAGGGTCCAAAATTACGTGATCGAATAGTCAATGCTCTTGATAAAACGATCTTGCCAAATTTGACTCAAATGATTACCGAAGATTTTTATATGACTCCAAAAGATTTTGAAAAAAATTATTTGAGTGAGCACGGCGCAGGATTTTCAATTGCCCCCTTATTTACCCAGTCAGCCTGGTTTCGTTTTCATAACCGAGCGGAGGGATTGAAAAATCTGTATATCGTCGGCGCTGGTACTCATCCTGGGGCTGGCTTGCCTGGGGTGATTTCCTCGGCCAAGGTGATTGATTCTTTGATACCCAGCATCAAATAAAGTGGATATTCAACCCAACTTTTCAAGTGCTGAAAGTATGCTCGCCAGCAAGGGAAGAAGCTTTCACTGGGCACGCCGCTTATTGGGAAAAATTCATTCAGAGCGTGCCACTCGTCTTTATCGTTTGTGTCGTTACATTGATGACTTGGGGGATGAAGAAAATTCCGTTGTCGTGTCTAGACAAAAGTTACTCGAAGCAAGACGTGCATTCCATTTGGAAAGTTCAGATAACGAAGTTCTGAATGATGGATTGAGCCTTTTAAAGGAGTGCCGTATTGATAAATCGATCGTATTGGATTTAATTGCGGGCGTAGGCTCTGATACCCAATTGGTCAGAATAGAAGATCAAGATGCTTTGTTAAGGTATTGCTATCAGGTTGCTGGTACAGTTGGGCTGATGATGAGCAAGGCGCTGGATACTCATGACGAGGCCGCTTACCCATTTGCGATTGATCTTGGTATTGCTATGCAGATCACGAATATTTGCCGAGATATAAAAGTGGATGCCTTAGCTAATCGACGTTACATTCCTGCCGACTTGGTTCAAGGTTTAGAGCCGGTTGCACTAATTGACCCCAATGAGCAGCAAAAAAAAATGATCCAGGGTGCCGTTGCAAACTTACTCGATTGCGCAGAAAAATATTATGCTAGCGGTGAAAGGGGGCTCTCTTACTTACCGCTGGAGGCAAGGTTATCCATCCTGGTGGCTGCACGGGTTTATAGGGAAATCGGTAGAGAGCTGAAAAACCAAAATTATGAATATTGGCATCGCCGTATCGTGGTGTCGACTCCTAGGAAAATCATTGTTACTCTTCAAGCTCTCGCATCATCATTATCGCGCTTCAATTTCTGGCGCCCCCCTAAACGGCATGATGCACATCTTCATAGGGCTTTACTCAGCCAAAGTCCTTCATAATTAAGTTCATTTAAATTTATGCAAACTGATCTAGATCTGCTCATCATTGGAGCTGGATGTGCTGGCCTCAGTCTAGGGGTGCAGCTTGCCAAGATGAAGGAGAGGGCGCCGAAGGTGCTTTTACTGGAGCAAAGAACGGTTTATGAGAATGATCGAACTTGGTGTTTTTGGAGGCAGCAAGGGAATTTCTATTCTGATCTAGTCAATTATGAATGGAGCAAATTGATGGTGCAGTCAAAAAAAGAAAAGGTATCCCTAGACTGCTCTTTAGCCCCTTATCAAATTCTATCTTCGAATCGGTTTTACGAGGAAGCCCTTCAATTGATTGGATTGAACCCATTACTTGACCTGAGGATGGGTTCGGCATTATTAAAAGAACCCAAATGGCAGCAGGGTTGGTGGTATTTTGAGGCTGATTTTGGTCAACTACGCGCTAAATCGATAGTGGATACTCGTCCTAAGGCATGGCAGGATTTAAAGGGCGCCAAGCTGTGGCAATCATTCTTGGGGTATGAGATTGAATGCGAGCAAGCTAGCTTTGATCCCAACGCAGCAGTTTTGATGGATTTTTGTCAGGCTAATTCGGAGTTCGTTGGTTTTAACTATGTATTGCCGCAATCAGAGAAGAGTGCGTTAATTGAATTTACGGTATTTTCGAAGCAGCCTTATCTGGAGGTTGATTTAGTGAGTAAGCTGGATGAATCAGTGACCCAGTATATTGGCAGTCAAGCTTACAAAATATTAAGGAAAGAGTCAGGCATGATTCCAATGGGGCTTGCTACCGACTATATCTCCCCAAGCGCCGCCGACACTCATCCGTCTTATGTTCGCGCTGGATTAACGGCCGGTGCTGCAAGACCTGCAACTGGTTATGCCTTTCAAAGAATTCAGAATTGGGCTATTCAGTGTGCTAATTCCTTGGCTCAATATGGTTTGCCAGCGAATCATGCTAAAGATTTTTTTTTATTGGGAAAAATGGACGATATCTTTCTCAATGTGATTCGAAATAATCCAGAATTAGGGCCTGCACTATTCATGGCCTTATTTTCAAAAGTGAATAGTGCGAGAGTGATTCGATTTTTATCAGATAAAGGGCGTTTGCTGGATTACCTTTCGGTTATTCAGGCTATGCCAACCACTCCCTTCCTTAAAGATATTTTTAAAATCTCGCGCCTCTGATGAATATAATTCAAATTCAGGGTTTATCCTTTAGCTTGCTTGCAATTTTTGTAGCTCTGACATCGGCATTACTCGATCCAACTACTCCCACTGTTTCCCTGGTAATTCTTGCTGCCCCCATCTTCTTTTTAGGTGTTCCGCATGGTGCGCTGGATCCCGTTTTTGCACAAAAATTACTATTATTAAAAAGCTGGCAAGATTGGACAAAATTTGTCATTAGCTACTTGGTTTTATCAATGACTATGGTTTTTATTTGGTGGCAGTTGCCAATTTTTTTTATGGGTAGCTTTTTACTGCTCTCAGTCATGCACTTTTCCAGGGACTTAAATGATCGGGTACCTAGAGTGACGCGGGTTTTGTATGGCGGATCAATGATTTTTCTGCCAACCATTTTTCACTTTGAGGTGATGCAAAATCTTTTCTCTTTGATTTTGGATGTAGATGCTGGATTGCAGATTGTATCGTTTTTGTACGTGCTGGCTTGGCCTTGGCTCGCGGGAAGTCTCATCAGCATTTATTTTCAATTCATCAGGGGGTGGCTCTTCGGATTGGAGATGCTTGCAGTAGTGCTTCTATCAACTTTAGCCTCTCCATTAGCCTCATTCACTCTTTATTTCTGTGGTATGCATGGCTTGAGGCATATTTTGCGAACTGGAGCCTACTCTGGTTTGAATTTCATGCAGATGGGGCTAGTATCTTTGGCGCCTATGTTGGGGGTGACCTCCATTGCCTTGTTAGTCTGGTTTTATTTTCCCGAACTACCTAGCTATGAACATTTATTGAGGCTGCTATTTGTAGGCTTGGCGGCATTGACGGTGCCTCACATGTTGCTTATCGATAGGGTTCGCTATCAGCAATAAGTTGATTGTTTTATGTCGGAGGTGGAGCATTCCTTTGGTGAATATTTGATTTGGGTAATCGTATTTCCAACCAAAACTTCCGATGCCTTCACTGCTTTGGTCTATACACAAGTTTTGACTTTAACTCCGCTTATTGACTTCGAACAATCAATTGATGCGGAAGTACGTAATCCTGAGGCGAATTATTTTCTAACATTGAAGTTAGGGAATCCACAACCGTAGCGCCCAATGCTTGATAAGGGAATCGCACGGATGTTAACCAAGGATTGATCCAGTCATTGAGCGGGTTGTCGTCGAATCCAAAAATTCGAGGCGCCAACTGGCATTTGGATTTATGCTCCCGAATCCATCGGTAAGCGCCATAGGCAATCAAATCGCTAAGACAGATGAGCGCATCCGTCGCTGGATAAATCTTCATGCAATCTCGGGCAGCCTGGTAGCCAATTTCCAAGTGGTTTCTGGCGGGGATTGTAAAATTAGGTATTTTTTTGCTTTTTTCAATTTGCTTGTATCTCTCTTTTACACCTGCAAACCTTAAGGAGTCCGCACTGTGTTCGAGAGATGAATATATTACACATGGTGAATTCAATTTTTCTGAAATGCAGTATTTAGCAACAGTCTCACCTGCTGCAAAGTCATCAATACCAACAAAACTTGAATTTTTTCTCAATGGGTCGCGGCGGGCTACAAAGACAATTGGTCGCCCCTGTTTTTGTAAGCGAACGAGCATTTCGCTTTTGACAGCAACAACCATCACCACGGCAATCGCTAAATGGCTTTCCATTTCACGAAGATATTGATCTTGGATATCAGGCCGTTCATGGGTATCGCAAAGTGCCATTACATAACCTTTTGAACGCAGCGACTCTTCTATCGATTCGGCAATGGCGGCCATTGCAGGGTTGGCAAGATTCGCGACCAAAACGCCCACGATGCGGCTTTGCTTCATTTTTAAGGCGCGACTGACGCTGTGCGGCCTGTAATCCAGCGCTTCTATCGATTGTTGCACTCGGGCCACGGTTTCAGGTGTAGCCCTTCCGGCAATGCCATTGTGGATTCGCGAAACCGTAGCTACAGACACGCCAGCGTGTCTAGCCACATCGCCGATAGTGACAAATTTATTCATCTTCAAAATTGAGGGATTTAATTTAGTTTATCCGTTTGTAGCAAGGGTTTTCCTGTATTCCACTTTACATGATGTTTGAAGTACGATAATTTTAGGTAAACGTTTACCAAGAAGCCAAGAACGGAGATTATATAGATGGAATCGCTCATTAAAGACCCTTATGCCCATCTGAATGATGAAGACTATGAGAAGCCATTTGCTGCTGGTAGAGTCCAAGCGGCCAATCTCATCACCATGGCAGGCCGGGCAACAGTGAGCTTGGATGGCGTTTGGAATTTTGTGATTGACCCGCATGACGAAGGACTTAGGCAGCGGTGGTATGAGATTCAAAACATGTCCCACTCAAAGGATTCCCCGCCCCTAGACTACGATGATGCCCATTGGCAAACGGTCAATGTTCCATCGTGCTGGAATACTGTACGTCCCGAGTGGTTTCACTTTGAAGGCAGTGCATGGTATTCCCGAACATTTGACTTACCACCGTCTTCCAAGAAAGATCGCATTTTCTTGCGTGTGGGTGCGGCCAACTATGAAGCGCGGGTGTTCTTGAACGGTCGATTTATGGGTAGTCATCAAGGTGGCTCCACGCCATTTTTCATCGAACTCAGCGCGAACTTGGAACCTTTTAACAATCTTCTGCAGATCCAGGTTGAAAACCGTTGTCGCGCAGATCGTGTGCCCATGAACCACACTGACTGGTTTAACTACGGCGGGCTGTATCGAGAGGTTTGCCTTGTCGTTCTACCTACCGTTTTTATTCAAGACTTCCACGCTGCTTGGATTAATGATCCTGCGCGCAAGGAGATTCAATTCGAAGTTTGTCTTTCCGAGCCGATTGATGGCATCGCGCAGATTGAATTGCCCGAACTTGATCAAGTATTTGAGATGGTGTTAGTCGCGGGGAAGGGTGTCAAAAAAATCAATTTAGATTTCCAGGCATGGAGTCCGGATAATCCGAAGCTTTACGAAATCCAGGTCAGTTACGGTACAGACGTGATACGCGACCGGGTGGGCTTTCGACAAATAAGGTGCCATGGTGACCGACTGTTATTAAATGGGGAGGACTTGTTTTTACGTGGCATCAGCGTTCACGAGGAAAGCCTGCCGGTCGGAAAAGTATCCAATGAACAAACAGTGCGCGACATGCTTCGACATGCCAAAGAACTGAATGCAAATTTCATTCGACTGTCCCACTACCCTCACCATGAACTTGTTGCAAGCATTGCGGATGAATTAGGGATCTTATTATGGGCAGAAATCCCAGTGTATTGGGCAATAGATTTCGGCAACCCAGACACATTCAATGATGCGAACAATCAACTGCAAGAGTTGATAAGACGTGACAGAAACCGTTCCAGTATTATTTTTTGGGGTGTAGGAAATGAAAATCATGACACTGACGCCAGACTAGGTTTCATGTCGCGGTTAGCTGCTGCTGCTCGTAAGGCGGATGACACGCGATTGATCTCTGCTGCATGTCTAATTAACAGGGAAACATTTCAAATCCAAGATCGACTTAGTGAAGTGCTGGATGTCATTGGCATCAACGAATATTTCGGTTGGTATGAGCCTTCTTTTGAGGGATTGTCTCAGTTGCTCAATAACTCAAATCCCACCAAGCCCGTCGTCATTACTGAAACAGGTGCAGACGCATTACCTGGCCTGCATGGCAAGCACTCTGATCGTTATTCAGAGGAGAGTCAATCTTTGATTTTAGAAACACAATTAAAGATGTTGAAAAAGGCAGGTTACATTCGCGGCATTTCACCATGGGTTCTCTATGATTTTAGAACTGAGCGCCGACAAAACAGTTTTCAACGAGGCATCAATTTGAAAGGGCTCATTGCAAGCGACAAACTGCATAAGAAAATTTCATTTCAAAAAGTTTCCGAGATTTATGCTGATTGGGCAAAGAATTGCACGACACCGGCCAATAAATCTAAAGGCAAAGTTTAAGAAGCATTCGCCTGCATCCCCATGAAATCCTTGGGCACTGACATTCCCCGGAAAGATCGATGAATGGATCGATGGGTCCATGAATTGAGTGGCTGTAAATTTTGGGTATCCGTAATACGTGATTGATGGGATTTTGATCTAGTTATTGGTATTTATACCTAAAGCCGTAATTTGCGATTGACGCAAAATAATTAATCTTGGCGGTTTCAAACCCCAAGTGCAACAGAGCTGGTGGCACCGAGTTTATCGGTCCAGCAGGCTTTGGTGTTAAAAGTCCCTTCTGGCAAGAAGGGTTCGGCGGGCGCTTTCCAGGCTAAAGATTTTCTAGGGCGTGTGTTTAGCTTCCAGGCAATCGCATCCAGATCTTCTTGTGAGTAGATGGATAGATCAAACAATAAAAGCTACATCAGTCAGCAATAGAAAAGGCCCCTGAATGTGAACGAGACCTTTTGCTTTATCAGCCTGGGTAGATTAGAGTCCGCCAGCCCTAATCAGTCCAACAGCCTGACCCTCAACGGCGAAGTTCGGTTGGCATCTATCTACTAAGATATTTTTGAAGTCTGGGTTCTCGGCTTGTAATTCGATCACCATACCATCTGCAGTTTTCTTTTGATTCCAACGTTTCACTGTGACTTCATCATCCAAGCGCGCAACTACGATATCGCCATTGCGTACTTCAGAAGTTTTTCTTACGGCAAGATAGTCGCCATCCAAAATTCCGGCATCACGCATACTCATACCAACTACTTTGAGTAAGTAATCGGCACCCTTGCTAAACAAGCTTGGGTCAATAGGCACTTGTTTTTCAATATGCTCAATTGCTGTGATTGGAGAGCCTGCGGCGACACGACCAATGAGTGGCAGTGTAAGTTGCTGAAGTGCGCCAGAGGGTAAAGACATCTGACGATATTTGTTTGGATTGTGTGTCTGATTAAAGCGTTGTGGAATGCGAATGCCACGCGAAGTTCCTGGTGTCAGCTCGATATATCCTTTTTTTGCTAATGCGCGTAAGTGCTCTTCGGCTGCGTTGGCAGAAGCAAAGCCTAGTTGTGTTGCAATTTCTGCGCGAGTCGGAGGTGAGCCGCTTTCATCAATGGCCTTGGTGATTAGTCCCAAAATCTCACTTTGACGTGAGGTCAGCTTGGGGAGGGCAGTCAGCTCCTCTGGAAAATCGACTGTATTTATGTCCATACTGGAATTATATACAGCACTTTTTGAATATTCAAGCAATTCAGAGGCGGATAATGGAGGAATGAGCTCAAAACCCAGCATTTCTGAAAATACTCGGCATCTCCTGGTCTTAGGCATGGGGGGCACCATTGCGGGCCTCGCGCCAAACCCCGAAGAAAACCCTCTCCAATATCGGGCTGGACAGGTGGGGATTGATGCATTGGTGGCTCATATTCACTCAGTCGTGCCTGAGGGGGTCAAGCTAGTATCACGTCAGGTGGCAAACGTCAATAGCCGCAATTTGACTGACGCCCATCTCACTGCGCTGGGGCTTGCGGTAAGAGAGGCTCTGCTGGATGCTGCTGTAAGGGGGGTTGTGATTACCCACGGCACCGATACGATTGAAGAGACGGGCTTATTTTTGCAGGCAACCTGTGGAAAGTTGGCCCAGACACAGGGTAAGCGAGTCATTTTGACGGGGGCAATGTTGCCAAGTAATGCGCCTGGGGCTGACGGCCCTTCCAATCTATTAGACGCGTTGCGCTGGGCTTCTACATCCATTGATAACTGCCCTGGCGGCATTTATGCGGTAATGGACGGGCGCGGATGCATGGCACTCGATCTGGCTAAGCGCCATGCCACAGCCCTCAATGCTCCATTACAAGATGCTCCATCAAGCTCAGTGGGCCTCATTAATCCTTCTTGGTTGTCTGGTGTCAAGGCGGTACAAGCTGCTTGGAATGAGGATTTACCGATTCCCGAAGTGGGCGAGTGGTCTTGGGTTGAGATTTTGACCAGTCATGCAGGTGCACGTCCTGAAACCATCAAACAGTGGCTAGGTAGCTCTGTACAAGGCTTTGTACTCGCTGGGTCAGGGCATGGCGGGTTTCATGATGACTGGGCAAAACCTTTGGACCAGGCAATGGCCCAAGGTATTGCTTTGGTGAGAACAACTAGAACAGGCGCAGGCGCTACTTTGCGAAACATTCCTGAGGTGGATGCGCCTGGATGCTGTGCATCTGGGGCATTGACTGCACCCAGGGCCAGAATTGCCCTGCAATTGGCTTTAAATGCGGCAAAGCAGGCAAATAAAGCTGGTAAACCCCTGACTTGGCAGGATTTTTTTGCTAGAATAGCGGACTTACCTGAAATTCGGTAAGGACTTAAAAGCTGTAAATTTCTGTAGTTAGTTTTACCTACAATTTGTTGCTACCTTGTCACACTGGCGCTAACTTTAAAACCATCGGAAGTTAGCAAGATGCCCAGGTGACTTTATCCTTAAGGAGTGTTAGATGCGTCATTATGAAATCGTCTTTATCGTCCACCCGGACCAAAGCGAGCAAGTGCCTGCGATGATCGATCGCTACAAAGCGACATTAGCTGCTGCTGGCGGCAAAATTCATCGTATGGAAGATTGGGGTCGTCGTCAGATGGCTTACATGATCGACAAACTTGCTAAAGCCCATTACGTTTGTATGAATATTGAGTGCGACCAGAAAACTCTGGACGAGCTCGAGCATGCATTCAAATTTAACGATGCTGTTTTGCGTCACCTCATCATCAAGACTAAGAAAGCTGAAACAGAGCCTTCCATCATGATGAAAGAAGTGCAACGTGAAGAAGCGCGCAAATCAGCTCAATCCGACGCTCCTGTAGCAGCGGCTTAAGTTAGAAATTTGAAGAGGAACACACAGACTAGAAAACGTATCAGAGTGACGGAGCGGCGTTGAATCATTTCACCCTAACTGCATTCTTGGTATCTAAAGACGCGATTCGATTTACACCAGCAGGAATACCGGTGATGCATTGTCAGCTAGAGCATAGCGGCGAAGTAAGCGAGGTAGGAATGGCTAGGAAAATTCAGATGAGTGTTGAAGCCATAGCAATCGGCCCGATACAAAAGGGCTTAGAGCAAATGGATTTAGGTGCTGAGGCAGTGTTTGAGGGATTCTTGGCACCCAAGACTCTACGTAATCAAAGACTTGTTTTCCATATCACCCATATTCAATTGAAAAATTAAAGAGGAAATCATCATGGCGTTTGGAAAGAAACCCGATTTCAAAAAGAAACCAGCTCAGAACCCATTGTTCAAGCGTAAGCGTTATTGCCGTTTCACTGTTGCTGGCGTAGAACAGATTGACTACAAAGATGTAGACACATTGAAGGACTTCATTGGCGAAAACGCCAAGATCACTCCTGCACGTTTGACAGGCACAAAAGCTAAATATCAGCGTCAGTTAGACACTGCTATCAAGCGTGCTCGTTACTTGGCTTTGTTGCCATTCTCCGATCAACACAAGAAATAATTGGGAGCCCTCAATGCAAATCATTCTTTTAGAAAAAGTAATTAACCTGGGCAACCTCGGTGACATCGTTCGTGTTAAAGACGGTTACGCTCGTAATTTCCTGATCCCACAACGCAAAGCTCGTCGTGCAACTGAAACAGCTATCGCTGACTTTGCAGTACGTCGCGCTGAGTTGGAAAAATTGGCTGCTGAGAAATTAGCTGCTGCTGAAGCAGTTGGCACAAAGCTTAAAGACTTGGTTCTCGAAATCGGTCAAAAAGCGGGTGTTGACGGTCGTTTGTTTGGTTCTGTAACCAACCATGACATCGCTGATGCTTTGAAAGCTAAAGGCTTTGTAATTGAAAAAGCTTCTGTACGTATGCCTACTGGCCCGTTGAAGATGGTTGGTGATCACCCTGTAGCGGTAGCTGTTCATACCGATGTAGTGGCTGACATCACTATCCGCGTAGTTGGCGAGCAAGCGTAAGTTTTAGATCTGTAAGCTAGCCTCATGGCTGAATCCCGCTCACGCTCTCTTATGTCAAATACTGGCATGATGGGTTCTGGGGATCCAGCCTTGCAGGCGCTCAAAGTACCGCCGCATTCTGTAGAGGCCGAGCAATCATTGCTCGGCGGTCTACTGATCGATAATACAGCCTGGGATCGCCTAGGTGGTGTGTTAACTGATAAAGATTTCTATCGTCCTGAACATGCTTTGATCTACAAGGTCATTCAGCGTTTAGTTGGCGACAATCATCCCGCTGACGTCATTACTGTTCATGAGGCTGTTAAGTCCGAGCAAGGTGGCGATTTAGTTGGTATTGATTACCTCAATTCATTAGCGCAAAGCACTCCAAGTGCAGCGAACATTAAAGGCTATGCCGATATTGTTCGTGACCGCAGCATTCTGCGTCGCCTAATCGAAGTGTCTGACAACATTGTGAACTCTGCATTTGTTCCAGAGGGTCGTTCAGTGAGGACGCTCTTGGATGAAGCGGAATCACGCATTCTCCAAATTGGTGAAGAGGGTAGTCGCAAAGCAGATTACCTCGAGATTGAGCCTTTGCTCAAAACCGTTGTTGCTCGTATTGATGAGCTCTACAACCGCCAAGGTGGAAGTGATATCACCGGTATTGCAACGGGATTTATTGATCTAGATAAACAAACTAGCGGTCTGCAAAAAGGCGACTTAGTGATTGTTGCTGGAAGACCGTCGATGGGTAAAACGGCGTTCGCATTGAATATCGCTGAGAACGTTGCATTGGCTGAAGGCTTGCCGGTTGTTGTGTTCTCTATGGAGATGTCAGGCGAGCAATTAGCGGCTCGTTTGCTGGGCTCGGTAGGGCGCGTTGACCAAGGTCGTATGCGTACTGGCAAGTTGCAGGATGATGAGTGGCCACGAGTTACCGATGCGATTGCCCGCCTAAGTAATACCCAAATTTTGATTGATGAGACTGGGGCTCTTTCCAGTTTAGAGTTGCGTGCTCGTGCGCGTCGTATTGCTCGTAACTTTGGCGGAACACTTGGTCTTGTTGTGATTGATTACTTGCAGTTGATGAGTGGCTCCGGTTCTGAGAACCGTGCTACTGAGATTTCTGAGATCTCTCGCTCTCTCAAGTCCCTTGCAAAAGAATTGCAGTGCCCGGTTGTTGCGCTCTCACAGTTAAATCGTGGTCTTGAGCAGCGCCCTAACAAGCGTCCAATCATGTCTGACTTGCGTGAGTCGGGCGCGATCGAACAAGATGCCGACTTAATTATGTTCATTTACCGTGATGAGGTGTATCACCCAGATACCACTCAGGACAAAGGTATGGCGGAGATCATTATTGGCAAGCAGCGTAATGGACCAATTGGTACTGTGCGCTTAAGCTGGCAAGGCCCATATACCAAGTTTGATAACTTGGCGATGGGGTCTGTTGGCTATTCTTCTGGTGGATACGAACCTTTTTAATTCAAAAGAAAAAAGCTGAAACTAATAAGCAACAACAATAAGAATAAAAAAAGCCTCGCAATGCGAGGCTTTTTAACTTGATGCGAAAGATATTTACTTGCCGCCTTCACACTTCTTGATGGATGCAGCTTTAGCGGCACCATAGAGTGGCTTGCCATCTTTGCTTACTGCCTTTGCTTCGCAGCCAGCATCAGCGGCTGCGCCACCCATACATTTTTTAATGGATGCATCTTTAGCTGCACCAAAGAGTGGCTTGCCTTCTTTGCTAACCGCCTTAGCTTCACAAGCAGCTTGATCGGCAAAAGCGATAGATGGAATTGCAAAACTGAATGCAATACTTAATGCAATAATGATTTTCTTCATGATTAATTCTCCTGAGTTAGTTCAATGCACTTCTACTGCAGTAATGCCTTAAAAATTACACTTGCTTCATAACCATATTTTGCGTCGCAACTGGAGCGGGGAATCCGGCAGCAGCAAGCGATTCACTCATGATACGGTTGCTATCGAAATAGACCTGCCAGTAGTGATCATTGTTGCAGTAGGGGCGTACAGCCAATACCGGCCCAACAAGATTGAACTCCAAAATATTGACCTCTACAGATGGATCTTGTAATACGTTGGATATAGAAGCAATCTTTTCACGCAACAGTTTCATGGCGGCTTGTTGATCAGCGGCGCCAGAGAGTTGGCACTTAAGATCAACTCGACGATAAGGACTATGGCTAAAGTTCTGAATGGTGTCACCCAAAATTTTGGTATTACCAATCATGGTTGCAATGTTGTCTGGCGTATAGATGGTGGATGAAAATAGGCCGATCTCTTTAACAGTTCCTGTAACTCCGCCCGCAGTAATGAAGTCACCGACTTTGAAGGGGCGCAACACGATTACAAATACACCGGCTGCAAAATTAGAAAGTAAGCCTGCCCATGCCGCTCCGATGGCGACACCAGCGGTGGCAATTAATGCGGCAAAGCTAGTAGTCTGAATACCAAAGTAACCCAGAATGCCAATAACCAAAAGAATATTTAAGGTTACAGAAACCACTGAACCGACATATCGCAGGATGGTTGGATCCAATTTTTGTTGCTCTAATCCTTTACGTAAAAGATTCAAGGCAACGCCAATTAACCAGCGGCCAATAACCCAAAAAGCGATAGCAGCCAAAATCTTGAGGCCAATATCCGTTGCGGCTGTTACCAAAATCTCTTGAATACGATTTAAATCAATTTGATTCATTGCTAAATTCCTCTGTCATTTAAGGCTTAAGGCTTAAGGCTAACGTGAAAAATATACTAATACTGATTATTTCTAATAACTAAATAGAAGGATATTGGCCTTACAGTTAATAGATATTAACTTCATAGCTAATTATTATTAATCATCACCATGTAGGTAGAAGGCTGCCAGCAAATCACTGTCTTAAAACGGAAATAATGCTCCCATGAAATATTTAAATAAATCGCAGTTATTTTTTGGCGTATTGGTCTTTACTTCGATATTAGTGATTCATACACCTACATCATTAGCTGCGGGGAGTTGCGATAACTATACCCCTGATGCAAATGGAACCACCGTTACATGTAATTCAGTAGGTTCAACATCTGCAGGTGTAATTTCTTCGCAAGGCAGCACGACAGCGGGAAATAATGTCACTGTCAACATTAACTCTGGCACCGTCATTACTATTAATGGTTCAACAGTTGGGGTTGGGAGCGGGGCGAATATAACTAATAATGGGGCATTAAATACAAGCTCCTTTTTTTATGGGTATGGCATCTCTTCAGGTGTTAATGGTAGATCACAGGCTGGTGGTAGTACTATCACCAATAATGGCTCTATTGTGACAAATGGTATTAATGCATCAGGAATTACTATTAGCGCTACCAATGCCGGTTCAGCGGCAAACACCATTACGAACGCCGGCACGATATCAACTGGCGGTAGAGGGGCAAATGGCATTGATGTAGAAAATGGTGGTGCAATTACGGCGATTAATAACTCTGGAACGATTGCTGCGACTGGGGCATTATCAAACGGAATACAGATTAAAGGCGCTGCAAACATTACCAACTCAGGAGTAATTTGTCCTTCTGCGATTTCTGGAGGAGCTTGCGTCTCTGGAGGTGCCGGAACGGGGAGCGGCATACAGATCGATAACAATCCAAATCCTAACAGAAGCACAATTACTAATGCGGTCTCAGGCATCATTGGCGCCCCAAATACTGCAAATTTTGCAATCTACAGCGCTCAACAGCCGGGCGTCGATGTTTATAACTACGGAAAAATTCTTGCTGCAAGCGCATCAGCAACGGCAATCAATTTTGCCGGATCGATGAGTGGGGGTTCTAACAATACCGTGACTCTGTATGGCGGTTCTACTTTGTTAGGTGGCATTGGCTTTAATAAAGGCAATACGCAGGAAACATTAACATTTAACGGTCTTAGCAATGCTAATTTTAATAATTCAGTTTCCGGTTTGAATATTATTAATTCCATCAACGGTTCTAATGTGGTGATGAATAGCTCGAGTGCATACGAATTGGTATCTGGAGGTGTTGCGGTTGATGATACTTCTAGTTTAAATATTTCAGGAGTGATTCAGGATCAAGCGAGCCCTAGTGCTGCGACATCCAGTATTGCCAAGACAGGCGCTGGCACCTTAACCCTCTCTGGCACCAATACTTATACTGGTGGCACTAGCTTAAATGCTGGCACGATTGCCGTTGGCAATAATGCAGCCCTTGGCACTGGTGGTCTAGCTATGGCAACGGGCACCATCTTGCAAGCAGCTTCTTCCGTGAGCTTGGTCAATGCTGTATCAACTGCTGGTACTGCAACAGTAGACACCAATGGCAATAGCTTGGGTTTATCTGGAATCATCTCTGGATCTGGTGCATTGACCAAAGTAGGCGCCGGTACTTTAGCCTTATCCGGGGCAAACACTTATACGGGCGATACCAACATTAATGCTGGTTCAATCATTTTGACTGGCTCCATAACTTCCAATACTCACGTTGCTGCAGGAGGAATGCTGCAGGGTGATGGCACGATTAATGGAGCTGTAGCTAATGCGGGAAATATTCGGCCGAGCTTTAATGGCTCAGCCACTACTCTCACTATCAATGGAAATTATGTTGGCAATAGCGGAACTTTTACTAGCAATGTTTGGGGGCCCAATACCAGCCCAATTGCTGACCAGTTGATTATTTCTGGGGCTGGTAATGCTGCCTCTGGAACCACTGGAATCGTAGCGGTTGATCGAGGTGGCTTGGGCAAGCCCATATCAGGTAATGAGATTCCTCTAGTAACTGTTGCTTCGGGTGCAACAACAGGGGCTGGTGCATTTGCCTTGTCTGGTCGCGTCGCTTCGGGTGCTTACGAGTACAACCTGTATAGAGGCGGTTTAATTCCGGGAACCAATCAAAATAATTGGTATCTACGTACCGATAATCCAGACCCCCCAGTTGTTGCAATTACTCCGGATGCGCGTGAGCGTATTGAAGTTGCGGTATATCCAGCCCTTCCTTCTTTAATTCAGATGTATGCTCAGACAGCTGTTGATACCTTAGATCAACGCCGTGGGGATTTAAATCTAGTTGATCCAAACTCATTCAATCTGAAGAAGTCTAATGACTGGGCTCGCATTATTGGAAAAACTGGTACATCCACTCCATCGAATATTAATGATGGCCCAAAACTTAATTTCAATGCTTATGCTTTGCAATTTGGCGTTGATCTGTTTAAAAATGAAGAGCTCGCTGGATCGCGAACTTATGTTGGTCCATATGTCACGATTGGTGGCGCTAATGGAAATACCTCAAATCAAGCGGGCACGACATCAACTGGCAATATCAATGGCATGCAGGCTTATTCCCTCGGTTTATATGGAACTCATTTTGCAGAAAATGGTCTGTATATTGATGTGCTGGCACAAGGCTCCAGATATCTCAATGCCAATGCAAGCTCAGTTCAGGGTGCTGGACTAAAAACACAGGGCTCTGGTTTCACGGGATCATTTGAGACAGGTGGTCGCTGGAATATGACTGAGAAATTCTTAATTTCTCCGCAAGCGCAGATTGTGTATGACGCCATCGGCATGAATAACGCAAGTGACGCATATGGACAAATCAACTTCAATAAGAGCGAGATTAGCCGTGGACGCTTGGGTATATTAGCTGGTCACAAAGATACTCTTGCAAGCATGCCAATATTTGCTCATCTGCGTGCCAACTACTGGAGTGTATTTAACGCTGGCACCAGTACAACCTTCCAATCTCTCTATGGTGTCAATCCCATTACATTCCAATCCCAAACTGGATCCCGCTGGATAGCCTTAGATGCTGAGGTAAATGCATGGCTGACTAAGTCAACCAACCTCTTCTTGAATCTTGGTTGGGAAAACTCTTTAGTGGGTACCTATCAAGCTATATCAGGTAGAGTTGGCCTGCAAACCCGCTTTTAAAGCTAAGGGGTTTGCTGGGCAGTAAGTCTTCTGGCCTCAGTAAACCTAGCTGCCCAGTAGGGCGTAGTGATGTACTCCAGGCGCACAGTTCCTCCAGCGCTTGGGGCATGTACAAATCTGCCTTGACCCACATAGATCCCTGCGTGTGAATATTTTTCACCGGTGGTATTAAAGAAAATAAGATCTCCTGGTGCAGGAGCTTGATTTTCAACACTTCGTCCTTTGGTGCTCATTTCTTGAATGGTTCTCGGTAGCTTGATATTGGCCGACTTCTGGTAGACATAAGCAATTAGTCCACTGCAATCAAATCCGCCCTTGGGATTATTTCCACCGTAGCGATAGGGCACACCAACTAAACCTACTGCTGCAATGGAGATGTCCTCTGTGCCTACACTCGAATCTTGTTTAAATTGAGAAAATTTAGCTGCATTATTTTTTGAGCCAAAGCTACTGCATCCCGAAAGGAAGAGTAAGGCGCAAATAAAAATGCCGCACCCCATGAGAGTGCGGCATGAGAGGGGTTGATTAGAGCGCGTCAGCAGCATGATCCGCAAGACGTGAACGTTCGCCGCGGGCTAGAGTCACATGTCCACCATGACGCCAGCCTTTGAAGCGATCCACTACATAGGTAAGACCAGAAGAGCCTTCAGTTAAGTAAGGCGTATCGATCTGGGCAATATTACCTAAACAAACAATCTTAGTGCCTGGACCCGCACGAGTGACTAAAGTCTTCATTTGCTTAGGTGTTAAGTTTTGCGCCTCATCAATAATCACAAACTTACTCACAAAGGTTCTGCCGCGCATGAAGTTCATGCTCTTCACTTTGATGCGTGAACGAATCAGTTCCTGAGTGGCGGCACGACCCCATTCACCAGCGCCATCCTCATTGCGTTGTAACACCTCAAGGTTGTCGTCAAATGCACCCATCCAAGGCTGCATTTTCTCTTCCTCGGTACCTGGTAAGAAGCCGATATCTTCACCAACAGGAACAGTAGCGCGAGTGATGATGATTTCGTTATAGCGCTTACTATCTAGAACTTGTTCTAAGCCGGCAGCTAATGCTAGCAAGGTTTTACCAGTACCCGCTTGACCCAGCAGCGTGATGAAATCCACGTCGGGATTCATCAGCAAGTTCATGGCAAAGTTCTGTTCGCGGTTACGCGCAGTCACGCTCCATACATTATTTTTCTGATGTGAAAAGTCTCTCAAGGTTTGAAGGAGGGCAGTCTTGCCATTGATCTCTTTTACTTGAGCATAGAAAGGTGTAGAGCCATCTGGGTTTTCTTGATAGACGAATTCATTGACTAACATGCTGGGTACTGAAGGGCCGGTTACACGATAGAACATCGTTCCGGATTTACCATCAGCCCAGCTTTCCATGTCTTTGCCATGCTTTGGCCAAAAGTCTGCCGGTAAGGCCATGACTCCCGAATACATTAAGTCACAATCTTCCAGCACTTGGTCGTTGAAGTAATCTTCAGCAGGCAATCCTAAGGCACGTGCCTTAATGCGCATATTGATATCTTTGGATACCAATACCACCTCTTGGCCCTTGCGGGTCTTTTGTAACTCACTAACAACTGCCAAGATGAGGTTGTCACCTTTGCCTTCAGGCAAGCCCTCAGGTAACGCCTGGGTAGTGAGCTTAGTTTGGAAAAAGAGTCGACCAGAGACATCCTGATTGCCGAGCTTACTCAGTGGAATGCCTTCATCAAGCGTGCCACTGGTGCCGGCAACCAATTGATCTAAAGAGCGGCTAACGGTTCGAGCATTACGAGCAACCTCAGTCATCCCCTTCTTGTGATTATCCAATTCTTCCAGGGTAGTCATTGGTAGGAAGAGGTCGTGCTCTGAGAAGCGGAATAGCGAGCTTGGATCATGCATCAATACGTTGGTATCCAAGACAAAGAGGCTTGGAGGACCGGTGCGAATAATGCGCTTTGGTTTCTCTGGAACGCTTGATGCTCTCTTATCGCTGCGCTCATTACGTGGCGCAACTGGACTGCGATCACTTTTGATTTTCTCGAGCGCCACTTCAGCGGCAGAGAGATCCTCTTCAGCATCTGTTGCCCAATCTGGCGCATGGCTTTCCATCACAACAGTTTTTGCTGGTGCAGGACGCTTCTTTAAGTTTGGAGTGTCCTTACTGCTAATTTTTACTTGGCCAGCAATTTGAGTTGGGATTGGGGGCAATGGCATGCAGACTCTCCTAAAAGAAAAAACCGTCAAGCGGATTGCATTGACGGTTTATAACGAAACTGGGTGTAAAACGATCTGTAAAACGGCGGGGGTTGTTTACCGAGCCTGTTCTTAAATATTCAGGCTGATGAGTCAAACGGATTGTTAGACTTTCCCGTCGTTTACGGTGCATATGAACAACTTTACCCCAAATTTTGGGCTTTGCAAGTACCCCGGATTAAATTAATTTAAAAATTATTTAGCGGCTTGAGCTGCTTGTAATACCTCTGTCACATGTCCTGGAACCTTGAGGCCGCGCCACTCTTTAACGAGCTTGCCTGAGGAGTCAAAGAGGAAGGTGCTGCGCTCAACACCGCGTACCTGCTTGCCATACATATTCTTGAGCTTCATCACGCTAAAGAGCTGACATAGGGTTTCTTCGGCATCCGCAACGAGCTCAAATGGCAGCTCCAGTTTGCTACGGAAGTTGTCGTGCGATTTGAGGCTATCTCGAGATACGCCAACGATCAAGGTATTGGCTTTGGTGAAGGCGTCAATATTGTCGCGGAATTCCCCGGACTCGGCGGTGCAGCCAGGAGTCATATCTTTTGGGTAAAAGTAGATAACCAGCTTTTTGCCTTTAGCTGAATCTGGCGTAAAAGTTAATCCCGATGTTGCTGGGATTGCGCACTGGGGGATTGGCTTGCCGATTTCTACTGTCATGATGGTCTCTCTAATTTAACTTTATGTATTACGTAATCTGATGTTACTTAAACTGCTTGCAAAATAAGTTCGCCACTTCGGTTGGGGATCTCACCCCAAGTGACTGGCTGTACTGCTATTTTATCGAGTTGCTTAGTGGCTTCCCAGGATTGATGCAGTTCACCCATGGTGACAAGGTCGTGGCCTTGGTTTAGCCATCCAGCGAGCAATTGCTCAAAGGCGGGGAGTAGCTTTTGACCTTCAAGCTCAGCGTGAAGCGTAAAGACTTGGTCATTCGGATTGCTTTGGGTGATTTCCAAGAGTTTCTTTACAGCACCGAACTCGTCGGCATCATCAATGCCAATTAATTCATCAAAGGTGGGTAATGTCGTTGGGTACTGGACATGTTTAGCTTTGCCAGAAGGCAGGTCAAAGCGATAAGGCATCAAGTTAGGCTCGGCTCTACCATCGGAAGAGTATTTAATACCCCATTGATCGAGTTGCTCGAAAGCCGCCTCATTCATTTGCCAGCCAGCAGCACCATAAGTAACTGGCGGATGGCCAAAGATCTCCACAAAACGATCCCAGCTTTTTTGCATCTGCGCTTTAGTCCATTGGCTATCGCGATTGCGCACAGCGTCTTGCCAAGCTACATGATCCCAAGTATGAATGCCAGTTTCATGGCCAGCTAAATCAATTGCACGCATTTCGGCAGCGGCTTGTTTGCCAATGTCGGGTCCAGGTAAGAGGACGCCGTAGAGCAGGGTTTTGATGCCGTAATGCTCAACAACGGAAGTGCGACTTACTTTCTTTAGAAAGCCTGGCTTAAATACCCGCTTAAGAGCCCAACCTGTGTGGTCTGGGCCTAAGCTAAATAGGAAGGTGGCTTTAAGGCCAAAACGCTCAAGCGTGCGCGCTAGATTGGGGACGCCTTCTTTGGTACCGCGTAAGGTATCAACGTCTACTTTGAGGGCAATCTTAGCCATGAACCTCTGTGCTTACTCGCTATCAACCAAGTGACGTGCTTTTTCCACATCTTCACGATAGGCTTCGAAAATATTCTTCAGCGCGTCGCTCATATTGGTAGTTGGCTTCCAACCTAATTCACTCATCGTGTTATCAATTGCAGGAACGCGATTCTGAACGTCTTGATAGCCTTCACCGTAGTAAGCGCCAGAAGTAGTTTCGACAATCTTCACTTCATTGGCTGTCTTTGCGTACTCTGGAATGCTGCGAGCGATTTCCAACATCTGATTAGCCAGTTCGCGAATAGAGTGATTGTTCTTTGGATTGCCGATGTTGTAGATCTTGCCATTAGCAACACCATCTTTGTTATCGATGATGCGCATTAGAGCATCGATACCATCGTCAACATAAGTAAAGGCACGTTTCTGAGCGCCACCATCAACCACGTTAATAGATTCACCGCGAACGATATGACCTAGGAACTGAGTTACTACGCGGGAGGAGCCTTCTTTTGGTGTGTAGATGCTATCTAAACCAGGGCCAATCCAGTTAAATGGGCGGAAGAGCGTGAAGCGTAAGCCTTCCATACCGTAACCCCAAATTACACGATCCATCAGTTGCTTAGAGCAAGCGTAAATCCAACGTGGCTTATTGATTGGGCCGTAAACCATATTGGATTTAGCGGGATCAAATTCACCATCTTCACACATGCCATAGACTTCGGATGTGGATGGAAATACCAAATGCTTTTTGTATTTAACAGCTGAGCGAACGATAGGTAGGTTGGCTTCGAAGTCGAGTTCAAATACTTTTAATGGTTGCTGAACGTAAGTGGCTGGTGTCGCGATTGCTACTAAAGGCAGTATGACGTCGCATTTGCGGATGTGATATTCAACCCATTCTTTATTGATGGTGATGTCGCCTTCAAAGAAGTGCATACGAGGATGGTTTACTAAATCACCAAGGCGATCGTTCTGCATATCCATGCCATAGACATCCCAATCGGTTGTCTCAAGGATGCGCTTTGAAAGGTGGTGACCAATAAAGCCGTTTACGCCAAGAATGAGTACTTTTTTCATCTTTACTGCCTCGTATTTAATCTAAAGGGTACTGCTTTTAATTTGTTAGCTGTTTGCTGGGAACCAGTCCAGTATCGCTACCGCTCTCTGGTCGCCGCAAACGCCGAATACCTGATTATCAACCACTTGGATGCCGGAAGCCTGAAGATCTAGCTGCCCCGGAAATGGCCCTTCTAGGCTGGTACGAGCCACGATCATACGTTGACCTTGCCAGTCGGTAAAAGCCCCGGGATAAGGGGGTGCAACGGCTCTGACGAGGTTGTGAACCTGCTGAGCCGTTTGATGCCACAGAATTTGCCCATCCGCAGGCTTTCGGCCTCCAAAATAGCTTCCCACAGCTAGATTATTGGGTTTTCTGGGGATGTGGCCTTGAACAAGCTCCGGGAGAGCCTGGTTCATTACAGCAACAGCTGCTTGACTAACTTTGCCAAAGACTTCTGTGGCGGTTTCATTGGGACCAATCGAGACTGCAGATTGCCCCACGATATCGCCAGCATCCGGCTTGACTTCCATGATGTGCAATGTGGCGCCAGTCTCGGTTTCTCCATGAAGGATGGCCCAATTGACTGGAGCGCGGCCGCGATACTTTGGCAGCAGTGAGCCATGCATATTTAGTGCGGCAATTTTGGCGCATGCCAAGAGTTCCGCTGGAATCATGTGGCGGTAATAAAAGGAGAAGATGTAATCGGGTGCTAGCTTCTGAATCTGCGGTACAAGATCCATCAACTGATTTGCATTTGGTGTGATGTAAGGAATCTCTTTTTCCTCACAGAGCTTGGCAACGCTGCCAAACCAGACATTCTCATTGGGGTCATCTTGATGGGTAACTACCAGATCAATTTGTATGCCCGCATTCAGCAATGACTTGAGGCAATTAACGCCAACATCGTGATAAGCAAAGACGACTGCGTGCAATTATTTTTTCTCTAAAACAGTTTGCACAACATAGCGTGGACGCTCGCGTACCTGTTGATAGATGCGCCCAATGTATTCACCAAGTAGACCAAGGCCAAATAGCATTACGCCAATTAAGAAGAAGGTAAGAGCAAATAATGTAAATACGCCTTCAACCTCGGCGCCCAGAACAAAGCGGCGGACTAAGAGGTATATAAATAGGGTGCCCGCAGCCATTGCTAAGAGCATTCCCAGAATCGAGAAAATCTGCAAAGGCATTACGGAGAAGCCGGTTACCAAATCAAAGTTCAGGCGAATGAGTTGATAGAGACTGTACTTGGATTCACCGGCAAAGCGTTCTTCGTGCTTGACGCTGATTTCTGTAGGGTTGGATGCGAATGTGTAAGCCAGCGCCGGAATAAATGTATTGCTTTCATCACACTGACGAACGAGATCGACGATACGACGGCTGTAGCCACGGAGCATGCAGCCTTGGTCAGTCATCGTGATGCGAGTAATTTTTTCGCGCAAATGATTCATCGCACGGGAAGCAAATTTTCTGAAGAAGCTGTCGCGGCGATCCGCACGAATGGTGCCAACGTAGTCGTAACCTTTGAGTAATTCATTTACCAAGGCGTCAATTTCTTCGGGGGGATTCTGCAGGTCAGCATCCAGGGTGATGATGTATTCACCGCGTGAGTATTCAAAGCCAGCCATGATTGCCATATGCTGGCCAAAGTTGCTATGAAATAGCACCGCACGAGTCACATCTGGACGAAGCTCAACTTGTTTAGCCAAAATCCCAGCCGAACGATCTTTACTGCCATCATTCACAAACACCACTTCATAAGCAATGTTGCGCTTGCTCGACATGACATCTAGCGCAGGATATAGGCGATCAAAGAGAGCTTGAAGACCATCTTCCTCGTTGTAAACGGGAATGACAATGCTGAGCGTCGGATTGCAGGCTTGGGTAGCTAAATTTGCAGTCATGCTGCAATTTTGCCTGATTCCGTTATCGATACTAGTTTTTGCGATGTTTCTTCAGAATTCCAGTCAAAGCCCTAGCTATACGGCCAATATCATCATCTGCCATGCCCGGAAAAAGGGGGAGGGTCAAAATGGAGCGGCCAATACGCTCTGCTACTGGAGTGGCTTCAACTTTGTAGCCCAGGTTCTGGTAAAGCGTGAATCCAGTAATGGCTGGGTAATGAACGCCAGTACCAATACCCAACCCTTTGAGTTCAGTCATCACTTGCGCACGATCTACATTCAATTGATCAAGCGGAAGTACAACTTGGAACATGTGCCAGTTGCTATCGGTGAAGTTTTCTACTGGCAGTTCTAAATTGAGATTAGCTAGGTCGGCGGATTCCATTTCACTTCGAATGGTATCAAAGTACCGCCTGGCTAAAGCGGTTCTGCGCGCCTGAAATGCTGGTAATTGTTTAAGTTGATGCAAGCCAATCACAGCATTCACATCAGTCAAATTATCTTTGCCGCCTAAAACATCTACATCCATGCCATCCATACCTTGGCGAGTAAGTCCTTGTAGGCGAAACTTCTCTGCGAGCTTCGCTTCGTCAGTATTGTTGAGTACAAGGCAGCCACCCTCAACAGTCGATAAATTTTTATTTGCCTGAAAACTAAAGCTCACAAGATCACCAATGCTGCCAATCTTTTGGCCTTTCCACTGCGATCCAAATGCTTGCGCTGCATCTTCAATCACACGCAACTTGTATTGCTTAGCCAGGTCATAGAGTTGATCCATGTTGACAGGCAGTCCAGCTAGATAGACGGGCATGATGGCGCGCGTCTTCGGTGTAATGGCTGAGGCCAGCTTGCTTAAATCAATATTGCGGGTGATAGGGCCAATGTCCACAAAGACGGGTGTTGCACCAACACTCAGAACGACATTAGAGGTCGCCACCCATGAGATCGGGGTGGTAATCACTTCGTCACCAGGCCCAATACCAGCAACCTGCAGGGCGATTTTCATAGTGGCGGTACCGTTGGCAAAACAACGTACAGGACGGCCACCAAAGTATTCACTCAGAGTAGCTTCAAACTCCGCTAGTTTCGGTCCTGAGGTGACCCAACCAGAGCGCAATACCTCTGCAACCGCATCAATCGTTTCTTGATTGAAGTGTGGACGCGTAAAAGGAATAAAAGGCAGGGAGTTTTGAGTGACTGACATGGGAGCCTTAAGAATTTATTGTGCAGAGTTACTTGGTGATTCTGGGTGTTTAACAATGACGCGCCGAGAATCTCTCCCCACTTCTTGCATTGGGACATTGAGTTCTTGCAACTGAATATATTGTTCTGGAACCATCAAGGCGTAAGCAGTTTGATCTTCTTTCCAGCGCTCAAGAAAGGCGTCGAAGGTGGGGAGCCACAACTCAGGTTCTTGCCTCACACCAAACTCAAGTTCATCTGGAGATTCCACCATGATCATGACTCTACCGAGGTAGAAGGGTACTGTGTGATCGAGGATTCTGATTGAATAGAAGTTCACCTTCTCTGGAATGCCCGCTTTAACTTGCTCAACTAAATCTATACCCGAGACTGCGCGACCAAGGGTTTCATGTCCTGTGCCTGCGATGATTGTGCAGAGAAAAAAGCCTGAAGCAAAACTGGTGATGCTGCTTAAGCCATTGCGCTTACTTTGGGCAAAAGCTAGTAGGCCAAATGAAATCAATACGATCAGCGCTGCAATGATCCAGTAAGTGTATTGCGCATAGGATTCAATTTCATCTGGCCTTGCTTGCCTGCCAACCTCGCTTAAAAAGAAAAAGCCAACGCCGCCCAAGATTGCGAAGAAGAGGACTTGCAATTTCCAAGGTAATCCCATTGAATTGCTAAAACCCAGATTACGGTCTAAGTGATGACCAACAAGCATTGCTAGTGCTGGAAAGACCGGGATGATGTAGCCAGGTAATTTCGATTGAGACATGCTGAAGAAGCCCATGATGACCGCAAACCAACAAACCAGCAACCAGCCGCTGGAGAACTCGCGGTTACGCTCCCGCCAAGCCTGAGCAAGGGCTCCAGGAGTTTGTGCAATCCATGGCAAAAAGCCTAGCAGTAGCAGTGGGATGAAATAATAAATCGGCCCCGTTCTACTGTGAGCAGTTTGCGTAAATCGTTGCAGGTGCTCATGAATAAAGAAGAACTCCAAAAACTCTGGATTGCGTTGTGCCACCAGAACAAACCATGGTGCGCTAATTGCTAAAAATAAAATCGTGCCGCTAATGATGTGCAGGCGCTTCCAAATTTTCCAGTCCCATGCAGTAATGGAGTAAACAATGAAGACCATGCCGGGGATAGCAACTCCGATGACGCCTTTAGATAACGTAGCCAAGGCCATGAAGGCCCAGCAGGCCCACATCCACTTTCTAGTGTCGTTTGAGTTATGAGAAGTTTGCGCCAACAAAAGACTGCACAGTGCAGCAACTAAAAAAGCTGCCAATCCCATATCTAGCGAGTTGATGTGTCCACCCATCACCCACATTGGGCTGGTTGCTAAAGCGATAGCAGCCAGCCAACCTGCTCTCGCGCTGTAGATGCGCGCACCAGTAAATCCAATAAATACGATCGTCAGAAATCCAGTGAGTGCAGTCCACAAGCGCGCTTGCCAGTCACCGATGCCAAAAAGATTAAAGGCGGTAGCAGTAGCCCAAATTTGCAATGGCGGTTTTTCAAAATACTTGTAACCGTTGTAGCGTGGGGTGACCCAATCTCCGGTCACAAGCATTTCGCGAGCAATCTCGGCATAACGTCCTTCGTCAGACGGGATGAGGTGACGGTAGTTGAGGGTGCCAAACCATAGCAAGGCATAGATCAGCACCAGAATCAAAATCGATGCTGAATTGAGGGCGCTAGACTGCCGAATTTGGCCAAACTGCATTAGGCGGCTTCCACAATGAGGGCAAGCAGAACCTGGCGACCTTCGCCGACAAGAATGTTGTAGGTGCGACAAGCTGCTTGAGAATCCATCACCTCAAAGCCAACCTTGGCTTCTATGAGGGTCTTTAGTAGCTCAGGTTTTGGAAAGCGTTGACGCTTACCAGTGCCAATAATGATTAATTCAGGCTTTAGAGAGGCCATTTGAGTGAAATCTGCTGGGCTCAGATCATCAAAGGACTTGATGGCCCATTCAAGGATTTCACCGTCGGAACTCAATAAAACCGAGT
Organism: Polynucleobacter sp.; assembly: GCF_044342855.1. Taxonomy (GTDB): domain Bacteria; phylum Pseudomonadota; class Gammaproteobacteria; order Burkholderiales; family Burkholderiaceae; genus Polynucleobacter. The sequence goes on from NZ_JBIIPA010000004.1 coordinate 36,335, forward strand.
GACTATAGGGGATCTTATTGATCTCGATGTAGCCATCGCCGTAACCGGTGATCGTATTGGCTCCGGAATGGGGGTCAGATTGAAGCTTCACATGGACTCTCTGTCATAATTATGAGGATTATAGCCAACTGTTTTTTCCTAGATTTCAAGAACTTACCCTTTAATTTATTGTGAAACCGATCCTAAAGTCCGAAAAACTCAATCACGTCTGTTACGACATTCGTGGACCCGTGCTGGAGCTCGCTCAGCGCATGGAGGAAGAGGGCCACAAAATCATCAAATTAAACATCGGCAATGTGGGCGTCTTTGGCTTTGATCCTCCAGAAGAGATTCAGTTGGATATGATCCGCAATTTGGGTAATGCCTCAGCGTACTCCGATTCCAAGGGAATCTTTGCGGCCCGGAAGGCCATCATGCAGTATTGCCAAGAAAAAGGCATCCAGGGAGTTACTTTGGATGACATCTATACTGGCAATGGCGTTTCTGAATTAATCGTCTTGGCAATGAACGCATTGCTCAATAACGGCGATGAAGTATTGGTGCCAGCTCCCGACTATCCGTTGTGGACGGCCGCAGTCAGTCTATCTGGCGGCACTCCAGTGCATTACCTTTGTGATGAGTCCAAAGAGTGGGCCCCAGATTTAGCAGATTTACGCAAACGAATTACGCCGCGCACTAAAGCGATTGTGGTGATCAACCCCAACAATCCAACGGGGGCAATTTACTCAAAAGAAGTATTGACTGAGTTAACTTCAATTGCGCGTGAGCATGGCTTGATTCTGTTTGCCGACGAGATTTACGACAAGATGTTGTATGACCAAGAGAAACATATTTCCTTGGCATCCTTATCTACCGATGTGGTCACTATCACTTTCAACGGTTTATCCAAGAACTATCGCTCTTGCGGCTACCGTGCTGGCTGGATGGTGGTTTCTGGGGATAAAGAGATGATTCGCGATTACATTGAGGGCCTCAATATGCTGTCCTCAATGCGCTTGTGCGCCAATGTGCCAGGCCAGTACGCCATTCAAACGGCGTTGGGTGGTTATCAGAGTATTAATGATTTGGTGGCCGAAGGTGGGCGTTTGGCTAAGCAGCGTGATCTTGCCTGGAAGCTCATTACTGAGATTCCAGGAGTAACTTGCGTCAAGCCAAAGTCTGCTTTGTACTTATTTCCAAAACTTGATCCTGAGATGTATCCGATCGAAGATGATCAGCAATTTGTAGCTGATCTTTTGAAAGAAGAAAAAGTGTTATTGGTTCAGGGTTCTGGTTTTAACTGGGGCAAGCCAGATCATTTCCGCGTAGTGTTCTTACCTCACGAAGATGTGCTGAAAGAGGCGATTGGTCGTCTGGCACGTTTTCTGGAGCGTTATCGTCAAAAACATAGTCGTAAAGCGGCTAATTCAACAGCAACAAAGGCATCATGAAACCGATTCAAGTTGGTCTATTAGGCATTGGCACCGTAGGTGGTGGCGTATTTACTGTTCTCGAGCGTAACCAGGATGAGATTTTGCGTCGTGCGGGTCGTGGTATTCGTATCAATACTGTTGCCGATCTGAATGTAGAGCGTGCCAAAGAATTAGTGAAAGATCATGCTCAAGTAGTGAGCGATGCTCGTGCCGTAATTAATAATCCTGAGATTGATATCGTTGTTGAGTTGATCGGTGGTTACGGTATTGCTAAAGATTTGGTGATGGAAGCAATCGCTGCTGGGAAACATGTTGTGACGGCCAATAAGGCCCTCATCGCTGTTCATGGCAATGAGATTTTCAAAGCTGCCCATGAAAAAGGTGTGATGGTTGCGTTTGAAGCAGCTGTTGCTGGCGGCATCCCCATCATCAAAGCGCTTCGTGAGGGTTTGACTGCAAACCGCATTGAGTGGATCGCCGGCATCATCAATGGCACAACCAATTTCATTCTGTCTGAGATGCGCGACAAAGGCTTGGACTTTGCGACTGTCTTAAAAGAAGCGCAACGTTTAGGTTACGCAGAAGCAGATCCTACATTTGATATTGAAGGTGTAGACGCCGCTCATAAAGCAACCATCATGAGTGCAATTGCATTTGGTATTCCAATGCAATTCGATAAAGCCCACGTTGAAGGTATTACGAAGTTAGATGCCATCGATATTAAATACGCTGAGCAGTTGGGCTACCGCATTAAGTTGTTAGGTATTGCCAAGAAGACAACAACTGGTGTCGAGTTGCGCGTGCACCCAACCTTGATTCCGACTAAGCGTCTCATTGCCAACGTAGAAGGCGCCATGAATGCCGTTCAGGTATTTGGTGATGCTGTAGGTACTACGCTTTATTACGGTAAGGGTGCGGGCTCAGAGCCAACCGCCTCCGCTGTGATTGCCGACTTAGTAGATATCACGCGTTTATTGGGTGCAAGCCCTGAGAACCACGTACCTTATTTAGCCTTCCAGCCTGATGCAGTGCGCGATATCACTGTGCTGCCAATGGGCGAGATCACTACAAGTTATTACCTACGTTTGCGCGTAGCAGATCAAGCTGGTGTATTGGCCGATATCACGAAGATTTTGGCGGCTCACGGTATTTCGATTGATGCACTCTTGCAAAAAGAGGCGGACGAAGGTGAAAGCCAAACGGATTTAGTAGCGCTTACTCACGAGACCAAAGAAAAGCACATGCTGGCAGCAATTCAGGAGATTCAGAATCTGAAAACTGTTGCTGGTGAAGTAGTGAAGATCCGTTTAGAAAATCTGTCCTAATACAAATCATGCGTTACCAATCTACTCGGGGCAATAGCCCACAACAATCCTTTCTAGAAATCTTGCTCGGTGGATTGGCGCCAGATGGCGGCTTATATCTGCCCACTGAGTACCCACAAGTCACTAAAGAGCAATTGGATTCTTGGCGCGGCTTGTCTTATGCCGATCTCGCTTATGAGGTTTTGAGCCTCTATTGCGACGATATTCCTGAGGCAGATTTACGCGCTTTGTTGCGCAAGACCTATACAGAGCAGGTCTATTGCAATGGCCGCTCTGAAGATAATGCGAAAGACATTACTCCCTTGCATTGGCTGGGTGAAGAGCAGGGTACTCGTATCGGCTTATTGAGCCTGTCTAATGGACCAACATTGGCATTTAAAGATATGGCGATGCAGTTGCTCGGCAATCTCTTTGAATACGCGCTTAAGAAAAAAGGTCAGAAACTCAATATTTTGGGCGCGACCTCTGGTGATACTGGTAGCGCAGCTGAATATGCCATGCGCGGTAAAGAAGGCGTGAAGGTATTTATGCTTTCACCACGCGGCAAGATGAGTGCTTTCCAATCCGCACAGATGTATTCCTTGCAAGATCCTAATATTTTTAACTTGGCGGTTGCTGGTGTATTTGATGACTGCCAAGATATTGTCAAGGCAGTCAGCAATGATCATGCCTTTAAAGCAAACAAGCAAATCGGTACTGTGAACTCGATTAACTGGGGCCGTGTAGTTGCCCAAGTGGTTTACTACTTCCAAGGTTATTTGCTTGCGACAAAATCAAGCTCAGAAAAAGTCTCTTTCACTGTACCTTCTGGCAACTTTGGCAATATCTGCGCTGGCCATATTGCCCGCATGATGGGTTTGCCAGTTGCGCATTTGATTGCCGCTACCAATGAGAACGATGTTCTTGATGAGTTCTTCCGCACAGGAGTTTACCGTGCACGTAAGTCTGCTGAAACCTTGCATACCTCTAGTCCGTCTATGGATATTTCAAAGGCAAGTAATTTTGAGCGCTTTGTATTTGATCTCATGGGCAAAGACGGCAAGGTCACTGCTGGTATGTTTAAGCAGGTGGATGAAGCTGGTGGCTTTGACATTTCTAAAGATGCCACCTTTAAGGATATTGCTCAGTATGGATTTCAGTCTGGTCGCAGCACTCATGAAAACCGCCTTGAGACGATTCGCAACATCGACTCACAGTATGGTGTGATGATTGATACGCATACGGCCGATGGTGTAAAGGTTGCTCGTGAGCATTTGCAAGCAGGTATTCCGATGATTGTTCTGGAAACCGCCTTGCCAATTAAGTTTGAAGAAACGATTGAAGTGGCATTGGGTCGTCCTGCAGAGTGCCCAGCAGCATTCAAAGATATCAAGTCAAAGCCCCAGCGCGTTGAAAATATCGATGCCGATGTCAATCAAGTGAAAAACTTCATTACTGCCCACGTCAATTAACTCAGAAAAACTACTATGACTAAGCCTCCGATGTTGACTGCTCAGCAGGCTTTAGATCACCTGCTGTCAAATGCAAAAACTGTAGGTGAGAGTGAGGCAGTCACTATGCAAGCTGCGCTCGGCCGTGTGCTTGCGGAAAATGTGAATAGCTTGGTGGATGTCCCCCCGCTCGATAACACCTCAATGGATGGTTATGCGGTGCGTACTGCGGATACCCAAGCGCCTGGAAGCACCCTCAAGATTACACAACGTATTCCGGCGGGATCAATGGGTACCCAATTGGAGCCAGGCACTGTTGCCAGAATCTTTACAGGCGCTCCAGTGCCTCCGGGTGCTGATGCTGTTGTCATGCAAGAAGATTGCGCTATTCCAGAGGGATCAACCGATCAAGTGCAGGTCAATATTGCGACAACATCAGGCCAGTGGATTCGTCGAAGAGGCGAGGATCTGACTGCTGGAAAAGTAGCCCTGACAGCGGGTACTTTTCTGCGCCCACAAGAATTAGGTGTTGCGGCATCTGCTGGTCTTACGCATCTAAGAGTGAAGCGCAAAGTGAGGGTTGCGGCATTTTTCACTGGCGATGAACTTTCTCTGCCAGGTAAACCGCTTAAACCAGGTGGCATCTACAACTCCAATCGCGATACTTTATTAGCGTGTATTAAATCCTTGGGATGCGAAGCCACAGACTTTGGAATCGTTCCCGATAGCCTTGAGGCCACCAAAGAAACGCTTCGCAAGGCCAGCAAAGATCATGATTTGATCATTACTTCCGGTGGTGTATCTGTTGGTGAAGAGGATCATATCAAACCAGCAGTAACTGCTGAGGGTAGGTTGGATCTCTGGCAAATTGCGATTAAGCCTGGCAAGCCTTTGGCTTTTGGTGCTGTACGCAAGTCAAGTGAAAGCAAGGATGGGGAAACTTGGTTTATCGGACTCCCCGGAAACCCAGTTTCTAGCTTTGTGACATTCCTACTGTTTGTGCGACCATTTATTCTGAAGTTACAAGGACGAGATGCGGGAATGCCACAGTCCTACCCAATGCGAGCTGACTTTGATTGGCTCAAGGGTGATCGTCGCAATGAATTCCTCCGTGTCAAGATTAATGGGCAGGGCGGTTTAGATCTATTCCCTAACCAAAGCTCTGGTGTACTTACAAGTGCTTCATGGGGTGACGGCTTAGTGGATTGTCCGCCGGGGCAAGCAATTAAGGCAGGAGATATGGTGAAGTACATTCCGTTTAATGCGCTCCTTGCTTAACCGTATTACGATTCCCTTATGAAACTCGAATTACGATTCTTTGCCTCATTAAGAGAGGGTCTTGGACTTTCTGGCGAGAGCATCACTACACCGCCGGAAGTGAAAACCATTGCTGACTTAAGAGGCTACCTTGCTCAGCGAGGCAATCCTTGGGCTGAGGTGTTGGCTAGTGCTAAGGTGATTCGTTGCGCCTTAAATCAAGAGATGGTGAGTGACTCCACTCCCTTGGTGGAGGGTGCTGAGGTGGCTTTCTTTCCTCCGGTTACTGGTGGCTAAGATGCAGAACGATTCCATCCGCATTCAAGAGCAAGATTTTGATCTTACAACTGAAGTGAAGACACTTCGCAAGGGTGATCCTCGTGTGGGTGCAGTAGTGACTTTTGTGGGTACCGTTAGGGATATGAATGATGGCAGTCAAGTCAAGGGTATGACGCTGGAACACTATCCTGGCATGACAGAAAAATCCCTAGAGGAAATCATCAAGCAAGCAAGAGGCCGCTGGGATCTTTATAAAACATTAGTCACTCATCGAGTGGGAACACTTCTACCCGAGGATCAAATTGTTTTGGTAGCGGTTACTAGCGCTCACCGAGGTGAAGCATTTGCTGCTTGCGAGTTCATCATGGACTACTTAAAAACAGCAGCACCATTTTGGAAAAAAGAAGAAACTCCGGAAGGTAGTAAATGGGTTGATGCACGCGTGACTGACGATGCCGCAATGGCGCGTTGGAAATAATTTAGCGTCACACCTCTTTTAGCGTCACAGCCAGATCAAGACCGCTTAACCAAGCACCCTCGACTCTGCCGCCATTAAGCCAGTCTCCACAAAGTCCTAATTCAATATCCGCTAGCGAAAGAAAGCCAATTGAATTTTCTAGACCGCCGCTTGCATAGCGCCAGCGGTGCATGCTGATTTCTGCATCCTGGCAGTTAAAACCAAGACTTATCAGACATTTCACCATCTGGTCTTGAGCCTCCTCTTTGCTCAACTCAACATTATCTTGGCTCCACGCTGGGCTGCCATGGATGGTCCACGTAGATCCCTGTCGCATTGGCTTAGATCCATTCCGACAAATCCAGCTAATGATTTCTTGATTGATAAACGCTGCATCAAAGTCTGCTGCTGTCTGATTGGAGAAATTTGCCATCATTGTCCAGCAGGCCTTCATTTGGGCTGAGTGAGTGATATCAAAAGCTCTAGCATCAAGGTCTTTGACTAGGGCGCTTGCTTGAGGAGCGGGTATGGCTAGTACGACAAAATCATAGGACGCAGTGATTTCACCAATCTCACTGCTCTGAAGATGCCACTGATTAGCTCTCCGTTCTAATTTTGAGATAGTTACCCCATATTGAATGGATAGTTTCTCAGCAAGATGCTTTCCTATCGAGTTCATATTGGGGGTGCCGACATAGCGGATTTCCAGTGAGTTACTTTGGCGCCATGCCTTAGCTTCGTACACCTTGAGTTTAGGTTTCCAGATGCTAGCAATTCCAGCCTGTATCCAGCTTTTCACTTCCCGAATAAAACGAGGATCTCTGGCGGTAAAGTATTGGGCGCCATGGTCTGCCGACCAATCTTCACTACGACGCGTACTCATTCGCCCACTTGGGCCGCGACTCTTCTCAAAGACATCTACCAATATGCCCTGTGACTGTAGCTCTCTCGCGCAGGAGAGGCCTGCAATTCCTGCGCCAATAACCACTACCTTTTTGATTGCTTTACTAGTATTCATATCTTAGGAAGTATTTTGCGAAAGGTGAGATTGATTCGTGGATCTATGGCAGCCTTCGTCTTAAGAAGACTGCGATGCCAGTGCTCTTGAATGGGTGGATGCATGATGAGGAGGCTGCCATGATCCAGAAATACTGAAGTGGTAGTTTTATTCTGCTTATGGCGAAATGCAAACTTACGTCGAGCACCTAAGCTGATTGATGCGATAGGGGTCGTACTATCTAGCTCCTTCTCATTATCACTATGCCACCCCATGCCTTCAGCCCCGTTGTGATACAGATTGAGTAAGCAAGAGTTGAAGATATGGCCAGTCACTTGTTCAAGCTTGTGCTTTATTTGTAGCAGCTCATGGGTCCAGCCCTGAGGAGTTTTTTGAATTCCAGAGTAGGTATACAGGCACCCTGGATCGCCTACCCAGGCAACTTTTCTTGCGGTTGTAAGAAATTTCCCAAACATCTGGATTTGGTCAGATTCCCAGGCAAGCGAACCCAATAGATTCTTAAATAAGCTATCGGCAGCATCTACATCTAAAAAGCTGTTGAGATATTCAGCTTGGCCATCTATAGCCAATATAACCAGAGGTTCTGCAGACTCATGGCGATCAAATAACTGGTTTTGCATGGTTGATGAATCAGGTTCGGGGTGAATACGTCATTTCAATAAAAACTCTAGAATAGATCTCATTATGAATTGTTCAGGATAAATAGGTTAACCATGAAAGCACCAGATAAGCGTTGCTGTGGCTCAGGGGTTTGCATCATTAATGATGCGGGTGAGTGTTGGTGTGGCCAAGTTTGGGATGGTGAAAAAATGAGTGCGCCACCCCTGCTATCAGCGAAGAACCAGCCTGCTGACGCTAGCTCTGAAAACTCTAAACCCGAATCCCAGGACCCTCTTTGAGGCGGGCTTTACTAGCTGACTGTTCTGCTGCCTTTAGCCAAGCAGGGCGACCTTCGCTTTGATTGAGTTCTTTTATTTGCGCTGGGCTGAGATTCGTCATTAGCTGGCGCGTGGCGCAATCGCAGTACTCGGCAAAAGATTCAGCTGAGATCGCTTTTAACTTCGCATGTAATTGGACTTGCTGTTTCATGCACGCGTCTTTGTAATTCTGAGTGAACTTCCCCTGATTGACTACTTGAGCCTGCGCAGACAGGGCTATCACTGTTAATAAGCCAGCAATAATGAATTTATTAGATGACTTCATAGTGATTTAGTCAGTAAGTAAATAAAAATGCAGAGTTGAGTGATATTGATAAGCACGCTTAAGCCGTGCAGCATGTGGAACTGTTTATTATTTCCCTCATCTTTTGCGGCATTGATTTTTCCTGTGAGAAAAAATAGAGTGAAGGCGAACAAAATTGCGCAGGCTATGAGATAAAGCCTACTAGCAGAATCCTGTTCGGTAAATATGGATACCAAAGTAACAAGCCCAAGGCTAGCATAGTATTTTGGGAAAAAGTTCCGAACATATTTACTGGACCACTCAACAGGGAGCACCTTAAATACTGTAGGTGCCACTACGACAGTAAAGAACAGCATGATTCCCACCATGCAGGAAATAAGATAATTGGTAATCATGCTTGCCTTTTCATTTGGTTGATCCATATACCCTGCGGAGGGAGTGAGCAGCTACGCCGTCTTTTAGCGCTTCTCTAACTGGTATTGCCAGCATTCGAATAGCAGAAGTCATTGCAATGCGCTCTAGTCGGCTCGGTTCTGGTCGATTAATGATGGGGTATACCCAATTGGGTAGGTTCAAAAACCCTGCGTGACTGATCATTTTCACAAAAGGCTTCGCGCTGAGGCTGCTTGGAAAATTGTCCAGCATTTCAATAATGCTTTTAGCTCTATCCCCGTAGTGAAGTTGGGGGATGTATTGTTTGATCGCATACTCAGTACTGGCATAGGTATCTGGAAGATCAATGGCTCCTAATTTCTCCCCGAGTATTTTCATTTCTGCGAAATACTGGTCTTTTTCTTGCGCACGAAGAGATTCACTTCGATATGACTCATAAGAGCGCATAAAGCTACGGGTTTCTGTTAGATGAATCCACGCGAGTAGCTCGGAATCATCTGCTCTATAGGGTTGATTGAATTCATCAAATCCAGTGACCTTTTGATGGATCTGGTTAACGCGATTGATAGCATTATTTGCCATTTCATGGGAGCCGTAGGTAGTTGCTGCAATGAAGAACGCAGTTCTTCCTAGCCTACCTTTGAGATCTTCCCTGAAGCTGGAGTGATCCCATACACCAGCAAGCGCCTTTGGGTGAAGGGCTTGCAGCACTAATGAGCTAATGCCGCCGATCATCATAGAAATAAAATCTGCATGCACCTTCCAGGCTATCGACTCCGGACCGAGCAAGCCTCTGTCCCCAGCTGGCTCGAGAAATGCGACGGGTGAGCCACCGCCGCCTACCGTTGCTCGAATTGACCGACGAATTAGTTCATCAATCATGCTGCTAATGAATCGCGATATTGCGAAGACCATCATCCTCAATAATCTCGGAAATTAAATCGAGCCGTATTCTGGGATTACTTTGTGCAAGCAAATGATTCTTCTGGGTTAGGGGCAGCGGCAGGAGTTCTGCCAATCTATTGGAAACCCATCCGCAATCATCGAGATTTTCTGGGATTTTGAATGCATCCCCCCAAGTAAATCTTCGGTTTTGATGACAGCAATAATTTCATGAAGAATTGCGGCTACTTTTTCATGTTCTTTTGGTAATGGTATTTCAGGGTCAGCATCAATCAGTTCAACTTGACCCATCCATAGGCCATCGGATTCTTGTTTGATCTGTAAGAGATGAAAGCGCTGCGTTCCATAGGACTTGGTCATGTAAAGAGCGGGCTGAATCGGATCAAATTCCTCCAATTTTGCTATGGTGCTAATGTTTGAAAAATTAGCGAGGGCGTCTGCATCTGAATCAACCGGATTGTTTTCAAGAATGCTCACAACTCCAAAAGGCGAATTTTCACGTAAGCATCGCTTCATCATATCTAGGTAGCGCGCCTCAAAAATTTTGAGAGCGATTACACCCCCTGGAAATAGGGTGGTACCGAGGGGGAAAAGGGTATCCAGTTGGCTGTTGCAGAAGGTTTTGTCATGTATTCAATTTAAAGGATTTCTATTTATTCTGCTGAGTCGTCAAATTACGCCCCGTTCAGCAACATTCCAGGATTTAAGCTAAATTGGTGTGTATACATAGGAGAATTAACATGATTCAAAAATTACGAGTCAAGCTCCCCCGATGGATTCTGGGTAAGCATTGTCCTTGTTACCAAATGAGCCACCACTCAATGGTTGATTTTCAGCAGCGCAGTGCTGACCAGCTTGAAAAAGCCAAACAAGCCAAGGCAGTTAATAACTAGGCCGTCAGATTCACTAAATCCGCATCCCATGATAAAAACCTGGAAGATGAGGCGAAATTGCGCGCTGACCCCAGGTCAGTTGCTCAAGTTCTACATTGCCTTGGTTTGCCTTTCGCTCACTGTGGCCACTGGTTTTCTATTGGCTGGCGTAAAAATTATCCTCATCTTTACGGCCATTGAGTTGACCGCTGTCGCTGCCGGTTTCTTGATTTACTGCCGACATGCCTTAGATTTTGAGGAGATTGAAATTAGCGGAACCCGCTTAATTGTGAGGAAATTTATCGCCTACAAAGAGGCGGTGATTGAATTTAATACTCGCTGGGTCAGGCTATCTCGGCCGGAAGAGCATCAAAAAGTATTTTTTATTGAACGGACAGGGCAGAGCGTTGAGCTTGGTCAGTTTCTTAGGCGTGAGCAATTTAAGAAGCTCCTTGCTGAGCTAAGACCATATTTGGGTTGATTGCAACCATGAGTCCTGCAGGGTTAAAGCTTGGGAGTCTGCGGAAATATGCATTTAACCTGATACTGAATTCAATTCAACCCATTTGCTAAATTAATCATGAACGTCAATACCGCAGTGAAAGCCGCCTTAAATACTTTGGTTGACATTGCATCCAATTCAAACAGCGTTCAGCCCATCACCGGATTAGAGCTGGCGCAACGTCAAAAATTGTCCATTAGCAGAATAGAGCTTTTACTCAGCGCCTTGCGTGCCGCGGGAATTGTCAAAGGTACAAAGGGTCGCAATGGAGGGTACACGCTCTTGCAAGATCCCCGAATGGTCACTATTAAGGATGTGGTGCTGGCCATGAATTGCATCAAAAAGCGTAAGGTTGAGGCTTGCGATATTGCAAGTGACTTGTATCAATCCCTAGAGACTTATATGCTCAGTTGCATGGCTAATATGAACCTCTCTGATGCTATTAAAGATTATGTCCCGCGATTTAGTGAGGCCAAAACCGCACCAGAGCGTCAGACTTTTTCTTACCCAGAATTGAAGGTGAATAAGCCATCTAAGGGTGAGATTCAGAGGGTAATTAAAGTGCCGTTTAAGAAGGTGGAAGATGTTCCTTTGGGGCCAAACTCCATTTTTAGTTTCGGTGATTACCTGCACAAAGCAGGATAGCAATAAGGATTTTGATGATGCAGACAATCAAATGGAATTTCGCTAGCAAGCTATTTTTATCCCTTGTCCTTGCAATATCACCATGGGTAGTTTCAGTAGCCGCTGATAGCACTCCAGCTAAATCTGATCCAGCTTGGCTAACAGATGCTCGCGCCAGCATTAAATCCAATAATTATGATCAGGCAATAAGGCATTGCAGTCGGCAAATGAAGTCAACTCAGCAGGCTGGAACAACCTCATGGGATACAGCCTTCGTAAAAAACAGCCACCAGATTTAGTGTCATCTGAAAAGTATTACCAAGCAGCACTCAAGATCGATCCAAACCATCGGGCTGCCTTGGAGTATTGCGGTGAGTTACTTTTGATGAAGAAGGACTTGCCTGGGGCTGAGGCTATGCTGGCAAGACTCGATAAGGCTTGTGTATTTAGTTGTGAAGAGTACAGAGACCTCAAAGCGAGTATTGCGAAGTATCAAGGTAAAAAGTAATTCTTTCCCCCGATGTCAACGAGTGACCTTGAGTACCCCCCCATTAGCATTTGTTGATATTGAGACTACGGGCTCACATTTTGAGCGCGATCGCATTATGGAGGTGGGGATCAAATCCCTGATTCATGATCAAGTCGAGACTTGGGAAAGCCTCATCAATCCCCAAACATTTATTCCGCAAAACATACAGGCCTTGACTGGCATTCGTCCGGACATGGTGAGTAAGCAGCCTCCCTTTGAGGGTCTTGTAACAGAAATCGCTCGAGAGCTCGAGGGTAAGATTTTTGTAGCCCATAATGCTCGATTTGATTATGGTTTCTTGAAAGCATCTTTTAAGCGTGCGGGCATCGACTTTAAGCCTAAAGTGCTGTGCACTGTAAAGCTATCTAGACTGCTATTTCCTGAGCAGGCTAGACACAACCTAGACGCCATCATCAACGCCCATAAGTTAAAAATTAGCTCTCGGCATCGTGCGCTTGGTGACGCGGATTTATTGCCCCAGTTTTTGCGAGTATGTGAAGCAAAGCTAGGGCGTGAGGCGCTCCTCAAAGCCATGAACCAGCTTATTGGAAATCCGAGCTTGCCGCCCAATATCGATAAAGCTTTGGTGGATTCCATTCCAGAGAAGCCGGGCTGCTATATTTTTTATGGTGAGAATCAGGTTCCGATTTATATCGGCAAGAGTATTTCTTTGCGCGGTAGGGTGATGGGGCATTTTCAGGGAGCGCTCACTCAGCGCAAGGAAATGAAGCTCTCAATGCAGGTTAGAGATATTGATTGGATTGAGACTAGTGGAGAGCTAGGGGCGCTGATTCTAGAATCTCGACTCATTAAAGAGCGCATGCCCAGCATGAACGTTAAATTACGCCACTCAAAAGATCTCTGTGCTCGGAGATTAGAACTCGATGAGAATGGCGTACTTACTCCGCACCTAGTTGGCCATCGTGAATTAGATCCTGGAGTTCAAGAAAACATATTTGGCTTGTTCTATAGTAAAAGAGAGGCCAATTCTTATCTCAAGGCAATAGCTAAAAAATATCGACTCTGTGAGGCGCTTTTGGGCTTAGAGAAGCGCGTTGAAGGTAAAGCTTGCTTTGGTTATCAGGTAAAGCAATGCGGAGGAGCTTGCATTGGTGGCTCCCCTATAGAGTTCACAATCTTCAACTCAAGACTGCCTTGGAGTTATTTCAGGTTCAGGTATGGCCTTATGCAGGACCTATTGCAATTAAAGAAGCTGGTCATATGCACGTAGTAGATCAATGGCGTTATCTTGGTACTGCGATCAACGAGGAAGAGCTCTATGAATTAGCAGACTCGGGTGAGGTTGAGTTTGACCTAGATATTTACAAGATCCTGAAAAAAGCACTGGCCGGAAGCTTTAAGAGCCAGGTGATTCCCTTGGCAGTCAAAGACGCTGTGTAAACAGCATCCAAAAGTCTAGGTTTTAAAAAAGTCTAACTTTTCAGATCTAGGCAATTTCTTTAGCTTAGCCTCCGCCTTGGAGGCTTCAGAGCGATCGGGGTGCTCTTGTGCAGCCAAAAGCATCACTGGTCTGCGAGCCCTCGTATACCGAGCACCATCACCTGAATTATGGGCTGCCAAGCGATGTTCTAGGCGATTCGTAATGCCAGCGTAATAGCTGCCATCAGAGCACTCTAAGAGGTAAACAAGCCAGGTCAAAATAGGGATAAATTCGCTTAAAAAGAGGTCTAACAGACTTGAAATTATCAAGAATGCCCCTATATTCTATAGATAGAAATGTATAAAAATAGATAGAGTTGATAGGACTTAAAAAATGAGAATAGATAAATTAACTACTAAATTTCAAGAAGCGCTTAGTGAGGCGCAAAGCATTGCTTTGGCAAAAGACAATCAATACATCGAGCCAGCTCATTTGCTTTTGGCTATGTTGCGCGATTCCGACGGTGGCGCCAAGAGTTTATTAACCCGTGCCGGCGTAAATGTACCCGGCCTTGAGAAGGCAACCGAGAAACTGATTAGCAATCTCCCAGAAGTGCAGGGCACTAGTGGTGAGGTTCAGGTTGGCCGTGATTTAAGTAACTGGCTCAATTTATGTGAAAAAGAAGCCAATAAGCGCAATGATCAATTTATCGCTGGTGAGTTGTTTTTGCTAGTGGTGGCAGATGATAAGGGCGAACTCGGCAAGATCGCTCGCGAGAATGGATTAAATCGTAAATCGTTAGAGGCGGCTATTGATTTAGTGCGCGGAGGAGAGTCAGTGAATAGTGCAGATGCTGAAGGCCAACGTGAAGCCTTAAGGAAATACACCGTCGATTTAACTGAGCGTGCTCGTATGGGTAAGCTTGATCCTGTTATTGGCCGCGATGATGAAATTCGTCGCACTATTCAGATCCTGCAACGTCGCGGTAAAAACAACCCAGTGTTGATTGGTGAGCCAGGCGTTGGTAAGACAGCCATCGTCGAGGGCTTGGCCCAACGCATTATTAATGGCGAAGTTCCTGAAACCCTCAAGAACAAGCGCGTTCTCGTATTGGATATGGCCTTGTTATTAGCTGGTGCCAAGTACCGCGGTGAATTCGAGGAGCGATTAAAGGCGGTTCTCAGTGACGTTGCTAAAGACGAAGGTCAAACCATCATCTTTATTGATGAGATTCATACGATGGTTGGTGCAGGCAAAGGAGAGGGCGCGATGGACGCCGGCAATATGCTTAAGCCCGCCTTGGCTCGCGGTGAATTGCATTGCATTGGCGCAACGACTTTGGATGAGTACCGTAAGTACATCGAAAAAGATCCCGCTCTAGAGCGTCGCTTCCAAAAAGTCATGGTGGAAGAGCCTAGCGTTGAGGCTACCGTCGCTATCTTGCGCGGCCTAAAAGAACGCTATGAACTGCATCATGGAATTGAGATTACTGACCCAGCGATTGTTGCGGCTGCTGAACTATCACATCGCTATATTACGGATCGTTTCTTGCCGGATAAGGCAATCGACCTGATTGATGAGGCTGGCTCACGCATTCGGATGGAGATCGACTCTAAGCCTGAGGTGATGGATAGACTGGAGCGTCGCTTGATTCAGTTGAAGATTGAGCGCGAAGCCGTTAAGAAAGAGAAGGATGATGCTTCGAAAAAACGCCTAGGTCTCATTGAAGATGAAATTAAGCGTCTTGGCGCTGAGTACGCTGACTTGGAAGAGGTTTGGAAGGCAGAAAAGGGTGCCGTTTTGGGTGCAGCTCACCTGAAGGAAGAAATTGAAAAAGTAAGGATAGATATTGCAAAGCTCCAGCGTGACGGTAAGTTAGAGCAAGTCGCTGAATTGCAATACGGCAAACTGCCTGAGCTTGAAGCTAAGCTCAAGTCTGCCGCTGCAGCGGAAGCAAAAGGTGATAAAGATGGTGTGGTTAAGAACAAGCTCTTGCGCACTCAGGTAGGTGCAGAAGAGATTGCTGAAGTGGTTTCTCGTGCGACTGGCATTCCGGTATCGAAGATGATGCAGGGTGAGCGCGACAAGCTGTTGAAGATGGAAGAGCTCTTGCATAAGCGCGTGGTTGGTCAGGAAGAGGCTATTCGCGCAGTGTCGGATGCTATTCGTCGCTCCCGCGCTGGTCTTGCTGAAGAGAATCGCCCTTATGGTTCATTCTTATTCTTAGGTCCTACAGGTGTTGGTAAGACCGAGTTGTGCAAAGCCCTAGCCGGTTTCTTATTCGACAGCGAAGATCATCTCATCCGTATTGATATGAGTGAGTTCATGGAGAAGCACAGCGTGGCACGCTTAATCGGTGCGCCTCCGGGTTATGTTGGTTACGAAGAGGGTGGTTATTTAACTGAGCAAGTTCGTCGCCATCCTTACAGCGTCATCTTGTTTGATGAAATCGAAAAAGCGCATCCTGATGTCTTTAACGTACTCTTACAAGTGTTGGACGATGGCCGCTTGACCGATGGTCAAGGTCGTACTGTGGACTTTAAGAACACGGTGATTGTGATGACCAGCAATATTGGCTCGCATCTCATCCAGTCAATGACTGATAAGAAGCAGTCCGAGATCAAAGAGGCGATATTTGAAGAGCTGAAGAATCATTTCCGTCCTGAGTTCTTAAATCGTATTGATGAGATCGTGGTGTTCCATGGTTTGGATAAAGGCAATATCGCTAATATTGCGAAGATCTTGCTCAAGAACTTGTCAGATCGTTTGGCAAAGGTGGATATGCAGATGAAGGTTAGCGATGCCGCTCTGAGCAAGATTGCAGAAGTCGGCTTTGATCCTATATTTGGGGCAAGACCACTGAAGCGTGCGATTCAGCAATATATCGAGAACCCAGTTTCTAAGATGATCTTGGAAGGTAAGTTTGGCCCTACGGATACGGTTCCTGTAGGCGTTGATCAGAATGGCGACTTTAGTTTTAGCAAGTAATACAAAGCCATATCAGCAGGAATTTTCCTGCACCAGGAAACTCGGAGCATGACTGACGCTCTGAAAATGAGGCGCGCCAGTGATGTCCGGGTTGTTGGTTTGATTAGCCTGGCTCACGGCAGTTCCCATTTCTTTCATTTAATCCTGCCACCCATGTTCCCATGGTTGAAGGCGGAGTTTGGCTTCAACTATGCCGAGCTAGGTTTGCTCATGACCATTTTCTTCGTGGTCTCCTGCATTGTGCAAGCAGCTTCTGGTTTTTTGGTGGATCGCATTGGGGCTCGCCCCGTGCTGTTTGCTGGTGCGGGTTTGCTTGCATTAGCTGCACTCACTTATTCGCAAAGCAATGGCTATGCTATGTTAGTTTTGGGGGCAGTAATAGCGGGATGTGGCAATGGCGTCTTTCATCCAGTGGATTACACGCTCATCAATCACAAAATTTCCCCGCCTAATTTGCCTTACGCTTATTCCATTCACGGGGTAACGGGCTATATCGGTTGGGCAGCGGCTCCAGCCTTTATGGTGGCTGTAGCCATTATCGCTGATTGGCGTATTGCCTTTTTATCTGCTGCAGTGCTTGAAGTTCTGATCTTGTTAACTCTTTGGATTGGTAGGGCGCGCTTAGTTGATGATGTCCATGCAAGGCGCGAGGAATCACAGGCTAGTCATGCTCAAAGCAATCCTGGCGGTGGGCCGATGAGCACCTTTGGATTTTTAAAGTTACCCGTTGTATGGCTTTGCTGGATTTTCTTTTTCTTTAGCATGGCTGCAACGACAGGCCTGCAGTCATTTTCACCAACAGCACTTTTCAAGATCTATGACATTGCCGTGAGTTCCGGTAATTACTACTTAACGCTCATGTCTATGGGTGGCGCCGGAGGGATGCTTCTTGGAGGCTATCTTGCTACTAAGTTAAAAGTACCCGAGCGCATTATTACGATCTGTTTTACCGTCAATATCGTGATGGGTCTTTTATTAGCCACTGGTTTAATACCCGTTGAATCGATTGTGATTGCTTTCATTGTGATTGGACTTGGTTTGGGTATTGCCGCTCCATCGCGTGATTTGATGATTCGCTCTGCAACACCATCTGGCTCATCGGGCAGGGTGTACGGCATTGTGTACTCAGGTATCGATCTAGGCGCCGCTCTAAGCCCGCTAGTCTTCGGATTCTTCTTGGATGTGGGCTTGCCAAAGCTCTTGTTCATTGGCGTGGCAGTTCTGCAGCTCATGATTATTTTGACTGGATTCAAGGTCGCCACTATCAGCGCCCCGAAAACTGCTTAGCCAGCCTCTTTCTTTTCATAATGTGAAAAGACATTCCCATACGTAAAATGCAGTGCAACATTCCAGGTTTGGGATTCTTTCGCCCCTTGAATGGCCATTCCATATTACAAAAAATACTATTTAACTTACTGAATTAATTGAACTAATTATTTTTAAAAATTGCCGAAATAGTGCTTGCATGCTTTTCATGGATCCTTAAACTCTTATATAAGACATAAGACTTGAATGTCCAAATATTTGAAGTACTTGTTTAACTTAGGGAGAAAAACATGGCAGATCGCAAAGCAGAAATCGCAGCACTACAAAAAGACTGGGATACCAATCCACGCTGGAAAGGTATTACTCGTGGTTACACGGCTGAAGACGTTGTTCGTCTTCGTGGCTCATTAAAGATTGAGCACACCTTGGCTAAGCATGGTGCAGAGCGTCTCTGGGAATTGGTGAATAACGAAGCTTACGTTAACTGTTTGGGTGCTTTGACTGGTGGTCAAGCAATGCAACAGGTTAAAGCTGGCGTTCAAGCTATCTACTTGTCAGGTTGGCAGGTTGCTGCTGACGGTAACTCATACGCAGCGATGTATCCAGACCAATCTTTGTATCCAGTTGATTCAGTTCCAAAGATGGTTGAGCGTATTAACAACTCATTCCAACGTGCTGACGAAATCCAAACAGCCAAAGGCATTAATAAAGGCGACGCTGGTTATATTGAATATTTCGCTCCAATCGTTGCTGATGCTGAGGCTGGCTTTGGTGGTGTGTTGAATGCATTTGAATTAAGCAAGGCATTAATTAAGCAGGGCGCTGCTGGCGTTCACTTCGAAGATCAACTCTCTTCCGTTAAGAAGTGTGGTCACTTGGGTGGCAAGGTATTGTTGCCTACTGCTGAATCGGTGCAAAAGTTGATTTCTGCTCGTCTAGCTGCTGACGTAATGGGTGTTTCAACTATCATTTTGGCTCGTACAGATGCTGAAGCTGCTGACTTGTTGACATCTGACTACGATGCAAACGACAAGCCATTCTTGACAGGCGAGCGCACTCCAGAGGGCTTCTACAAAACACGTAAGGGCTTGGATCAAGCGATCTCCCGTGGTTTGGCATACGCTGCATACGCTGATATGGTTTGGTGTGAAACAGGTACGCCTGATCTCGAGTTTGCCCGTCAGTTTGCTGAAGCAATTCGCGCGAAGTTCCCAGGCAAGATGTTGGCTTACAACTGCTCACCATCTTTCAACTGGAAGAAGAATTTAGACGACGCAACTATTGCCAAGTTCCAACGCGAATTAGGCGCAATGGGCTACAAGTATCAGTTCATCACCTTGGCTGGTATTCACTCCATGTGGTACAACATGTTCGACTTGGCTCAAGACTACATGCAGCGCGGTATGACTGCTTACATCGAGAAAGTACAAGAGCCAGAATTTGCTGCTCGTGATCGTGGTTACACATTCGTATCCCATCAGCAAGAAGTTGGTACTGGTTACTTCGACGATGTGACCACTGTGATTCAGGGTGGTAAGTCTTCAGTAACAGCGTTGACTGGTTCTACAGAAGAAGAGCAGTTCCACTAAGGAATCCCTAAGTAGTACGTAGTAGCAGCGCAGTAATAAATCTGCCTTTACTGTCCCGGCATCTAAATTACCTCACAAGGGTGACTTAGATGCCGTTTTCGTATACATTCTTCTCATGACTAATTGCGTACTTTGTAAAGAAGATCTCAATCCTGAAGAGGGTCAATTGATTTGGCGTGGCAATGATTGCCGCGTCATACTCGTGAATGCCCCTGAGCTTCCTGGCTTTTGCCGCGTGATCTGGAATCATCATGTCGCTGAAATGACTGATCTCACCTGTGGTGAGCGCGAGCACCTCATGGCCTTAGTCTTTGCAGTTGAAGAGGCTGTGCGGCATGTGATGCATCCAGATAAGGTGAATATCGCTGCCTTAGGTAATATGGTGCCGCATATTCACTGGCATGTGATTCCTAGGTATAAGGATGATGCGTTCTTTCCGGGATCAGCCTGGTCTCAACAAACTCAAAAAACGCCCGCAGTAAATTTAGAGGCAAGAAAGAAATTGGCTCAAGACCTGCCGACGGCGATTAAGTCCGCAATAGCTGCGTTATCTTGAGCAACTAAATACCGGATTTAGTTATTTGAATTGACGGTGCCCATCATCCTCAAAGATTCCTCGAGTTGATGGGGTTTTATGGGATTCCACATGCCATAAGGTGAAATGGTGATGTAGAGAAAAGTCATCGCCGTGAGTATGCAAAGCGAGGCTATTGATAGCGATACTTTCATCGCTTTAAGGCTGCCAAGATGTACGATGCCAACCGAGATCAGTAGCAGAATCGAAGAAATGGGAATGACAATCCATTTATTTATATTGTCAGTGTCATATGCTATAGATTGCCTAACTTTACGATTGTGGCGAATGACTGTTAGCTCTGCTTCAAGCTGACTCCCTATGGAAGCGCGCTGATTAGTTTGATACGCTATCTGGTTGATTGTTTTGCTTAAGGCTATAAATTCAGGCAATGCGATCTCTCGATTTTTAGCATCTTTTTCATTCATAACAGGCCATTCCTTCTCAATGACTGCATTGAGATAGTTTTTTATCGCCACGTTAATTTGCGCCCGATCCTCTGAGGGTAAGACTGTTGAGACATTAATGAGGCTATCAATTGAGCTTGATTCAGTAATCAAGTTTGAGATAGCTGATTCGTGCTTCTCAAATGAAAAGCCCGCAAGAGTGGAAATAGTAAGGCCAAAAATAAATGCAGTAATGGATAGGAAAGACGGAACCACTGCATCTGAATCATTAAGCCACCGAGATATGGGCGAGTCATTTAGGACCCAGTAAATCGCATAGGCGACTACTGCAATCATGACAATGGATGCTGCCGAAAATTTTAATACATCAAGAGTGAAGAGGGTCATCGCTTGGTTCCGGACTGTCTTTATAGTTTGTTTAGTTTAGCTTCTTGAGCGCCTCAAGGTACTTCTCAGGACTAAGCGCTTGCCCTTCACGCTGCGCTTCCCACATCACTTGTCCAAGGCATTCCATCATGGCATGCTGGGCTTCATGCTCGGAACCCAGTTTCTTGGAGAGCCTCTCTGCAATTGCTTTAATGCCTGGCGGTTGATCAATGGAGATTTGCTCGCTAATCGATAAATGCATTGAGAGATGTAGGAAGGGATTTGTTTCACCACGTTCTGGTGTGTAGTCTTGCGCCACTGCGCTTTCTGGATCTGATAGGAGTGTGTGATATTCGGGGTGTTCAAGCATCCAGTCGCTGGCAATTATTTCCATTGGCGTCAGAATATGATTCTCGGTTTTCTTCTTCCAGGTATCACAGAAAAAGCGACGCACTTCTTCACGAGTTGGATTAAATATTGCCACGAACTTTTCCTTTGCCAGTTTTTTGCTTGAATTCACAGAGTGGTTCAACAATGCATTGCTCACAATCAGGGCTGCGTGCCTTACAGGTATATCTACCATGCAGAATAAGCCAATGGTGAGCATCCATTAAAAACTCTTTTGGCACGCGCTTGAGTAATTGCTCCTCTACCTTTACAACATCCTTGCCAGGCGCTAAGCCGGTTCGATTGGAAACTCTAAAGATGTGGGTATCGACAGCCATGGTGGGGTGTCCAAAAGCAGTATTGAGGATGACGTTCGCAGTTTTTCTACCTACACCTGGCAGCGCCTCTAGATCTTCTCTGTTTTGCGGAACTTCGCCGCCATGTTTTTCCAGGAGCAGTCGGCAAGTTTCTTGGATATGTCTACCTTTGGCATTGAATAAACCAATGTGCTGAATGAAGGGTTTAACGCCTTCCTCACCCAGATCCAAAAGAGCTTGAGGCGTATTGGCAATCTTAAAGAGCTTGCGAGTCCCCTTATTAACTGAAATATCAGTGGCTTGAGCAGACAACAAAACAGCAATGAGTAATTCAAATGGGGAGCTGTATTCCAGTTCTGTTTCTGGATGGGGATTATTTCCCCGGAGCAATTCAAAAAAGGCTTGGCGCTTTTCGAGATTCATCATTTCTTTTGCTGGGCTCTCGCAATGGCGGCAGCGATGATAGCTCGCTTTCGTTCCTGCTCTTTTATGGCTTCTTCTGAGTCAGGTTTTTCTGCATTAACTGCTACCAATTTGGCTGCAGCCTTCTTTGCCAGTCGCTCATCATTGTCGCGTTGCTCACGATCTAGTCGGACATCACGCGCCTCATATCGAGAGCGTGCGAGTTGTGCCAATTCTGGTGACCAAGCATCCCAGCCAGTTTTTTCGCTAGTGACATCAATCATGGTGATGCAGTCAACAGGGCAGGGCGGTATACAAAGATCGCAGCCGGTACACCAGCCACTCAAAACAATATGCATTTGCTTTGAAGCGCCCACAATGGCATCTACTGGACATGCCTGAATACACAATGTGCATCCGATGCAGGTCTTAGGATCGATAAAGGCAACTGGCCTAGGGCGCTCTAAGCCGCATTCAGAATCAATCTGAGAGTGCAGCTCAAAAGCATTCTGAGGGAAGATGGGTGCAAGGATGTCGCTCAGTCTTTGAATACCCTCTGCGCCTCCAGGAGGGCAGCGATTAGGCAAAGCCTCGCCTGTTGCCATTGCTTCTGCATAGGCCCTGCAGTCTGGATAGCTGCATTTGGTGCATTGGGTTTGAGGAAGGATGTCCTCGAGGCGATTGGCAAGTTCTGTTGTCTGCTGAATATTCATTGCAATTTGCGCACCCTAAAACTAGAAGCGCGACCCTAGAGTCGCGCTGCTGTTTTATGCAGACTTTGAGCCTTCTAATTTAGGAGGTCTAGCCCTTGTTTTCTTCTGAACGCCTTGGTGTTCACGAATAAACGACTTAATTTTTGGATATACCTTTTCACGCCAGCGACGGCCAGAGAAGATGCCGTAGTGTCCAGCACCCGCAACTTCGTAGTGATCTTTGTCAATTTTTGGAATACCTGCACACAAGGCATGTGCTGAACGAGTCTGCCCGCTACCAGAAATATCATCCAACTCACCCTCAACAGTAAGAAGGGCGGTTTTCTTAATATCTTGTGGCTTAACTAGATCACCGGATACTTCCCATGTGCCATTCGGCAATGAATAGTCCTGGAACACAGTCTTAATAGTGTCTAAATAGAACTTCGCATCCATATCGAGAACAGCGTTGTACTCATCATAGAAGCGGATATGCGCTTCGGCATCTTGTTCATCGCCGCGCACTAAGTTTTGGAAGTAATCCCAGTGTGACTGCAAGTGGTTCTGGGGATTCATGGCAATAAAACCAGTGTGTTGCAAGAAGCCTGGATACACTTTGCGACCAGCGCCTGGATAGCCTGGTGGAACTTTATAAACCACATGACTCTCAAACCAATCGTAAGACTTTTGATCGGCTAGGTTATTAACAGCAGTCGGCGACTTACGCGCATCAATTGGGCCGCCCATCATGATCATGGAGGCTGGCGTTACTTCACCGGCAGAGGCCATCAAAGAGATTGCGCCAAGCGTAGGAACTGTTGGCTGGCAAACAGAGATCACATGTAAGTTCTCAGCACCAATAGCACGGATGAAATCTTGCACATAATGAACATAGTCATCTAAACCAAAGTCACCCGCATCCGCAGGAACAATTCGAGCATCGATCCAATCAGTGATGTATACCTTGTGATCTTGCAATAGTGTGCGCACAGTGTCGCGCAATAATGTGGAGTGATGTCCAGATAGCGGTGCAACCACCAATACTGATGGATCATCTTTGAGTTTCTTGATGACTTCGACATCATCAGAAAACCGCTTGAAGCGAATTAAATTACAAAATGGTTTGGCAACGATCGTTCTTTCGTGAATCGCTACTTCTTTTCCATGCGCCTTTATCGAGCGAATACCAAACTCTGGCTTCTTATAGTCTTTACCCAAGCGGTAGAGCAGTTCGTAACTAGCAGCTAAACGTTCAGAGCCTGGAACCTTGGACGCGGGGTTTGAAGCGTTAATAAAGGCTTCAGAAGCAGCGCGAGCCAATGAGCTCATTGGTTGAAGTAAGGATTTTTGAAATTCGTGTAGCTGATATAGCATGGTAACTCCCAGTAAATCAGTGTAGCCGCTTATTACGCGTTGTTACGCCAATACGCGGGCGATTGCTTTGGCTACTTTATCAATATTTTTAGCATTGAGAGCGGCCACACAAATACGGCCTGTGGAGAGGGCATAAATGCCATCTTCCTTTTGTAAGCGCTCTATTTGCTCAACCGTTAAGCCAGAGTAAGAGAACATGCCGCGCTGTGCTTCGATAAAGGCAAAGTCTTGCTTTACACCAGCAGCAGCGAGTTTTTGTACGAGTCCTTGACGCATTGCTTTAATACGATCACGCATCTCGGCTAATTCATCTTCCCAAAGCTTTCTGAGTTCTGGTGAATTTAGAACAGCGGCTGCAATAGCGGCACCATGAGTTGGGGGATTGGAATAGTTTGTACGAATCACGCGTTTCAATTGAGACAGCACGCGAGTAGATTCATCTTTGCTTTGAGTCACGATAGAGAGGGCGCCAACACGCTCACCATAAAGTGAGAACGATTTGGAGAAAGAGCTGGATACAAAGAAAGACATTCCGGATTCAGCGAACAAACGAACTGCAATGCCGTCTTGTTCAATACCAGCAGCAAAGCCTTGATAGGCCATATCCAAAAATGGGATGAGTGATTTTGCTTTGCAAATATCAATCACTTGACGCCATTGAGCTTCAGTAATGTCTGCACCAGTTGGGTTATGACAGCAAGCATGCAACAAGACAGTAGTGAACTTAGGGAAAGACTCTAAGGACTTCACCATGCCATCAAAATCAACACCACGAGTTTTGCCGTCGAAGTAGGTGTATTCAACTACTTCAAATCCTGCGGATTCAAAAATACCGCGGTGGTTTTCCCAAGTGGGGTTACTAATTGCGCAAGGTGCATTTAAATTGAGGCGCTTAATAAAGTCTGCGCCAACGCGTAATGCACCGGTGCCACCAAGGCACTCAGCAGTTACAACGCGACCATCTTTAATCAGGGGGGAATCAGCGCCAAACAATAGGTTTTGAACTGCGCTGTTGTATGGGTTTGGACCTTCAATCGGAATGTAGCTACGAGGAGAGTGCTTTGCAACAATGACTTCCTCGGCCTGAATAACCGCCTTCAAAAGAGGTACCTTGCCTTCGTCTGTGTAGTAAACGCCAACACCCAGATTGACCTTGTCTGCGCGTTGATCGGCGACATAGGCTTCTGTGAGGCCAAAAATAGGGTCTTTAGGGGCTAGCTGGACTGAAGTGAAAAGGTTCATTTGAGGGTCGAAAAGGGTAGTTAATAAGGTATTGCAGGGTTAATTGACGTTAAATTCAGTTGAATTTAGTTTAAATGGCTGTTTTTGAGGCTAGATTCAACTATTTCCAAATAAAAACGGCAAAATCAATGTTTGTACAAAATTCACTGTGAACTAAAAGGCACAGGTGAAATGATAGCTGAGATGCCCCCTAAGTTGCCTAAAACTTCCCCGAATTCCAAAGTCGCTGAAAGCAAGAAAAGCCCTGTGGCCGATCCTTTGGGCGAGGTAGGTCACGACCTGGATCCAGCCAAGTTCGTTTCCTTCCCAGATTCGCCATTTCAGCTCTATCAGCCGTTTCCGCCCGCAGGGGATCAGCCGGCTGCAATTGATGCTCTAGTGGCGGGAATTGAGGATGGATTGACCTTTCAGACCCTTTTAGGGGTCACGGGCTCGGGCAAAACCTTCACGATGGCTAATGTGATTGCCAGAACTGGTCGTCCAGCCATCATTTTTGCCCCCAACAAAACGCTAGCCGCCCAGCTCTACAGTGAATTTAGAGAGTTTTTCCCCAAAAATGCGGTGGAGTACTTCGTCAGTTACTACGACTACTACCAGCCAGAGGCTTATGTCCCAACACGGGATTTGTTTATTGAAAAAGATTCATCGATCAATGAGCATATTGAGCAAATGCGCCTGTCTGCCACCAAAAGTTTGTTGGAGAGACGTGATGTCATCATCGTAGCAACTGTCTCCGCAATTTACGGTATTGGTAATCCAGGTGACTATCACAGCATGGTGATGACTTTGCGTCCTGGTGACAAGATGAGTCAGCGTGATATTTTGATGCGCCTAATTGCGATGCAGTATGACCGCAACGAAACCGATTTTAAGCGCGGTGTTTTTAGGGTGCGGGGCGACACGATTGATATCTTCCCGGCTGAGCATAATGAATTAGCCGTTCGCGTTGAACTTTTTGATGATGTCATCGAGAGCTTGCAATTCTTTGATCCACTGACTGGAAGAATTCGTCAAAAAATTCCACGCTTTACTGTCTATCCGAGTTCGCATTACGTTACGCCGCGCGACACAGTGCTTAAAGCGATTGAAACGATTAAAGCGGAGTTGCGTATTCGCTTGGATGAGTTTGTTAAGGATGGCAAGTTGGTTGAGGCGCAACGTTTGGAGCAGCGCACTCGCTTTGATTTAGAGATGCTCAATGAGTTGGGCTTCTGCAAAGGTATTGAGAACTACTCACGTCACCTCTCTGGTGCTATGCCTGGTGAGGCTCCGCCCACCTTGGTGGATTACCTACCAAACGACGCCTTGATGTTCTTGGATGAGAGTCATGTCTTGATAGGGCAGCTCAATGCCATGTACAACGGCGATAAATCTCGCAAACATACCTTGGTCGAGTTTGGTTTCCGTTTGCCATCTGCAATGGATAACCGACCACTTAAGTTCACTGAGTTTGAAACCAAGATGCGTCAAACCGTCTTTGTCTCCGCAACCCCAGCTGATTACGAAAATACGCACACTGGACAAGTGGTGGAGCAAGTGGCTAGACCAACAGGATTGGTTGACCCAGAAATTGAAGTATTACCAGCAAGTACACAAGTAGATGATTTACTGAATCAGATTCATGAGCGCGTCAAAGTGCATGAGCGCGTTTTGGTAACGGTATTAACAAAACGTATGGCTGAGCAGTTGACGGACTACTTGTCGGATAACGGTGTGAAGGTGCGTTACGTTCACTCAGATATTGATACTGTAGAGCGCGTAGAAATTTTGCGTGACTTACGCTTGGGCGTCTTTGATGTGCTGGTGGGTATTAATTTATTACGTGAGGGCCTGGATATTCCAGAGGTCTCACTGGTTGCTATTTTGGATGCGGATAAAGAAGGTTTCTTGCGCTCTGAGCGTAGCTTGATTCAGACGATTGGTAGGGCGGCACGAAATGTCAAAGGTAAGGCAATTTTGTATGCTGATCGCATTACCGATTCTATGAAGCGGGCGATGGGTGAGACTGAGCGTCGCCGAACCAAGCAAGTTGCCTTTAATAAGGCGAATGGAATTGAGCCACGAGGCGTCCAGAAGCGTATCAAGGACATTATTGATGGGGTCTACGACGTCAAGGAGAAGCGCTCTGAGATGCAGGTGGAGCAGGAGCGGGCTCGCTATGAGGATATGAGCGAGAAGGATCTAGCGGGCGAAATCAAGCGTCTGGAGAAGCAAATGAACTCTGAGGCTAAGAATTTAGAGTTTGAGAAGGCCGCAGCCACCCGTGATCGCCTTACTAAGGTCAAGGAAATGGCCTTTGGGGCGCGCTCCAGAGATGCTATTTAAGACTGTTTTAATCCTGAGCAAATTAGTGGGGTATATGGTAAAGTTGAGTGGAATGGTCGGGTATTACCCGCCCGACTGTTAGCTGTCCATAACAATCCATTACCAAGGTGACATATGAGACTTACAACTAAAGGCCGTTTTGCAGTAACCGCAATGATCGATTTAGCCCTGCGTGAGACGCACGGGCCTGTAACTTTGGCTGGAATTAGCCAAAGACAGAAGATTTCCCTATCGTATTTAGAGCAGTTGTTCGGCAAGTTACGCCGCTTCAACATCGTTGAGAGTACTCGCGGTCCTGGCGGTGGTTACACCCTATCTCGCAAGTCTGAAGAAATTAGCGTGGCCGATATTATTGTGGCCGTCGATGAGCCTCTGGATGCAACTCAATGTGGTGGCAAGGGCAATTGCCATAGCGATGAAGACAATCATGGTCGTTGTATGACACATGATCTGTGGTCAAACCTAAATGCCAAGATGGTGGAGTACCTCAGTTCCGTGTCATTACGTGATTTGGTGCAACAGCAATCTGGACGTGGAATCGTATTGCAGGATTTACGCCCTAAGAAAATGAAGACTGAAAGTGCCAAGGCAGATAAGCCGGCAACTGCAGTTGCAGCAGCAAAAGAAGCCGCTCCGAAGCGACCTCTCGTGAATTCTGTTTTTAACCTGGCTCAGCAAAGTTAAGAGATTAACTTCTTAGTCTATTAATCGATAAGTAAAAAATGAACGCACCACAAGATATTCCTCAGAACCCAATACCGATGTTTAGTCCTAAGCACTTCCCGGTATATATGGACTACTCATCAACTACACCGATTGATCCGCGTGTAGTGGACAAGATGTTGCCTTACTTGCGCGAGCAATTTGGTAATGCAGCATCTCGTAGCCATGCTTACGGTTGGGCTGCAGAAGAGGCAGTTGAGTGGGCGCGTTCAGAAGTAACCCAGTTAGTTCACGCAGATCCAAGAGAGATCGTATTTACTAGTGGCGCAACTGAAAGTATCAACTTGGCACTCAAAGGTGCTGCCCACTTTTACAAAGAGCGCGGCAATCACATCATTACCGTGAAGACTGAGCACAAGGCGACCTTAGACACTTGCCGTGAGCTTGAGCGTGAAGGCTTTGAAGTTACTTACTTAGATGTATTGCCAGATGGTTTGATTGATTTTTCTCAACTTGAGGCAGCAATGAAGCCCGGCACGATCTTGGCATCAGTCATGTATGTGAATAATGAAATTGGCGTTGTACAAGACATTCCACGTATTGGTGAATTATGCCGCTCTCGCGGTGTGATTTTTCATGTGGATGCAGCACAAGCTACCGGCAAAGTTGAAATCGACTTAGAGAAAATTAAAGTGGATTTAATGAGCTTTTCTGCTCACAAGACTTATGGCCCAAAAGGTATCGGCGCATTGTTTGTCCGTCGTAAGCCCCGCATCCGTATCGAGGCACAAATTCATGGTGGTGGTCATGAGCGCGGCATGCGTTCTGGAACATTGGCTGTGCACCAAATCGTTGGTATGGGTGAAGCTTTCCGTATTGCCCGTGTTGAAATGGTTGAAGAGAGTGCTCGCATTCGTGCATTACGCGATCGTTTACTGACAGGGCTGAAGGATGTTGAAGAGGTTTACGTGAATGGTGATATGGATCACCGTGTTCCACACAACCTCAACATCAGCTTTAACTATGTTGAAGGTGAATCGATGTTGATGGCATTGAAAGATTTGGCCATCTCTTCTGGTTCTGCATGTACTTCAGCATCCTTAGAACCATCCTATGTATTGCGTGCGCTTGGTCGCAATGATGAATTGGCGCACAGCTCAATTCGTTTTACCTTAGGTCGCTTTACTACCGAAGAAGAAGTGGATTTCACGATCAAATTGGTGAAAGAGAAGATTGCGAAATTGCGCGAACTTTCACCACTGTGGGAAATGTTTAAAGATGGTATTGATCTCAGCACCATCCAGTGGGCAGCACACTAATTAAAATACTAAAGAAATAACGAGGAAATACCATGGCATATAGCGACAAAGTAATTGATCATTATGAAAATCCCCGCAATGTGGGTTCTTTTGAAAAGGGTGATGACCAGGTAGGTACTGGTATGGTTGGTGCACCTGCATGCGGCGACGTCATGAAATTACAAATCCGCGTAAATGATCAGGGCGTGATTGAAGATGCTAAGTTCAAGACCTATGGTTGCGGCTCTGCAATTGCTTCATCTTCCTTGGTAACTGAATGGGTTAAAGGAAAAACTTTGGATCAAGCCTTAGAGATTAAGAACTCCTTAATTGCGGAAGAGTTGGCTTTGCCACCTGTAAAAATTCACTGCTCCATCTTGGCTGAAGATGCCATTAAGGCAGCCGTGGCTAATTACAAAGAAAAGCATCCAGCTAAGTAAAGATAAAGAGGCATCCATCATGGCAATTACCTTAACTGACAAAGCAGCAAAGCACGTACAGCGCAATTTAGATAAGCGTGGAAAAGGTTGCGGCTTACGTTTGGGTGTTCGTACGACCGGTTGCTCTGGCTTAGCCTATCAACTGGAGTATGTGGATGAGGCTGCTCCTGAGGATGCCAAGTTTGAATCCAATGGCATCACTATTTTTATCGATCCCAAGAGCTTGGCCTATTTAGACGGGACTGAATTGGATTTTGTGCGCGAAGGCTTGAACGAAGGTTTTAAGTTCCAGAATCCGAATGTAAAAGATGAGTGTGGTTGTGGTGAATCCTTCCGCGTCTGACGATTACTTTCGTTTCTTTGGTTTAGAGCAGAAATTCAATCTCGATTTGTCTGCGTTGGATCGGGCGTTTCTAGCGATTCAAAAAGAAGTGCATCCAGATCGTCATGCTCGTGGAAGCGATACCGAGCAGCGATTGGCCATGCAAATGGCAACGCTAGCAAATACCGCTTTTCAAACTCTAAAGAACCCTATCCAGCGCGGACTTTATCTTTGCCAGCTTCATGGTGTAGATGCTCGCCTAGAAACGAATACTGCTATGCCAGCCGCTTTCCTTATGAAGCAAATGGAATGGCGTGAGAGTCTTGAGGATCAAGATGAGGATCTTGGTGCTCTGGAAGCTTTAGTCGAAGAGGTTGATCAATCTAAGCGCGATACCTTGGTAGAGATTACGCAAGCTATCGATGCTGCTCAGAACTATGAGCGTGCCGCTGAGTTGCTCAGGG
Source organism: Polynucleobacter sp. (assembly GCF_044342855.1). Classification (GTDB taxonomy): domain Bacteria; phylum Pseudomonadota; class Gammaproteobacteria; order Burkholderiales; family Burkholderiaceae; genus Polynucleobacter. The sequence goes on from NZ_JBIIPA010000004.1 coordinate 67,015, forward strand.
GCCTTCTATTTATAGATAAGTTTGCACTTGAGCTAGATGATGCTATCTCAGTTTTGGTATAGCTTTAAACTCTAGTCCCCATGGCCTTATTACAAATCTCCGAACCTGGTAAGTCACTCGCTCCGCATCAACGTCGGATTGCGGTAGGTATTGACCTGGGTACCACTAACTCGTTGGTGGCAATTGTGCGAGATGCCTTGCCTAAAGTGCTTCCCGATTCTGAAGGGCGAGAGCTGCTTCCATCAGTGGTGCGCTATTTGCCTAATGGCAGAACACAAGCTGGCTTTGAGGCTATTGAAAGTATTGTTTATGATCCTAAAAACACCATTGTTTCTGTTAAACGCTTTATGGGTCGCGGTATTGTTGATGTAGAAAACATCGAGAACGCACCTTACGACTTTGTCGATGAGCCTGGTATGTTGAAGTTAAGAACAGTGGCTGGCGATAAGAGTCCTATTGAGGTCTCCGCAGAAATTCTGGCGCGTTTGCGTCAGTTAGCTGAAGACTCGGTAAATGATGACATCGTTGGCGCAGTAATTACTGTACCTGCTTATTTTGATGATGCTCAACGTCAAGCCACTAAAGATGCTGCCAAATTGGCTGGTATCGAAGTCTTGCGTTTGCTCAATGAGCCAACAGCAGCTGCGATTGCCTATGGCCTGGATAATGCCTCTGAAGGTATCTACGCTGTTTATGACCTAGGTGGCGGCACCTTTGATATCTCCATCTTGAAAATGAGTAGGGGCGTGTTTGAAGTGCTCTCTACTGGTGGTGATTCCGCCTTAGGTGGTGATGACTTTGATCATCGCCTCTATTGCTGGGTAATAGAACAAGCCAAGCTTCAACCAATCTCGATTCAGGATCATCGCAAGCTATTGCTTTCTTGCAAGCATGCCAAAGAACAATTAAGTCATAACCCATTAGCCCGCGTTCATGAAACACTCGCTGACGGTACGGTGGTAAATGTCGGTATCAGCCAAGCTCAGTTCTTTGAGATTACTCAGAACTTAATTAATAAAACTTTAGTCGCTGTGAAGAAGGCATTGCGTGATGCAGGCCTCAAGGCGGATGAAGTCAAAGGCGTTGTAATGGTGGGCGGCGCAACACGTATGCCTCACGTACAGCGTGCGGTTGGCGAACTCTTTGGTACTAAGCCTTTAAATAACCTCAATCCAGATCAAGTTGTCGCTTTGGGTGCTGCCATGCAAGCGGACTTGCTTGCCGGCAATCAAAGTAAAGATGATGAGTGGCTTCTCTTGGACGTCATTCCACTCTCCCTCGGCATTGAGACTATGGGTGGCTTGGTAGAAAAAATTATTCCGCGCAATACGCCAATTCCAGTGGCGCGCGCACAAGACTTTACGACCTTTAAAGATGGTCAAACAGCGCTAGCCATTCAGGTGGTGCAGGGTGAGCGTGAGTTAGCGCAAGATTGCCGTTCTCTAGGTAAGTTTGAGTTACGCGGTATTCCACCCATGGCTGCTGGTGCTGCCCGTATTCGGGTGACATTTCAAGTAGATGCGGATGGCTTGCTTTCAGTTAGCGCAACAGAACAGGGCTCTGGTGTGCAGGCCTCGATTGATATCAAGCCATCGTATGGCCTGACTGATGCTGAGATTGCCCGCATGCTGCAAGACGGCTTTGCTTCTGCGAAAGTAGATCTCTTATCCAGATCGTTGCGTGAAGAGCAAGTGAATGCGCAAAGACTTTTAGATGCCGTACAAACTGCCTTAGATTCTGATCGTGGACTATTGAATGCTAAAGAGCAGGCCTTAGTTGATCAAGAGATGGCGGCTTTGCAAAAGATTCTTACAGAAGAAACCGATAGTGCTGTCTTAAGAAAAGCGGTAGATCATGCTGCCAAGGCTACCGACGAGTTTGCTCAGAAGCGCATGAACGCGAGTATTCAAAAAGCCTTAGCTGGCAAGAATGTTGCAGAAATTTAAGAAAAGAAAACTACTCAGATGACTCAGATTGTCGTTTTACCCCATAGTGAATATTGCCCAGAGGGCGCCGTAGTTGAAGTAACCCCCGGTACCTCCATTTGCGAAGCATTACTAGAAAACAATATTCCAATTGAGCATGCCTGCGATATGGTTTGCGCCTGCACTACCTGTCACGTCATTGTGAAAGAGGGTTATCAGAGCCTCAATGAGCCTGATGAGAATGAAGAGGACTTACTTGATCGTGCATGGGGCCTTAACCCCCAATCTCGCTTATCCTGCCAGGCAATTGTTGCTCGTCAAGATTTGGTTATTGAGATTCCGAAATACTCAATCAATCACGCAAAAGAAAATCACTAATTGCCTTCAAGATACAGATAAAGAAAAAACCACCCCCGCTGAACTGACCCCCAAAAGTTGGACGTTATGTCCAACCAAGGGGGTTTTTATGAGCAAGTACAGCAAGCAGTTCAAGCTAAAGGGATTAAGTCCCGTGCAATACCGCACCCAATCCCCTGTGCTAAGCTAACAAAAGCGTCCAACTTCTTGGGGTCAGTTCATGTGGAGTGGTACTAAATTGACAGCGGTTCAAGTCTCTCGCTGGAGTGTTGATGCTAGATATGCAAACGGGTCAGTTCACGCTGGTGCGAGCGAAGGCAGTTCTCTTGGCTGCTGGTGGTGGTCCTACGATGTACAAGTACCACACGCCATCAGGCGACAAGAGTTGCGATGGCCTAGCCATGGCACTGCGTGCCGGTCTCACCTTGCGTGATATGGAGATGGTGCAGTTTCATCCAACCGGTTTGTTGGCAGGGCCTGGTACGAGGATGACTGGAACTGTTCTCGAGGAAGGATTGCGTGGTGCAGGTGGCTATTTACTCAATGGCAATCAAGAGCGCTTTATGGGTAACTATGACCCTCGCAATGAACGCACTACTCGAGACATCGTTTCCAGATCGATTAATTCTGAAATCAGGGCAGGCAGGGCTACGCCCAATGGCGGCGTCTATATTCAGATGAGCCACCTTGGGCCCGATAATGTTCGCAAGCAATTTAAAGGCATGGTCGAGCGATGCGCAGATAGCGGTTTTGATTTGGCCGGAGATCTTGTAGAGGTTGTTCCAACAGCGCATTACATGATGGGTGGATTGATTTTTAAGGCCGATTGCAGCACCGAGTTACCAGGTTTATTTGCGGCAGGTGAAGACACTGGAGGAGTGCACGGAGCAAATCGCCTAGGTGGTAATGGCGTTGCTAACTCCACTGTATTTGGTGGCATTGCTGGTGAAGAAATGGCAAACTGGGTTGTGTCCCACAAATTGCAAGAGTGCAATATGAATGAGGTGCGCGCCAGTATCACGGCTCATGAGGCGCCATTAGAGAGGCCCGCAGGCGATATTGAGCTCATTCGCGATGCTCTGGCAGAGTGTATGTGGGATGATGTAGGTATCTCAAGAACAAAAGAGAGTTTGCTCCGAGCTCGCGCCAAGCTTGATCAGCTTGGTCAGCAGTTACATCAAATTGGTGTAGGTGATATCCAAAGGGAATACAGCATTACATGGCAGGATTGGATGAATTTAAATAATCTGATCTTGGTGAGTAAGTCGGTAACCGAGGCTGCGCTTTCTCGTGAAAACTCTCGAGGAGCTCACTATCGCGATGATTTTCCTCAGCCCGGCTCTTTGGAAGAGTCTTATTTCACAGCAGTTCAATTGGGTGAAGATGGGTTAGACATCAAAAATAGACCAGTTCAATTTACGATGATTAAACCTGGCGAGACTATTTTGGTAGAGGCCTAATCATTTTTGAATTGATTGAGCCGGCCTCATTTGCGCTAGCAACTCTAATCGTTCTTTGCGCATTCTTCATCTTTGGAGTTTCTGGGTTTGGCTCATCAATAGTCTCTGTGCCTTTATTGGTTCAGATGTATCCGCTGAAAGTTGTAGTGCCAATGATGGTGATCATTGATATCTGCGCTTCGCTGTATGTGGGTAGAAAGTCATCTGGTGATGCCAATATTCAAGAGTTGAAGTGGCTATTCCCTTTTAGCTTGATCGGGATGGTGCTCGGCATTTTTTTATTGGTGAGGGCGCCAAGCGAGCCCTTATTGCTGATTCTGGGAATATTTGCATCTATTAATGGGGTGCGTGTTTTGGTTCGGAGAAATGTAGAGGCGCGAAATCCGATTGGCAAATGGTGGGCGGCGCCCTTTGGATTTTTTGGCGGCGTGTTTACGGCCCTATTTGCCACTGGCGGTCCAGTGTATGTCTCCTATCTTGGTTTAAGAATTAACGATCCCAAAGTGCTTCGGGCAACGATGGCATTTGCCATTTTTATGCTGACATTTTTGCGTCTTACCTTGATGCTGGTCACTGGACTCATATTGAGTTGGGAGGTTATTGGCCTTGCTGCTTGCTTAATGCCGGTTGCTTTTCTGGGAATATGGACTGGGTCCCATGTTCACACCAAGCTGAGTAATGCCTCCATGCGTATCGCCTATGGCTCGATCTTGGTATTTGCTGGTTCAATGCTATTGCTCAGACAGATTACATAAAGCATTCGCTAAGCAAATAAAAAAGCGAGGGTGAATCCTCGCTTTTTTATAGTTCGTTAGCAATTCTTACTGCGTGCTAATGTTGCGACCCTTGATTACTTTCTCCCAGTTGGCTGACTCCGCTTTAATCTGAGCATCAAAGTCTTTCTGGGAATTAACTACTGGGCTTAGGCCATTCAACTCTAAGCTCTTTTTCATTGCTTCTGAGTTCACTGCTTTTACCGTGGCATTATAAATTTTGTCGGCAATGACTTTAGGCGTATTCGCTGGAGCGATCAAGCCAAACCAACCTGTACTTTCAAATCCAGGAATGCCGCCTTCGGCAACGGTAGGCACGTCGGGAAGTTGTTTAACACGCTTCGCACTGGTTACGGCAATCGGCTTAATTTGCCCTGCTTTTGCAAACCCTGTTGCAGCAGTCAAATTACCAACCATGAAGTCGATTTGGCCAGCCACCAGATCATTGATGGCTGCAGACTCGCCTTTATAAGGCACGTGGGTTGCTGGAATGTTGGCGTAATAAGTAAGATTCTCGCCAGCCATATGCACTTGGCTACCGATGCCTGCAGAGCCAAAGTTGAGATCTTTCGTTTTTGCGTAGGTAATGAACTCGTTCAAATTCTTTACGGGCAATTTTGTGCTTACTGATAGCAGCATTGGGCCACTAGCAACATTGGTGATGTTGACAAAATCTTTGCTGTAGTTAACAGGCAATTTTTTGTATAAGTTTGGGTTGACAGTGAGCATGCTTCCAGAGGCGAGCATGATGGTGTAACCATCGGCGGCGGATTGCGCTACATATTCTGCGGCAATATTGCCACCAGCTCCGCCTTTATTTTCAACGATAACATTTTGTCCCAAATCCTTTGTGAATTGCTGGGCTAGGAGTCTGCCAAGAATATCAGTGGTTCCACCTGCTGCAAAAGGAATAACTAATTTGATTGGCTTTGTTGGCCACGATTGTGCTGTTGCTAATTGGGGTAGCGCAAGGGTTAGTGCCCCGGCAAGTAGAACTAAACGTCTACTTAACTTATATTTTTTATTCTTAAACATCGGTGACCTCCAGTGGAAATTTAATCTTTTTATCTTAGCTACTTAGTTGTCAAAAAAATATACTCAACTGCTATTTAATAGCTATAGGCTTATTCATTACATCGTCTCCTCCACTCATCATGTTGCACTTCTTGATGCTCATTCCGTTGCACAATGAATTGGGTATTGCAAGATATCTAAATCATCTATATGATTCAGATATGTCAGTTATTCTGCCCCCTAAAACCAAGTCTCGTCAAGCCCTGAAAACCCTGCGTTTTGACGGGTCCTTTATGTTTGCCTTAATTCATGGGGAGCAAGCGTGAATCTCACCTACTGGGAATTACTGGCGCTGGCAGATTCCGGTCTTAGAGCTGCTGGTATAGGTGCAAAGGCTGCCTATGAAACGGCGCAATTTTTAGCTTTAGCTGAAATGGATGGGCTTGCATCGCATGGTCTAGCAAGAGTATCTCAATATGCTGGCCATGCAAAAAATGGTCGAATTGAATTGGATCCCAAGCTAAAGGTGAGGCCATTTAAGACGGCAGCCGCTTTGGTTGACGCGCGTGACGGCCTAGCTTTCCCGGCACTTCGTTTTGCTACTGACCTCTCCGTAAATCTAGCCTCAAAAAATGGCCTTGGTTTGGTAGCGGTAACCAATAGCCATCATTTTGGCGTTGCAGGACATTACGTCGAGGCTGCTGCGCGAGCAGGTTATATCTCTTTGCTGTTTGGAAACACTCCAGCAGCAATGCCTATGGTGGGTGGTGCAAAAGCAATTTTTGGAACGAACCCTTTGGCCGCCGCCTTCCCCATTTCTGGTAGCGATCCGTTAGTCATAGATATGTCACTTTCTGCAGTTGCCCGCGGAAAATTATTGGTCGCAGCAAAAAATGGCCAGCAGATCCCTGAAGGTTGGGCATTGACTGCTGACGGTAAGCCAACCACTGATCCCCAAGAAGGCTTGAAGGGTCTGATGGTGCCTCTGGGTGGTGATAAAGGGGCCTTACTTGCTCTGATCGTTGAATTGCTAGTGGTCGGGCTTTCTGGCAGTAGATTTTCCTACGAGGCAGATTCTTTTTTTGATCCAACAGGCAATCGCCCGCGGATTGGTCAGTTGATATTGGCGATTGATCCTGGCTTGGCAGGTGCATCTGTTTTTGCCGGTCGAATCCAGGATTTTTTACAAGTTTTAAGTGCTGATGCTGGGACCCGTCTTCCTGGCCAGCGTCGCTTTAAGCAGCGTGTCACGGGGCTAAAAAGCGGTGTCACAGTTTCAGATGTAGTTGTAGAGGAAATTCAGACTGGTATCCGCCAGTCATGGACTGAGTAGTTTTTATAAACGAGATTATTGAGGAGATAGTAATGATCCACTTTGTCGTGCATGAGCCAGCAGATGGCGTAGGTGTAGTAGTAGTTGAGGGTGTTAAAGCCGGAACCGACTTGATTGGTTGGGTAATGGATGGTGACCTAACTTTAAATATCAAATCTGAAAGTGATATTCCAATTGGTCACAAAATTTCATTGAACGATTTCAAGCCAGGTGACACGGTAATGAAATACGGCGTTGATATTGGAAAAGTGGTGGCCCCAATTAAAAAAGGCGAGCATCTCCACGTCCAGAACGTAAAAACTAAGCGCTGGTAATCCAGTCTCCTTACCTACCTATTCATTGAGAGAGATATAAAAATGACTAATTTAAAAGACGCAACCTTTTTAGGTTATCGCCGTGAAAACGGACGCATGGGTATTCGCAACCATGTATTGATTTTGCCTTTAGACGATTTGTCTAATGCTGCCTGTGAAGCAGTAGCAAATAACATCAAGGGAACGATGGCAATTCCTCATTCCTATGGTCGTTTACAGTTCGGAGCTGACTTGGATTTACACTTCCGCACCTTAATTGGAACTGGATCCAATCCAAACGTGGCAGCAGTAGTTGTGATTGGTATTGAGCCACAGTGGACAAAAATTATTGTCGATGGCATCAAGGCATCAGGAAAGCCAGTTGAGGGATTCTGGATCGAAGGTAACGGCGATACAGCAACGATTGCTTCTGCCAGCAAAGCTGCTTACAGCATGATGAAGCATGCATCTAAGCAAAAACGCGTTTCCGCTCCTCTTTCCGAGTTGTGGGTTTCTACAAAATGCGGTGAATCTGACACGACTTCTGGCTGCGGTGCAAACCCAACTGTTGGCGATGCTTTCGATAAGCTTTATGGAATTGGTTCTACCTTGGTATTTGGTGAGACTACTGAGTTAACTGGTGGCGAACATTTAGTTGAGGCACGTTGCCGCACTCCTGAGGTGAAGAAGAAGTTCCGCGAGATGTTTGATCGTTATCAAGATGTCATTGAGCGTCATAAGACAAGCGATCTATCTGACTCTCAGCCAACCAAAGGCAATATTGCAGGTGGTTTAACAACCATCGAAGAGAAGGCTTTGGGCAATATCCAAAAAATTGGCAAGAAATGTATTGTGGATAGCGTGCTCGATAAGGGTGAAGAGCCAACTATTCCTGGACTGCATTTCATGGACTCATCATCAGCTGCTGCTGAAATGGTCACCTTGTGTGCAGCTGCTGGCTTTACAGCTCACTTCTTCCCAACAGGGCAAGGTAACGTAATTGGTAATGCAATTCTTCCAGTAATTAAGATTTGCGCTAATCCAAAGACTGTTCGTACTATGGGTGAGCATATCGACGTTGATGTGTCTGGCTTGTTACGTCGCGAAGAGAATATGGATGATGCGGGCAATAAGTTGTTAGATTGCTTGAAGCGTACAGCTGATGGTGAATTAACTGCTTCTGAGATTCTCGGTCACCGTGAGTTTGTATTGACTCGTTTATACGAATCAGCATAAGACTGCAGCATGAGAAACCTGACCGCTTACCAAGAAGTTAAGCAAAAGATCACCGAGGATCTGGTCAGGGGTCGCTATCCTATGGGGCAGGCATTGCCTGCCGAAAAGGATTTATCAAAAGAGTTAGATGTATCTATAGGAACCCTGCGCAAGGCGGTGGACGAGTTGGTCGCAGAAAACATTGTGGTTCGACGCCAAGGCAGGGGTACCTATGTTGTTGAGCATGATCTCAAAAGGCTTTTATATTATTTTTTTCATATCGTCAAACACGATGCTGAAAAAAAGGTTTACCCAAAAGTTGAGCTGGTTTCCTTAAATAGCGCTTCCGCCAATAAGGAAGAGGCAGGCAAGCTAGAAATTAAAGAGGGGTCACCTGTTTGGAGAATTACCAATCGCCTTTCATTAGGGGGGCAGTGTGTGATGATCGATCAGATCACGTTAGATAAACAAAGATTTAAAAATTTAACCCGTGCAGACTTCATTGATCGTCAGGGCAGCATCTACCAGATGTATCAAATGGAGTATGGCCAAACCGTTGTGCGAAGTAGCGAGCGTTTACGAGCTGGACTAGCTGGTAAGCAACATGGCGAGTGGCTTGGATTGAATCCAGATTCTCCGGTCATTGTTATCCGAAGGGTAGCGCTCGGCATCCAGGATGAGCCTTTGGAGTGGCGTGTCTCTACCCTAAATACCACTCAACATGAGTATTTCAGTGAGTTGGTAGCATAATTTTTATGTTTACCGCTGCCCGAAAAAATATTCCAGGGCTATCGGTCTGCCTAGTTATTGCCATGTCGACCAGCTTTTTATCTGAGAATTATGGTGGCCCACAGTTGTTATATGCATTGCTGATTGGTCTATCTCTTCATTTTTTATATCTCAATGAGACGGTGAAACCGGGAATTGATTTTTGTGCAAAAACAGTTTTACGTTTAGGCGTTGCATTCCTGGGTATTCGCATTACATTTGCTGATATTGGTGCAATCGGTTTGAATACCGGATTAATGGTGATGTTCGCCGTTGGCGCTACAGTATGTCTTGGATTCTTTCTCGCTAAACTTTTGAAGCTATCCCCTGACTTTGGCTTGATCGCGGGTGGATCTGTTGGTATTTGCGGAGCATCTGCGGCTTTGGCAGTCGCCTCAGTTCTACCAAAAACAAAAGAGAACGAAAGATTTACTTTGCTGGTAGTAGTTGGGGTAACCGTTCTTTCAACTATTGCAATGGTGTTATATCCCTTTGCTCTCCAGTTGCTCAATATTGCTGCGTTACCCGCTGGTATCTTTTTGGGGGCAACCATTCATGATGTTGCACAGGTAGTTGCGGCGGGTATGTTATTTGGCCCCGAGGCAGGTGATGTGGCTACGGTTGTTAAGTTATTCCGAGTCGCACTGTTATTGCCGGTAGTTTTATTTATTTCTATTTTCTTTGGCGCGGAAAAATCATCTCAGCGTTTAGGTTGGGGTAGCTTACGCCTGATACCAACATTCCTATTAGGATTTGTCGCTCTGTCAGTTGTTGCATCTATGCAGATTTTGCCTGGCTCTGTAACTCACTCAATCGGCGGCCTATCTCGCTGGATGCTGGTGATTGCTATTGGCGCTGCTGGCCTGAAAACAAACTTTCAGGAGTTGGCAAAGCTCGGCTGGCAACCGGTAGTCATGTTGCTAGTGGAAACCCTATTTATCGCTTCAATCGGCTTCATTTTTATCCTGAATCTGGCTTAACGTCATTGCTAATAATTATTTTGGCGGTATTCTCTAAAAAAATGCGTTCTCAATTGGTGAGTGTATTTTAAAAAGGTGAGCTACCTATGTCGGACAAAAGCAATATTTCAAGCCGTCGTAAATTTCTTAAAAATTCTGCCGGCGTAGGTGCGGGCCTTGGTGCCGCACTGGTCTCTGGCACTACCTTAGGTCAAACCTCACCCAGTGAATTTTTGGAAGTTGATCCATGGACTAAGGTGCAGGGCTCTACTTTCATCAATCCACCTTATGGATTGCCCTCAAAATACGAAAAGAATGTAGTTCGAGTCTTGCCATCTCCCGCTCCAACATTTTTAACTGGATCGCGGACACCATTACAAAACTTACACGGCATCATTACGCCAAATGGACTCTTCTTCGAGAGGCATCACGCTAGTGTGCCGGATATCAATCCCGACCAGCATCGCTTAGTCATCCATGGCATGGTGGATAGTCCTTTGATGTTGTCCATGGAAGATATCGTTCGTTTCCCGTCAGAATCTCGCGTTTATTTTTTAGAGTGTTCCGGTAATAGTGCGGCTGAATTAAAAAAAGCAAGCGGTAAAACTGCCCAAGAAATCCACGGGCTACTTTCTTGTTGCGAATGGACTGGGGTTCGTCTCTCTACCATCTTTCAAGAATGCGGAGTTCAGGCTGGCGCTACATGGGCCTTAGCAGAAGGTGCGGATGGTGCTGCAATGACTCGAAGCATTCCAATGAGCAAGATGATGGATGATGCTTTGCTGGTGTACGCCCAGAATGGTGAGATGTTGCGTGCGGAGCAGGGGTACCCTCTTCGCCTCTTCTTGCCGGGATACGAGGGCAACATGAGTATTAAGTGGCTAAGGCGCCTTAAATTGGGATCCGAGCCTTGGCAAACGCGTGAAGAAACATCTGCCTATACCGATCTACAGAGCGATGGAAAGGCGCAGCAATTTACATTCTCAATGGATGTGAAATCTGTCATTACGCAACCATCGGGCATGATGAAACTCAAGTCTAAAGGTTTTTATGAGGTTTCGGGCGTTGCTTGGTCCGGCAACGGTAAGATTAAAAGGGTGGAAGTTTCGACAGACGGCGGAAAATCTTGGGGTAATGCCATATTGCAAGAGCCGGTCATGGATAAGTCTTTGGTGCGCTTCCGTTATCCCTGGGTTTGGAATGGTGAGCCGACCGTGTTCATGAGCCGAGCGATCGATTCCAGTGGCGATACTCAGCCAAGCATGGAGGCTTTATTAAAGGTCAAAAGCCCCAATAGTTTCTATCACAACAATGCAATTCAGCCATGGCGTGTTGCTGCTAATGGGGAGATTACAAATGGTCGTTAAATCCTTTGTGAAGCTCCCTCTAATTTTGGGACTGTTAGGTTCTCTGGTGGCCTGCACTGGCGGATATCACGCAACTGGACCGGTTGGTCTTGGTAAGCCGGTAACTGAAAACCAAATCAAGGCGTGGAATATTGATATTGGTCCAAGCGGTGCAGGATTGCCAGCTGGATCTGGTAGTGCTGTAACAGGTGAAATCATCTACCAGCAGAAATGCTCCTCTTGTCATGGTGAGAAGGGGCAGAGTGGAATTGCTAATCGCTTAGTTGGTGGTGGTCAGCTCAATACAGATAAGCCGGTCAAGACGGTGGGTAGTTTTTGGCCTTACTCCACAACCATATTTGATTATGTAAGGAGAGCTATGCCGCACCAGGCTCCACAATCACTCACGGATGATCAGGTGTATGCATTAACTGCTTACATCTTGTATATGAACAAGATTGTTTCTAAAGATGAGGTGATGAATGCGCGCTCATTGCCATTGGTAAAGATGCCAAATAGAGATGGGTTTATTGCGGTTGAAAAATAATTAGCATGCACCCCTAATCATGCCTGCAGCAACTGTATGGTTGGTGGCTTCATCAATAAGGATAAATGCACCGGTTTTTTGAGACTGACTAAATAAATCAGCAGCAATTGGCTTTTGCAATACAAAGTCCACTTGACCAATTTCATTTGTGGTGAGGGGGTGTGTTTCAAGGGCGTGAGACAGTGTTTCTACATCTAGCACTTTTTGAATTTCTTTAACCTTGGCGCCAACAGTATTGGTGGTATGTCGCAAGGCATACTTTCGACTCAAGGAGAGCGGCTCGCTATCTAACCAGCAGAGATCAGCAGATATCTGCTTGCTGAGTATTGGTAACGCAGCGTCTTCAGCGCTAATAAATAAGCAACCTCTAGAAACATCAATATCTTCGGTTAGGCTAATTGCCACGGCTTCACCTGTTTGAGCGGACTTGACTTCATTATTCGCATTAGCTTGATCACGATTTGAGCGATTGCCTAAATAGATCTTCGAAACAGTTGCCTCTCGATTTTCAGGTAGAACTTTAATTTTTTGGCCTACTCGAATACAGCCAGACTCGATTTGACCGAGATAGCCGCGGAAGTCATCGGAGGCGCTACCATCTTGGCGAGCAACGTACTGCACCGGAAGGCGTAAGCCGGTTTTTTCTGACTGCGGGCTAGTATCCAAAGCTTCTAGCCACTGCAGGAGTGTAGGGCCTTTGTACCAAGGTGTATCTTTGCTAGCAGTGACGACATTGGCGCCGAGCAAAGCAGACATCGGAATTAAGGTGGGCTCAGGCAAGCCGATTTTGTTGCATAAGTCTTCAATTGACGCTTTGATGGCGTTAAAAACCTTCTCATCAAAGTTGAGCAAGTCCATCTTGTTAACTGCAAAGACGACATGGCGTAAGCCAAGCAAATGAACGATTGCTGCATGACGTTTGGTTTGTGCCAACAAAGTCGTAGGATTCGTGCTGAGATCTACTCGAGTAGCATCAACCAAAATGACTGCAACATCGGATTGAGAGGCGCCAGTAACTAAGTTACGCGTATATTGCTCATGACCCGGAGCGTCAGCCACAATAAACTTCCGCTTAGGCGTAGAAAAATAGCGATAAGCCACATCAATGGTGATGCCTTGCTCACGCTCAGCTTCAAGACCATCGGTGAGTAGCGCTAAGTCAACACCCGCATCCGATGAAGTGACGCGAACATGCTTGGTTTTGGATAGAGACTCAAGCTGATCAACCAAAATGGATTTGGTGTCGTAGAGTAGACGGCCAATAAGCGTGCTCTTACCATCATCAACGCTACCAGCAGTGATGAAGCGGACTACATTTTGGTGTGGAGAAACATTCGTTTGGGTAGTCATCAGAAATAACCTTCTTTCTTGCGGCGCTCCATGGAGGCCTCGTTAGTCTGATCATCCATGCGGGTTGCACCACGCTCAGTGATCTCTGTAATCGCGGTTTCAGCGATGATATCGATAGGGTTGGCAGCCGTGCTCAGGACTGGGCAAGTGCAGCTGATGTCGCCTACAGTACGAAAGCGTACCTTCAGAATCTCACTGATATCGCCCGGTGCTTTAGGGGTGATATTGGTTACGGGAACCAAAAGGCTATTCTTACGAACTACTTCGCGCTCATGGGTGTAGTAAATGCTTGGCAGTTCTAAATTCTCGCGGGCGATGTATTGCCAGATATCAAGCTCCGTCCAATTAGAAATTGGGAATACACGCATATTTTCTCCTTGAGAAATGCGTGCGTTATATAGGTTCCAGAGTTCTGGGCGCTGTGCCTTAGGGTCCCATTGGCCAAATTCATCGCGGAAGGAGAAGATCCGTTCTTTGGCGCGGGCTTTTTCTTCATCACGGCGTGCGCCACCCATAAGGGCATCAAACTCATGCTCAGCAATCGCCTCAAGCAGGGTGACTGCTTGGGCAGCATTGCGAGAATCAGTTTCTTTGCGTAAACGCACAGTCCCTTTTTTGATGGAGTCTTCTACATGCCCAACAATGAGCTTCACGCCGGTCTTCTCAACAACGGCATCGCGATAGGCAATGACTTCTGGATAGTTATGCCCGGTATCAATGTGGAGAATGGGGAAGGGGAGTTTGACTGGGCGATCACCAAACTGAAAGGCTTTGCGAGCCAGGTGAAACATCACAATCGAATCCTTGCCGCCAGAGAACAGCATGGCGGGATTTGCGCACTGTGCTACCACTTCACGAATGATATAGATCGACTCAGCTTCAAGCCAATCCAAATGGTCGTCTAGTAATTTCTGTTCTTGCATTTTGTAATTCGTTCTCTGCTAGGTAATTTATTTGTTGATGTGAAGACCGCACTCTTTGCTATCGCTCTGCAACCACCACCAGCGACCCGCACGAATGTCCTCACCTTGTTTGACTTGGCGCGTGCACGGCTCGCAACCAATGCTGGGGTAGCCTTTCAAGTGCAGAGGGTGGATGGGTACATCCTCTTGTTTGATGTAGGTCCAAATATCACTTTCATTCCAATCAAACAGGGGGTTGAACTTGGCAATGCCACGGGCATCATCTAGCTCTTCAAAGTTGAGTTCAACTCGAGTGGTAGATTGTTCACGTCGTTGACCTGTGAGCCAAGCATCAGCACCCAAGAGCGCTGCGTTCAAAGGTTTAATCTTGCGAGCGCCACAACAGGCTTTCTTAGCTACTTCACCATCGTAAAAACCATTCATTCCATATTGGTCGATGAATGCTTGAATATCACTTTCTTCCGGGTAGACTTTCGCAATTGAAATCCCATAGTGATTTTCTGTAGTCTTGGTCATATCCACGGTTTCTTGATGCAAGCGACCGGTGGCCAGGGTAAATAGTTGAATATTGGCCTTGGATTGGGCAATTGCATCGGTGATCACCATATCCTCCGCAGCCAAGCTTGTCGCAAAGCGAATATCGGAAAAACGTGAGGCAATCTCAGTTAATCGTTGCTTAAGGGTGGTAGTCTTTTCTGCTAATTCTGTGGAGGTAAGCTTACGATCTGGAATTGACCAAAAGTCTGGAGCAATCATGAAGACACCAGCTTAATTCCAACCAAGAATAATGTTCCCGCAAGAGTTGTTCTTGTTGCCTTTTCCGATAGGATGCTTGATAGTTTCGCGCCCAGCCAAATGGCAGGCACAGATCCAATCAGCAATCCAAATAGCAAATCAAAATGAACGTTGCCTAGCCACCAATGCCCAAGCCCGGCTAGTGCGGTCAATGGAACTGCATAAGCAATATCAGTCCCAGCTACTTCAGAGGCTTTTAGGTGTGGGTAGAGCAGCAAAATGAGTGTGGCTCCGATTGCGCCAGCACCAATTGAAGAGACCGTCACAAGAATCCCGATAACTGCCCCAACACCAATGGTCGCAGCCTTTAGGGCTTTGCCATTTGGGAGATTGCGCGGATTATCTTTAACCCATTTCAAAATCTTGGTTCTGAAGAGAAGGGATGCCGCCGTTAATAGGACGGAGATTCCGATAGCAAGGCTAATGAGATGATTCCAATCCTTAGAGACTGGTCCGACATATTTCAGGGTGATGATGGAGAGTATTGCGGTGCTAATGCTGCCGATGCAGAGAAGGCGAACAACATCCCAACATACATTTCCATGAAGGCGGTGTGCAGCCGTACCAAAACCTTTTGTTATCGCCGCAAATGCTAGGTCAGTCCCAACCGCTGTTGTGGGGGCAACTCCAAAAATTAGTGTCAGTAAGGGGGTCATGAGTGAGCCGCCACCGACACCCGTCATGCCAACAAGAAGTCCTACAAGCGCGCCAGAAATAATGAAATTGGAGGAATTGAGGAGAAAGTCGATTATGAGCATGTTGTTCTTCAGCTAAGCAAAGGCCTGCTCAAACTCATCAAGTTTGATCGCGTTCATCAGAAACAGAATTTGACGCTGGAAGCTTTTACGTTCCGTCACATTCTCATGTGGCAGGCGATCGTGTTCGCGCAATAGCTCGGTAATGATCGGGTTGTAGTGTTCGCGTACGGGGGACATCTGAATTCCTTGGTAAATATCTTGTTAAGAAGAATTTACCAAGGGATCTATATATCCACAAGTAATATATAGCGATATACAAATTACTTTTAGATATATAAGATAAATTACTTTTCTACGAACGCACGTTCAAATACGTAATCACCTAATTGACCGAGGCTGGGAGATACCTTAAAGCCTTTGGCATCGAGCATCTCAGCAGTTTCTTTGAGCATAGATGGGCTGCCACAGATCATCGCGCGATCCACTGCTGGATCTAATGGGGGTAAGCCAATATCTTTAAAGAGTTGACCAGATTCAATCGCAGTGGTTAAACGACCAGTGTGCTTAAAAGCCTCACGCGTCACTGTTGGGTAATAGATTAATTTCTCGCGAATGATTTCACCAATGTATTCGTCTTGAGTGAGTTCATTCTTAATGTAATCAGCGTAGGCTAATTCGCTTACTAGGCGCACGCCATGAATCAGAACTACTTTTTCAAACTTCTCATAAGTATCTGGATCGCGAATGATGCTCATGAATGGCGCTAATCCTGTGCCGGTACTGAAAAGGTAAAGATGCTTTCCGGGATTTAAGTCATCAATGACTAAGGTACCAACGGATTTTTCGCTTACCAAAATTGGATCGCCAACCTGAATCCTCTGAAGGCGAGAGGTGAGGGGGCCATCTTGAACCTTGATACTCAAAAACTCTAAATGCTCTTCATAGTTAGGGCTTGCGACACTATAGGCGCGAACTAAGGGTTTGCCTTCGACCTCTAAACCAATCATCAAAAAGTGACCACTACGGAAACGCAGACCCTTATTTCTGGTGGTGGTGAAACTAAATAGGGTGTCATTCCAGTGGTGAACTGTAAGGACGGTTTCGGTGTTGTAGGCTGCCATAAGTGATTAATAGTAGGTGCAAAACCCTAATTATCCTCATTCTGAGCTTGGTTCTATATATATAAAAGTATTTAGCTTATAAAAAGAGATTCTTTTACTTATACCTACAAGCTCCCTATGATTCTTCCATAGCCCATTGAAAGAATCTGATGTCTACAAAGACTGCAGTCCAAAAACCCCTATTTCTGACCATCATCCAGATATTTCTGGGTTTGGCTCTGCTAAGCTTATCGACTCATCTGGCCTTGGAGAGCACTCTGTACCTAGAGGTGCTTGATCAGAATGGTTTAAATCAGTATCACGCCTTTGGACTACTGGTTTGCCTTAGCTTCATTTCAGGGATGTTTCTTATCGCGCAGCATGTGCTTACGCAAGACCAGGCGAGCATTGATGATCACTTTAGTCGGGCCGTGAACTACTAAAGCAAGATAGACTGTGGCCTTATCTCCATAAGGCCACAATATGAATTCATCACCCCATAAATCCATCTTCGAAAAAGGTGCGTGGTATGTGGTGGTTCAAGGTGTCTTGATTGCCCTAATCTTATTTGGACCTCAGGGATCCCATCTAGTTAGCTCAGAGCCGCTAGCTACGACCCTTCAATCCTGTGGCATTGCCATTGGCTTGCTAGCCTGTTTAATTATGGCGATTGCAGTAATTAATCTAGGAAAAAATCTCACTCCCTTGCCTTGCCCCAAAGATGATGCTGTTCTGATTCAGATTGGCTTATATAGATATGTTCGTCACCCCATTTATTTCGGAGTGCTCTTAGCGGCTCTGGCCTGGCTACTCATCTTCCCTGGGGTTTATATATTGGCGTATTCAATTTGCTTATTTCTATTATTTGACATCAAGGCTAGGCGGGAAGAAATGTGGCTAGTAGAGCGCTTTCCTGATTACAGAGCCTATCAAGTCAGAGTTAAAAAACTGATTCCGGGAATTTATTGAGATAGCCATACTGATTTTTGATTTGGTTATCATTTGCGAATGAGTCAGATTAAATACATTTACCTCGCTTTGCTTAGCCTGGGGCTAGTCATCTTTGCCGTCATCCTCCAGCAAGTTGGATATCAAGGGGTGAGCTTTCTGCCATGCCCACTTTGTATTCTGCAGAGGGTTGGGTATTTGGGTATCGCCATCTTTTGTTTTTTGGCTGCTAGCTTTAATCCCCTTAGAAAGCTTTTCCATATATTGGCGACGCTTTCAGCGGCCTACGGCCTTTCGGTAGCCGGGCGTCAAGTCTGGTTGATCTCGCACCCAGAAATCTCTTGCGGAATTGATCCTCTAGAAACCTGGATTAATCAATTTCAATTGACTCAAGGTTTCCCTTGGTTGTTTAAAGCTGATGGTCTATGTTCTGCAAAGTTACCGGCAATCCTTGGTTTGCAAGTACCTGAGTGGTCTTTCCTCTGGTTTACCTTCTTTCTACTAGTTTTAGCAATCACCTTCTTTAAACAATTACCCAAATAAAAGGGAGCATATGAGCGAGTCCCCATCAGTGAGACTGGTGCAGCAAAGCGATTATCAATTTGCTATTTACTACAACGAAGAGCGCGACCCCATTTATGGGGACGAGCCGCCACCATTGGGTAGATCTCAAGGCGCTACACCGTCACAGTTTTTATTGGCTGGAGTAGCCAATTGCCTATCCGATTCTTTGCTATTCGCATTACGTAAGTTCAAGCAGAATCCTGAGCCAATCGAAACCAAAGCCAGTTGCGAAATAGGTAGAAACGCAGAAAACCGCCTTCGTATTCTGGCAATCCAGGTGGAGATTCGGATTGGTGTGCCAGGCCATACCCTGGAAAACCTTGATCGCGTATTGGTGCAATTTCAGGATTTCTGTACCATTTCTTCTAGTGTTAGCTTAGGTATTCCGGTGAATGTTACGGTAATCGATAGCGATAACACGAAGCTGTATCCAGTAAGCTAAGTTATTCAAGTCCACAAAAAGAAAAAGCCGCAGAGGTTGAATTCTGCGGCTTTTGTATTTCTAAAGAGTGCTGATCGGACTAGTTACTCTTCTTCGCGACGCAGATGTGGGAACAAAATCACATCACGAATATTGGGTGCGTCAGTCAATAGCATCACTAAGCGGTCGATACCGATGCCGCAGCCACCTGTTGGAGGCATACCGTATTCCAGCGCGCGAATGAAGTCATGGTCAAAGTACATTGCTTCTTCATCACCAGCTTCTTTTTGTTCCACTTGTTTGCGGAAGCGATTGGCTTGATCTTCTGCATCATTCAACTCTGAGAAGCCATTGGCAATTTCGCGACCGGTGATGAACAATTCAAAACGCTCGGTAATGCCAGGACGCGTATCGGATTCACGGGCAAGAGGGCTCACTTCGATTGGGTAATCGATGATGTAAGTTGGCTCCCAAAGATGTGACTCAGCAACCAATTCAAATAAGGCTAATTGAAGGGCGCCAATACCAGCGTTCTTCAAGGTGGGGGAGTCTGGATTCTCACCACCTTTTTTCAGCTCAGTACGAATAAATGCAGCATCTTCTAGTTGGGCTGGCTCATAGCTCTTATTGGACTGGCCGCAATACTTTAGGATGGCTTCAGTAATAGTTAAGCGTTGGAATGGTTTGCTCAAATCGAGTTCACGACCTTGGTGGGTCAATACAGCGGTACCCTGCGCATCCATTGCGGCGGAACGAATTAAGCTCTCCGTAAAATCCATCAACCAACGGTAATCCGTATAGGCTGCATAGAATTCCATCATCGTGAATTCTGGATTGTGACGTGGGCTAACGCCCTCGTTACGGAAATTGCGGTTAATTTCAAAGACGCGTTCAAAGCCACCAACTACTAGGCGCTTCAAATACAGCTCTGGCGCGATACGCAAGAACATCTGCATATCTAAAGCATTGTGGTGTGTAATGAATGGCTTAGCTGTTGCGCCACCAGGAATTGGGTGGAGCATTGGTGTTTCAACTTCCATGAAGTCTGCATCCAGCATATGGCGACGCAAGGAAGCGATCGTATTGCTACGCGCTCTGAAAGTGTTGCGGCTCTCTGGATTCACAATCAAATCAACATAGCGTTGACGATACTTAGTCTCTAAATCTGAGAGGCCATGGAACTTATCTGGAAGAGGGCGCAGAGATTTGCTGAGTAGACGTAGATTGCTACATTCAACTGAGAGCTCACCCTTGTTGGTCTTAAATAGATTGCCTTCAGCGGAGATAAAGTCACCCATATCCCAGTGCTTAAATGCACCATGAGTATCTGCACCACTGATTTCATCGTTGATATAGAACTGAATCTGACCGCTGCGATCTTGAATGGTCGCAAAGCTAGCCTTACCCATCACGCGTTTCAGTACCATGCGGCCGGCAACTTTGACGTGTACTTTTTTAGCAGCAAGCTCTTCTTTGGTGAGGCTGTCGTAGTGGGTATGGAGATCTGCAGCTAAGTGGGTTGGCGCGAAGTCATTTGGAAATGCTACTCCGCCTTCGCGCAGCTTAGCTAATTTCTCGCGACGTTCAGCAATGATGTGGTTTTCATCAACAGCTTCCGTGGCCGTAGCTTGGTTAGGATTGGAGTTCACTTGATCGTTCATATGGAATATTGATACTGAAATAGAGGGAATGAATCAAACGCCTTGTTTCAGGCTGGCTTCAATAAAGGCATCGAGATCGCCATCCAATACTTTTTGCGTATTAGAAATCTCAACGTTGGTGCGTAAGTCTTTAATGCGGCTTTGATCCAGGACGTAAGAGCGGATTTGGTGGCCCCAGCCCACATCAGTTTTGCTGGCCTCAAGCTTGTCTTGTTCAGCACGACGCTTTTGCATCTCGTGCTCATATAGACGTGACTTCAACATCGTCATTGCTTCAGCTCTATTGCGGTGTTGGCTTCGGTCGTTCTGACACTGAACCACAATTCCGGTTGGAAGGTGGGTTAAACGAACCGCTGAGTCAGTTTTGTTAATGTGCTGACCACCTGCACCGGAGGCGCGATAGGTGTCAGTGCGGATATCAGCAGGATTAACGTCAATCTCAATCGAGTCATCAATCTCTGGATATACATAAATACTGGCAAAAGAAGTATGGCGACCATTGGACGAGTCAAACGGTGACTTACGCACTAAGCGGTGTACGCCAGTCTCTGAGCGGAGATGTCCATAAGCGTATTCGCCATCGACTTTGATGGTGGCACTCTTAATGCCCGCAACATCACCATCAGATTCTTCCAAGATTTCTGTCTTATAGCCTTTGCGCTCGCAATACTTAAGGTATTGGCGCAATAGAATGCTAGCCCAGTCACAAGCCTCTGTTCCGCCAGCACCTGCTTGAACATCAATAAAGCAACTGCATGAATCCATTTCATTATGGAACATACGGCGGAACTCAAGATCATGAATGATCTTGCTATAGCTCTCAACGTCTTGTTCGATAGCGCCAATCGTTTCAAAATCACTTTCTTCTTTAGCCATGTCGAATAATTCGAGGGCGCCAGTGATATTGCTATTTAAATCGGTGAGGGTAGCAACAACACCATTGAGCAATTTCTTTTCTTTGCCGAGGGCTTGTGCTTTCTTTTGATCATCCCAGATAGTGGGATCTTCAAGAATAGAGTTAACTTCAGTAAGGCGTCGTGACTTTACTTCGAAGTCAAAGATACCCCCGAAGTGCTTGCTCGCGAGTGAGCAGATCGGACAGGGTATTTGAAATAATATTGAGTTGTTCGGCTTCCATCCCCTAATTATAAGGGGGTTATTGCGACTCAGCCCTCGTCGTGGGCCTCAATCATGAGTTGCACACGTGCCTGCCCCTGGAAGCGGTCTGTTACTAGGCGATAGGCCAGCTTGGCCTTGGCTGGCAAGGGCTGTGTCCGATTGAACCAAACCCCTGTAAATGGTTTGCTAGCCAGTTGACCATCGCCAATAGGACGAAGCTGCAAGCGCAGATGTTTTTCTTTCATGAGGCTTTGTTGCCCAACTTCAAATTCCCCATAAAAGATCGGCTGAGGAAAGCCTTGACCCCAGATTTCTTCGGCGAGGAGATCACCAGTTTCTGGTGTGAATTCAGAAAGATCGAGCGAGCCATCATGAATATGGCGACGCTCTAATAATTCATCGTTTAGTAGTTCATTGGCCACCTGCTGGAACACGGCATCAAACTTTTCAAAATCCGCTTTTCTGATGCTCAGGCCTGCCGCCATGGCGTGACCACCAAATTTGAGAATCAAACCTGGCTCGCGTTTGGAAACAATATCCAAGGCATCGCGTAGATGAAAGCCTGTTAGCGATCTACCTGAGCCTCGCAACTCTTCTCCACTAGCGCCATCCGCTGGAGCAAACACAATTGCAGGGCGATTGAAGCGCTCTTTCAGGCGCGAGGCCACAATGCCAACTACGCCTTGATGCCATCCCGCGTTCCAAAGACAAATGCTCGAGCGCTCAGCCATGGTGCCTGCTAATTGATCTTCTGCGAGATGGGCAAGGGCAGCTTCTTGCATTCCGCCTTCGATTACGCGTCGCTCGCGATTAATGCGATCAAGCTCATAGGCCAGCTCGGCAGCTTCTTCTGTCTTATCGCTCAGCAAGAGGCGAATGCCTAAGGTCATATCCGCTAAGCGCCCAGCAGCATTCAGGCGAGGGCCTATAGCAAAACCTAAGTCAAAGGCATTGGCTTTACGAGGATCTCGTACAGCCGCTTGAAACAGTGCTTGAATGCCCGCTTGTGAAACCCCTGCGCGAATGCGCTTTAAGCCGTTGGAAACCAAGATGCGGTTGTTGCGATCAAGTTGTGCAACGTCTGCTACGGTACCTAAGGCCACAAGGTCTAGTAGGTTCTCAATTTTCGGTTGAGTCTCAGAAGTAAATTTGCCACGCTTACGAAGCTCCGCACGAAGTGCAACTAATAAATAGAACATCACCCCCACACCCGCAAGCGCTTTGCTTGGAAAACTGCAGCCAGGCTGATTAGGATTGACGATTGCGGTAGCTTTAGGTAATCGATCGCCTGGCAGGTGATGGTCGGTCACAATCACTTCCATTCCTAACTCGCGAGCTCGGTCTACACCAGCTTCACTAGCAATGCCGTTATCCACTGTGATGAGGTATTTAGGTTTGGGGTTTTGTTGGGCGGCTAGATCCACTACCTCTGGAGTTAATCCATAGCCCATCGTAAAACGGTTCGGTACTAAGAACTGAATGGGGGTATCTACACCACCCAGCATCTTCAAGCCGCGGAGCGCAACTGCGCAAGCAGTGGCGCCATCGCAGTCATAGTCAGCCACTACCAGCATAGCCTCTTTGCGCTCCAGAATATCGGCCAGTAGGGCTGCAGTGCTGATGCAGTTCTTTAACTCTACTGGGGAGAGTAGTTGCTTCAGATCTAAGGAGAGTTCATCTGGTTTATCAATGCCACGGGCTGCATACAGCCTAGCTAGCAATGGGTGTAGGCCACTTTGCTGTAACCAGCTAGCCGTCCTATCAGAGAAGGGGCGTTTGGAAAATATGCTCATGCTGAAATGATTTCTTTCCAAGTTAAGAGCTCTGATTTTTTCCAGAATACCCATGACTTTTTATTTAAGTCTTTGGCCGTAAAGATTCTGTGGCGAGTCTGACCCTTTGGAAAATCGATGATTTCAATTTCTTCTAACTCATTATTCAAAAGAGTTTTTCTTAAGTCATCCCAAATACGTTCGGGTCGATCAATCCACGCAAAGGTATTTTGCAATTTTGAAAAATCAATTTCATTCTGTTGTGGGACTTCAAGGTATTTAGCCAACCCAGTTAGGAGGGGATGATCTCCATAAATATGAGATACATTGCCCAAGAACTCAGGCACCTGAATATCAGCAAGCTTGCCAATGCCGCCAATCCAAAGGGAGTTAATGCTTGGCAGCCCACGTTGTGCACGTTCTTCATTAACGGGATCAATGTGCCAGAGCATTTGAATTTCATTTTGAAGTTTTCGCCAGAGCTTGGCAATTCCAAGTTCACTCGTATCACGTGGCATCCACCAATCAATATTTCGACCATGAGCCTGATCAATCGAGTGGGTTGCCAAGCTGGCAAATGGCCCCGCTGGAATAAACCAATCACGCTGCCCCTGAAATAAGACTTTGTTTCTAAAGTCCTCTTCGATAAAAGGGAGTGCAACCTCTAGCAACTTGGTGGATTCATTTGCTGTCAGATCAATCTGACTTTGAGCCATTAGGATTAAATGATCTCTAGTCGCGTGAAAATGGACTGGCTGGAGGCAAGCAATAGTTTCATTTGGGTTGACTACTAAATCACTCTGACCTAAGAGCAAGACTGGGGCTATTGGCAAACGATCGCCCAATAGAAAGCGTTCTTGCGGTAATCCGCTAGGCGGAGCATTCTGATCTAACCCTGATTCAATAGCATCTTCCCCTGACACCATCAGGGTAAAGCGTCGGCTGGCGCTTGTTTGGGGGGTCAAATTAGCAGTCATTCCCCTGATTTTAGGTGGCATTTACAGAATCCATTGGTTTGCTCATTTAATTCACTAAACTGTAGCTATGTTGAGACTTCCTATTGAGCTAGAAATTGGCCTGCGCTATACCCGATCCAAGCGTCGTAAGACAGTGGGCAAGCGTGATGGCTTTCTCTCTTTTATTTCCGGAATCTCTACCGCAGGCATCGCTTTAGGTGTTGCAGCCTTGATTGTGGTTCTCTCCGTCATGAATGGCTTTCAGAAGGAAGTGCGCGACCGCATGTTGTCCGTACTCTCCCATATTGAAATTACCGCCCCAGATGGTTTGGCTGATTGGCAGCCGATTGCACTGAAGGTGGCTGCACAGCCCCACGTAGTAGGTGTCGCCCCAATGGTAAGTTCACAGGGTTTATTGAGTCGCGAGAACGTCATGCGTGGCGTGGCTATTCGTGGAGTACTACCAAGTGAAGAGGGTAAGGTTTCTGATTTACCCAAGCAGTTCGTTGCTGGCAGTATTGAAGATCTCAAGCCGGGTGCTTTCGGGGTTGCCTTAGGTACACAGCTTGCCAATATGGTTGGTGCGCATGTGGGCGATCGTATTAATTTGATCGTGCCAGAGAGCGATCTCACGCCTGCAGGTGCCATGCCCAGAATGCGAACGCTGCAAGTGGTTGGTATTGTGGATAGTGGTCATTATGAATATGACAGCTCTTTAGCGATCATGCATTGGAAAGATGCCGCCGCTTTATTACGCTTACAAGACCCATCCGGTTTACGAGTGAAGGTGGATGATATGCAGCGTGCCCCAGAAATTGCCGCTGAATTAGCCCAGGTAGTTCCGCAAGCTTTATGGGTCAGCGATTGGTCACGTTCTAACCGAAATTGGTTTGCTGCTGTTCAAACCGAAAGAAAGATGATGTTCATCATCCTCACATTAATTATTGCTGTAGCTGCTTTTAATCTAGTCTCTACCTTAGTGATGACCGTCAATGAGAAGCAAGCCGACATTGCGATTTTAAGAACCATGGGTGCAAGCCCTGGACTCATTCAGCGGATCTTCTTGGTGCAAGGCTTGGCGATTGGCTTGCTAGGCTCTCTGGCCGGCGTTGGCTTGGGTCTTCTGATTGCATTAAATATCGATGTGATTGTTCCGGCTATTGAGGCGATCTTCCGGGTACGCTTCTTGCCACGCGATGTGTACTTTATTAGTGAGCTGCCTTCGGATGTTCGTTTATCTGATGTGGTTACAGTTGGCTTGATGGCTTTCGGCCTCTCTGTATTGGCCACTTTGTATCCAAGTCGCCGCGCCGCCCAAGTTCAGCCTGCGGAGGCATTGCGCTATGAGTAATTCCAACCCAATCATTTTGAGTGCTTCAGGTCTAGCAAAGACCTATGGCAAAGGAGCAACAGCGGTTGATGTCCTTAAGGAAATTGATTTACAGGTGAGCGCTTCTGAGAAGGTGGCTATCGTTGGATCCTCTGGTTCAGGTAAGAGCACCTTGCTGCATCTCTTGGGCGGCTTGGATACACCGAGCGCAGGCACAGTGATATTGGCCGGAGAGAATCTCCATAAGCTGCCCATTAGAAAATTAGATCAACTGCGTAACCAGAGTCTAGGATTTATTTATCAATTCCATCATCTCTTAGATGAATTCAGTGCCGTTGAGAATGTGGCCTTGCCTTTACACATTCGTGGACTGAGTAACGAAGAGTCTATGGAGAGGGCAAATACGATGCTGCATGCGGTTGGCCTAGCAAAGCGAGTTCAGCACACACCAGGAGAGCTATCTGGTGGCGAACGTCAACGTGTTGCAGTCGCCCGCGCATTAGTGGGAAATCCCTCTTGCGTCTTGGCGGATGAACCAACGGGTAATCTCGATACTGAAACTGCCGACGGCGTATTTGACTTGATGTTGGATATAGCTCGTGAGCAGGGCACCGCTTTTGTGATCGTAACCCATGATCCTATTCGCGCTAAACGTTGTGACCGAATTTTGCATTTAGAGCGCGGAGTATTAAAGACATTCGCACAATGAGCGATGCCAGTACCGAGCTCACATGGGTTGATACCCATTGCCATCTAGATGCGCCAGAGTTCAGAGATACCCTTTCAGAAATCGTTTCAAGAGCAGCGAGTAAGAGCGTTAAAGCCATATTGCTGCCCACGGTTCAAGCTTCTGATTGGGATCAGGCTAAAAACTTAGCAAACCAGTACGGCAATCAAATTCCAGGATTGGTTTATACATTGGGTATACATCCTTTGTATATCAATCAAGCCCAAGAGGGTGATATCGATATTCTTAAAAATCAGATTGAGCAATCATTGGATGATCCGCGATTTGTGGGCATTGGTGAGATCGGTCTAGATTATTTTATTGAAGGTCTTGATCCTCAGCGCCAAGAGTATTTCTTTCACAAGCAACTCGATTTGGCTCAGCAATTTCAGTTGCCGGTAATTTTGCATGTGCGTCGTTCACAAGACGCCATTCTCAAAGCTCTACGTAAAAGAAAAGTCCCCAGCGGCATAGCGCATGCTTTTAATGGCAGCCATCAGCAAGCCGAGCAATTTATTGAGCTAGGTTTCAAGCTGGGTTTTGGTGGCGCCGCAACCT
The DNA here is from genome assembly GCF_044342855.1 of Polynucleobacter sp. Taxonomy (GTDB): domain Bacteria; phylum Pseudomonadota; class Gammaproteobacteria; order Burkholderiales; family Burkholderiaceae; genus Polynucleobacter. Next base: position 93,927 of record NZ_JBIIPA010000004.1, read on the forward strand.
ATGATCGTGCTTTACAAATTCGCCGACTCTTACAAGACCTACCATTGGACAGCATCGTTACCGAAACTGATGCGCCGGATATTCCGTCGGCTTGGCTTAAGGGGGAGGGTGGTCGATTTAATGAGCCAGCCTTGCTCCCTAGAATTGCTCGTCAATTAGCTGGCATTCGCGGCATTAGTGAGGAAGTTTTTTCAAAGGCAGTTTGGCAAAATGCCATGCAAGCATTACCCCGCTGGTCATCATTGATGGCCAACAAGCCAAACCCACAATCCGCTTCTTAAGAACTTGCGCATCAATATTTCGGCGTTCATCGCCGGGGGATCGCTTCTTCTATTTTTTCCTGCCGTGCCAGAGAATTGGCCTTGGATCTGTATGGCGACCATCGTCATTTCCCTATTTGGCATTTGCATCAATTACACCTCAATCCAAAATTGCCATGCAAGTAGCGCATTCCTAGCAGTTTGTTGTTTCGCCTTAGGATTTGCTTGGAATGCACATTACGCACAAGGTCGATTGGCCAATGTCCTTTCGATAGAGTATGAGGGTAAAGATCTCATTCTGGAGGGGAGGGTAAATACTTTGCCGCAGAGCTCCCGCAGTGGTGCAAAGTTTTCTTTTGCTATAGATAAAGCCTTTTTGGGTAAAGAGGCGATTGAATCATTTCCACCGCAGGTGTATTTGAGTTGGCAGCCAGCATGGCGTAACCCCCAAGATGTTCCGGAGGTCATTCCAGGTCAGCGCTGGAAATTCAAGGTCAAAATCAAAAGACCATATGGCTCCCTAAATCCTTACACCTTTGATTTTGAGCGTTGGTCTTTTCATCAGGACTTTGGTGCCAGTGGATCTGTGCGATCTGGAAGACTAATTACCGAGAAAGATATTCGTTTTACTGAATTCGCTTTAGCTATGGAGTATCAGCGCTGGAAATTAAGGCAAAAGATTCAGCACCTACTACCAAGAGATGCACGCTACGGCGGTGTGATTGCAGCGCTGGTGATGGGGGATCAGAATGCGATCGATCAAGAAGATTGGCGCGTATTTAATGCCACTGGTATTGGGCACCTCATATCGATCTCAGGACTCCACGTCACGATGTTGGCAGGATTTGGTGCCATGCTTGCCTCATTTTTATGGCGCCGTAATACTCTGCCGCTATTGATTCCCATCAGCAAGGTTGCTGCAGCCGCGGGATTTCTGACGGCATTTGTGTATGCCTGGTTGGCAGGATTTCAGATTCCAGCTCAGCGAACCATGTATATGGTGGGGGTGGTTGCCTTTGCGCTATGGTCTGGCAGAAGTCCACGATCATTTGATATCTGGTGGTGGGCGTTAGCTTTTGTACTTCTCATCGATCCAATGGCGCCCTATACGCCGGGGTTCTGGCTCTCATTTGGGGCTGTGGCAGCTATTTTGTATGCGATGCAGGATTCTGATGGCTTACTGGGGTTGCCTACTGGCAGGGAGCTAGAGCTGGATTGGCAATATAGGGTTACTCAAGCTCTAAGGGATGCTTGTCGAGTACAGGCGGTTGTTACTATCGCGCTTTTGCCATTAACTTTGCATTGGTTTTATCAAGTCTCGATAGTCTCTCCGCTAGCAAATGCTGTTGCCATTCCCGTAGTGAGTTATATCGTGACACCTCTAGCCATAGCTGGCGCTTTATTGCCTGACTTCATTGGTAAATGGTTACTGATACCTGCGCACGCCACGATGGACTACTTAGCCATCATGCTTGCTTGGATGGCTAACTGGAGATGGGCGATTGCTTGGTCCAGTCAGCCGGCTGGGTGGGCAATGGTGATGTCAATCATTGGCATCGCCATAGCGATTCGTCCCGGATCCATTCGGGAGAATTTGCCATCTAGAGTTGTAGGCCTCGCAATGTGCACAACTTTATTTATTCAGCCGCTGACTAATGCTAATTTGTCAAAAGGCGAGTTTCGGGCAACGGTACTCGATATCGGTCAAGGCACAGCAGTCCTTATCGAAACCAAAACAAAGCGATTGCTCTACGATACTGGCCCCATTCAGGGAAAAGATAATGCTGGCCAAAGGATCATCCTGCCGTATTTGAGAGGGCGGGGAATTAATCGCATTGATCGTATGGTGATTAGTCACAGTGATAGCGATCATATTGGAGGGGCAGCTAGCTTACTAAAAGAAATTACATTTGATTCCATGATGGGGTCTTTGCCAAGTACCAATCCATTGCTCGTCAATTTAGAGGGTAGAAAAGTACCCGCCATTCCCTGTCGCTTTGGTCAACAATGGTCATGGGATGGGGTGGACTTTCATATATGGCATCCGAATGAGCATACGGTTTTTGAGGATCAACATCCCAGAAAGCCAAATGAGGTCAGTTGTGTGCTGGAAGTGCGTAACCCAACCACATCATTCTGGTTGACTGGCGATGTGGAGAGGCAGGGCGAGGCTGAAATAACCGAACGCTTAACTCAAGCAGCCCTCAATAATCTCGTGGCTAAGAATGTGATATTCATGGCGCCACATCACGGTAGCAAAACATCTTCCTCTCAAGAGCTCTTAATGGCATTAAGTCCCGATGAAGCATTTGCTCAAAATGGATATCGAAATCGTTACGGACATCCACATCCAACAGTCACTGCCCGCTATCAAGGTATGAGTATTCCGTTTTACCAAACACCAAGCACTGGGGCGCAAGTTTGGACATTTCTATCTAAATCAGATCTTAAGCAAGACCGACCGCTATTTTGGCGCCAGCACAGCAAGCGCTTATGGCATAGGCGGCCTCAATAGGGCGTAAACTAAAGTTATGAAGAAATTCATTGCACTACTTTTTCTTAGTCTCTTTGTCAGCCAAATCAACGCTGCAATGATGCCTGTTGAATTCAATATGGCAAGTAATGCTGTTGTGGCTTCTGGTCATGAGCATTGCCAAGATGCTGCAGTAGTTACCCATACAGAAGATGGTAAGTCTAGTGGCAATGCTAATGCCACCCACTATTGCTGTGCGGTAGTGGCGATTCTAATTACTCCGTCTAAATTTTTTGCATTCAAGCAAGTTGAGGCATATTTGCCTAGCGATCCTGAGCTGCTTTCCTCCAAAATGGCTGAGTCCATTTACAAGCCTCCCAGAAATTTTCTGTAATCACGTTTAATTTTGGCGCTTAGATGCCTTTAGATAATTTTGTTTTGGAGAATACTAATGAATATGACTCACTATATGCAGTTATTGGCTGACAACCAGCCGTGGAATTTGTTGATCTTTATGGCCATACCGGTAGCACTTGCTGAGACCTTAGCAATCACCGAGCTATACATTCTGTTTACGCGAAAGTTTGATGGCTTTGTTTATCACCTGAATCGATTTGCGGGAACGACAGTGGGCCTCTATTTCATTGGCGTGATTGCGTACCTCATGATTGCTGCGGTGCTACCTATAACTAAAAATAACGAGTGGCGTACTGCTATTGATGTCATAGCGGTGGGTAGCTATTTGATAGGGGGCTTACCTTTAATTTGGATAGCCTTGCAAGAGTTTGGTTTTGTAAATAAAACCTTAGATCAAATGGACAAACTCAAGATTCATGCGATTTGTGTTGCGTTGTTTTTGGTGTTTGGGCATATCGCCATGATTGCGGGCATGCTAGATCCATCCCTCCTGGGTTACAAAGGAGCCAACACTCACCAAATGGGTGGGGACAGTGCTGGTGGTGGCCATTAGTACTGTGATCCAGCGATGCATGAGGGAATGAAAGCAATGCATCAGCAGATGATGAATGGCGGAAGTATGCCAAACGGTAATCCCAATAAAATGCCAATGAACTCACAAGGTCATTCTCACTAAGGAAGAAGCTAAGAGCGTAAAAAACCGCCCTCGGGCGGTTTTTCGCTTAGCGACTCAGAAATTACTCCAACTCTAATTTCTGCTTGGTAACTACATCTTTGTATGTCGCGTACTCCGCAGCAATCTCTTTTGAGAAAGCCTCCGGGCCGTTGACGCTAATGATGGACCTGACCTGTCTGGTTTTATCGGACCAATTTCATCTAGAAACTCTGGCTCCCGTTGTTAACTCTTTTTGCCATCTAGTGACAAACTCTGTTGGGGTTTGATAATCCAAACTTGAGTGTGGCCTGATTAAATTGTCCCTAAAGGGATTTCCTACGGTCATTTGCTTACGCCATACTTCAATGATCACCTTAGCATGCGCTCTACTATGAAACCAGTTCATGGCTAAGCACTCATCTCTAAATTTGCCATTAAAACTCTCATTAGTGCCGTTTTGCCAAGGTTTGCCTGGCTCGATATGTAAGTTGTGCAAACCTCGCTCTACCGCCCATTCCAACAAGACGGTACTTGCGAACTCTGGACCATAGTCACTGCGCAGAACCTTGGGGCAGCCACGTTCTGCGATTACTTTCTCTAGCACTTGCACTACTCGCTTGCCTTTAATCGAGCCGGCCACATCAATGCGCAGGCTCTCTTTGGTGAACTCGTCTATCAGGGTTAAGCACTTGAGCTTTTGCCCGTTGGCACAAGCATCAAAGACAAAATCGCATGCCCAAACCTCATTGGGTCCAGTTGACCCGCGTTGAAAATTAGCACCACTCCAAGTGAGAGATTTTGATAATCTTTTACTTAAAAAGGAGCGTTTATATGGCCAAACATGGAGTGCGTTTTAAACCTGAGCAAATCGTTTCCCTGCTGCGGCAAATTGAGGTTCTCACTGCCAACGGCAAGACCTTAGATGAGGCTTGCAAAGCTCTAGCCATTGCCGTCCAAAGCTCCTATCGCTGAAGAAAAATGTACGGCGGCATGAAAGCGGACCAAGCTAAGAAGTTCAAAGACCTGGAGCAAGAGAACGCTAGGCTCAAAAAGTTGGTGGCAGACCTATCGCTACGCGAAGTCATGCTCCAGGAAGTCATCAAGGGTTCACTTTCTGCGCCCCACTAGACGTAAAAATGCAGCGCAGCTGCTCATGGACAGGTATCAAGTCTTCTCCCCGGTCTACCTGCAGTTTGTTGGGGCTATCACGAACAGCCTATCTCTATATGCCATAACCATGTTTTGATTCAAACTATTGCTTAATGAACATAAATTCATTTTTTCCATCTTCTAAGACCGCAATCCCATCATCCCTGAGCTCATAAGTGAAATAGGCACATATCCGCGGGGCGGATAACACCCTGGAATGCAAGATGGCATATGTTTCACCTGCAAGATTTCTTACTGAACGTGTCACTAAACCTGGATGCCCTTCATGATGCAATCTTGCTCCAATAGCCTGGCAAAAGGTGTAATCGTTAGCATCAGTAATTTGAGGGAAAGCCAATACCTTTTCCTTGATACTAATTAGGACGGCATCACATCGCACTAGGTAAGTCCTTCGCTCAGAAATCATTCCAGACTGAGTAAACCCAGAGTCTTTCAATAATCTAGAGTACCAATGGTGAGCCGACTCATAAATACTGGTTTGCACGCAATCTGCCCCATACCAAACTCCATGGGAGCCATCAGAAAACCGACTTTTTATCCAATGATTAAAGGGGTAGGTAATCGCGTTATCCCATATGGCGTCTTCAAACGGTCTATGAATAATTGGCGAGGCTGAATCAAAATCTTTGGGCTTACCATCTAACTCAACCTGCACGGCAGTCTCCCAGTCCCCAGGTGAGTCGCTCAAATCATCAAAGAGGTTTTCGCTAGTGATAAGTGATGCGATATTTCTGGTGAGGTCTTTATGGACATCAATTAAGGTCAAACCATCAAAGAATTGATCCATTAAGCACCCCTAGCACGATCTAAATAAGAGCGAACCATGAGTAATCCAGTAAATCCAAATTCTTTGACTACCTCGACGGGTGTGCGGTTTTCAAAAGCCTTGTTTTTAGCCTTCATCCAGCTATAGAGCTGCTCCTTATTACGAGGGAATAAGATTCGCAGATTTTTATGGATGCCCAGTAAATGGCCAACTCGGGCATATTGATCTACGCCAACACCAATAGGATCACCATGGCGATAACGGCTCAGAGCCGAACGATTGGTCGGTGCAAGACCAAGCAAAGCAAGTTGATCTTCAGTAGGCAGGTCCCAGTGATCTAGCAATTGCATGATCATCTTGGCCAAGGCGCTACGATCAACTTCTATTTCTCTATTTGTAGTTTCTGCATGGGCCAACATACATCCTCCTTAATGTTTTAAATGCCTCTTTTATTGTTTTTATTATAACAATACTGAGAGATTAGAGAATAAATAATTTTGAACCGCCCCGGCTTTAATGGAGGCTCTAACTTTTGAGAAGATAGAGTCATGAACAGCAAATCTAGTAAGTTTTCCCCTGAAGTACGCAAACGCACCGTTCAAATGGTTTGAGATCACCGTGGTGAGTATCCATCCCTGTGGGCGGCAATTGAATCGATTGCCGGTAAAACAGGCTGCACAGCCCAAACCTTACGCAATTGGGTTCGCAAACATGAGGTCAAAACCCCAACAGAGTTTGTCGCTAGATGGCAAAAGGAATTAACCACGGGAGCCAGAGTTTCTAGATGAAGTTGGTCCGATAAAACCAGGACAGGTCACCACCTACATCCCCATGGCCAAAGGCTTTGTGTAACTGACGGCAGTCATTGACTGGACTAGCCGAAAAGTGCTGGCAGCTAAGGTGGCTATTACGCTAGAAGCCTGCCATGCCGTAGAAGTCAGTCTACCCCGTTTGCGCGATATGCTTGCAAGTAAATTTAAGTATGGGATTCATGCGTGAGTAATAAGCCCATAAGCTTGCACACTGACACTCCGCTTGCTCAACGTGTTATTCGCTATTACGTGAATTAGAGGAGCGTCTAGAGCTCTCTAAACCGTTAGGAGTTTTTGTTGCTGGAGGTGTTGCAGCGCATTTTTATACTGCCGCTAGATCAACCTATGATGTGGATGCTGAATTTAGTTCTCGCATTCTTATCCCGCAAGATTTGGCGGTTGAAGTCGATATGGCAGAGAAGGGTGTGCAAACCTTATTTTTTGACACCAACTACAACTCTACTTTCGAATTGATGCATGAAGATTATTTAAAAGACTCAGTGCCGTTGGATGCTGGTCTTAAATTTATTAAGGTTAATTTGCTGTTACCTGTAGATTTAGCGGTGAGCAAGATTTCTCGTTTATCTGGCAACGATAGGCACGATATTTCGGACTTGGTGCGCTCTGGCTTCACTAGCGCTCTGGCGATTGAAGAGCGTGCCAACGAAGCTATTGGTGGGTATATCGGTAGCATGAAAGAAGTTCGTCAAAATATTAATAGCGCCGTCAGTATCGCCAAGCAAGCTGAACCTAAGATCTATGGAGCCCCCAAGCAGGATTTGGATTTTGGGTTGCAAGAGATGGTCGCTTAAGACTTTTTAAGTGTTCGCCATAGCCCTAGGCCGCTAGCGCCCAAACGCAACTTTTGATGTTTACGGGTTGCCCTAATCAATAAGCCTAGATCCTGGGATTTGCTAATCTTGATTAGCACTGAGATGCCCCAATAAACGATGTTATGTCATCGATAAGTATAGGTATGGCCATAAAATTAGCATTATCGATGTGTATGCATTGATAATAAATTACTTTATGAAGCATAGTGGCAGATCAAAATTTCAATGACTGAACCGCTCCGGGTGCGTATTCCGGTGAATGTTGCCACTTCAACCCTCGGTGAGGGCGCAAAAACCCATCAAGAGCAATGCAGCTTCCCCAAGAAATCTTAATTAGGCTCAGTCACAAATCCTAATTTTGTTAACCCAGCGCGGCGTGAAGCTGCCAGTACTTGAGCAACGTATTCGTATTTAACGGATTTATCGGCGCGCAAATTAATTTCTGGTTGCGGTTCCTTCTGGGCGGCTTTTTCTGCATAGCCATCAAAAGTTTTCAAATCAATGGGGGTGCTATTCCAGAATATGTTGCCCTGGGCATCAATCGAGAGCTGTATTGACTCTGGTTTGACTTCATTACGCACGCTGTTGGCTTTGGGTAGTTCAACCTTTACGGCCTGCTGAATGACTGGTAGGGTAATGATAAATATGATGAGAAGCACCAGCATGACATCCACCATCGGAGTCATGTTGATTTCGGCCATGATGCCGCTTTCTTCCGGATCGCTCTGAAGATTAAAAGACATGTTTATTCTCCGGACTTCACGCGGGCACCAGTCACAAAGTAAGCGAGGAGATCATTGCCAAAGCGATGGAGATCGGCCAGCAATAATTTATTGGCACGGTTGATCGCATTAAAGCCTAATACTGCTGGAATCGCTACTGCCAAGCCTAATGCGGTCATGATGAGTGCCTCGCCAATCGGGCCTGCCACTTGATCAATCTGCGCGCTACCAGAGCTGCTAATCGCAATCAAAGCGTGATAGATGCCCCAAACAGTTCCGAACAGGCCAATAAAGGGGGCGGTGGCGCCAGTAGAACCTAGGAAGGTGAGGCCTTTTTGGAATTGCGCTGCTACACCATCAAGGCTGTTTTTTAGGCTTCTTGCCATCCACTCGGAATAGTTCAGTGTCTGCAAGAGTTCGCGATGATTGGTGGACTGACTCTGATGGTGAGTGGAGGCGCTGCTTGCCGCCTTAGCAATGCGATAGTAGGGATTGCTTGCATGACTAGAGAATGCATTTAAACCCTGATCATAGGAAGTAGCGCGCCAAAATTGATCTAACTCTGGCTTGAGTTTGCGTAGATTGCGCAAATCCCAAAAGCGTGACAGCAAGATGACCCAGGTTACGATAGAGCAAGCGAGAAGGGCAAGCGCTACAAAGCGGGTAACAGCATCGCCCTCAAGCCATAAATTTGCTAAGCCAAATGGTGTATTCATGATGATTAATTCTTTAAATTAAATTTAATTAAAAGGTTGGTGGAAATTCTTTGGGGCGAGCCATTAACTAAAAATGGTTTAAATCGATAACGACGACCAATCTCCGTTGCCGCTCTGTCTAATCTTGGAAATAAGCTGGAACGCAATAAGGCAACATCCTCAACGTTACCTGATTCATCAATGATCAATCTCACCGCTACCTCACCTTGCTCTCCAGATCTTTTGGAGAAAGAAGGGTAGTAAGCATCTGCATCTGGTTGATATACAACAACCAGTTTACCAATGTCAGTCTGGATTGGTGTGCCGCTGGTTCCAGAGGTAGTCGCTGGTGCAACCGTAGCATTTGGGGCTTGTGATTCGCTCTTAGATTGCTGTGGTGAGGGCGGGGTGGGAGCCTGTTGTTGGTTTTGTGGCGGTGTTGGCGCTTGCGTGGATTTTTCATCCACAGCCTTCTTCTGCTCTTGTTTGGGTTTTGGTGGGGGCGCAGCTGGGGCGGCTTGGGGCTGTTTGGCGGCCTCAGGGCTAACTAGATTGGCCATCACTCGAGCATCATCTAGATTGTTATCGTTGTCAGGCTTCATGCCGCTCTGAAAGCCAATCAGAAACAATAAATGTAAGGCAATCACAATGCCAATGATGATGCGTTCGGTCTGATTGAATGGCAAATACGCATTCATTTGACTGAAAAATCCTCTCATGTAAAGGAGCTCACCAACTGAGATTCAATGCTGTGTTTATCCAGGTTTGATTGCATGAGTTCTTGTGCCATGTGATGCAATTTCTGCGCATCTTTACTGCTGATGAATTTAATAGAGCCATATTCATCATAATCTAAGCGCTCACCCTGCGATTCCAGTTTTCGTTTGAGTTGGCGTACTACCGCCTCGCTGGTATCAATGAGATTAATTGAATCCCCCAATAATTTACGTATAGCTTTTCGCAAGAAAGGGTAATGTGTGCACCCTAGAACAAGAGTATCTGCCCCCGCCTCCTGAATGGGCTCGAGGTGCTCAGCAAGTAACTCTAAAGTTGCTTCGCCATTGGCTTGGCCTGCTTCAATCAGGGGAACTAAGCCGGCACCCGCTTGTTTAACAAACTGACAATTGGGTAGGGTGGCTAGTAAAGCGCTAAATTTATCGCTCTTGAGGGTGGCCTCGGTTGCGAGTACGCCAACAATGCTATTGCTTGACTGCATTGCTGCAGGCTTGATGCCTGGCTCTACGCCGATGATCGGAATGGTGCTGAGCTCATTACGAATCTTGGCAATGGCCTCAGCGGTGGCAGTGTTGCAGGCAACCATGATGGCATTACAGCCTTGCGCCGCCAAATATAGACAGAGCTCCATACTGCGTGAGGCAATCCACTCGCTCGATTTTTCTCCATAAGGAGCGTTGATGGAGTCGGCTAGATATATGTAGTTATGTGAGGGAAGTTGGCGCAAAGCCTCATCCAAAATGGATAGGCCTCCAACGCCAGAATCAAATACCCCGATGAGTGCCAAGTAAAGGCTGCTTAACTATGCATTGCTGTTGACAGTTGTCTTAAACAATCTTGACTGGAATGCCGGCAATTTTTGCTTGCCATTCTTTTGGACCAGTCTCGTGCATTGAAATACCTGCGGAGCTGACCGCTACTGTTACTGGCATATCTTTGACATCGAATTCATAAATGGCTTCCATGCCCAGGTCGGCAAAGCCAACTACCTTAGCCGTCTGAATTGCTTTAGAAACTAAGTAAGCGGCGCCACCAACGGCCATTAAGTAGGCTGATTTATGTTTCTTGATCGCTTCAATTGCAATAGGACCACGCTCTGCTTTACCAATCATTGAGATCAAGCCAGTTTGAGATAGCATCATCTCTGTGAACTTATCCATACGGGTTGAGGTGGTTGGTCCTGCTGGGCCAACTGCTTCGCCGCCTACTGGATCAACCGGACCCACGTAATAGATCACACGGTTCTTAAAGCTTACTGGCAATTCTTCACCTTTGGCCAGCATATCGGCAATACGCTTATGAGCGGCATCACGACCGGTCAAAATTTTGCCGTTCAGGAGCAGCGTTTCACCTGCTTTCCAGCCAGCCACCTCTTCCCCGCTTAGGGTGTCTAAATTCACGCGCTTGGATTTTTTAGTGTCTGGAGTCCAAGTGACATCTGGCCAATCAGATAAAGATGGCTTTTCTAATATCGCTGGGCCATCGCCATGCAGGTGGAAGTGCACGTGACGGGTTGCGGCACAGTTTGGAATCATCGCCACTGGCAATGAAGCCGCATGCGTTGGGTATTCCATGATTTTGATATCCAGAACAGTGGCTAAACCACCGAGGCCTTGTGCCCCAATACCGAGTTGATTCACCTTCTCGTAGAGCTCTAAGCGGAGTTCTTCAGCACGAGTCTTTGCGCCGCGTGCGATCAATTCTTGGATATCTACAGGGCCCATTAAGGACTCTTTAGCCATGAGCATCGCTTTTTCTGGGGTTCCGCCAATACCAATGCCTAGGATGCCGGGAGGGCACCAGCCAGCACCCATGGTTGGGACAGTCTTGAGTACCCAGTCGACGATCGAGTCAGAAGGGTTGAGCATGACCATCTTGGCTTTGTTCTCAGAACCCCCGCCTTTGGCAGCGCAAATCACCTCCACATCATCGCCCGGTACGATTTCATAATGAATCACAGCTGGGGTGTTATCACCCGTGTTTTTGCGTTTACCTGCTGGATCAGTCAATACAGAGGCTCGTAATGGGTTGTCTGGATTCATATAGGCCCGACGAACACCTTCGTTCACCATCTCGCTGACGCTCATGGTGGCGTCGCCCCACTGAACGTTCATGCCAATCTTGAGAAAAACGACTGCAATGCCTGTGTCCTGGCACATCGGGCGGTGGCCTTCTGCGCACATGCGGCTATTGGTCAAAATCTGAGCAATCGCATCCTTAGCTGCCGCGCCTTGTTCGAGCTCGTAAGCCTTACCCATAGCGGAGATAAAGTCCTTTGGGTGGTAGTAAGAAATGAACTGAAATGCGTCTGCAACGCTTTGAATAAGGTCGTTTTGTTTGATATTTGTCATGGTTTTAGGCTTGATTGTGTCAGGTTTCTTCTATTTTAAGGGTTTGCCATAGAGCAAATCTAGCGTGTTTTCACTTATCTTATTAGCTCTTGGGGATGCGTTTCCCTAACTCTGCACTATTTTTGCAGAAAAAGACGACTGATTATTGAATAGAAGGGCTGTGAAGCATGGAACCATTGATGCAAGAAAACCGCGTATTTAACCCACCTGCAGACTTTGTTAAGTCTGCAGCCATTCCTGGAATGGAAGCTTATAACAAGCTTTGTGCTGAAGCCAACTCAGATTACGAGGGTTTCTGGAGCCGTCTTGCTAAAGAAAATATGTTCTGGAAGAAACCCTTCACAAAAGTCTTGGATGAGTCTAAAGCACCTTTTTATAAGTGGTTTGAAGATGGCGCAACCAATGCTTCTTATAACTGCCTGGACCGCCAAGTTGAAAATGGTCTTGGTAATAAAACTGCGCTTATTTTTGAAGCTGATGATGGTTCTGTTACCAATGTCACTTACCAAGACTTGCTCGAGCGCGTTTGCAAAATGGCAAATGCACTCCGTAAGATGGGCATCAAGTCTGGCGATAGCGTAATCATTTATATGGCCATGACGATCGAAGGCGTTGTAGCGATGCAAGCCTGTGCCCGTATCGGTGCAATCCACTCTGTCGTGTTTGGTGGTTTTTCTGCTCAAGCTTTGCGTGACCGAATTATTGACGTAGGTGCTGTTGCTGTTATTACTGCTGACGGCCAATTCCGTGGCGGCAAGTCCTTGCCATTGAAAGCAATTTGTGACGAAGCCTTGTCTACTGGCGAATGCCCGAAGGTAAAGCATGTCATCGTTAACAAGCGCACTGGTTCTGATGTCACGATGACAGCAGGTCGTGATGTGTGGATGCAAGAAATCGTAGCGAATGAATCGGCCACTTGCGAGCCAGAGTGGGTCAGCGCTGAGCACCCATTATTTATTCTTTACACATCAGGGTCTACTGGAAAGCCAAAGGGCGTTCAGCACTCCACTGGTGGCTACCTCTTGTGGGCGATTCTCACAATGAAGTGGACTTTTGACATCAAACCAAATGACGTCTTCTGGTGTACTGCTGACATCGGTTGGGTAACAGGCCACTCTTATATTACTTATGGCCCACTCGCAGTTGGCGCCACTGAGATCGTATTTGAAGGCGTTCCAACCTATCCAAATGCTGGCCGTTTCTGGGACATGATCCAAAAACACAAAGCAACGATTTTCTACACAGCTCCAACAGCGATTCGCTCTTTGATCAAGGCATCTAGCAATGATCAATCAGTGCATCCAAAGAGCTATGACTTATCTTCATTGCGCCTCTTAGGTTCTGTAGGTGAGCCAATTAATCCAGAAGCTTGGATGTGGTACTACGAGAATGTCGGTGGCTCACGTTGCCCAATCGCCGATACTTTCTGGCAAACCGAAACTGGTGGTCACATGATTTCACCATTGCCAGGTGCAACACCAATGATTCCAGGTTCATGCACATTGCCATTGCCAGGTATTCAGGCGGCGATTGTGGATGAAGCCGGTGTAGACGTTCCAAACGGTCAAGGCGGTATCTTGGTTGTAAAGCGTCCATGGCCTTCCATGATTCGTACGATTTGGAATGATCCGGATCGTTTCGTAAAGTCTTATTTCCCAGAAGAATTGGGTGGTACCTTGTATCTAGCAGGTGACGGCGCAATCCGTAACAAAGATACCGGCTACTTCACCATTACTGGTCGTATCGATGACGTGTTGAACGTTTCCGGTCACCGTATGGGCACGATGGAAATCGAATCTTGCTTGGTTGCCAATTCATTAGTTGCTGAAGCTGCGGTAGTTGGCCGTCCTGACGATATGACTGGCGAAGCCATTTGCGTATTCGTGGTTCTTAAAGGCGGTCGTCCAACAGGCGATGAGGCTAAGAAGATTGCCACTGAGTTGCGTAACTGGGTTGGCAAAGAGATTGGTCCTATCGCTAAGCCTAAGGATGTGCGCTTTGGCGATAACTTACCTAAGACCCGTTCTGGCAAGATCATGCGTCGCTTGCTGCGCGTGATTGCGAAAGGTGAAGAGGTGACTCAAGACACTTCAACCCTAGAGAATCCAGCGATTTTGGAGCAACTCAAAGAGTCCGTATAAGTTGCTCATCACACTTTTAGAGGCAATCCTTCCGGCAAACGTATAATCATCAGCTGTACGGAAGGGTGGATGAGCGGTTTAAGTCACACGCCTGGAAAGCGTGCGTAGGTTAATAGCCTACCGCGGGTTCGAATCCCGCCCCTTCCGCCAGTAGCACCCTAAGAGCCCCTAACCACGGGGCTCTTTCTTTTTCGGGGCTTTCTACCCACCACTCTACCCACCAGTAAAACATTGTCTGAATTTGCAGTTCTGGATGGATCGGGAGGGAGCATTCTGGATAAATGACTGGATTCCAGGCCAATCTTTGATTGGCGCCTTGAAATCACCATTAATTCCCTGTGTAGGCAGGCTAATGCCGAGCCAAGGAGGGTTGGGGCTAAGTTAAACTAAAAAATATCATTATTAGCGCTAGTAATGGCATTTTGATAATTCAGTTATCTGGGTTTTAAAGCCCAAAATCAAGGGAAATAGATGTCAGA
>NZ_JBIIPA010000021.1:0-34531 GCF_044342855.1 Polynucleobacter sp.
TGGCTTTTGTGATTGATGTTTATGCCAGATACATTGTTGGTTGGCGGGTGAGTAGATCCATGGCCAGCAATTTTGTTCTTGATGCACTAGAACAGGCGCTGCATGCAAGGCAGCCAGATAAGGATGGCAGTCTGATCCATCACAGCGATAGAGGATCGCAATATGTCTCTATTTGCTATACGGAACGGTTGGCCTTGGCTGGCATTGCGCCTTCGGTGGGCAGCAAGGGTGACAGCTATGACAACGCCATAGCTGAAACCATCAATGGCCTATACAAGGCAGAAGTCATCCATCGCCGTGGGCCTTGGAAAACCAGAGAATCAGTGGAGCTAGCTACCTTGGAATGGGTCTCTTGGTTTAACAACCAAAGACGCTTAGAGCCCATTGGATATGTTCCTCCAGCAGAATATGCAGCATACTATTACCAGCAGCAAAAGCAGTGCCAACAGCAGCAAAGCAAGATGGGTCAGAATATCGACCTTACTTAAACCAAATGGCCTCTATGAAAGTCGGGGCGGTTCAAGCTGTGGTTTTTAATGAGGCTGGTGAGGTTACTGCTAAATCCAGCGGTACATTTATGCCCGGGAGATAGGGTTTATATATTTATACTAAATATAGTATTTATAATGATTATGTTAATTATTAAACCATAAATACTCTAATACGCTTATTTCTAAATGGTTATTAGTATTATTGAATATATATTTCGATTTATTAATATGTGTATATAATGACTATTCATGAATAGCTAATCCTAAGTTATTCCATAAAATTAATATTCGGAGAAATTAATACATGTCTTCCTATAAAGAGCTTTTAGCCCAACGTGAATTGTTGGATAAACAGATTAAAGAGGTCGTTTTGCGCGAAAAGGCTGATGGCATCGCTAAAGCCAAGCTCATCATTGAGCAATACGATTTAACAGCATCAGACTTGTTTGGCCGTAAAGCTGGTGCTCGTAGCTCTAGTGGCAAGGTTGCGCCAAAGTACCGCAATCCATCTACCGGTGATACTTGGACTGGTCGCGGTAAGGCTCCAAAATGGATTGAGGGTAGAGACCGTAGTAGCTTCTTGATCTAAGATACTGATTTAAATAGATTTAATATTTAAAAAGGCCGCTCAGTGCAAATTGAGTGGCCTTTAACTTTAGCGTATCGGGCCCAAGGCCTCAAGCACACTTTCGATTGAGAGCTTGGATAAATATAGGCTCCAATAGTTCGTGGCGGTTTCTATCTCCCAACGCAGCCTTAAGCTCTGGATTGGTGGCTGGGTAGCCAATAATGAGGGGATTTTGATCAATTAAGCCATTTTCAAGATCTTCCTGGAGGACTTCTGGGTATTGGGGCCTCACTCCAACTGTATTTTCATCTGCTAAGCCCATCACTCCGGGATGAAGGCGTATAAATTCCTCATCCACTAAAATAGGAATACGCTGTGTGTCCTTGTTTTTACTTAGATAATGGATCAAATGAACCTGCTCAACTGGCGGAATGAGGGCATCGAGAAATATCAAATCAGGGGACATCGATACCGCCTTCATGAGGCCCTCTAGGCTGTCTACTGCTACTTCCATATCCACCTTTAACTGCCAGCATTGAATGTATTCGATTAATTCATGGCTATTTTCAATTCTCCTGAATATCCCCATGGCAATGCAGTTTTGGGTTGTTTTTTGCCTCATAGCTTTTTTGCGACGAGCAAGTTGTTGATCTAAGGAGCTTGCCAGGATACGGCGGTGACCACCGCGCGTCTTCCAGGCGATTAATTCACCTAATTCAACCATTTTCTGAACGGTACCAAGTGATACTTGTAATACTTTCGCGCTTTGACGAGTGCTTAGATATTCCAATTCCGGGGTAATTTCTTTCATATATCCTTAATCTCATTAATTCATTTGAAGATTTAGAGAATACGAATCAAATCCAAGGGAATCTGTCAGGAGCAGCTTAAATCAGAGTAGGAAAATTCTTATTCGAGGGCAAAATAGGGAAATACCCCTGAGAACCCCTAGATCAGGGAAAGCCCTTTATGAATCAATGGGTAATCGTGTTAAATTAGCATCGTTGTAAGAGTATTCGCACAGATCAATTCGCAAAGCGGTTTAGCCGTAGAGCCAATGGTTTTAACCACAGTTTTTATTCGGGAAACCCGATGAAAGGTGAGCATCATGATGCAGCATCAAAGAGATAATTCCCATCTCTTCGGCGGTAACGCACCCTACGTAGAGGAAC
This sequence comes from Polynucleobacter sp., assembly GCF_044342855.1. Classification (GTDB taxonomy): domain Bacteria; phylum Pseudomonadota; class Gammaproteobacteria; order Burkholderiales; family Burkholderiaceae; genus Polynucleobacter. The sequence goes on from NZ_JBIIPA010000021.1 coordinate 2,232, forward strand.
TCTACGAATCCTACTTGCACGATCCAGCTTCTGTAGCTGATCATTGGCGAGACTATTTTGATAATGTGAAGCAAATTCCAGCGGTCGATGGTTCATCTAGAGCTGATATTGCCCATGGACCTATTGTTGCTTCCTTTGCAGAGCGCGCAAAGCAGGGCCCAATTCGTACGGTGTCTGATTCAGCTGACTCTGCCATGGGCCGCAAGCGTGTAGCTGTTCAGCAGTTGATTGCAGCGTATCGTAACGTTGGTAATCGCTGGGCAGATATTGATCCGTTGAAGCGCACAGAGCGCCCGGATATTCCTGAGTTAGACCCCGCTTTCTATGGCTTTACTGACGGCGATATGGATATCGTCTTCAACACCAGCAATACTTTCTTTGGCAAGGCAGATATGTCCCTGCGGGATTTATTGCAGGCTTTGCGTGAAACCTATTGCGGCACTCTTGGTGCTGAGTACATGTTTATTGCTGACCAGAAGATTAAAAAATGGTGGCAAGAGAAATTAGAGTCCATTCGCTCAACGCCACACTTTAACGTTGACGAGAAGCGTCATATCTTAGATCGCGTTACTGCGGCAGAAGGTTTGGAGCGCTACCTCCAGGCGAAGTACGTTGGTCAAAAGCGTTTCTCGCTTGAGGGTGGTGAAAGCTTCATTGCCTGTATGGATGAGTTGATCCGTGAGGCGGGCGCTAAAGGTGTTCAAGAAATCGTGATTGGTATGGCCCACCGCGGTCGTTTAAACGTGCTTGTAAATACTCTAGGCAAGATGCCTACAGATTTATTTGCTGAGTTTGAGCATAAGGGTCCAGAAACACTTCCTGCTGGTGACGTGAAGTATCACCAAGGTTTCTCAAGTGATATTTCTACTCCAGCTGGTCCAGTGCACTTGTCACTCGCATTCAACCCATCCCATTTAGAAATCGTGAACCCTGTAGTAGAAGGTTCAGCTCGTGCTCGCATGGAGCGCCGCGGTGATCTATTGGGCGAGCAGGTTATGCCAGTGTTGGTTCACGGCGACGCGGCGATTGCTGGTCAGGGTGTCATGCAAGAAACTTTGGCAATGGCCGAGGTTCGCGGTTATTCCACTGGCGGAACAATTCACATTGTTATTAACAATCAGATTGGTTTTACTACATCTGATCCGCGCGATTTACGTTCTAGCTTGTATTGCACCGACATCATGAAAGTGATCGATGCACCTGTGCTGCATGTGAACGGCGATGATCCAGAGGCAGTTGTCTTGGCTACCAAATTGGCTGTTGAATTCCGTAGCCAGTTCCATAAAGACGTTGCAATTGATATTGTTTGCTTCAGAAAGCTTGGTCATAACGAGCAAGATACGCCCGCGATGACTCAGCCATTGATGTACAAAATTATTGCCGCCCACCCTGGGACACGTAAGTACTATGCTGATAAGTTAGAAGCGCAGGGTGTATTGCCAGCGGGCACTGGTGATTTGATGGTTAAAGAATACCGCGCCGCAATGGATGCCGGTAAGCAGACTTCAGATCCAGTATTAAGCAACTTTAAAGGTAAGTTCGCTGTAGATTGGTCTCCTTTCTTAAATAAGAAATGGACCGATGAGGCTGATACAGCTATTCCATTGACAGAGTGGAAGCGTTTAGCTGAAAAGATCTCTACTATTCCCGAGGATTTCAAGGCGCATCCATTGGTCGAGAAGGTTTACCGTGATCGTGCAGCGATGGGTCGTGGCGAAGCCAATATCGATTGGGGCATGGGTGAGCATATGGCTTTTGCATCCCTAGTGGCTAGTGGATATCCAGTGCGTTTGTCCGGCGAGGATAGCGGTCGAGGTACTTTCACGCACCGTCATTCAGTACTGCATAACCAGAATCGCGAGAAATGGGATACCGGCACTTATATTGCACTTCAGCATGTTGCAAAAGATCAAGCTCCATTCTTGGTGATTGACTCCATTCTTTCTGAAGAGGCTGTTCTTGGTTTTGAGTATGGCTATGCCGCTGCTGAGCCAAATACCTTAACTATCTGGGAAGCACAGTTCGGCGACTTTGCGAACGGTGCTCAAGTAGTGATTGATCAATTTATCGCATCAGGCGAGGTGAAGTGGGGTCGTGCTAATGGCCTCGTCATGATGTTGCCTCACGGTTATGAAGGTCAGGGACCAGAGCATTCATCTGCGCGTTTAGAGCGCTTTATGCAGTTATGTGCTGATACTAATATGCAGGTCATTCAGCCTACCACTGCAGCGCAAATCTTCCACGTATTGCGCCGTCAAATGATCCGTCAGTTCCGCAAACCGCTGATCTTGATGACACCAAAGTCATTGCTGCGTAATAAAGAAGCTGCCTCACCATTAACTGAATTCACAAAGGGCGGTTTCCAAACCATCTTGCCTGAACGTGATGAGTCTATTGATGGCAAGAAGGTAACTCGTTTGGTGATGTGTTCCGGTAAGGTCTATTACGACTTAGCAAAAACACGTTCTGAGAAGAAAATAGATGATGTTGCCATTATTCGCTTGGAGCAGTTGTATCCGTTCCCGCACAAAGCATTGACTGCTGAATTGAAGAAGTATCCGAACCTGCAAGAGGTTGTGTGGTGTCAAGATGAGCCGCAAAACCAAGGCGCTTGGTTCTTTGTTCAGCACAATATTCTGGAGAACATGTCTGAAGGTGCAAAGTTGGCATACGCAGGTCGTCCAGCATCTGCTTCACCTGCTTGTGGATATGCCCATCTTCATCAAGAACAACAGAAGTCTCTTCTTGCTGCAGCATTCGCAAAACTAAAGGGTTATGTCATTACGAAGTAATCGTAGACGTCACTCAATATACAAACACTAAATAGGATTAATCATGGCTATTTTTGAAGTTAAAGTTCCCCAACTCTCCGAGTCAGTAGCAGAAGCTACTTTGTTGCAATGGAAAAAGAAAGTCGGCGACGCCGTCGGTCAAGATGAGATCTTGATTGAAATCGAAACTGACAAAGTGGTGCTAGAGGTTCCAGCACCATCTGCCGGCGTCATTACAGAGATCGTGGTTGCTGACGGTGGTACTGTTATTGCTGAGCAATTGATTGCAAAGATTGATAGCACAGCTGTTGCTACTTCTGCTCCTGCAGCTGGAGCTGCTGCTCCGGCACCTGCGGCAGCTCCAGCCGCTGCACCTGCTAAAGCTGCACCAGCCGCTAAGTCGTCCGGCGCAGCTGCTGCACCATCAGCGGCAAAAATTCTTGCTGAAAACAATATTAGTGCTGGTCAAGTTGCTGGCTCTGGTCGCGACGGTCGTGTTACCAAGGGTGACGCACTTAATGCATTAGCTGGCGGCTCAACTTCTGCTGCTTTACCAAGCGCGCCAATTCCAACTGGTGATCGCCCAGAAGAGCGCGTACCAATGAGCCGTTTGCGTGCTCGTATTGCTGAGCGTTTGCTTGAGTCACAGGCAAACAATGCCATCTTGACTACCTTCAATGAAGTCAACATGGCCCCAGTAATCGCTATGCGTAACAAGTACAAAGATCAGTTTGAAAAAGTTCACGGTGTGAAGTTGGGTTTCATGTCGTTCTTCGTAAAAGCTGCCACTCATGCGCTGAAGAAATTCCCATTGTTGAATGCATCTGTTGATGGCAACGATATCGTGTACCACGGTTACTTTGATATTGGTATTGCCGTAAGTTCACCACGCGGCTTGGTTGTTCCAATTCTCCGTGACGTTGACCAAATGAATTTGGCTGATATCGAGAAGAAGATTGCAGAGTTCGGCGTCAAGGCGCGCGAAGGTAAGTTGTCATTAGAAGATTTAACTGGCGGTACATTCTCTATCTCTAATGGCGGCGTATTTGGCTCCATGCTTTCTACTCCAATTATTAATCCTCCACAGTCTGCAATCTTGGGTATTCATGCAACTAAAGAGCGTGCAGTGGTTGAGAATGGTCAAATCGTGATTCGTCCGATTAACTACTTAGCTTTGTCATATGACCATCGCATCATTGACGGTCGTGAGGCAGTGCTTGGTTTGGTAGCCATGAAGGATGCGTTGGAAGATCCTTCACGTCTTCTCCTTGATTTGTAAGAGAGAAGAACATGAGCCAATCATTTGATGTATTAGTTATCGGCGGTGGCCCTGGTGGCTACATCGCCGCAATCCGTGCAGCCCAACTGGGTTTTAAAGTTGCTTGCGCCGAATCGAATGCTTATGACGATCCAAAAGGCGAGATTCGCTTAGGCGGGACCTGCTTGAACGTCGGTTGTATTCCTTCCAAAGCTTTGCTTGCCTCTTCTGAAGAATTTGAGAAGATAAGTCATCACGTTGCCGACCATGGAATCACCGTAGGATCAGTGAAGCTCGACTCCGGCAAGATGATCGCTCGTAAGGATGCGATTGTGACAAAGATGACTGCTGGTATTCAGTTCTTGTTCCGTAAAAACAAAATTACTTTGTTAAAAGGGCATGCTTCTTTTGAAGGCAAGAGCGCTGATGGGTATCAAGTCAAGATTGACGGTAAAGACAAAGAAGTGGTGACTGCTAAAAATGTGATCATTGCTACGGGTTCTAAGGCGCGTCATTTGCCGGGCATTCCTGTCGATAATGTGTTGATTAGCGATAACGAAGGTGGCCTGAAGTTTGATTCCATTCCAAAGAAGTTGGGCGTTATTGGCGCAGGTGTAATCGGCTTGGAGTTAGGTTCAGTTTGGCGCCGTGTTGGTTCGGATGTCACTATTCTTGAAGCGCTCCCAACTTTCTTGGGTGCTTGTGATCAGGGTATTGCAAAAGAAGCGCAAAAGATCTTCACGAAGCAAGGCCTCAAAATCAATATGGGCGTCAAGATTGGTGAAGTTAAAGCCGACAAAAAAGGTGTTGTTGTTAACTACACCGACAGCGAAGGCAAGGCTCAGAAGTTAGAGTGCGACCGCTTGATCGTTTCTGTTGGTCGCGTTCCCAATACTGAAAAATTAGGCCTCGATAAGATTGGTCTCAAAGTGGATGAGCGTGGCTTTATTCCAATAGATGATCATACTTGTGCAACATCAGCTCCTGGTGTCTACGCCGTGGGTGACGTTGTTCGTGGACCTATGTTGGCGCATAAAGCTGAAGATGAAGGCGTGCTCGTTGCTGAAACTATCGCTGGTCAAAAGCCGCATATTGATTACAACTGCATCCCTTGGGTTATCTATACCGATCCAGAAATTGCTTGGGTTGGTAAAACCGAAGAGCAGCTCAAACAGGCTGGTATTGCTTACAAAGCAGGTCAGTTCCCATTTGCTGCTAACGGTCGTGCATTAGGCATGGATCGTGCCGATGGTTTTGTAAAAGTTTTAGCCGATGAAAAAACCGATGAAATCTTAGGTGTTCATATTATTGGACCTAATGCTTCTGATTTAATTGCCGAAGCTGCTGTTGCAATGGAATTTAAAGCGGCAGCTGAAGATATTGCTCGTATCTGTCACCCACATCCAAGCTTGTCGGAAGTGGTTCGCGAAGCAGCGTTAGCGACGGATAAACGTGCATTAAACATGTAATTGAAAGCATTAGAGTATTACCATCAAGAGTTAAAGGCGCGCGGGTATCAAAGTGATCCCGCGCAGCTTGCTGCCATTGAGCGCTTGCAGCGCTGTGAAGATGAGTGGATTGCTTATAAAGAAATCCGCAGTAGCAGCTTAAAAAAGAAACTGTTTAAACCAAAACTTCCCCGTGGTGTTTACCTGTGGGGTGGAGTAGGTCGCGGCAAATCTTTTCTGATGGATTGCTTTTTTGTGGCTTCGCCCTTAGAAAAAAAGATCCGCATTCATTTTCATGAGTTCATGCGAGAAGTGCATCGCGAGTTGCATGAGCTTTCTGGCTTGTCTGATCCATTGGATGAGCTGTCCAAAAGAATTGCCAAGCGCTATCGACTGATTTGTTTTGATGAGTTTCACATCAATGACATCGCAGATGCCATGATTTTGTATCGCTTACTGAGCGCGTTATTTGTGGATCGCGTCCAATTCGTTATGACATCAAACTATCAGCCAAGTCAGCTCTATCCCAATGGCTTGCATCGAGATCGCTTATTGCCGGCCATTAAGCTTCTGGAAGAAAAGCTAGACGTTATGAACGTTGACGCGGGTAATGACTATCGTCGCGTCCAGATGGCGCAAGTTGAGGCTTATCTCACACCGGTTAATGCTGAAACTCATGCAACCCTGATGCAAATGTTTCAGACCCTGATAGGTAACCAAAAAGAAACCGTCCGCCCAGTTTTACGGATTGAATCTCGAGAGCTAAGACCTCTGCACATGGCCGAAGGAGTGGTCTGGTTTGATTTTCAAATGCTATGCGGTGGCCCAAGGTCTCAAAACGACTATTTGGAGATTGCCAATCAGTTTCATACAGTGATCCTATCCGGCGTACCTTATATGCCCCCTAGGATGACTAATGAAGCCCGTCGCTTTATTTGGCTCATTGACGTCTTATACGACCATAAAATCAAATTAATCATCTCTGCAGAGGTTCCTGCGGTGGATCTGTACACCGAGGGTCAAATTACCAGCGAGTTCTCTAGAACGGTTTCTCGCTTGATCGAGATGCAATCCCGTGATTACCTAGATGCACCACGCCGGGTAATTGATACCAGCTTGACCTAAAATAGGGTCATGACCAGTAATTCCAGCCTAAACGCAGATTTACACTGCCACTCCGTTGTTTCTGATGGAACCTTAACGCCTGAGCAGTTGGCTGAGCGCGCCTATGCGAATGGTGTTCGTTTGTGGGCTTTAACCGATCATGATGAATTGGGTGGCCAGCAGAGAGCTCGGGCTGCGGCAAGTTCACTTGGCATGGGCTATCTTTCTGGAGTCGAGATTTCTGTGACCTGGATGGGTCAGACTATTCATATTATCGGCTTAGGAATTGATGCTACACATGCGGGAATCTTGGAGGGCTTACGCCGCACTCGCGAGGGCCGTGGCAATCGGGCTAAGCAGATGGCGGATCAGTTATTAAAGGCCGGCATACCTGGCGCCTATGAAGGTGCAATGCACTTTGCTGGAAATCTCGAGCTGGTTTCTCGTACACACTTTGCACGTTTTTTGGTGGAGCAGGGTGTCTGTCGTGATACAGATCAAGTTTTTAAAAAATACCTCGTTGAAGATAAGCCGGGTTATGTGCCGCACCTCTGGGCAAAACTAGATGATGCTGTTGCTTGGGTTAAAGGGGCGGGCGGGGTTGCCGTGATTGCACATCCAGGGCGTTACAAGCTGAGTTCCATGCAGATGGATGAGCTCTACAAGCACTTCAAAGAAATCGGCGGCATGGCCATTGAGGTGATTACCGGAAGTCATAGCCCAAATCAATACCAAACCTATAGCAAGATTGCTCAGCATTATGGTTTTTTAGCTTCTCGAGGTTCTGATTTTCATGACCCAGAAGAGAGTTATATTGATCTAGGCACTTTGCCGCATTTGCCAGACCACTTAACCCCGGTATGGTCACTATTTCAATAACTGATTTCTCCTATTTGCTTAACTAGTTTTAATTACCTTTAAAGAATAAAGATCAAGATGTTTGCAGAACGCGTTCTCTCTGGCATGCGACCAACCGGTAGCTTGCATCTCGGCCATTACCATGGCGTTTTAAAGAATTGGGTTCGCTTGCAGTCTGAGTATCCCTGCTACTTTTTTGTAGCAGACTGGCATGCCTTAACGACCCACTATGAAACTCCGGAGGTGATTGAGCAATCTGTATGGGACATGGTGATTGACTGGTTGGCTTGTGGTGTTGATCCAAACCAAGTTACCTTATTCATTCAGAGCAAAGTGCCTGAGCATGCAGAGCTATTTTTGTTGCTGTCCATGGGTACGCCTTTGGGATGGTTGGAACGTGTGCCAACGTATAAAGATCAAATCGAAAAACTCAAAGAAAAAGATTTGCAGACCTACGGGTTCTTGGGTTACCCTTTGCTACAGGCTGCCGACATTCTTATGTATCGCGCACAATTTGTACCGGTTGGTGAAGATCAAGTCCCTCACGTAGAGATGACGCGTGAAGTAGCGCGCCGCTTTAACTATCTTTATGGTCGTGAGCCTGGCTTTGAAGAGAAGGCGCTAGAGGCAGTTAAAAAATTAGGCAGTAAGCGCGCGAAGATGTACGCTGAATTACGTGTTGCATTTCAGGAGCGGGGCGATGATGAGGCCTTAGAGCAGGCTAAGGCTTTGCTGCAAGAGGCGCAAAGTCTCTCGATGGCCGACCGTGAAAGACTGTTCGGTTTCTTGGAAGGTGCTCGCAAAATTATTCTTCCTGAGCCACAAGCCTTGCTGACAACTTCATCACGTATGCCTGGTATTGATGGGCAGAAAATGTCTAAGTCTTACGGGAACACGATTAGCATTCGTGAAAATCCTGAGGATGTAATCAAGAAGATCAGAACAATGCCTACCGATCCTGCGCGAGTACGCAGAACTGATCCAGGTGATCCTGCGCGCTGTCCTGTATGGCAGCTGCATACTGTCTATTCCAATGAAGATACTAAGACTTGGGTTCAAAAAGAATGTCAGTCCGCAGGCATTGGATGTTTGGAGTGCAAGCAACCTGTAATTGATGCCATTCTTGCCGAGCAGCAGCCAATGTTCGAACGTGCTCAAAAGTACCTAGACGATCCTAGCTTATTACGATCCATCATTGCGGACGGTTCCGATAAGGCGCGTAAGGTTGCCCAGGAAACTATGCGCGAGGTCCGAGAGTCAATGGGCTTAGCGTACGACTAAGGCCGCCCTTTGAGTTCAACGCATGATGTCATTACAGATGCCTCTCCTTGGGTAAGGCGTTTTGCTCCAACCATTCCAAAGGGTGGGGTGGTTCTGGATCTAGCTTGTGGGGCAGGCAGGCATTCTGTTTTGCTGGCATCTCAGGGCCAGAATGTTTTGGCTATTGACCAAGACATTTCTGCTTTAGGCTCCCTGAAAAATGACCTCGTTCAAACTCAAGAGCTCGATCTTGAGAGCTCTGATTGGCCCTTGCTAGGCAAGAATTTTTCAGGGATTGTGGTCACGAATTACCTTTACCGCCCATTTTTAGATGAATTGCCCAAAATGCTCTGCGAGGACGGCGTCCTAATCTATGAAACCTTTGCAGATGGGAATGCTCAATTTGGCAAGCCTTCCAACCCCGATTTCTTGTTAAAACCGGGCGAACTGCTTGCTTTGGCAGGCCGATCGGGCTTGAAAGTGATTGCTTATGAGGATATTTACCTCGACCAAGCTAAACCAGCCATGGTTCAGCGGATTTGTGCCGTAAAAGGCCATTTAAAAGGGTGCATTCCGTTACAATTTGGTGGTTAACATTCAGATAATTCAGACACATTCAGTGACTAATACAACACAATCCAAAGCTAGTAAAAAACCTATCGCAGGCAGTATGCCTGCCATTGTGACGCCAATGTTTGAGGATGGAAGTCTGGATTTTCCAGCCTTACGTTCACTATTAGATTGGCATGTTGCCGAAGGTTCGGATGGCATCGTCATTGTTGGTACGAGCGGTGAATCCCCTACTGTGTCGGTTGAAGAGCATTGTGAGCTCATTAAGACGACGGTCGAACACATAGCTGGGCGTATTCCAGTCGTTGCCGGCACGGGTGGTAATTCAACTACGGAGGCAATTGAGTTAACTCAGTTTGCTAAATCTGTTGGTGCTGATGCAAGCCTCCAGGTTGTTCCTTACTACAACAAACCAACGCAAGAGGGCATGTACGTCCACTTCAAAAAAATTGCTGAATCAGTCGACTTGCCTGTGATTCTGTACAACGTTCCAGGTAGAACGGTTGCTGATCTTGCAGGCGAAACTACTGTGCGCCTAGCAGGTGTTCCTGGAATCATCGGCATTAAAGATGCTACCGGAAGCATTGAGCGCGGCACTTTATTATTAGCCGATCTCAAGCACGCTGGCCATCAAGACTTCTCTGTATTCTCGGGTGATGATCTCAGTGCTTCAATGCTCATGCTCATGGGTGGTAAAGGCAATATTTCTGTGACTGCAAATATCGCGCCACGTTTGATGCATGAACTCTGTCAGGCTGCGATGTCTGACGATATAGTTAGAACACGCGCAATTCAATATCAATTACTGGCTGTTCATAAAGCCATGTTTACTGAGGCAAATCCAATTCCTGTGAAATGGGCTCTGCATGAGATGGGCAAAGTCACAGCTGGAATTCGTTTACCTTTAACCCCTTTAAGCGTTGCTTTGCGGGAACCTTTGAAGACTGCAATGAAACAGGTTGGCTTACTATGATGAATTTGATGCAAATCTTGCGCCAACATTGCGCAACTCTATTGATGATTTCTTTAGCAAGCGCTTCTTTGCTTGGCTGCAAATCTGTTGCAACCAATGACACTGTTGATTACAAGTCCGCTGGTGCAGTTCGTGGACCTAATTTGTCTTATCCACCAGACCTCATTACTGCACAAGCTGATCGCCGCTATATCGTTCAGGATGGTTCTGCCACCATGTCCGAATACAATGCCACAGTGAAAAAATCTGTACAAACACGTAAGAATGTAATGACCGGTATACCTGGTATGCGTATCGCTCGTGATGGAGAGCGTCGTTGGCTGGTAGTGGAAAAGCCAGCTCCGGAGCTCTATCCGCAGATTAAAGATTTCTGGCGGGAAAATGGTTTCTTGTTGGTCATTGACTCACCGTCAACTGGCATCATGGAGACTGACTGGGCTGAGAATCGTGCCAAAATTGCCCAGGACTTTATTCGCAATATTATTGGTGGCGCCTTAGACTCAATCTATGACACCGGTGAGCGTGATAAGTACAAGACACGTCTTGAGGTGAGTAAGCCAGGTGAAACTGAGGTTTACATCACCCAACGCGGCGCCATCGAAAAATGTACTACTGATAGTACTGGCAGCTGTATTTCTACTATTTGGACAGCCCGCCCAAATGATCCTGAGTTAGAGGCTGTAATGTTGGCTCGTCTGATGGAGCGCTTGGGCATGACTCAAGAGATGGCCAAGGCTCAAGTAGCGGCACCACTAGGCCCCAAGACACCAAAAGCAAAGTTAGTTCAAGAGGGCCTTAATACTGCCCACATTGAAATGGCTGCAGGTTTTGATCGCGCATGGCGTGATACAGGGCTTGCTTTGGATCGCTCGAACTTTACTGTTGAAGATCGCAATCGTGCAAACGGTGTTTACTATGTTCGTTATGTTAACCCTAAGGATTTGGGTGGTACTAAAGGATTCTTCCCCAATTTATTTAGTAGCAAGGACGAGTCTAGCTTGAAGGCTAAGAAGTACCTTGTAGTTGTTAAGTCAACCGGGGATAATTCTTCAAGTATCTATGTTCAAGATACTGACGGTAAGCCAGAAAATACTGCGGCTGGATTGCAGCTCCTGACTTTGCTTACGGAGCAGATGGCTCGATAGTCAATTAGATTCCAAAATAATAAACAATAAAAAAGCCGCTTTTCAGCGGCTTTTTTTCTTCGAGAAGAAGATTACTTCTTAGCGTCAGCAGCTGGAGCAGTAGGAGCGTCAGCAGCAGGAGCGTCAGCAGCAGGAGCGGCTGCAGGAGCAGCAGGAGCAGCTTCTACAGGTTTTGCTTCTTCTTTTTTACCGCAAGCGGCCAAAGCGATTGCCAACATTGCTACGAGTGCGAGTGACTTCTTCATTTGTAACTTCCTCTTAAAAAATTATCATTAATAACCGGTTATTAATACTTAGAAAGTACAGGGTTACCCCTTAGGTACTTTCCAGAAAACATTATAGCCATCTCTGATTCCGAAGTTAAAAAACTAACCACCCAGCTTCAAATGCTTCAAAAAGGCTATCATTTTCCTCAATTTTGACCATGGAGCCCTGAAATTGCTTCTTGGAAGCAAGTGCGCGCCATGCCTTTTGTGTGGCCCCGGTTTGCCCGGTTGTTACATCTTCGCCGTTGCAATAGACCCTTGCGCCCAAGGTCAAGAGCCTTGTTTGTGGGTGTGGTTTCAAGGCTTGCTTGGTTAGCTGAATCCCAAATTCTTTGGGCGAAAGTTCCCGTGCGGTTCCGTCAAAAAAGGCCTGGGGCTTTGGCTCGCTAAGATAGGCCGCAATTCCGGGCAGGAAAGTCTCTATGCGGTCCAGTTTTAGGTTGTTTAATTTTTGCGCCACTTGTTTGATGAGCTCTTCTGGAAGTTGCTCGGCCTGACTGGTTGCTGTTTGCTTGGGGTCGGCAAAGCGCTTTTCTAGCTCTGGTAAATTTTCAAGAGATTCTGCTAAACGCCATAAACCTTCCTGCAATATTTCCTTGTAGCTCTGAGCCCTGAATCCAACCGACCAAGTCTGGCAACCTGCATCCAAGGCAATCCCATCATGAGCAATATGTGGTGGCAGATAAAGCATATCGCCTGGCTCTAAATCCCACTCGTGCTCAACTTGAAAGCGCTTCAAAATCTTTAATGGAAGATCGGGGTTCAGGCTTAAATCTTTTTGCTCGGAAATACGCCAACGCCTGCGTCCCGACATCTGAATTAAAAAGACATCATATGAATCATAGTGCGGGCCAACGCCGCCGCCAAGGCCGGCAATGCTGATCATCAAATCGTCTAAGCGTGCATCCGGAATAAACCGAAACCAAGAAAGAATTTTTGCTGCAGCAGGATGTCGTGCTTCCATTCCCTGAAGTAGTAAGGTCCAGTCTGGCGAGTTCAGTGAAGGGATCGATTTCTTTTTAAATGGACCGTCCGTAAAGGTCCAGGGTTTTGCTTTGATTAATCTTGATTCAACCGCGTCATTGCTTGATATTTTGAATAATTCTTCCGCTGATATTGCGCTTCCCAAGGGTTCGCCCTGGCGCTTAGCAAGTTTAAAAGCAGGGATCGCGCCGCGGACTAAAAGCGGCTTTTTATGCCAATAGGATTTCATGAACTGCTGTGGGCTATTGCCCCCCAGAAGGGCCCATGGGCGATCTAGTGGGAGATTTTGGGGTGCCTGTGGCGGATCGTAGGGCTTGCTCAAGTAAAATGCAGTCATATAAGTAAAAAGCTGTTTAAAACACAATGTTGAATGAATTACGCATGAAGATCGAAAAAAATACCGTTGTATCCCTGCGCTACAAATTAACCGATGCGCAAAACAATATTATCGAGGAACCAGATTCTCCGATGGTATACCTGCATGGTGGATATGAGGGTACTTTCCCCAAGATTGAAACCTTATTAGATGGTCGGGATGTGGGCTATGAGGCCGGTATCCAGCTGGAGCCAAGCGAGGCCTTTGGTGAGTATGATCCTGAGTTATTAAAGATTGAGCCACGCGCACGATTTCCTGAGCCTTTGGAAGTGGGCATGCAGTTCGAGGGAGTTCCTGATGCTGAAGCTGAGGGCGATACTGCTGATGCAGATGATGAACCTCTGATTTATACGGTTACCGATGTTGCTGACAGTCAAGTGGTTTTAGATGGGAATCACCCGCTTGCTGGAATGGCGCTCCGATTCTGGGTTCAGGTGGAAGATATTCGTGCTGCTACTGATGAAGAGATTGAGAATCGTCATCCTGAGGGTGGCGAAGCATTTGCGTTTGGAATGCCCGATGATTCCGATGATGGTGATGTTGAATTTGCAGGCGATGTTTCAAATCCCGGCGGCTCATCACCAACTCTGCATTAGGATTAAGAAGCTACTCTTTAAGCCATTCCTTTAAAGCGCCTAGGTCACGCTTGGTGTCGCTTGATTCGCTGGCATCCGATGCTGGTGTATTACTCAGTTTTGCTAGAGCCTTTTCCAACAGCGCAATTTTGGCCTCTTGCTCAAGGGTGGCGTCGATCAAGCCTTTTAATGCCATAGACACTGGATCATCTACATTGGGTGTTACGCCATAAGCAGAGAAGTATTCTTTGGCCTTGCTATCTGGTGTACTTGCCTGCGGTAAATCTGAATGCAAGATACGCGCAGGAATCCCCACTGCAGTTGCTCCAGCAGGAATTTCTTTGAGTACGACGGCATTGGATCCAACGCGTGCACCATCACCTACGCTAAAGCCTCCGAGCACTTTGGCGCCTGCGCTAATAACAACGCCTTTACCTAAAGTGGGGTGACGCTTCACACCTTTGTAAAGCGAAGTTCCACCCAGAGTGACGCCTTGATAAATGGTGCAATCATCACCAATCTCTGTGGTCTCGCCAATGACGATGCCTAGGCCGTGATCTAAAAATACTCGACGACCGATCTTTGCGCCAGGATGAATTTCAATACCGGTAACAAAGCGGGCTAGCATCGACAGTAGTCGCGCGATCCACTTAAGGCCTAAGTTCCAAAGACCATGAGATGCCCGATGAATCCATACAGCATGCAAACCTGGATAGCAGGTAATGACCTCTAAGCGATTTCTAGCGGCAGGGTCACGAACAATGATGGAGTCGACTTGGTCGAAAAGCGAATTAAACATAAAGCGATTTTAACGGGTAAAGGCTAAATTTATTTTCTCAACAGCATCTGCTTGGCAATCCCACGCAGAAGATCGATTTCTTCTTTGTGGAGGCGAGCTCTAGCAAAGAGGGCTTGCAAGCGGGGCATGAGCTTCTTGGGATTGGCGGGGTCAAGATAACCAATAGCCTCGAGACCTTCGCGCCAGTGCTCTAGCATGGCGGCTACAGCTGCTGGATCTGCATAATCTACTTGTTCGCTATTCGAGTTTGTGGACTCAAGAGCAACATCCTTTTCTAGGGATTCTCTAAGGGTGAAGGCGCAAACCATCATGGCTTGGGCTAGGTTTAATGAGGGGTAGAGTGGGTTGGCATCAAGCCACACACGATGTGTACAAAGGGACAGATGATGGTTATCTAGCCCAGTCCGTTCAGGGCCAAACAGGAGCGCAACCCGCTGATTGCCCGCTATGGCGGCCTGAATCAGGGGGCGAGCATCTTGCCAATTCATGGCTGGTGGGCCAAATTCACGATCACGACTAGTCAAGCCCAAGACCAGACCACAGTCTTGAACAGCGGACTCTAGGGAAGGGGATTCCTGGCTGGATTCCAATATATCCCCGGCACCGCTTGCTAAGGCAATAGCCTCGGGTGTTCCCGCAACCCCTGGAATCTTTGGTGAAATCAGGCGCAGATCACTAAACCCCATGGTTTTGAGTGCGCGAGCAGCCGAACCTACGTTTCCAGGGTGGCTGGTTTCAACTAGAACCCAGCGTAAGAGCTGTGCCTGTGCGCTATTCATATTGAAAAGATTTCTTTAAGGGCTTGGGAGTTCAAAGGGGCAATCGTTTAGAATCAGGTGTTAGCTCCTTATTGTCATGCAGTTTTCAATCTGGTGAGCTTGTTCTTATTTAATTTGTCCATCAATACTATGCATCCCATGTTAAATGTGGCCGTTAAGGCTGCCCGTCGTGCCGGAACCGTGATTAATAGAGCTTCTCTGAATTTAGAGCGACTCCAGGTTGACCGCAAGCAACATAATGATTTTGTAACCGAGGTGGACAGACAGGCTGAAGCAGCCATTATTGAAACACTTAGCGAGGCGTATCCAACTCACGGCTTTTTAGCTGAAGAGACTGGCGCTCAAAATACAGATGCTGAAAACGTATGGATCATTGATCCATTGGATGGCACAACAAACTTTATTCATGGTTTCCCGCAATATGCAGTTTCAATTGCCTTGGCTGTGAATGGTGTAACTCAGCAGGCGGTGGTCTATGACCCAACTCGTGATGAACTCTTTACTGCTACTCGCGGTGCAGGTGCGTATTTAGATCGTCGGCGTTTGCGCGTTGCCACTCAAGATCGTTTGGCTAATTCCTTGCTTGGCACTGGCTTCCCATATCGTGAAGATCAAGACTTAGAAAAGTATTTAAAAATCTTTGGTGACATGTCGCGTCAATGTGCCGGTCTTCGTCGCCCTGGCGCCGCATCACTCGATTTGGCGTATGTTGCAGCTGGTCGTTACGATGGATTTTTTGAGAGCGATCTCAAGCCATGGGATATGGCTGCAGGTGCCTTATTGATTACTGAGGCCGGTGGTTTAATCGGCAACTACCGTGGCGAAGAAGGCTTCTTGCAAAGCGGTGAAGTGATGTGTGCAAACCCACGCATCTTTGCTCAGATGGTGCAGTGCCTATCTAAATATTCCACCTGTTAATTGGGCGGCAGTATTAATTTTTAATGAGATCGGCGTAGCGTACGCCATCTTGATTAATTAGTAGTGCGCTTGCGCGTGGTCGTCCGCTTTCAGGGTGATCTAAATCCCAATCTGATAAGACCCAGCGTTGCCATTCTTGATCTTGTAGGCGCTCTTGATGGTGCTTGGGCAGATGGGTATGTCCGTGAATCAATTGATTGCTAGCCCGATCTCTCAGGACGGCAGCGCAGGCTGCCAAGGTCACATCTGTTTTGACTTGTGTACCTTCAGCAGAAGAGCTCATAGCACGTTGGTACTGAACACCACCATTACTTCGCAGGTGGCTGGCAATTGCGAGACGCCAAGCCAAAGGCAATCTTAGAAATAATTTTTGGATCCACGGTTTACGAACCCATCCACGGAAAACTTGATAGCCAATGTCTGCCGTGCACAGGGAGTCACCATGACAGAGAACATAGTCCGAGCCAGCAATATTAATTTTGCTCGGATCAGCCAAGAGAGTCATGCCCGTCTTGTTTAAGAAATACTTTCCAACCAAAAAGTCTCGATTGCCATGAAGGTAATAGGTTTTTACTTTGGTTGAGAGTGTTGCAAGCGCATGCTTCACTTCTTGTTGGAATGGGGGGTGTAAAGCGGCATCATCGCCAACCCAATACTCAAATAAATCTCCTAAGATAAATACAGCCTCCACCTTAGGAGCATCCTTTTCACAAAAATCAAAGAATCGTTGCGCCGTCAAAGGCATTGACGGCGTGAGATGCAGGTCGGAAATGAGTAGCGCGCTCGCGTATTGCGGAATCATTCCTCGAGAACGATTGCTTTTTCAATTGCGACGTCTTCTGCAGGAACATCTTGGTGAAATCCAGTGTTACCAGTTTTCACTTTGCGAATCGCATCTACTACATCAAGGCCATCAGTGACCTTGCCAAAAACAGCGTAACCCCAACCCTGAGCATTCGGAGCGGTGTGGTTTAAGAAGTCATTGTCGCTTACGTTAATGAAAAATTGTGCTGTTGCAGAGTGTGGATCGCTAGTGCGAGCCATGGCTACTGTGCCACATTCGTTCTTGAGGCCGTTGTTTGCTTCGTTCTCAATTTGTGCGCCAGAAGATTTTTCTTTTAGGCCAGCAGTCATACCGCCGCCCTGAATCATGAAGTTATCGATTACGCGATGAAAGATTGTGCCATCGTAGTGACCGCTTTTTACGTACTGTAAAAAATTGGCAACGGTCATTGGTGCCTTAACAGCATCCAATGAGAGGGTGATATCGCCCTTATTTGTTTTGAGCAGAACTTTAGCCATGATGAATTAACTTTCTAGTGAGTTAGTAAGTAAAAAAGCAAAAAATTATTTTGAGTTTCTTGCTTCTGGAGTATTTATTTCCAGGGGAATGGACTTCATTACTGGAGCAGTATTCTTTTTTGGAGGTTTCAGTATTTCCATTAATGCTTTCGCACGATTGGTGTACTGGCGTTGATTAAGGAAGGCATCTTTTGCCGCGTTGTCATAGGCCTGCGCAGCAAGGCGAATATAGACTTCACCTAAGTTGGCCGAGGCAACCGTATAGCTCGGACGCAATTTTAGGGCGAGCTCTAAGTAGTCTCTAGCTTCAATCCAATTACCTTGGTTTGCTGCTAATGCGGCTAAGTTGTTATAGGGCTCAGGCAGCTCTGGAAATTGCTGGGTTATCTCCACTAAAGTCTTCTTGGCCGCTTCCCACTGGCGCATTTCAATCTGCATACGCGCTTTAACGTATCGGAGTTGTACGTTACCTGGTGTTTTCTTGAGCTGCCGATTAATCTGATCAATGGCATCGGGATATTTCTTGGCCTTAATGAGCTTTTCGATATCTGACGGAACCCCATTTTTAGTAACTGGATCTGGTTCAATAATCAAGAAAGACAGAAACGGAACGGCCACAGAGTCTGAGAGCTCAGCGTTAAATTGATCGTATCCAGCATCATTACCGGCAAGTCTTGGGGGGTCATTGGGGCCATAAGATCCTAGATAGGGTGCTTGAGTACTTTGAGCGCTAGTAGACGCGCTATTAAGGGCCTTAATTTCAGCATCCGCAAGCTGTTGTCCAGGGGTGCTGCAGCCCGCAAGTAGTAAAGTGGCAAGAATAGTGCTCAAGCCACCCAAATGGGCTGGACGTAGTGAAAAAAGGTTAGCTGACATAGGGGGTGGGGTGAAATACTGGCTCATTCGATATACTCAGCGCTCAGTCTAACAAATTGGCGCTACTTGCCTACCTTTATAGCCCTATGCTTCAAATCTATAACTCTCTCAGTCGTTCCAAGCAGGCCTTTAAACCCATCGAGCCGGGCAAGGTGAAGATGTATGTCTGTGGAATGACGGTATATGACTTTTGTCATATTGGCCACGCCCGGGTGATGATTGTGTTCGATATGGTGGTGCGATGGTTGCGATCCAGTGGCTATGAGGTGATTTACGTCCGCAATATCACCGATATTGACGACAAGATCATCAATCGTGCGATTGAGAATGGTGAGCCTATTGCCGCCCTGACGCAGCGTTTTATTGACGCAATGCATGCTGACTCAAACGAGTTAGGTCTAATGCACCCAGATCATGAGCCTCGTGCAACGAATTACATAGCGCAAATGCAGGGAATTATTGGCCGCTTGATTGAAAAAGAATTGGCCTATCAAAGCGAAGATGGCGATGTAAATTTCGCTGTTCGCTTGTTTCCAGATTATGGCCGCCTTTCCGGTAAATCCTTAGATGAGCTGAATGCGGGCGAGCGGGTTGCCATTGGCGGTGGAAAACGCGATCCCCTGGATTTTGTTTTGTGGAAAAGTGCAAAAGCAGAGGAGCCTGCCGATACGCGCTGGAAATCTCCCTGGGGTGAAGGTCGCCCTGGATGGCATATTGAATGCTCTGCTATGTCATGTGATTTGCTGGGCGAGCATTTTGATATTCATGGTGGTGGCGCTGATTTGCAATTTCCGCATCACGAAAATGAAATTGCTCAGAGCGAAGGGGCTCTATATGGCCAAGATCACAAAGCTAGTGACCAACCATTTGTAAGTTATTGGATGCATAACGGGCATATTCGGGTCAATGAAGAAAAGATGTCCAAGTCATTGGGTAACTTTTTCTTAATCCGTGATGTGCTGAAAAATTTTGATCCTGAGGTTTTGCGTTTCTTTATGTTGCGCGCACACTATCGCAGCCCGATTAACTATAGTGATGCGCAACTCGAGGAGGCTCGCTCTGGCTTGGTTCGTCTTTACACAGCCTTGGCCCACGTTCTATTGAGTGATAAGGCTGTAGACCCACACTCACCATGGGCTAAGCGTTTTGCTGATGCCATGAACGATGATTTCAATACGCCCGAGGCTATTGCGGCGCTCTTTGATTTGGCGAGCGAGGTCAATCGTGCGCAGGGCGATGAGAAGGCGCAATTGGCCAATACTCTCAAAGGATTGGCTGGAGCCCTCAATTTCTTGCAGCGTGACCCAACGGTATTTTTGCAAAAAGGGTCACGAGGAAATGATATGGGACTATCTGCTGCAGCTATTGAGGAGCAGATCGCCGCACGAATTGCTGCAAAGCAAGCCAAAGATTTTGCTAAAGCAGATTTAATTCGTAAAACATTATTAGATCAGGGCGTAGTATTGGAAGATAAACTCGGTGGTCTAACTGAATGGCGTAGAAGTTAATTGAAGATTATTTATTTTGAGTAAAGCTGTAGAGCAAGTCATTGTTGAAGAAGTTGCCCCCGATTATTGGGAGCAAGCTTGTGCTGAGTTGATGAAGCATGACCGTATTCTGAAAAAATTGATTCCCAAGTACGGTTCAGTTTTTTTGAGAACGCGTGGCGATGCTTTCACAACCCTGGCAAGGGCGATTGTTGGCCAGCAAATATCCGTAGCCGCAGCTCAGTCTGTTTGGAATCGGGTTTTATTGGCCTCCAAAAATAAAGTTAGCCCTAAAAATATCCTTGCTTTAAGTGTTGAAGAATTGCGCGCAGCCGGCTTGTCGGGTCGTAAGGTCGAATACATCCGCGACCTAGCTGAACATTTCGATTCTGGCCGTTTACATGCCAATCAGTGGAAAGGCATGGAAGATGAGGCCATCATCATAGAATTGTGTGATATTCGGGGAATTGGTCGCTGGACGGCCGAAATGTTCCTCATGTTTAATATGGCGAGACCCAATATCCTTCCTTTGGATGATGCGGGTTTAATTAAGGCCATTTCCCTCAATTACTTTAGCGGAGAGCCTGTCAGCAGGCATGAGGCCCGTGAAGTGGCTGCAAATTGGGCCCCTTGGCGCACTGTAGCTACCTGGTATATGTGGAGAAGTCTCGACCCCATCCCCGTTGAATATTAAAATCAAGCTATGAAAACGACTTTCCTGGATTTTGAGCAGTCAATCGCTGAACTAGAGTCAAAGATTGAAGAGCTGCAATTTGTGCAAGATGAATCATCGGTAGATATCTCTGATGAGATCAAAACGCTTACCGAAAAAAGTCAGCAGCTGACTAAAGATATTTATGCGAACTTAAGCCCTTGGCAAGTTTCACAAGTGGCGCGTCATCCACAGCGTCCTTACACGCTGGATTACGTGGGTGCATTGTTTACAGATTTTCATGAGCTTCATGGTGACCGTAATTTTGCGGATGATCAATCCATCATTACTGGCTTAGCCCGTTTTGAAAATCAGCCCTGCATGGTTATTGGCCATCAAAAGGGTCGCGATACCAAAGAGCGTGCTTTAAGAAACTTTGGCATGAGTCGTCCTGAGGGTTACCGTAAGGCAAAGCGCGTCATGCGCTTGGCAGAAAAATTTAAATTGCCCGTATTTACTTTTGTGGATACGCCCGGCGCATTCCCCGGCATCGATGCAGAAGAACGCAACCAGTCTGAAGCGATTGGTCATAACCTCTATGTTCAGGCCGAATTAGAAGTGCCTATCATTGCCACCATTATTGGCGAGGGTGGTTCTGGTGGCGCACTAGCTATTGCCATGGGCGACGTGGTGTTGATGTTGCAAAACTCAACCTACTCCGTGATTTCACCTGAAGGCTGTGCATCTATTCTTTGGAAGACTGCTGATAAAGCGCCAGAGGCTGCTGAGCAACTGGGTTTGACTGCACAACGTTTAAAGGCAATCGGCTTGATCGACAAGATCGTAGCGGAGCCAACTGGTGGCGCACATCGTGATTACAAGACCATGATGAACAGCATGCGTAAAGCTTTGACTGAGTCACTCAAGACCTTCGATGGTATGAAAGTAGATGCGCTTCTTGAGCGTCGTCATGAACGCTTGATGAGTTATGGCAAGTTCAAGGAAATCGAAGCCAAGCCTTAAGGCAAAAACCAAAGCAGCCAAACGTATTGGGCTCGCCTTAAGTGGTGGGCTTGATTCGGTTGTGTTGCTCGATAGCGTTTGCAAAGCGGTCCAAGCAAATTCAATTAAAGAGCCAACCGAGATTTGGGTTTTTCATATTCATCACGGTTTGCAAAAGCCTGCAGATCAATGGCTAGAGTTCTGCGAGAAGCTAGCCAAAAAGTATCAGGTGCATTTTGACTTCCGTCTATTGCATTTCGCAGATAAATCCCAAGGCAATATCGAAGCCAGAGCAAGGGCGGAGCGCTATGACGCTTTAACCGACTTATGCATTGAGCATGACATTGAAGATCTCCTGCTAGCGCATCACCAAAATGATCAGGCGGAAACTGTGCTCTTGCAACTCTTGCGAGGGTCTGGTGTAGCGGGTCTCTCTGGAATGCCACTCAATCGTGCGAATACAAAAGATACCAACACAAAAGATGCCAACACCATTACTCTCTGGCGCCCGCTCTTAAAACAAAGCAAGGCCGAACTAGAGGCCTATGCCAAAGAACACAAGCTGAAATGGGTTGAAGATCCTAGTAATCAAAACACACGCTATCGTCGTAATGCCATTCGCAAAGAAATTATTCCAAGGCTAGAAAAAATTCAGCCTGGTGCAATTGCCAATTTGGCCCGTAGCGCTGACTTGCTAGCCCAATCCCAGGTTCTTCTGGATCGTTTGGCCAAGCAAGATGGGAAGGCAACCCTTCAGGGTAAGAGTCTAAAGCTAGCACCGCTTCTGGCATTCGCAAATGTTGATAGACCTGCTGCTAACAACTTACTGCGATATTGGCTCAAGTTAAATGATCTGGCCATGCCTTCACAAGAGCGACTTGAATCTTGGTGGAAAGACTTGAAGGTTGTAAAGCCAGATTCAAGCTTAGAGTGGCGGCATGATGAGGTGAGTATTTATTTGTGGCGAAGTACCTTGCGAGTCTCCGGGCCCAAAGTCGGGCAGTGGGTATTTCAGGATGTGCCCACAAGAGGTAAGTCACTCGGACTGCCTGCTGATTGGGTTAATCAAGCCCAAGTAGAAGGTCGCATTGAGGAAAGGCTACGCCAGGGGGCGGAAAGGATTCAAATCAAGCCCAAAACCCCGCGTAAGACGCTCAAGAACCTCTTCCAAGAGTCCAATACGCCGCCCTGGGAGCGGCAGGCGCCACTGCTTTATATCAACGACCAGCTTGTGGCCGTAGCAGGGGTGGGGGTAAGTTACCCGCATTTAGCATCCACAGGTAAGCGAGTCCTTCCTGCATGGCTTGAGTAGCCATAAAACCCTGTAAAATAAGCCCCTTTTAGACCCTAGGGAATGTAATTCCCTGTAAATAGACAATACGACAGTTTTTATGGCTCTTATCGTTCATAAGTATGGTGGCACCTCAATGGGCTCAGTTGAGCGCATTCAGAATGTCGCTAAACGCGTTGCCAAGTGGATGCGTGCAGGTCACCAGGTAGTGGTGGTGCCTTCAGCTATGTCTGGCGAAACCAATCGTTTACTTGGTTTGGCAAAAGATATCAATCCCAATGCAAACCCACGTGAACTCGATCAAATCGCCTCGACAGGCGAGCAAGTTAGCTCTGGCTTATTAGCCTTGGCATTGCTACGCGAAGGTGTAGATGCCGTTAGCTATGCTGGTTGGCAAGTGACGGTCCACACGGATTCTTCATTTACTAAAGCACGCATCAAAAGTATTGATGACCAGAAAATTCTTGTGGATCTCAATGCGGGTCGTGCTGTAGTTGTCACTGGTTTCCAGGGCGTAGATCCTAACGGCAACATCACTACTCTGGGCCGCGGCGGCTCTGATACGTCAGCTGTTGCGATGGCTGCAGCCCTTAAGGCAGATGAGTGCTTGATCTACACCGACGTAGATGGCGTCTATACAACTGACCCCCGCGTTTGCGAAGATGCGCGTCGCTTAGACAAAATTACTTTTGAAGAAATGCTAGAGATGGCAAGTTTGGGTTCAAAGGTATTGCAGATTCGTTCCGTTGAGTTTGCAGGTAAGTACAAAGTTAAAACCCGTGTTCTGTCATCACTGACAGATCCGTTGATGCCCCTTGATCAAGAGATGAAGTCGGGCACCTTGATTACATTTGAAGAGGACAGCACTATGGAAGCCGCAGTTATTTCCGGCATCGCCTTTGCGCGTGATGAAGCAAAAATTACCGTTCTAGGCGTTCCTGATCGCCCAGGTATCGCTTATCAAATTTTGGGTCCGATTGCGGATGCCAATATTGATGTGGATATCATTATTCAGAACCAATCGTTTGAAGGTAAGACAGACTTTACTTTTACAGTTCCACGTGCCGATTATCAAAAGGCCCTGGACTTGCTCAAGAACAATGTTCAGGCTCATATCGAAGCCAAAGAAATCACTGGTGACCCAAAGGTATCTAAAGTTTCTGTAGTTGGCGTTGGTATGCGTTCCCACGTTGGCGTTGCTAGCAAAATGTTCCGTACATTATCGGAAGAGGGTATTAATATCCTGATGATCTCTACTAGCGAAATCAAGATTTCAGTGGTGATCGATGAGAAATACATGGAGTTGGCTGTACGTGCTCTCCATAAGGCTTTTGAGCTCGATCAGAAGTAAAAATACGCAGTAAAGGCCTTAAAACCGTAGTAAAACCCCACTGTCAACGGAATCCGTTAAACTGTGGGGCGTTGTAAAGGCATCAAGCAGGGAGACGTGGCCGAGCTGGTCGAAGGCACTCCCCTGCTAAGGGAGCATCGGGGCTAAAACTCTGATCGGAGGTTCGAATCCTCTCGTCTCCGCCAATAACTTTGGCAACCTACCTGCTTTTTGCTATATACAACAAAGACTTAGCCCCCTAACCGGGGCTTTTTCTTTTTCTGTAAATAACTCTACCCACCAGCCTACCCACCAGTAAAACATTGCTTGATTCGGAATTTTTACTTAGAAAAGTTAAGAAGTCGATAAGATCTAAATATGGACGATCTTGAATTTGTAGGGAAAATTAAAGGCATGAAGACTCTCAAGCAAATGATTGAGAGTAAAGAGGTCGTTCCTGCTTCGGAACTGGCAAAACTGAGAGCCGAGGAAGAGGCCCAAGAAAAAGCCTTTGCAGAAGCAGTTCAATCAGAGCAGTCACATCGAAAAACAAAGCTATCAACCGGCAAGGTTGAGGGTCGCGAGTACTGGACTCGGGAACGCTTTACAGAGGACTGAAAGACTCTTATTTATTACTCAGATTAAACCTCCATTTAAGCAAGTTGAAACCATGACAAGCCTCAGCAAGTCTAAGATCATTACTCACCGCCAGTGTCCTAAGCGTCTGTGGTTGCAGGTTAACCGACCCGAACTCATTGAGATTAGCGCTGCAACCCAGGTGCGTTTTGACGAGGGCAATAAAGTCGGAGATATCGCTCGCCAGAATCATCCGGGCGGAGTTTTTATTGAGACTCTTAATCGAGTAGAGGCTATTGCCCAAACTAAAGAGGCCGTATCAAAATACCAAACGATCTTCGAAGGCGCCTTCTTCGAAGAGGACGTCATGATTCGCGCTGATTTACTCTTCCCAGAAAACGATGGTTATCGATTGGTAGAGGTCAAATCTTCAACCGGTGTAAAGAGTTACCACGTTGACGATGTCACTGTTCAGAGTTGGGTAATGGAGAAGGCGGGTTGTTCGCCAACAAGCATGGCCCTGGCATACATCAACAATAAATTTATCTATCAAGGCGATGGAAATTATGAAGGTCTATTTGCTGAGGCTGATTTATCAAGCCAGGTAAAGCCGAATATGTCTCAAGTGCAATCTTGGGTTGATGATGCTAAAAAAACTTTAGCTTTAACCGTTGAGCCGTCGATTCAGCCAGGCGAGCAATGTACGGATCCATTTACCTGTGACTTTATTAGCTATTGCTCTCCACCTGAAGAGGGCGTTGAATACCCCGTAGAGATACTGCCTTATGGAAAAGCAATTGCATCAGAGTTAAGAAATGACGGATACAAAGATTTGCGTGATGTGCCAGTCGAACGTTTGAGTAATCCCAAGCATCTTAAAGTGCATGCGGCCACTCTCAGTGGCGAGACTATTCTCGAGCCCGAGGCCATTAAACAAATACAAGAGTTGCCTTATCCGCGCTATTACCTCGATTTTGAAACAATAGGTTTTGCTGTTCCAATCTGGGTGGGTACTCGCCCCTATATGCAACTACCGTTTCAGTGGTCGTGCCATATTGAGCAGTCCGATGGATCAATGGCTCATAAAGAGTTTTTAGATCTCTCTGGAAATGATCCTAGAGAGATGTTTGCAAAAACATTAATAGAGGCCGTATCAAAACATGGACCGGTAGTTGTTTATAACGCTGGGTTTGAGGGCGCGCGCATCAAAGAGTTGGCTGCCGCCTTTCCGAATCTTGCTTCAGAGTTGCTAGCCATTCCCGAACGATTCTTTGATTTACTGCCACTAGCGCGTAATTATTACTATCACCCTGATATGAAAGGCTCTTGGTCAATCAAAGATGTTTTACCAACGATTGCACCAGAATTAGACTATGCAAATCTAGAAGTGAGTGATGGCGCTATGGCACAAGAGGCCTATAAAGAAGCCATTCATAGTGGAACTACTCCAGAGCGAAAAGAAGAAGTGCGGAATGCCATGCTCAAGTATTGCGAGCAAGATACGATTGCAATGGTAAATATTGTGCACGCTTGGGGTGATTATTCATCTTGACACATTGATTCAAAAGTCTGCATAATCAAATCTACATCAAGAGATGGCTTTGTCGCCACAGCAACCTGCTAACGCTAGTAAGGTGCTAAAAAGATGAGACCCATATTGGGTAATCAAAAGCGACAAACCCACCAATTGGTGGGTTTTTTTATTGGGCTAAATAGATCTAGCTCAATATTTGAGCCTCCCAGTCTTGATAATTTATTTATAGAGTTAATCAATTGATATTGGAGGTCTTATGCGTGATTACACATACTTAGGCGGCGCCCGTTTTACGATCAATAATCTATTTCGTAGCCAACGTTTTGATATTGACCGCCTCGATATGAGCTGGGTCGATGGAGAAAAGCCAGAATTCACAAGAGGACTGCGCGTTGTTGATAACGATGAGGTTAAAACCATCACCGTTGATGGCGAGGATGGCGATAACTTGATCTATAGCCTTACATACATCTTTAGCAAGGAAGATGGTCATGATGCGTTTAGAGCTGCAACAGATGCTTATCTAATCGTCGCATTTGAAACAAAGGAGTTTTTGGTGACAAACCAAAAAAAGAACCCAGAGGGAAAGCCTGAGGTAGTTGAGGCCGTTATCCATTAAGCGAACCAAGCAGTATGTTTGAAGGGCGGATTTAAACCGAATTGCCAAGCCTAGACATTCGTCAAATTGGCTAAAGAGGAGAAATGAATGAATATTCAGCTAATACATATAGAGCAGTTACAAAAAAATGGCTTTCCGAGAGTGTTGAGACCTCAAAAATCATCTTAGTATGAGTATGTCGGAATAGCCATAGAAGATCAGGGATCTCATTACTACTGGGCTAGAGGAGTGAGTCTAAGAATCACTGAGCAGGAATACCACTACATAAAGGCAAACCCAAAGTTGTATTACTTTTCTACCGCACTAAAGTTGCATTTAAAGATTGATAGACGCCTTCATAGCGAGGACTTTGATGGACTTTGATCGATCAGGATTGATTGCGCTTATTAAAAGCGAGTTCAAGCTCGATTGGCAAGGGATCCATGGCGCTAATCATTGGGCGCGGGTACTCAACCACGGGAAAAATATAGGCCAAATTCGTAAGGCTGACTTATTGGTGGTGGAGCTCTTTGGCTTCTTGCATGACAGTTGTCGCTTTAATGATGGCAGGGATCCCAAGCATGGAGAGCGGGCAGCAGAATTTGCACATGGTATTCATGGTGACTACTATCAATTGAGCTCTAAGCAACTAGATGCGCTTTGCTACGCGATGAAGCATCATTCTGGTGGAGAGGTTTCAACCAATAAAACGATTCAAACTTGCTGGGATGCTGATCGATTAGATTTAGGAAGGGTTGGCATCTTTCCTTCTCCACAATTTCTTTCACAAGAGGCCTCACTCTTTATCGATCTTGCCTATGACTGGAGTACTCAGGCTCCAAGGAAATCCAATGTCAGATGACAATGACTCTAGTGGGATTATTGGCGCCATAATTTCAGTTTTGATACTAGCCGCAATCTGGCCTTATCTATTGGCATTGCTGGGTATCTATATTGTCTACATGGTCGTTTTAGCAATACTGGCATGGATTGCCGAGCATTGGGTATTGACCGGGCTATATGTAGGTGGTGCTTTGGGTATTTATGCGATCTTCTACTATCGCTTAATTCCTAAGGCTTGGAAGAGGGGGCTTATGTACTTTCAACCAAAGCCTATTTTCATTTCGCTTTCGGGCGCGAGTATGGAAGAAAATGTAGCTGAGCCCCCGAATTTGGCGGAAAGAAAATTCATTCCCTCAACAAATCTATATTGCTATTGGTGTACGAAGAAGCTTGGCATTAAAGTATGGGAAAAAAATAGTAAGTATTACTGCGATGAGTGCATAAACAATGTCAGCTCAGAAAACTAAGCCCACTATTTATATGATTTAAATGCTTTCTCAAGCTCTGCCTTCACTTTATTTTTTAGGCTTGCCGGACTAATCACCTCAACTCCGGATCCATGTTTTAGGATATCCATAATGAGTTCGGGATCTTGGTTGTAGTCAAACTCAAGGTTGTAATAGCCATCCTTATCAAAGCTTCCGACTTGCTGGCCATGCCAATGCTCCCCAGCTACCCAGCGGGCATGCTCGGGGGTAAATCGAAGCTTAGCTCTTTGTGTGGCTTTGCCCGAGAAGATTCCGTAACTTTCGGCAAAGTGCTCATGACAGTCCTTTTCGGCTACTTCCTGGGCTTTCTTATTGGTTAATAAGGCACTGCGAATTCCATCAATCGCAAAACTGCGTAGATCATTGCGCATATGGCAGTAAGCATCTAGATACCAATTCTCGCGGTAGTAGATGAGTCGCTGGGGAGATATTTCTCGTTTGGTATCTTCGCCTTTGCCCTTTGAGTAATAGTCAATTTCAAGGCGATTACGTTTAAGAAGGGCAGCGCCAATCTCAGAGAAGTTCTCAATCGAGTTCTTGCGTGAACCCATACCAATGACTTTGATACGCTTGCGTAATTCTTTGGCTGAGGTTTCACTTTGACCCAAGATGCCATCAATAATTGCGGTGAGTGGTTCAATATGAGGCCCAATCAATCCGCCTTGATCCAAAGATGAAAGCAAGTGCTGCATCAAAACTAAAGCGGTCGCTTCTTTTTCAGAGAACCAAAGTCCTAGCATCTCAATTTTGTCCACATGATCTGGATTCTCAAACTTATACCCGCCCATAAAGCGGTCATAAACAATGGATGCCTTTAAGCGGCTACGTAGGTACTCAAGATCGCGCTTAAAGGTTGCTGGTGAAACCTCTAGCTCAGACAAGAAATCCTCCCTAGGGACGCATTTACGCTGCTGAATCATGTACTTAATGCGATGCAGTCTTTCCATATCACTCATGAGGACCCCTTAATGGCTAATTTGTTGTTTTTATCACTTTAGTTAGTTTATAGCTCATTTCGTGAGCTAGCAGGTCATTAATCTGACCAATATCAACAAAAGGAGTGAAAAATGGTTAAGTTATTAGGTCTATTCTTAATGTTTATCAGTGCTTATTGCCTTGAGCAGGGCGGGCTGGATTTGGGGTTAGTTCAAGCCTTCTTTATTGGCTTATTTATGTTTTTCAGCGAGGCATTAATTGCACATGTGTCATTTGTGCAGCGTGAAAAAGTGCGAGCTAAGTATCGGAGACGCTAATGGGCAAGCTTAATTATTCCTCGGGTGATTTATTAATAGACGTAACCTCTCTAAAGGGATATCTATTGGATGAGTTCTCCGATTCGGAAGAGTTGCAATCTCAATTTCATGAAGTTGATCTTTCGCTAAAAATCCTGGAGGCTCTATGAGCGTTGTAAACATAAAGACGATCATTTTTACAGTCGCCTTAACATGCACTGAGGTCGCATTTTCGCAACCTATTCAGACATTACCCAACGGTGCAGGAGGTTACAACACCTATGGTCGCAACGGAGCGCTTACCCAGACGCTGCCTAATGGTGCTGGTGGTTATAACTCCTATGGGCCAAATGGGCAGTTGACTCAGACACTGCCTAATGGTGCTGGTGGTTACAACACCTATTCACCGAATGGACAACTCACACAAACATTGCCTAATGGTGCTGGTGGTTACAACACGTATGGACCAAATGGGGGAGTGACTCAAACATTGCCGAGTGGCGCAGGTGGATATAACACCTATACGCCCAATGGAAAGCTCATACAGACTCTACCCAATGGTGCTGGTGGGTGGAATACTTACTGACAATAGGTAGTTATTAGGCAATCATCCATTGACGCAATTCTTGAATCTGCTTTTCTGAGATTCCGGTATTTGGGTTGCAGCGAATGAGTTCTGGGCATGGAGTTGGAAACTCCCAGTAAGAGTCATCCAAGGCCCTCCAGTTGCTATGCCCATGAGATTGTAAGAAAGTCTGAATCTCCTGATAGCGAGGATATTTACCAATAACCGGGGCGCCAGTTACACCAATTACTAAATTAGAAATTGAGCTAGGTAGTAGCTTCCGAAGTTTCTCGATGCTATGAGTAAATCGCCAGCTCGAAGAAATCACAATTTCAAGATCTGAGCCTGCAAGAGATTCCTCAAGTAGGTGAACTCTATTAAATGGATCTTCACCAGCGAAGTGCGTAGGGTGAAGCACTCCATCAAAATCCAAGAAGACTAATTTATTCATAATAAATCGTTAAATTCTAACCATTCGTGCCTGCAGGCAGAGCATCTTCTAGAGCTTGGATATTTAGGAGGCGGGGGATCTCCGAGTTGCGGTTGCTTAATTATCTTTTGCTTGAAGAACTCTCCGCGCTTCTTGCCACATTTTGGGCAGTAAAGATTGATTGCTTGTGGTTTGGCTTTGGGATCATCATTTAGATGGGCCTCAAAACTCATTGCCGTGATCCATTCTGGTGACTGCATGGTCTTGCAGGGCACTTTAATGTTCTCTATCTGAAATACATCGCCTCGAACACTGAGTTTGATATTGGGTCCTGCAGGACGTGCAGCTAAGAATGACAGTACAACCCCAGAATTCACTTCAATATAACCCCGCCAATTAATTGCTTTCTCAATCAAGCATCTAGTTTGGACCCCCCTTATGCAGAAGATAGCCTCACCATTAAAGAGCGCAATATAAAGCTCTTCAGCTAAGGAGGCTTTCGTAGTTTTTCTGGGCTTTAATCGCTTCAATACTGCCAGAAACTCCTCGGTATCGATAGTCATTTCTGCAATCATTATCTTTTGCTGGGGGAGTACCCAATCCGATTGCCGTTGTTATCAAAGACATTGGTCACGCCAGATGGCGACTGGGTTTCGTAACCAATACGATTACCGCTGTTGTCGTATACCCCGTTATTTGCGTTGTAGTTGTATTGACTGTTGTTGTAGTTATATGGGGAGTTGCTGTAGTTATAAGAACTATTGTTGTAGTTGTACTGACTATTGTTGTAATTAAAGGGCGAGTTTTCCCAGCTAGTTACTTGGGCATGGCTGCCGCTAGAAATAAGAAGGGCACCTATAAAAAGGAATCGTTTCATTTCTTACCAACCTTTCACTGAAGGCGTCTGTGGTGCTTGGCGCGGTGTATTGATCGATGTATTAGGACTTGCGTAAACAGGGGTTGTTGAGGTTCCTTGATACGCGCCCTGGGGGCTATAAAAATTAGTCTGCCCGTTATCGGTTTGATAAGACTGAACATTCTGTCCGGTGGCGTTATAGACTTTCGTTACACCACTGGAAGATGTTTGGCTATAGCCAACATAGTTACCATTGGGACCATAAATGGCTTGGGCAGATGCGCCCCGCACCAACAGAACTGCTTGGGCAATCAAAAGTAAGGTGATGAGGTATTTCATGGGGAACTCCCAAAAAGTTTCAATGGATTCAGAATAAAAAACCACAAGATCACCTAATGAGCTAGTGGCCCAAGAAAATGAAAAAACTAACAAATTTCATAAAGAGCCCATGCTAAGTACCCTTGTATTCGTTACCTTCATGCCACTACAGGTTTCTCCAACTGGAAAGTCAGCTGTACCCCTCTCTAGGCCACTGGCTGTTGCCGCCTATGTCGATGCCTCAAAGATCTTAGGTTTACCTAAGTTCAGGCTCAGGGATGGTAATGGCAATCCCTATTTGCCAGAGAAAACAATCCTGCAAGAACCACTAGCTATGGTGCATGACAGCGCAGGAATTATTTTTGCAAGTGAAGTGAATAAACGAAGGGCCTACATACAATCGTATGTAAGACGCTAAGGATCTTATGAAATTCGCAATTCAATCAATAAGTAGTCT
This sequence comes from Polynucleobacter sp., assembly GCF_044342855.1. Lineage (GTDB taxonomy): Bacteria > Pseudomonadota > Gammaproteobacteria > Burkholderiales > Burkholderiaceae > Polynucleobacter. The sequence continues at coordinate 34,153 of NZ_JBIIPA010000021.1, forward strand.
TGCCGTAATTCTGGTGGGCTTTCTATTGCTCGCCAATGCAGGCATTACCAGTGCAGGTAGGGGAGAGCTCGAATCACTTACTTCCGTTGAAAAGGCTGTCATTACAGAAACCATTCAGACTGATGGAACAGTGGTGGAGATAGATGAACTGACTACCTTAGTTAAATCCCAATTGGTCGTCGATTCAGAGTCACAAGCTGACTTGCCTTATAACTCGACACTATCAAAGCTAGAAGTGCTTGAGGCATACACAGAAGTGGCCCCATTCCTTTGAACAGTTTCCCTCGATTTATAAGTGGATTCTCTACTCTGCTTAAGCCGCCTTTAATGCGGGCGGCAGGGTTTTAAAATACATCTCATCTGGAGTCATTCTATCAAG
>NZ_JBIIPA010000022.1:0-33937 GCF_044342855.1 Polynucleobacter sp.
CGGCTTCCTTCAATATCCCGACAATCTGGGTTTCTGTAAATCGTAACTTTTTCATAGTGATTCTCCTGTTGTAAATACTGCCATAAACAACAGAAAACGCTACTTTTTAGATGTACGAATCCAGGGGATACTACAGATCGGCCTTACAACCATACCAACTCCAAAGGTGGCTAAGCTTGCTAAAAGGCCGGTGCTGGGATCGCTTGAGGGAAAAAAAAGAGGGGCAAAAACTACCGCAAGAGTAGCAAAAGCGAGAAAGTCGTACCACTCTAGAAAGGTTCCAAAGCAGGCTGCAATAGCCACCTTTCTATAGGAATGCGATGAGGTTTGAATTGCTGATGCTTTAGCAGTCAATTTTTACCAGAGTCTGCTGATGATTCAATCAGGGGTGCAGATAAGTTTTTGCTGGGCTTAACACCTAGTTCGCGTACTTTCTCAGCAGTGCGAATGAGATTGCCCTTGCCAGATTTGAGTTTGCTAAAGGCATCGTGATAACTAGTTTGTGCTTGGTCCAAGCGTTGACCTAATTTTTCTAGATCATCAACAAAACCAACAAACTTATCGTAGAGTATTCCACACTGCTTAGCAATTTCTAGTGCATTGCGATTTTGTGAATCCTGACGCCACAAATGAGCAACAGTTCTTAAGGTTGCCATCAAGGTGCTTGGACACACTAGCACAATATTTTTGGCTAAGGCCTCTTGATAGAGATTTGGTGCAGTCTTGAGTGCCAATAAGAAGGCGGGTTCAATAGGAACAAACATTAATACAAAGTCTACTGAGCCAATGCCATACAAGGAGCTGTAGTTTTTACTGGATAGTCCTTGAATATGTTGCCTTAGCGACTGAATATGGGCGGCTAACTCTTGCTCTGAGACTGTCGGATCAGTTGCTTCTGCATGACGTGAATATGCCGTGATGGAAACCTTGCTATCGACCACCAAACTTCTGCCTTCCGGCAATTTAACAACTACGTCAGGCTGGAGACGTGAGCCATCAGTCTGGGTATGGCTGTCTTGAACAAGATATTCTTCACCCTTGCGCAAACCTGAAGACTCAAGAATGGACTCGAGAACCAACTCACCCCAATTACCCTGTACCTTGGAATCACCTTTGAGCGCTTGAGTTAGCGAGCGCGTCTCATCCGACATACGTAAATTTAGATTAGCTAGACGCTCGATCTCGCTCTTGAGAGCAAAACGTTCACGTGCTTCATTGCCGTAGGAAGTATTTACTTGCTCTTTAAATTCTGAAAGCTTGGTTTGCAGTGGCTTGAGTAATGCATCTAGATTGGCAACATTCTGCTCAGTGAAGCGCTTCGATTTATCTTCCAGAATTTCATTGGCCAAATTTTTGAACTGATTGGTCAGCGCTTCTTTGGCTTCATTGAGGGACTCAATTCTTCCTAAGCCCTGCTTACGCTCAGAATCTAGCTCCGCCTCTAAACGAATCGCATTTTGTAAGGCTTGGTCTCTTTCAGTACGTAAGCTGATAGTGAGAGTAGCTTCAGCCTGTGCTTGTTGTTCGCTACGCCGAAGGGCGGATCTCAGATTGAGCGCATAAACTAAAAGGCCTGCACATAAGCCGAATGGCAGGCCAAAAAGGAGAAGAGCGCTTAAATCAAAAGTCACAAATGCAGTCTATATAAGCTATTGAATCTTAGCCTTGAACTAACTTTTGCAATTCACCGCTTTGAAACATCTCAGTCATGATGTCAGAGCCGCCAATGAATTCACCATTGATGTAGAGCTGCGGAATAGTTGGCCAGTTAGCGAATTCTTTAATGCCCTGACGAATTTCTGCATCCTCTAATACATTCACTGTATGTAGCTTTTCTACGCCACAAGTACGCAGAATATTGACTGCATTTCCAGAAAATCCGCATTGTGGAAATTGCGCATTGCCCTTCATGAACAATACAACGGGATGGCTGTTAACGATTTCTTGAATTCTGGCTTGGGTATTCATCTTTTTCTTCCTGAATTAGTGCTGTAAGGCGATCTTGAATTGCAATTAACAATGAGGGTAATTTTAAGGCTATCTGCAGAAAAGGGTTAATTCCCTTTGTGGCTTTTAGAGCCTTTTTCGTCCAGAAGCTGCACGGCAGTGGCCCGCCAAATCAAGATGAGCCTGCACATCAATTAGGCCTACCCCTTTCATGAGCTCCACCACGGCTTCAGATTGATCAAAGCCATGCTCAACGGCAATCAAGCCACCAGCTTTCAGGTATTGATCTGCCCCGGCAATAATGAGCTCTAGACAGCTCAGCCCGCTAGCGTAATCCGTCAGGGCAGATTCAGGCTCAAACCGAAGATCCCCTTGGGTGAGATGGGGGTCTTGGTTGGCGATATAGGGCGGATTGCTGACAATTACATCAAATTGGTTTAGTTGGGCTACTGCCTCGTACCAATTGCCTTGTGAGAACTGGACGCGATCCGTCAGATTCAGAAATTGGGCATTGTGCTTGGCGATTGCTAGAGCCTCAGCCGATCGATCTGTTGCAAGCAGTGACGCCAGAGGTGCAGTACTAGCGATCGAAAGGGCGATAGCGCCAGAGCCAGTACCTAGATCTAACACTTTGGTGGGCTTATTGAGTTTGGCGATTTCACTAAGAGCAATCTCTACGAGAAGCTCAGTTTCTGGGCGAGGAATCAGCACCCCAGGCCCTACCTGTAACTCAATATTATGAAAACCCTTCTTGCCCAAGATATAGGCGATGGGCTCACCATGCAATCTTCTGGAGACTAGACTTTCCCATTCCTCAAAAGCTTGCTCATTCAGACTCATATCGTCATGAGATAGCAGAGCAGAGCGAGGGAGTTGGTAGTGCTTCTCTAGTAAATGAGCTAGTAGTATGCGAGCCTCATTGGCTGGCAATGTGCAGTTGCTAATTAATTCGCGTAAAGACTGGCTGATACTCATCCTGCTTGTATTAACTATCGCCAAGTGCCGCTAGAAGCTCTGCCTGATGTTCTGATGCTAAGGCATTGCACAAATCATCTAAATCACCATCCATCATGGCATCAATCTTATAGAGCGTGAGATTAATGCGGTGATCGGTAATGCGACCCTGCGGAAAGTTGTAAGTACGAATACGGTCGCTACGATCACCAGAGCCGATTAAAGACTTTCGAGTTTGCGCCTCAAGTTGATGCTTTTCACGTTCTCGTGCATCCATGATGCGAGATACCAGTACTTTCATGGCTTGCTCGCGATTACGGTGTTGGCTACGGTCATCCTGACACTCAACTACTGTGCCCGTGGGTAAGTGCGTAATGCGAACTGCAGAATCTGTTTTATTAATATGCTGACCGCCAGCACCAGAGGCGCGGAAAGTATCAATTCTTAATTCTGCAGGATTAATTTTCACTGCTTCTAGCTCATCAGCCTCGGGCATCACTGCTACCGTGCAGGCTGAAGTATGAATTCGACCCTGAGTCTCTGTTTGGGGTACACGCTGTACGCGGTGACCACCAGATTCAAATTTGAGCCGTGAGTAGACTGACTGACCAACTAGGCGCAGAACAACTTCTTTATAGCCACCAAGATCGGATTCAGCAGCATTCACCACTTCCACCTTCCAGCCTTGACGCTCAGCAAAGCGCGTATACATCCTCAGTAAGTCACCAGCAAATAGTGCGCTCTCATCACCACCTGTACCTGCACGAATTTCTAAGAAGACATTGCGTTCATCGTTGACATCTTTGGGTAGCAAGAGTTTTTGTAGGACACCCTCAAGCTCCTCCATGGTAGTTTGTGCTTGTTTTTGTTCTTCGTCAGCAAAGTCCTTCATTTCGGGATCTTTGCGCATCTCTTCAGCGGCTTGAGCATCTGCCTCAGCTTGTTTGTATAAGCCAAATTGCTCAACTACCATCGCAATATCAGAATGCTCGCGTGTGAGCTTCCGATAGTTGTCCATGTCTTTGGTGGACTCTTCGGTGGTTAATAGGGAATTGAGTTCGGCTAAGCGCGTGTCTAGGTGGTCTAGCTTAGCCCGCATGCTGGGCTTCATCTAATGGTCTTCTGGCTTGGAATGCGAGGCGAATAATTTGGGAAGCAACTTAATCAAGGCGTCACGCTCGGCGCCATTGGAGTGTTGTAAAGCATGCAATGAGCCATGCAAGAACTTATTGGTTAGGCCTTGAGCCATCGCATTGAGAACTTCTTGGGGATCCTCACCACGCATTAATCGTTTCATGGCCCGATCGAGTTCAAGTTGCCTGAGGTGTTCACCTTGTTGTTGGATATCCTGAATCAATGGCACAGTCTTGCGACCTTGCATCCAGTGCATAAAGTTACCAACCCGATCTTCAATAATCGCTTCAGCTTGACTCACGGCAGCTTGGCGCAAGGAAGCGCCGGTTTGAATCATCACGCCTAAATCATCGACTGTATAAAGATAAATGTCATTTAACCGAGCAATCTCAGGTTCAAAGTCACGAGGTACTGCCAAGTCGATCATCACCATCGGTTTATGGCGACGTTGCTTCAGAGCGCTCTCAACCATGCCTAGGCCGATGATCGGCAATGAGGATGCGGTGCTTGAAACAATGATGTCGAATTCATGCAATCGTGAGGGGAGCTCTGAGAGCTTGAATGATTCCGCTTCAACATCTTGAATCGAAATCGAGTCTGCTAATTCTTGGCCGCGCTCAATGGTGCGATTGGCGATTGCAACTGCTTTGGGTTTGCGTGCAACGAAATGGGTGGCACATAAAGTGATCATGTCACCGGCACCGATAAACAGAATGCGTTGATCAGCAATGCTTTCAAAAATACGTTCGGATAAACGAACCGAAGCGGCTGCCATCGAAATTGAGTGAGCACCAATTTCTGTAGAGCCACGAACTTCTTTTGCGACGGCAAAGGTTTTCTGAAAGAGTTGATTGAGATAAGTGCCAAGTACGCCCGCATCATTTGCAGTGCGCACAGCATCTTTCATCTGACCCAAGATTTGGGTTTCACCAATCACCATGGAATCTAATCCACAGGCCACCCTAAAAGCGTGACGTACCGCATCCGATTGCGGTAGTGAATAAATGTGCGGCTCCAAACTGCTTGGGGCAAGTTGTTGAGTTTTTGCCAGCCAATCAAAAGTGGCTTCATGCAAAAGACTGGCTGCATCTGCATCATTAGCGGCGCAATAGACTTCGGTGCGATTGCATGTGGATAAGATGGTGGCTTCTGGCAGCCCGGCCTGATTCGCGCCAACCAGATGTTGGCGAAGATCGTGCAACGCTTCTTGAAGAAATTCAGGGTCAAAGGCGACCTTTTCCCGAATGGCGACCGGCGCTGTGTGATGATTGATGCCGAGTGTCAACAACTTCATAATGGTGATTATAGATTTGATGTCGGCAACAATGGGGGTAGCAATGGGGTTTTTAGCTTTTCTGGTAATCGGTGGCTTAACGGGCGTATTTACCTTGGTTTTTTACCCCGGGCAGCGTAAAGCCAAGCCCAAAATCAAGAGATTCCTCATGGCCGCCTTAATAGGCTTCATATCTGCCTTAGCGAGCTCCTATGTAGGGCAATTTACAGGCTTCTTTCAGTCAGGTCAGATGCTGGAGTGGCTAAGCGCCATAGGGGCTTCTTGCCTTATAGGCTGTCTCTACGCAATCTTTTCTAGCAAGCCAATTTAGGCCAAACCTAGCCAAAGCGCCAGCGCTCTATTGACCCGAACCATCATGACGTCATTGAGCTCACCAATCACGGATCCAATTTTTTCACTTCGAATTGACATGATCTTATCGATTTGAACTTGGGATGGTCGGGTTAGGCCATTGGCTTCATTGGGCTCAATATCAAGTCGGAATATTGGAGCTTGCACAATTTCACTTGAAATCAGGGCAACCGTTACCGTTGCATGAATATCACTGAATACGTCTGATTGAAGGACTAGGGCTGGCCTCGGCTTTCCAAAGTCACCTTGTATGGCAACTGTCACTACATTGCCACGCTTCATGCTTCATCCAAGTCAGCTAATGCGTCATCAAGGAAGAACATTAATTCTTTGTCTGCTCGATCGGATGTGGCTACTAATGCTGATTGGCGACGGCACTCTTCAAGAAAGCCTGGAGCCTGCGTGTTGGGAACCCATATTTGAATAGGTCGCAATCCAGCACCCCTTAAGGCATGCCTGTGTTTTTGGACTCTAAGTGCACTATTTGAGGACATTTTCAGGTTTTTTGTTTACGTTACATGTAACATATTAACTTATTTATTTGTTACATGTAACGTAAAGATTAATGCCCTATAAAAAATAAGTCCAATCCAATTGAATTGTTTCTATCTACCCAGATAATTGGCTCTACACCCTGCTTGATGAGCCACTCATTGGCTTTAGTGAAGTGCCTGCAACTTGCCATCCCGCCTGGCTCCAGAAAGGGCTGGTCTGTTTTGTAGACCCCAAGCCCAGAGGGGTGGGAGGATTGTAGAATTAACTGATCTTGGGCCGTCTCAATCAAGGGCAACTTTGATTGGGCGTGACCACCCCACAGCATCCAAACTAGGTAAGACTTTTGCTTTGCCAGGGCACTGATCAGTCTATCAACGAGGGATTTCCAGCCCAAGTTGGCATGACTACCCGCTTCGCCTAATTTGACGCTTAAGGCAGTATTGATGAGCAGTACGCCTTGTTCAGCCCAGGTATGAAGATCACCGTTAGGAAGGGCGCCAAACCCCTCTAGTGCTAGTGCTTTACTGATATTGCGTAAGGAGCTGGGAAATTGCCTGGAATTGGTTGGAATATCACTCGGGATGGAAAAGGCTAAGCCTTGAGCCAGCCCAGGAGAGTGATACGGATCCTGCCCTAAGATAACGACCTTGACCTGAGTAAGCGGAGTTAGGGTGAGCGCTTTAAAGAAGTTCTGGGGCTCAGGACACATCTTCTTTGCATCCTTAGTTAAGTCAGCCCTGATATTGGTCTGCAGCATTTGCCACTCAGGTGATTCAAAATAATCTCCGAGTAGGGCGCGCCAATCTTCTGGAATATCAGCCGCAGAAAATGAATGCATCACTCAGCTGGAGTGAGCGTGTACTGCTTTGGAATTTGATCATCCTCAAGGACAGTCATGCACTCATGCTCTAGATCATCTCGGTAAAAACAAATCTGAATTACTTGTCCCGATATCAAGCTAGATAAGACCTTATCCCATCGAGCAGGAGTAATTCGTTCACCATTAATACTGGCCAAAATATCTCCAGTAGCTAGGCCTGCTAATTGCGCTGCTCCACCGTCAAGCACATGCGTTACCTTTAGCCAGCCATTCGCATCGCTAGTACGCAATCCTAATTGCAATTTAATTTGCTCAAGCTTCGAGTGAGTTTTTTGTTTAACTGAAATGATCTTCGAATTAATCCACTTCTGAATGGGGATATCTTCAACACCAAAAATATAGCGAGACTTAAATTCATTCCAAGTTTTATTAAATCCTGTACCCAGAAGTGTTTGCATTAATTCATCAAGACCATCTTCAGCAATCCCATCAAGCGTGACTCCATGTGTTTGCCAGATGAGGCGCATCAAATCATCTAAGGATTGACGGTTTCCTGTGAATGCGCGAATCTTGAGATCTAAACCTAGGGCAAGCAATGCCCCCTTGCCGTAATAACTCACGACTGCATTTGGAGTATTTTCATCTGCTTGATAGTACTTAGTCCAGGCATCAAAAGAGCTATCAGCCAGGCTTTGCTTGAATCTACCTGGCCCACGCAAAATACCATTCCAATTATTGGCGACTAGCTTGAGATAGGTTTTGAGATCAATGCGTTTACTACGGAATAATTGCAGATCATCGTAGTAACTTGTAAAGCCTTCAAATAGCCACAGTAAGCGGGTATGGTTTCTGCGATCGAGTTGATAAGGTTGAAATGCTTTGGGTTGAATCCGTTTGACTAACCAAGCATGAAAATACTCATGACTACAAAGACCCAAAAACTCACGATAGGATGTTTCATCCGAGGGAGTATTGACTTGGGGAATCTGATCGCGACGGCATAGCAGGGCAGTGCTATTGCGATGCTCAAGGCCACCATAGCCAGAAAGAACGGCATTGACCAAAAATAAATAATTTTGGAATGGGGCTTTCTTGGTTATTGGCTCAAAGTGATTGATGGTGCAAACGCAGATAGCTTGAAGATCAGTTGCTAAACGCTCTAGATCAATTTCATGAATGCAGCCCTGAATCGCCATGCTATGTGACACGTCATTGGATTTCCAATGGGCAATTTGAAACTCTCCCATCGCAATGGGATGATCCAGCAGATCATCATAATTTTTTGCCAGATAAAAGCCGTAACCTTGACTGCCTACTTTGGCTGGCTGCAAGCCTGTCTGAACAGTCCAGGAATTCGCGCAAGTATCTTTGGGTGGAATTAATATTAATGCGCAGGGTAAAGACTCTTGACCTTTGACTGCTAAACATAAGCTGCTTGGATTGATAAACGCACGTTCAGTATCAAGATAGGCAGCGCGTACCGAAGAATCAAATGCATATACCGTTGTCAGAATCTCTACTGCGCCAGCCACCTTGGGTAAGCGCCACTGATCGTTGTCAATTCGCTCAAGCTCGAGTGCTTCATTCGGGTTATCAACTGCAAAAGCTTCAATTGTTTCGATTTGCTTGCTGAAGTCACGAATCAAATAGCTGCCTGGAATCCACGCGGGCATTTGCAAAATCTGTCCATTCGGCAATGGGTTCTCAATACGCAACTTCACATAAAAGCGGTGACCATGTAGATCTGCCGCCCAGATGGTGTATTGGATTGCAGGCAGATCAGAAGTATTTAATTCATTCATAAGCTTGACCTATTACTTCAGACTGTTAAATTTCTTTTCAATATCAGTGATTTGAACGGCGCCCGGAAAGCGGCTGCCATCAGCAAAGAAAATAGTGGGGGTGCCAGTAATGCCATAGGTCTTGGCGAAGGCCATATTCTTGTCTAAGGGGGTAGTGCAGTCACTTTTCCCACTCGGCGCAATGCCATTGATCATCCAATCAATGTAGGCCTTCTGTGGATCGGCAGAGCACCAGATTTGTTTAGACTTCTGCGCAGAGTCTGGCGACAAAATCGGAATGAGGTAGGTGTAGATAGTGACGTTGTCTAGCTGTTGGAGTGATTTCTCAAGGCGCTTGCAGTAACCGCAGTTGGGGTCAGAGAAAATAGCCAGCTGCCGACTGCCATTGCCGCGTACTGCTTTTAAAGCATTTGATGGATTCAGTTCGGCCCATTTAATGCGATTCAGGTCTGCCTGTTTTTGTTCGGTAATATTTTTTCCTGTGGCGATTTCAATGATTTCACCCTGAATTAAATATTTACTGTTCGCATCGGTATAAAACACATCATTCCCGACCAACACCTCGTATATGCCAGGGATAGGTGATGAGGAAACACTTTTAATTTTGGTGTTAGCGCCAATTTTCTTTTGTAGCTCAGATCTAACTTGCTGCTCTGATTGCGCATTCACCGATACCGCTAAAAAAATGAGAGAGAAGGCTAAGGCGATAGTAGAAATTAATTTATTCAAAATCAGCATCTCCAAGGGCGCGCTCAATGAGGCGCCGTTTAATAAAGTGACTACGATTGACGAGGCCTAAGCCCCAATTGCGCAATTGTTTCTCTGTACCACTGCTGGCTGAGAATAACTTCTTGAGTTTGTCGGTTACCCAGAGCAGAGCACCAGTATCGCCTTGACGTTGACGTTCGTAACGGCGCAGCAATACTTTGTCGTTCGGCAGGCGGAAAGACTCTCGCTTACTCAAAATGTTTAATAGTGTTGCTACATCTCTTAGCCCCAAGTTCAAGCCTTGCCCAGCCAAAGGATGCATGACATGGGCAGCGTCTCCAATCAGCACAACTTTGGGGTTCTCATCGGGCCCGATAAAACGACTCGCACGAATTCTTCTGAGAGGAAAGGCAGCTGGTGTTGAATTGAGTGTGAGTAATCCAAGTTGCTTCACTATTTCCCCGTTGGCAATTGAGGAAAACTTTTCAGTCCATACTACTTGATCTAGTTTTAAAAGTTCAGCAGCATTTTCTGGTGAAGTTGACCATACCATCGAGACTTGTTTGTTTGGTAATGGCAGCATTGCCACGATATCGCCGCCTGGCAAAAACCATTGATAGGCGGTTTCTAAATGTGCGTTACTGCAAATCCAATTCGCTACGACAGCACTTTGCGAATAACTTTCTTCTTTTGTGGAAATTCCTAGTTCAGTACGTATCGGTGAATTAGCTCCGTCAGCGGCAATGACGAGTTGGGTGCGCAAGGCAGATCCATTTCTCAGTTGCAGCGTTGCTCTATCTGAATCTACTTGAATGTTTTCTACCGCGTCATTGATGCGCTCTAATTTATTTTGAAAGCGTGAGGCTTGGTCTAGGGTGTGTTCGATTACGTTCGATTCGCCAATCCAGGCCAACTGAGGTGTCCCGGCTTCAAAAGCAGACAAATGTAGCTGGTCATGTTTTTCTCCACGATCGCCAAAAATCCGCATATCTCGAACGGGCTGCATGCGGCTGTGATCAACGGCATCCCAAATCTGAAGATGGGCTAATAGTTTTTGGGTGCCGGGAGAAAAGGCGTATATGCGTTGCCCCCATTGATCTCCCTGAGGAGCGGGAACGGCTTGCCCTAAGTCAGGGGCAATTTGAATGGTGTTTAGACCTAGCTGAGCTAGGCCTAAGGCGCAAGCCTTACCTGCTATGCCCGCACCAACTACAACGACATCGACTGTACGAATTTGGGAAGTATTTTTAGGCAAATTAGCTGGGATAGTTGGGCGAACTTCTGACATATCTCGATGATATCGAAACTAGCCCTTTACAATACTGCTATGTCTTTAAAATGTGGCATCGTCGGCCTGCCTAACGTCGGCAAATCTACCCTCTTTAATGCGCTTACCAAAGCTGGAATCGCGGCAGAAAACTATCCCTTCTGCACGATCGAGCCTAACGTGGGTGTAGTCGAGGTTCCTGACCCCCGTCTTGCCGCTTTGGCTGAGATCGTAAAGCCTGAGCGCATCCTGCCTGCAGCTGTCGAGTTTGTCGATATTGCGGGTTTGGTGGCTGGAGCCTCTAAAGGTGAAGGTCTCGGGAATCAATTTTTAGCGAATATTCGCGAAACTGACGCTATCACCCATGTGGTGCGCTGTTTTGAGGATGCTAACGTAATCCACGTAGCGGGTAAGATCGATCCTATCTCCGATATCGCGGTGATTGATACCGAGCTGGCCTTATCCGACTTAACCACTGTAGAAAAAACTCTGCAGCGTTCCAGTAAGGCTGCAAAGTCTGGAAACGACAAAGAGGCAGCTGCTCTCGTAGCTGTACTAACTAAGGTGCAAGCTCATTTGGATCAAGCTCAGCCAGTTCGTAGCTTGAAACTGACTGAGGAAGAAAATCTGCTCTTGAAGCCACTGTGCTTGATTACAGCAAAACCGGCGATGTATATTGCCAACGTTAAAGAAGATGGCTTTGCCAACAATCCGCATCTAGAGGCAGTGATTCAGCACGCAGCTAAAGAGGGAGCACCAGTTGTTGCCGTTTGTGCAGCAATCGAGGCAGAAATCGCTGATTTAGATGATGCTGACAAGGTTGAGTTCTTGGCAGATCTCGGCATGGAAGAGTCTGGATTAGACCGCGTGATTCGTGCGGGCTATAAGTTATTGGGCTTGCAGACCTACTTTACGGCTGGCGTTAAAGAGGTTCGTGCCTGGACAATTCATCAGGGCGATACCGCTCCTCAAGCTGCGGGCGTTATTCATACTGATTTTGAGCGTGGCTTTATTCGTGCCCAAACCATTGCATTTGAAGACTTCATTCAATTCAAGGGTGAGTCTGGCGCCAAAGAGGCTGGGAAAATGCGCGCTGAAGGTAAAGAGTATGTTGTTAAAGATGGTGACGTCTTGAATTTCCTCTTTAACGTCTAAAGCAGTACTGTTAAATAAAAAAGCCCTTACTAGTTAAGGGCTTTTTTTGCTTCTTTGGGATTGAATCAGCTTGCTTTGACAGCCTTTTCTAGGCACTTAGAAATTTCTTCGTAGCGCTTGATGGCAATCTTGCTGGGAACCACTTCTTTTTTACGCCCATCTTCATTCGCTGCCATCTTGATATAGCCCATAGCGCTCAGATTCTTGAGTCGCCCATGAAGGGTTGCCTGGGAGCCAAGCTCTGATAAGGAGATAAGGTCTCCCACCAAATTGAACTGTTTAGCATGAAAGCTTAAAATAATTTTATCCAGAAGACTTTCTTCAATAAAGTCGAGCTTTTTCCCAGGGTTGATGCGGTCTAGAACATCAATCAGGTTTAAAAAACGAATATAGCAAGAGGATTTAGTGGTCGACATGAGTGCTTAAGGTTTTAAATGGCTATTAACCTAAGGGTTAACGAGAGGAGTATATACCTGCATAAATTTGATTACTAGCATGACATAGTATTAAGTTAATAACCACGTTGGCGATCATGAAAAACACACTCTCAGTACAGATTTTAGGCTTTTTAATTAGTGCGGTAACGTACTCAATTTTGTTCTACATCAATGCATGGTTGATGACTAATTTGGCATATGGATTGGGAGTTAATTGGGTCTATCTTCCCGCTGGCCTCAGATTATTTCTGACCCTGATATTTGGTTTGCCCGGAGCTCTTGGTATTGCGCTCAGCTCCTTCTGTATTAGCTATCTAGGTGACTTTCCTCAAGACTTCACTACCTGCATTGGCGTTGGCTTGATTTCAGGGCTCGCACCTTACTTGGCCAGAATATTTGTTTTGAAGAATGCCAAAATTTCACCAGATCTAGGTAACCTTAGTTTGCCAAAGTTGGTGGCATGTATTTTGATTTATGCACTTTTCAGTGCCGGTCTACACCAGTGGTGGTTTGCTGTACGAGGGCTTGATGAGACCGGAAGCTTTAATCACTTCTTGGTGATGCTAATTGGTGATGTGCTTGGCACCATAGTGCTTGTTGGGCTGATTAAAGCAGGGCTCGATTTTCTGAAGCCCTCTAGGCTTGCCTAGTTAAACAGTTCGCTTAAGGCTGCACCTGGATCACTCGCGCGCATAAATGCCTCGCCCACCAAGAATGCATTGATTTGGTGATCACGCATCAACTGCACATCGGCACGACTCATGATGCCCGATTCAGTAACCAAGGTTTTTCCTGATGGCACCATTGATAGCAAAGACAGAGTTGTTTGAAGGGTAACTTCAAAAGTCTTCAGATTACGATTGTTAATTCCGAGCAGTGGAGTTTTTAATTCAAGGGCTTGCTCTAGCTCAGGAGCGTTATGAACCTCAACCAGAACATCTAAGCCCAACTCATGGGCACAGGCTTCTAACTCTTTCATTTGGTTGTGCTCTAAGCAGGCCACAATAAGCAAAATCGCATCAGCACCAATCGCTCGTGCTTCATAGACTTGGTAAGGGTCAATTGTAAAGTCTTTGCGCAATACGGGAATGCTACACGCAGCTCTGGCAGCTTGAAGGTAAGCATTCGCTCCCTGGAAATAATCTTTATCCGTAAGAATCGATAAGCAGGCTGCGCCATTTTTTTCATAAGACTGAGCAATCTCGGCTGGCTGAAAGTTTTCTCGCAAGATTCCTTTGCTGGGACTCGCTTTTTTAATTTCAGTAATCACACCAGCTTTACCTGCCGTAATCTTATTTTCGATAGATTGAATAAAGCCCCGGGGCTTTAGAAGCGGATCGCGATTATTTTCTTCGGCCTGATCGCGTTGATTGGCTAAAGAGATTTTTTTTGAATCAGCGGCAACCTCAATTTTTTTGGTGGCAACAATTTTGTCGAGGATATCGCTCATGAAGATCTTAATTAGTTTTGGGTTGCTGCTACAAATTGGTCCAGCTTTTGACGGGCAGCACCAGAAGCAATAGCTGCTTGAGCCATCTGAATACCGCTGGCAATACTTGGTGCCACATCAGCTACGTACAGCACTGCTCCGGCATTGAGGCAAACAATGTCACTTGCTGGGCCAGATTTTTTATTGAGTACATCCAACACAATCGCTTTGGATTCTTCGGCGTCAGCGACCTTAAAGCTATTGGTCAGGGCTGTGCATAAACCAAAGTCTTTCGGATGAATTTCGTACTCACGAACTTGACCATCTTTCAGTTCGCCAACCAGAGTAGGGCCTTCAAGGGAGATTTCATCTAGACCATCGCGGCCATAAACTACCAATGCATGATCCATACCCATAGCTTGTAGTACGCGCGCCTGAATGCCTACCAAGTCAGCATGAAACACGCCCATGAGGATGCGCTTAGCATCCGCTGGGTTTGTAAGGGGGCCAAGGATATTAAAAATCGTACGCACACCCAAATCTTTGCGAATCGGGACAACATTTCTCATTGCAGGGTGATGATTCGGAGCAAACATAAAGCCAGCCCCAACCTCTGAAATACATTTGGCGACTTGCTCTGGTGAGAGCGACAGCTTGACGCCTAGAGACTCTAGAATATCTGCGCTTCCAGATTTGCTGCTGACGCTGCGATTGCCGTGTTTAGCAATTTTTGCACCGGCTGCTGCAGCTACAAACATCGCAGCGGTAGAAATATTGAAGGTATGGGCACCATCGCCACCAGTACCCACTACATCCACTAAATTTTTTCTATCCTCTATATGTACTGGCGTCGCAAATTCACGCATTACTTGGGCGGCTGCGGTAATCTCGCCAACAGTCTCTTTTTTCGTCCGCAGGGCAACTAGTAGACCAGCCACTAAAGTGGGTGGCATCTCACCGCTCATGATCAGACGCATCATTGCCGTCATCTCATCATGAAAAAGTTCACGATGTTCAATACAACGTTGTAGTGCTTGCTGAGGCGTAATAGGCATAGGGATCGAGAGAATGCTTTTGAGTTATTTGGCTTGCAAGAAATTCTTCAGCAGCGCATGGCCATGCTCAGAAAGAATCGATTCTGGATGAAATTGGACACCTTCCACCGCAAGCTCCTTATGACGCACACCCATGATTTCACCATCAGATGAGGTGGCTGTGACTTCAAGAACTGCTGGCAATGAACTCTTCTCAATCGCAAGAGAGTGATAGCGAGTTACTTTAAATGGGTTTGGCAAATCTTTGAAAAGGCCAGCACCAGTATGGTGAATCTCATCCGTTTTGCCATGCATGACTTTCTGGGCACGAATAATCTTGCCGCCGAATGCCTCACCAATTGCTTGATGTCCAAGACAGACTCCAAGAATAGGAATCTGTCCGGCATAGCGTTGAATCGTGGCTACAGAAATCCCTGCTTCTGCTGGGCTACATGGTCCAGGCGAAATACAAATGCGCGTAGGATTGATTTTAGCGATCTCTTCAACCGAAATTTCATCATTACGTAAAACTTTTACCTCTTCACCAAGCTCTGCAAAATATTGAACGAGGTTATAGGTAAATGAATCGTAGTTATCAATCATGAGGAGCATCGAGCCCTCCTTGTACTAAATTAGCCGCCATTAATACTGCTCGGGCTTTGGCTTCGGTTTCTTTCCACTCGGCGGTGGGGTCGGAGTCTGCAACTACACCAGCTCCAGCTTGGGAGTGCATTACACCATCACGGATCACACCAGTGCGAATGGCGATCGCTACATCCATATCGCCAGAGAAGGAGAGGTAGCCTACCGCACCACCATAGACGCCACGTTTCACAATTTCCATCTCATCAATAATTTCCATCGCCCGAATTTTGGGGGCGCCCGATAAAGTGCCGGCTGGGAAGGTTGCGCGCAGAACATCCATATTGCTCATATTGTCTAGTAATTCACCCTCAACAGAGCTAACAATGTGTTGCACATGAGAATACTTTTCGATCGACATCGAATCAGTCACCTTGACGGTACCTGTTTTTGCAATACGACCCACATCGTTGCGCGCTAAGTCAATCAACATGACGTGCTCAGCAATTTCTTTTGGGTCGGCAAGCAATTCCGTGGCAAGACGCTCATCTTCTTCAGGTGTGGCACCACGAGGACGTGTGCCAGCTAGCGGACGAATCGTCACAATCTTTTGGCTCTCACATTGTTCTTGGCGCACCAAGATCTCAGGTGATGAGCCCACTACTTGCAAGTCACCAAAGTCATAGAAGTACATGTAAGGCGATGGATTCAAAGAGCGCAATGCACGGTAGAGCGCGAGAGGTGAATCTGTGAATGGTTTGCTGATGCGTTGACCGATTACGACCTGCATACAGTCGCCGGCCAAAATATATTCTTTAGTTTTCAAAACAGCATTTTCAAAATCAGCTGCTTTGAACTTGCGTACTAATTCTGTTTTGGTGCTTGGCAATGACGCTGGCATGCTTACTGGTTTGCTTAGGCAAGCAAGTAATTCTTTTAATCGAGCTTGGCCTTTTTCAAAACTATCGGTAACACTTGGATCTACATAGACAATTAAATAAATACGACCTGCAACGTTATCAACCACTGCCAACTCTTCGGTGAGCATCAATTGAATATCGGGCACACCTAATTCATCTGGCAGATGATGTTTCGCTAAACGCGATTCGATGTAACGAACCGTGTCATATCCAAAGTAGCCAGCAAGTCCACCACAGAAACGTGGGAGACCAGGTTGTACAGCTACTTTGAAGCGTTTGAAATAGGCATCCACAAAATCCAATGGGTTGTCATGATTGGTTTCAATCACTTTGTCATTGAAGAGTACTTCAGTCAGCGGCGCATCTGGAGTGCCAACTGTCCTTAAAACAGTTTTAGCAGGCAGACCAATAAAAGAGAAGCGACCAAAGCGCTCGCCACCTAGGACAG
This sequence comes from Polynucleobacter sp., assembly GCF_044342855.1. Classification (GTDB taxonomy): domain Bacteria; phylum Pseudomonadota; class Gammaproteobacteria; order Burkholderiales; family Burkholderiaceae; genus Polynucleobacter. The sequence continues at coordinate 16,778 of NZ_JBIIPA010000022.1, forward strand.
ACTCCAGTAAATAAGTATTTTTTTGTCCAAAAGCTTGTGTGAGTTTGACGTACAGCGAGAGAGGCGTCTCTAAGTCAGCCAATACTTCTTTTACTAACGGAATGCGATTGAAACCCTGTTTTGCTAGGGCAAGAAATTCTTCGTGCTGCATTACGCTTTTCCTGACGTCGCTAGTTCTGCACGCATCGCTTTAATCACATCGGCATAATTTTCTTTGCCAAAGATTGCGGAGCCTGCAACAAATGTATCCGCACCAGCTTTAGCTACCTCTGCAATATTGTCGACTTTAATTCCACCATCTACTTCAAGTCGAATATGGCGACCTGTTTCTTGTTGATGGCGATCCAAGCGTGCACGTACCTGTGCAATTTTATTGAGAGTGCTTGGAATAAATGATTGACCACCAAAACCTGGGTTCACTGACATCAATAAAATCAGATCAAGCAATTCAATCGTGTGATCGAGGTGATCAAGCGGAGTGGCTGGATTTAAGACTAAGCCAGCTTGACAACCTTGATCGCGAATCAAATTAATTGTGCGGTTCACATGAGGGCTTGCCTCTGGATGAAAGCTAATCATGTTTGCACCAGCTTTTGCAAAGTCTGGAACGAGGCGGTCTACCGGCTCAACCATTAAATGCACATCAATCATCGCTGGCTTGCCATCTTTTGTTGCATGTGGGCGTATCGCTTCGCAAACTAAAGGCCCAATAGTCAGGTTGGGAACGTAATGGTTGTCCATCACATCAAAGTGAATCCAGTCTGCGCCCGCTAGAAGAACATCTTGAACTTCTTTGCCTAGGCAAGCAAAGTCAGCCGACAAAATGGAGGGGGCAATGACAAACTGGCTGTTTGTGGGTGATTTCTGGCTATCCATCCCTAGATTCTAGCTTGCAGTTGGCCTTAGGATGGAGCAGAATTCGAGCATGAATCCTCATGAAATCAGCATTACGGTCAAAACCCAGTATTTGCCCGACCAGTCTGACCCCGATAACCGCCAATTTGCGTTTGCTTATACCGTCACCATCCGAAATACGGGTACGGCTAGCATTCAGCTCATTGCTCGCCACTGGTTCATCACTGATGGGGATAATGATGTCCAGGAGGTTGGTGGTTTGGGGGTTGTAGGGCAACAACCGCTTCTACGGGCGGGGGAGCAGTTTGAGTACACCAGCTGGGCTACTTTGCCGACGCCAGTAGGAACTATGCGCGGTGAGTACTTCTGCGTGACTGAAGAGGCTCAGTTTTTCCAAGCCCCAATCCCAGAATTTGCTTTAGTAATGCCAAGAACCTTACATTGAGCCCTCAAGCAAACCCTATTTTTTGCCCTTACCGGTCCAAAGGACAATAAATAGCAGAAGGGCTAAAGCCAAGCCACCCTCTAATACAAACAGGATCATTGGGTATTCATCGAGTAAATTGGCAATCATGATTTCTATATCCAAATTAATAAGTCGCAAGAATTCTTCCCGAATCCTTCTCTGCAGTGTATTCGTAATCAGCATTGCCGGCTTACTGGCCGCTTGCTCTACGCCTTCTACTCGTGGAACTAGTTACCGGTCTAGCGGTAGCGCCCCATCTTCCTATCTTTCCTCGATTGCTAGCTTTAGATCAGTTTCATGGCAGGAGTTGCCCGGTTGGCAAGAGGATGATTTAACGCAGGCTTGGCTAGCTTGGCTCAAAAGTTGTGATGCTCTGCGCAAACGCAATAGTGAAATTAATTGGCGCCAGGTATGTACACAAGCCAGTAACGTTTCGAGCCGAGATGGACGTGCTATTCGCCAATATTTTGAGGGCAATTTTCAGGCATATGAGGTGCGTAACAGCGCTACAGGCAATGAATCTGGTCTCATCACTGGCTATTACGAGCCGGTGATGAATGGTTCCCAAACCCGCACGGTTACTTACTCTGTTCCTTTATATGGCTTGCCAACTGCCTGGAAGACCTCTAAGCCAAACCCTGCACCAACACGCGCAGAGTTAATGAGTTCTGGAGTGCTACGTGGTTCTGAGATTGCTTGGGTACAAGATCCTGTGGCTGCCGCTTTTATGCAAATTCAAGGCTCTGGAAAAATTCGTTTGGAAGATGGGCGAGTATTGCGACTAGGCTATGCCGGCACCAATGATCAGCTATTTAAGTCATTTGCACAGTGGTTGCTAGACCGGAAAGAAATCACCCGCAGCGAAGCCACGATGCAAGGCATCTCGGCATGGGCCAAGCGCAATCCAAGCCGTGTAGAGGAGATGTTAAATGCCAATCCTCGCTTCGTATTCTTCAAAGAGCTTCCTGGGAATGTCAGTGCAGATCTTGGCCCTAATGGTGCTTTGGGGGTACCTTTAACTGCTGAGCGCAGCATTGCCGTTGACTTGAAAGCCATGCCTTTAGGTGCACCAGTATTTTTGAATACAACCAAGCCCTTAAGCAGTCAGGCATTGCAGAAGCTGGTGATGGCTCAGGATACGGGTAAAGCCATTGTGGGCGGGGTGCGAGCTGATTACTATTGGGGATCAGGAGATTCTGCAGGTGAATTAGCCGGACGCATGAAACAAGATGGCAAGATGTGGTTATTGTTGCCGCGCTGAACCAATCTATTTTTGAAAGAGATCGATGACTTACAACACTATATTGACTGAAGTGGATGGCAAAGTTGCCGTCATTACCCTCAATCGTCCTCAAGTATTAAATGCCCTAAATGATGAGTTAATGGATGAGTTAGGTGCAGCGCTATTGAGTTTTGATGCTGACGACAATATTGGTTGCATCATTGTTACTGGCAGTGAAAAAGCATTTGCTGCTGGTGCAGACATTGCAACGATGACGAAGTACGGATTTGCTGATATTTATCGTGGCGACTTTATCTCTCGTAATTGGGAAGAGATTAGAAAAGTACGTAAACCAGTAATTGCAGCTGTGTCTGGATATGCTCTTGGTGGCGGATGTGAATTGGCGATGATGTGCGACACCATCATGGCAGCTGACAGTGCGAAGTTTGCACAACCAGAAGTGAAGTTGGGAATTATCCCTGGTGCTGGTGGTACGCAGCGTTTACCGCGTGCAGTTTCCAAAGCAAAAGCAATGGACCTGGCTTTGACTGGCCGCATGATGGATGCTGCTGAAGCCGAGCGCTCAGGTCTTGTTGCTCGTATTTTCCCCCAGGCGGATTTGCTAAAAGAAGTTAAAGCAATTGCTAAGACGATTGCGGATATGCCGTTGCTCACAGCGATGATGGTGAAAGAGGCGATCAATGCCGCTTATGAAACTACGCTCTCAGAAGGTATTCATTTTGAGCGACGTTTGTTCCATTCTTGCTTTGCGACCAATGATCAAAAAGAGGGCATGGCGGCTTTTATGGAAAAGCGTCCAGCTAAATTTACCAACTCATAAACACTTCAATACTCAGCATGAATTATTTTTCTAAGTAGCGTTGAGCTAGCTTGACCCAGTAGCTCACGCCAACAGGGATTAATGCGTCATTGAAGTCATAAGAAGGATTATGGAGTTGACATGGACCCATGCCATGTCCAACTGCGCGGTGATCGCCATCACCGTTGCCTAGAAACACATAGCAACCAGGTTTCTCCAGCAGCATGAATGCAAAGTCTTCTGCGCCCATCGTGGGATCGATTGAGGTATTGACGTTTTGCGCCCCAACCAATTCACTCGTTACCTCGCTGGCGAAATCCACTTCTTTGTCATGATTAATCAGCGGGGGATAGTTGCGAGCAAAACTGACTTCTGCCTGACAGTCAAATGCACTGGATACGTTGTGAGAGATTTCTTTCAAACGTTGTTCAATTAAATCTAAAACTTCGATAGTGAATGTGCGCACGGTGCCGCCGATAAACGCGCTATCCGGAATGACATTACTCGTCTCGCCCGCATGAAACTGCGTGACTGATAACACTGCCGCATCCACTGGACGTTTGTTTCGGGTAATGATGCTTTGCAGTGCTTGGACAACTTGAGCTCCTGCTAGAACGGGGTCAGCACTGTTGTGTGGCAAAGCGGCATGTCCACCTTTACCGCGGATAGTGATTTCGAAAGTATTACTTGAGGCCATCATCGGGCCAGAGGTCACGCCAAAATGACCTTCTGCAAGTCCTGGCCAGTTGTGCAAACCAAAAACAGCATCGCAAGGAAATTGTTTGAACAATCCATCGTTAATCATTTCTTGCGCGCCAGCACCGCCTTCTTCAGCTGGCTGAAAAATAAAAATGACTGAGCCTTTGAAATCGCGATGATTTGATAAATATTGGGCGGCACCTAAGAGCATTGCAGTATGACCATCATGGCCACAGGCATGCATCTTGCCGGGATTCTTTGAGGTGTGTTCAAAGGTATTGTGTTCTTGTAGTGGTAGCGCATCCATATCGGCACGCAAGCCAATCATCTTGCCTTGACCTAAGTCGCCATCGAGTTTGCCGACGACCCCAGTTTTTCCAAGGCCACGATATACCGTAATTCCCCAGCTTGAAAGCGCTTCTGCTACTAGGTCGGAAGTGCGATTTTCTTCAAAGCGTAATTCTGGATGCGCATGAATATTGCGTCGAATCTCTTGAATGGCTGATGCGGAGTCGATGATTTCTGGAAGTAATCGCATAGCTGCATCTTATCTGAATTTACTCAGGCAGTTTTATATGCTCCGCAGCAAATCGTAAGGTCTCTATGGAGTAGGGGGCATTCTCTAGCTTCTCAAGATGCTTGGGAAGGGTGGGAATGACGCCTAAAAATGGCGCAAAAATTCGGTCTTTTAGGGTTTGAATATTTTCTTCTAAAAGAGGCATTTCCTCTGAAAGCGTATTCGCTACCCACCCAGCAAGCGTCAACTGGCGAGACACAATTGCTTCACAAGTGAGTAAGGCGTGATTAATGCAGCCCAAACGCATACCTACTACGAGGATGACTGGTAAATCGATTGCCTGAGCGAGATCACCCAAATCTTCCTGCTCATTTAGAGGAACTAAAAATCCACCTGCACCTTCAACCACCACCTCAAATTGTTGGCTCAAGGAATGTAAATCACCCAAGATGATGGAAGGGTCTAGGTAAACATCATTTTTCTTGGCAACAAGGTGTGGGGCGGCTGCCTCATCTAGAACATAGGGGCAGAGACTTGGCTCCTGAGAATTTAATCCTGACGCGATCCGTAATGCTTCTAGGTCTTCATTCAGTTTGTGACCGTTGGAGTCAATATAGGTGCCGGCGACTACAGGCTTAAAACCGATTGCGCGGATGCCTGCCTCTCTTAGTTTGAGAATGAGCGCACCACTTAGCAAAGTTTTGCCAACTTCAGTATCGGTGCCGGTGACAAAAAAACCAGTGGGGGTATTCATTATCATGAGTTACCTTCTACTGTTTGCTCAATGATTTTTAATGCCTGAATTAACTCACGTAAGCCATCAACACTATGGTTTGCAGAAAAAGTAATGCGTAGGCGAGAAGTGCCAACAGGAACGGTGGGCGGACGAATTGCTGGAATCCAATAGCCCGCTTCATCCAGGAGCTTGGCTACTGCTAACGCATTGGCATTGCTTCCTAAAATGACTGGCTGAATTGGGGTGGATGAAGGAGTTTTTTCCCAGCTTGAGAAAATCATTTCATCACGCCAAATCTGAATCAGTTCATTCAGTTTTTTACGACGAGCAATGCCTTCATCACCCTCGATCAATTTAAGGCTGGTGAGTAAGGTATGCGCAATTGCCGGTGGTGTAGCGGTGCTGTAAATATAGGGGCGTCCCTTTTGGATGAGCCATTCAATAAAAGGTGCAGCTGCACAAATAAAGGCACCACTAACGCCAGCTGCTTTACCAAGTGTGCCGACATAAATGATTCGCTCGGAATGCGCGCCTGCTTGTTCCAAAATACCGTGACCTTGTTCGCCCAGCACGCCAAATCCATGTGCATCATCCACCATCAATAAGGCATCATATTGTTCGGCAATGTGCAGGAGTTTTTCTACGGGCGCGATATCCCCATCCATGCTGAATACGCCATCGACCACAATCAACTTGAGGGGGTGGGTATCTTGCTTAAGCGACTCTTCCAGTGGGTCGAGATTTTGGTGATCAAACAAAGTCACCTGAGCTTTATTTTGTGCGCTTGCTAGTCGTACACCATCAATCAAGGAGGCATGATTGAGTTTGGCTGAGTAAATGCTGGCTTGACCCTGCTCAGCAAGTCTAGAAATTCCAGTGATGGCGTTGATATTCGCGAGATAGCCGGTGCTAAAGAACAGCGCCCCTGCGTTAGGAATATGTTTTTCCTCACAGGCGGCTAATTTTTTTTCAAGCAAGTCATGTGCAATGCTGTGACCGCTAATTAGGTGCGATGCTCCGCTCCCAACCCCATATAGCTTCGCACCTTCCGCAAGCGCAGTAATTAATTTGGGGTGGTTTGCTAAACCTAGGTAGTCATTACTACAAAATGCTTTTAGCTCTCGCTTACCAACGCGGGCCTTGGTGTCGCAGGGTGATTCGGTAGTACGTAGTTTGCGTCTGAGTAACTGTTCATCTAGGTCGGCAATCTGGTGCTCTGCCATATCGCACGCTTTAAAGTTTGCACTCATGCCAGTACCTGATTAAGCGCGCGTTGTACAGAGGCACCCATTTGCATCGTTTCCTCTGAAGAGAGAATATACGGCGGCATTACATAAATCGTATTGCCAATTGGCCTAATGAGAATGCCTTCCGCCATGCTTGCTAAAAACATGTCTCGTGAAAACGTAGCTGAATTTTTTAGTGATTCAGGTTTGATATCAAAGGCCAGAATCATGCCCTGCTGGCGCCAATGTTCGATGCGAGGATCTGCTTTTGCCCAAGCAAATGCATTTGCGAGATCTTTACTGCGTTCAAGATTTTTTTCAAGAACAGATTCAGCTTCAAAAATGTCTAAGCACGAAAGTGCAGCAGCGCATGCTAATGGATTGCCTGTATAGGAATGTGAGTGTAAGAAGCCTTGTTGCATTTGATCGCCATAGAAGGCGCGATAAATTTTGTTAGTTGTCATGGAGAGCGATAGCGGAAGATAGCCGCCGCTGATGCCTTTAGACAGCGTCAAGAAGTCCGGCCAAATTCCCGCATGTTCGCAAGCAAAAAATTTTCCTGATCGACCACAGCCTACTGCGATCTCATCGGCGATGAGGTGAACGCTATAGCGATCACAGAGCGATCGGACTAAGCGTAAATATTCTGGTGAGTACATCGCCATTTGCCCAGCGCATTGAACTAGTGGTTCAACAATGATGGCAGCAATATGATGATGCTCTGCTTCTAGTAGCGCCTCTAATTTTTTTGCAGCTTGTCTAGCAACATCATCAGCGCTTTCACCAGGCTTTGCCTTACGTGCATCAGGTGAAGGTACAGTGAAAACATCTTGTAAAAGTGCACCATAGGCTTCACGAAAGATTGCAACGTCAGTCACTGCTAATGCACCTAAGGTTTCACCGTGATAACCATTTTCTAAGCAGACAAATTTTTTCTTTTGCGGTTGGTTATTCAGGCGCCAAAAGTGATGACTCATCTTCAAGGCAATTTCTACTGCAGAGGCGCCATCCGATGCAAAAAAAACGTGACCCAAATGACCTTGAGTTAATGCGGACAGTTTCTCGGAAAGCTCCACTACAGGGGGGTGAGTAAATCCGGCGAGCATGACATGCTCAATTTTTTCAAGCTGATTAGTAATGGCTTGATTGATGCGCAGATTGGAGTGCCCAAACAGATTGGTCCACCAAGAGCTAATGCAATCGAGCAGCGCATTTTCCTTGTCATCAAATAGCCAAGCACCCTTACCCTTGGTAATGGCAATTAATGGCAATGACTCGTGGTGCTTCATCTGAGTGCAGGGATGCCAAACAGCATCTAGGCTGCGATCGACCAGGGAGGTTTGATTTGGATCAGAAATAAGCTTCATGTTTGGTATTTGACCACTAGTTTTTCCTAATTTAGGCCTGTATCTGTTATGTTTATGCCTTGAATTGATCTATTTTCTGGAATTCGACCATGCAGGCCACCCAAACTACTGAAAACCCCCTCACCCAAGTCAAGTCTCAAAAGGATTTGCATAAAGAGGTCGACGCATCGGGCGCTTGGTCGGTTGCTCAAATTGAGGCTCTATTTGCCCTCCCATTTAGCGAATTAATGTTCAAGGCACAAGAGACTCATCGTGCCAACTTCCCTGATGGCGATGTGGAATTGGCTACACTCTTATCAATCAAGACCGGTGGCTGTCCAGAGGATTGTGGTTATTGCCCCCAGGCGGCTCGTTATGACACCGACGTCAAGGCTAATAAGTTGATGGATCTGGACGAGGTGCTCGAGGCGGCTAAGGCTGCCAAAGCAGCTGGATCTAACCGTTTCTGCATGGGCGCCGCTTGGCGGGAGCCTAAAGACCGCGATATTGAAAAAGTCACTGCCATGATTAAGGGCGTGAAGGCCCTGGGCCTTGAAACCTGCGCCACTCTAGGGATGCTGGAGGCCAATCAGGCCCAAGCCCTGCAAGAGGCTGGCCTGGACTTCTATAACCACAATTTGGATACCAGCGAGGACTTCTATCGCTCAGTTATCTCCACGCGGGGCTATCAAGACCGTTTGGATACGATTTCTAATGTACGTGCTGCTGGCATGTCAGTGTGTTGTGGCGGCATTGTGGGCATGGGTGAGTCCCGTGAACAGCGCGCAGCTTTCTTAGCCCGTTTGGCCAATTTAAGCCCATATCCAGAGTCAGTTCCCATTAACCACCTGGTTCCCGTTGCAGGCACCCCGTTAGAAGATCAGAAGCCTTTAGATCCGATGGAATTCGTTAGAACGATTGCAGTGGCTCGCATCACGATGCCGCGTGCACGGGTGCGTTTATCAGCCGGTCGACAGGAGCTCGGTAGGGCAGTTCAGGCCATGTGCTTCCAGGCTGGCGCGAATTCTATTTTCTATGGTGAGCAACTACTCACTACCGGCAATCCCGAGGCAGAACAAGACCGAGAGCTTTTGGCTGAGTTAGGTTTAAAGACCAAACAAAGCTGCAAAGCAGAGGTTTTGGTCTAGTTTTTACAAGCCTATGGCGCTAATTGACCGCTTCATTATTGAGTTTGATACAGCCTTGCGCTCGGTAGTTGGGGGTGCTCATGCTCATCGCCCAACCCCAGGTTCGGATATTCAATCTGCTGCTTTGCTGGATGTCAAAGAGCGAGAGCATGCTGCTGGATTAATGCGGGTCAATCATGTGGGTGAGGTTTGTGCTCAAGCCCTATACCAATCCCAAAAATTAGTAGCTCGTAATCCTGAAATTCGGCAGATGTTAGATCACTCTGGACAAGAGGAAATGGACCATTTGGCTTGGTGTGAAACTCGCCTTCAAGAGCTAGGCTCGCACACGAGTTATCTCAATCCAATTTGGTATGCAGGATCCTTTACAATCGGCTTGGCTGCTGGCTTAGCGGGCGATAAGTGGAGTTTGGGGTTTGTTGCTGAAACAGAAAAACAAGTAGAGAATCACCTCGAGAGCCATCTCAAAAAATTGCCTGTAGAAGATGAGCGTTCCCGCGCCATTGTTGATCAAATGCGCATCGATGAAATCAAGCATGGACAAGCTGCGATTTCTGCTGGTGGTGCGGTCTTGCCGGAGCCGATTCAGAAGCTGATGCAGGCGATGTCAAAAGTCATGACAAGCACTGCTTACAAAATCTAGCCCTAAATTAATTGTTTCGGGTATTTTTAGTTGGAGTACTGTTCATTAATACAGTATATTTATCTATTATTGGGCTAAATAGCTAAGATCTATTCTTAAGTATATTTTCCAAGCCGTTGTTTCAAGTAGCATTTTTATAGTCACCATTTTATCAAGACATGACGCTAAGTGTTTGTAATCACAAGGAAATTTCCTAAAATATTGCCCAAAAACACTTGACCCTCTTATTACGATCCTCTAAAGTGGGAGGAAGTGTGAAAAAGTGGGGTAAATGGTGTTTCAAGGTGCGTCAGCTCTCAATTTAGATGCAAAAGGCCGCATGTCTGTGCCGGCAAAGCATCGTGACGCCTTGTTGGTTCAAGGTGAGGGCCGAATTACGCTCACAAAACACCCTGATGGATGCCTGTTGTTGTTCCCTCGCTCTGAGTGGGAAACATTCCGCACACGTGTCGCGCAATTGCCGATGGATGCCCATTGGTGGCGCCGAATCTTCCTTGGTAATGCTGCGGAAGTGGATTTAGACAGCGCAGGAAGAATTTTGGTAAGCCCAGAGTTGCGATCAGCTGCTGGCATTGAAAAAGAAGTGATGCTACTGGGTATGGGTAGCCATCTGGAGTTGTGGGGCGCCGCTACTTACGCTGCAAAAGAACAGGCTGCCATTGCACAAGGTATGCCTGAAGCCCTGAAGCAATTTAATTTTTGATGACGGGGTGCCATGAACATAACTCATCGCCCAGTACTACTGGCCGAGGCGGTGACGGCGCTGATCAGTGGTCCACGCATCACCCCTCACGAAGCTTCAAAAAATCTACTCTTGATCGATGGAACTTTTGGGCGTGGCGGTCATACGCAAGCACTGCTTTCACAATTGCCTTCGAGCGCGCGAATGATTTCTTTCGACAAGGATTTGGATGCGATCGCAGTGGCGGAAAAAATCAACGATCCACGTTTACGAATCATGCACGAGAGTTTTGCGCAGATGGATCAATACGCGGAGCCAGAATCAGTCGATGGAATTTTGTTAGACCTGGGAATCAGCTCTCCACAAGTGGACGAAGCGCATCGTGGATTTTCCTTTCGCAAGGATGGTCCACTCGATATGCGCATGAACACGGATCATGGTTTGACAGCAGCAGAATGGTTGGAGCAAGCATCACAAGAGGACATCACGCGCGTGATTAAGACTTATGGTGAAGAGCGTTTTGCATTTCAGATCGCACGAGCTATCGTGGCTAAGCGAGAAGAAGGTTTGTCGCCAAAAACAACTTTGCAGTTAGCAAGCTTAGTGGCCAGCGTCGTTCGCACAAGAGAGGTTGGACAAGACCCAGCTACTAGAACTTTCCAGGCACTACGCATTTTCATTAATCGTGAGTTAGAAGATCTTGAGCTTGGATTAAAAGCAGCGCTGAATTTATTGAAGCCGGGTGCTCGATTGGCAGTAATTAGCTTTCATTCGCTAGAGGATCGTATCGTCAAGCAATTTCTGCAGTCACATGCAAAGGTTGAGGTGCCTCGTGGTTTGCCGGTCCGCGATAGGGATTTACCACAAAGTGCCTTGGAGATTATTGGGCGTGTTAAGCCAAGTGATGAAGAGGTTCGAGAGAATCCTCGTGCTCGCTCAGCCATCATGCGAGTTGCTGAAAAACGCGCGGGAGTGCCAGCTTGAATCGCGCTACGCTTACCTTGCTTGTTTTGCTGTTAGTCTGTGCCCTCTCTTTGGTTGCAGCTCAGCAGCGTGCGCGTAAATTATTTATCTCCTTAGAGCGTGCGCAAATTGAAGAACGCAAACTGAATCAAGATTGGTTGCGCCTAGAGTATGAGCAGCGCAATCTTTCGAAGTCTGCACGCATTCGTGATGTTGCTCGTAATCAGTTACACATGGTTCCCATATCTCCAGAGCGTACTTTGTACTTGAAGGAGGCTAGATGAGGCCGGTAGGTTTTTCAACTACGCCAAATTTAGTATTGCGTCTGCCAATGTGGCGGTCACGCCTGATGCTGTTCATGCTGTTCTTCGTCTTCATGTTGCTCTTAATCCGCGCCTTCTGGATTCAGGGTCCGGGAAATGCTTTCTATGAAGCTAAGGGTGTGCGTGGTACGCAACGTGAGTTGGAGTTGCCTGCTTCCCGTGGAAAAATATTGGATCGCAATGGACAAGTGATTGCTACCAGTTTGGAGGCAAAGTCGGTGATCGCCTATAACGACACTGTGCCTGATGATTTGGCTGCAGATAAGGTGCAGAAATTAGCAAGCCTTTTGCAGATTAGCGAAGCAGAATTACGTAAAAAACTAAGAGAAGAGCGTAAACAGATTTTCTTGAAGCGCCAAGTAGATCCAGAGGTGGCGCAACAGATTAAGCAATTAGAAATTCCAGGAATTGGCTTGAATAACGAATACCGTCGCTTCTATCCTGAGGGTGAGGCGATGGCGCACGTTGTTGGCTTTACTAATGTGGAAGATCGCGGTCAAGAAGGCATGGAGCTCTCTCGGGAAAAAGAATTGGCTGGACATCCAGGTGCTCGTCGAGTGGTTGTGGATCGCCTTGGTCGCGTTGTTGAAGATGTTTCGATTCTGCAGTTGCCACAAAACGGTAAAGATTTACAACTCTCTATTGATAGCAAGATCCAGTTTTTGGCTTACAACGCGGTTAAAAATGCAGTTGAACAGCATCATGCAAGCGCTGGTGGTGCAGTCGTGCTGGATACCCAAACTGGCGAGATCTTAGCCTTAGCAAATTATCCAAGTTACAACCCGAACGATCGCAAGAAGCTGACGGGTGAGCAGTTGCGTAACCGCGTTTTAACTGACACCTTTGAGCCTGGCTCAACAATGAAGCCGTTAACAGTGGCGATTGCTTTAGAGAAGGGTGTAATCACCCCTAGTACCAATATGGTGATTGGCGCCAAATATTTGGTTGGTCCAAAGCCAATTACAGATACCCATCCTTACGACAACCTCACTGTTGCGCAAATTATTCAAAAATCCAGCAATATTGGTACGGCCAAAATTGCGATGAACAATTTATCCGCAGAAGAAATGTGGAATTTTTATACATCAGTTGGCTTAGGTCAAGCGCCGAAGATTGGCTTTCCTGGTGCTGTGGCTGGCACTGTGCATCCCTATAAAAAATGGATGCCAACGGATCAGGCGCGGATTGCATTTGGTTATGGCATTTCAGGTTCACTCTTTCAAGTTGCACGTGCTTATACGATCTTTGCGCGTGATGGTGAATTGGTGCCCCTCACGATTGAGCGTAGCCCAGAATTTAAGCCTGGTACACACGTCATTTCTGCTAAGACGGCCATTGAGATGCGCGGCATGATGGAGTCAGTAACAGAGCCAGGTGGCACCGCTATCAAAGCGCAAGCTGAAGGTTATCGTGTTGGTGGAAAAACAGGTACAGCCCATAAATTAGTAGGTAAGGGGTATGGCAATAAATACCGTGCTTACTTTGCGGGCTTGGCACCCATTAGTGCGCCACGCATTGTGGTGGCTGTCATGATTGATGAGCCGACTGGTGGCAGTCACTACGGTGGTGATGTTGCGGCACCAGTGTTTTCTACTATCGTGAGTGAGACTCTGCGCACCTTGAATGTTTTGCCAGATAGCCCGATTAAGCAGAAGGCAATGCAGGATCAAAGTCCTGCAGAAATTCAGAGTGCCGCAGTCAAAACAAATACAGCGGTTTTAAAAAGATGATGGCAATGATCAATATCGAACCCCATCTTTTGATCTCGCATTTACGTGATCTCACATCAGCAGATGCAAAGCTGAGTGCTGATAGTCGTCAGATTCAATCTGGGGATATCTTCTTCGCATACCCTGTTGGTCATGGCAATGCCTTGCGTGATGGTCGTGATTACATTGCAGCGGCCTTAGCAAATGGTGCGGCGGCAGTTGTATTTGATCCCGCAGATGGCGTTGCTAACGAATACTTAGACCGCTCAGAATGTTTTGCTGTTGATAATTTATCCAACTTGGCTGGAGAGCTTTGTGCTGGGTGGTATGGCTACCCAAGTAAACAGCTGAATGTTATCGGCGTTACCGGTACAAACGGCAAAACCAGTATTACTCAGTGGTTGGCACAGGCTTTGGATGAATCCAATCATCGAGCAGCAGTTATGGGTACTTTGGGTGCCGGCTTCCCAGATGCATTGATCGAGACTGGTTACACCACACCCGATGCGCCGCGTTTACAGACTCAATTAAAAGAGTTATTTGATGCAGGTGCTCAGCAGGTGGCTATAGAGATTTCTTCTCATGCGCTCGATCAAGATCGCATTTCTGGCTTGGATGTGCGTACTGCGGTATTTACCAATTTGACTCAAGATCACTTGGATTATCACGGCACGATGGGTGAATACGCTGAGGCAAAAGCTAAGCTTTTCCAACTGGCTCAGCTTAAAAACGCCATCATCAATTTTGACGATGCATTTGGGCGCGAGCTGGCAATGAAGCTCCTCGCTGTCGACGGTCCTCAAGTATGGGGCTACGCATTAAGTAGTAATGCATTTGCCGGATTTGAAAAATTTGGCGATCGTCTGAAGCGTGTCTTTGCAAAAAATACCCGGTTTACGACTGCAGGCTATGAATCTCAATTTAACTGCGATGCATCAGGTGCTAGCGCTGTTCAACTTGCGGTATTAGGTGAATTTAACCTAAGTAATTGCCTTGCTGTTTGGACGGTTCTGTTGTCTCAAGGCTTGAGCCCGAGCGAGGCCTCTAAGCGCATGAGCAAGTTGACTGCTGTTCCAGGTCGGATGGAGTTGATTTGCTTAAATAAAACACAGAGAACTGAGGGGCCATTAATTGTTGTGGACTATGCACATACACCAGATGCCCTCACTAAAGCATTGAATGCATTGCGCCCCATTGCAAATCAACGTAACGGAAAAGTATGGTGTGTCTTCGGTTGCGGTGGTGATCGAGATTCAGGCAAGCGTCCACAAATGGGTCATGCAGCGCAAGAGCTTGCTGATCAAATTGTAATTACGAGTGATAACCCCAGATCTGAAGACCCTGGTTCTATTATTGCTATGATTCAAGCAGGTATGTCAGGTGACCTATCGAATGTACAAGTGTTGCCTGATAGAGCAGCTGCGATCATGGCTGCGGTACGACATGCCGATATCCAAGATATCGTTCTAGTTGCTGGCAAAGGGCATGAGTCTACCCAAGAGATCAATGGCAAGAAATTTGATTTTTCTGATCAAGAGCATATTCGTTTGGCTGCAGGGGGTAGCATATGAGTGCGCCTATGACTACTCTCGCCCAAGTACATGCCATGTTGCCAGGCAGTCAGTTGATTCATGCTGATGCAAAGTCTGCTGAAGGAATTTCCATTTCTCAAGTTGGCAGCGATAGTCGTCAGATTCAGTCCGGTGAATTATTTATTGCTTTGTCGGGCGATCGATTCGATGCGCATGATTTCTTGGGTGATGTGGCAACAGCAGGCGCAAGCGCAGCACTTATTAGCCATAAAGAAAAATGCCCCACAAACTTACCTGCAGTATGCGTCCAGGATGTTAAACAGGGTTTAGGTGACTTGGCAAAGGCATGGCGTGCACAGTTTTCTATCCCAGTGGCTTTGGTAACCGGATCTAATGGTAAGACCACTGTAAAAGAGATGATTGCCTCGATCTTCAAGGCGGCTACAGGTGAAGAGTGCACTCTGGTCACTAAAGGTAACTTCAATAATGATATTGGCCTACCTTTAACCTTGCTGCGCATGCGATCAACCGATCGTTTAGCAGTGATTGAGTTGGGGATGAACCATCCTGGCGAAACAGCAGAATTAGCGCTTATTGCTCAAGCCAACATTGCTCTGATTAACAATGCGCAGCGCGAGCATCAAGAATTTATGGCGACCGTAGAAGCGGTTGTAAAAGAACATGCAACTGCCTTGAGCGCACTTCCTGCGGATGGTGTTGCAGTATTTCCGGCGGACTCTGAATTCTCCACGGTTTGGCATCAAGCTGCCGCAGGACGCAAGGTAATTGACTTTGCTTTATCTACCGACTCGGCGCTTGTCAAAGCCTCTGTGACTGGAAAGTTGCTGATTAGCGGAAGAATTGAGATTTCTACTGAACTTGGCAAGCTTGAGGTCCAACTCAATACATTAGGAAACCACAATGTGCGCAATGCCCTAGCGGCTAGCGCAGTTGCTTTGGGTGCTGGATTAAGTTTGGAGCAAATCAAAGCCGGTCTGGAATCTTTTGTTCCGGTAAATGGACGCATGCAATCAAAGCCTTTAAATACGGGTCGCACCTTGATTGATGATAGTTACAACGCGAACCCTGATTCTGTAAGGGCTGCTATTGATGCGCTTAAACAGTCTGGCAACGCTTCTTGGTTGGTATTGGGTGATATGGGTGAGGTAGGTGATCAAGGCCCCGCGTTCCATGAGGAAGTTGGTGCCTATGCTGCCGAGCAAGGCATTAGTAAGTTATTTGCGCTCGGAGAGCAGTGCAAATTTGCGGTGCAGGGCTTTAATGATTCACAGAAGACTCAACTTGCTAACGGTGCTACGCACTTCACCACATTAGATCAGTTGCTTGAAGAGCTCAACGAGGCGCTAGCGGATCAAGAGGCAAGCAAGCAGTTGCACTTAGATATTTTGGTTAAGGGATCTCGTTTTATGCGTATGGAGCGTGTAGTGCAGGCCTTATTAGAGGAGGCTAAAACATGCTCTTAATATTGGCGCAATGGTTACAGGATGATTTTGGATTTTTCCGAGTCTTCAACTACATCACTTTTAGAGCAGTGATGGCAACAGTGACTGCTTTGCTGATTGGCTTAGCGGCTGGCCCATGGGTTATTCGGAAGTTGGCCGCATTGAAGATGGGTCAGGCAGTTCGTGCGGATGGCCCACAAACCCATTTAGTGAAATCAGGTACTCCAACAATGGGTGGAGTCTTGATTCTTTTGGGTATTTTTATCTCCTGCATGTTGTGGGCTGATTTGAGCAATCGCTTTATTTGGATTGTGATGATTGTGACTTTTGGATTTGGCTTGGTTGGTTGGGTTGATGATTACCGCAAAGTGGCGCGTAAGGATCCTAAAGGCATGGCTTCAAGAGAAAAGTTCTTTTGGCAGACTTTGATTGGATTGTTTGCTGCCATTTATCTAGCCTTCTCTGTATCAGAGGTTAATAACCTTAAAGTCTTGCAGTTGTTCTTCGATTGGCTCAAAAGTGGCTTGGCATTGGATCTGCCGGCCAAATCAAAC
Organism: Polynucleobacter sp.; assembly: GCF_044342855.1. Classification (GTDB taxonomy): domain Bacteria; phylum Pseudomonadota; class Gammaproteobacteria; order Burkholderiales; family Burkholderiaceae; genus Polynucleobacter. The sequence continues at coordinate 33,682 of NZ_JBIIPA010000022.1, forward strand.
TTGCTCATTCCATTCATGAAAGAAATTAGCTACCCACTGGGCGTAATGGGCTTCATTATTTTGAGTTACTTGGTCATTGTAGGCAGTAGTAATGCCGTAAATCTCACGGATGGACTTGATGGCCTGGTAATCATGCCGGTGATATTAGTTGGTGCTGCTCTGGGTGCTTTTGCTTATGTAATGGGTAATGCAATTTACGCAAAGTATTTGTTGTTCCCCTATATTCCTGGCGCAGGTGAGCTCATGATTTTCTGTG
>NZ_JBIIPA010000023.1:0-33019 GCF_044342855.1 Polynucleobacter sp.
GTCCACCTAAATACTTTACGCAAATGGGGCTGGTGTCTTTGGTGTCAACCCACCAAAATCTTCAGCGCGCTATTTGAACCGCCGTATGCGGAACCGCACCTACGGTGGTGTTAGAGGGCTGAGGGAGCAATCCCTCAGCCTACTCGATCTACTTCAAAGAATTATTGGTTTTAGAGGGCAAATCCAAACGCTGATTTGAATTGAGCGGCAATTTCATCTTTGCTCATTTGGTGATTTTGTGGTCCCTGGTGGGTAATTTTGATTGAACCCATCAAGCTGGCTAATCGGCCAGTAGTTTCCCAGTCCATGCCATTTTCTAATCCAAATAGCAATCCACCTCGGAATGCGTCGCCGCAACCAGTTGGATCAATCACTTTTGCTGCTGGTACTGGCGGAATCGCAATGCATTTACCTTCAAAGTAGATATCCGCGCCTTCAGCACCCTTGGTGACAATCAACGCCTTCACTCTTTCAGCTACTTTTGCTAAGCTCAGCCCCGTTCTTTGGGAAAGCATTTCGCCTTCGTAGTCATTCACGGCAAGGTAGCTTGCAACATCTACGAGTTCTAACAGTTCTGGACCATTGAACATCGGCAAACCCTGGCCCGGATCAAATACAAATGGAATACCTGCTTCGGCTAGCTGATGGCAGTGTTCCCATATTCCTTGGCGGCCATCTGGAGCAACGATCCCAAACTTTGCTGCACCCTTGGCATTCTTGCTGCGTTCTGCAACCACAGTAGAAACTTGGTTTAGGTGAGATTCGCCCATTGCGCCAGGGTGAAAAGCGGTAATTTGATTATTAGCTTGATCGGTAGTGATCATTGCCTGAGCAGTAAATGCTTGTTCAATTTGACGGATGTGCGTTGCATCAATCTTGAGTTGTTTGAGGCGATCAAGATATGGGGCTGCGTCACCACCTACCGTTGCCATGATGATGGGGTCGCCACCAAGTAGGCTTAGGTTGTAGGCAATATTGCCTGCGCAACCACCGAATTCACGGCGCATTGTGGGGACGAGGAAGGCAACGTTAAGGATGTGAATCTGTTCAGGCAGGATTTGATCGGCAAATTTGCCTTCAAAGTTCATGATGGTGTCGTAAGCGATGGAGCCGCAGATCAAGCTGGCCATAAATAATTACTTTCTAATAAAAATCAATTGGAATAAGTGTGACTGAGGGTTTGCAGTCTATTTTTCAGGGTAAAAAATTCTGACGCGATAGCCTGCAGCATTTTGCGGGAGGGAAATCAACAATGCGGAAGAAAAGATTTCACCGGAAGGGGCGCCATGACGCAAAAAATCCGGATGCGACTCTTGCCAAGCAGTAGGTAACCACTCTTGTGGAGAAAATTGAATCGCTTTAATCTCCGATTCTTCTGCATCCGTGAGAGAAATTTCCAAATTTGGGAATAAAACAGGGGTCGCAAGACGATTTTGTATTTCAACTTGCAACGCTGATTGATTTGAAGCGTTTTTAAGGCCCTCTCGCGCGTTTTCAGGTGAAAGGGTGACCGAAGTTATTTTCCAAGCCGCAAAATCGCTCACAGAACGATTTACACACCCTAGTGCGCGACACAATTGCTCATCCAACTTCTGTAGAAGAGAAAAACTACTTGTTGCGATGGCAGAAGAGCTGCCATCCACACGCGTTGCTAGTGTTGGCAGTAAAGAGTTTCTAGAAAGATGCTCGCCAAAAATAATGAGCAAGAGGAAAAAAAGACCAAGAAGGATTAATTTAGGACTTTTTTTTTTGAGCCGGCAACAAAGTGTCTGTGTTTTTGACGTTAGCACTCGATTTATCACCTTGCGTAGGTAGCGTGCCGTGCAAGCAGACCCAGCCTTCACTCTCTTTCCAGACGGAAAGAGTTAACCACTGGCTGTAAGTTGCAATGACTTCCTCTGCTTGGCGAGCTAGAACGCCTGAGAGAACAATTTTTCCCCCTGGACGTATCTTGTTTACCAAGGCAGGCGCTAAAACTTGTAGTGGATTGGCTAAGATATTAGCCATCACGATGTCGTATTTGGTTTCTGCAGCAAGTTCTGGCGAATTTTCATTAGGCAGAACAAAGCAAATAGTCGCATTGTTGATTTCTGCATTGCTGCGAGCTGCAACCATGGCTTGTGGATCGATATCGGTACCTATAACTGGTTTACATCCCAGTTTCGCAGCGGCAATTGCCAGAATTCCAGATCCACAACCGTAATCGAGCAAACTTTGATTCGAAAGTTGCGTAGTTTGCTCAAGCCAAAGCAAGCAAAGATGCGTAGTAGGGTGGCTGCCTGTACCAAATGCGAGACCTGGGTCTACCGCTAGGCAAATTGCATTCGGGTCAGTAGGTGCTTCATGCCAAGAAGGAACTACCCAAATACGCTCACCAATTTGAATTGGGGCAAATTGACTTTGCGTTAAGCGAACCCAGTCTTGCTCCTCAACAATCTTTTCTTGCGGAGCTGGAAGATTGAACCCCCCTTCTTTGAGAGATGCGAGGAGCTCAGGGATGAAGTTCACCGCATCCGAATCATCAAGCTCTGGATTAAAGAGCGCTGTTACTGAAGATCGATCCCAAGCCTGAACTTCAGGTGAGAGTCCTGGCTCGCCATAAAGCGGGTTTTCATCGTAACCACCAGCAGCATCATCTTCAACGGTGACGGAGAGTGCACCCACTTCCAGCAATGCATCACCCAAAGGCTCTGCAATTTCTGCTGGTACCGTGAAAACGAGTTCACGATAGGACATGTTGACTCCAAACGGACATCAATTGACCTGGGACTTCGGGTTACCGCGACTAGCGGCTTGCTCTTCGAGACGATGCTCTAGGTAGTGAATACTAGTTCCGCCTTCCATGAAGTTCGGATCGAGCATGAGTTCACGATGCAAAGGTACGTTCGTTGTAATGCCATCAATCACCATTTCAGAAAGCGCAATTTGCATACGACGAATCGCTTGTTCGCGAGTATTGCCGTAAGAAATCAGCTTGCCGATCATTGAATCGTAATTGGATGGCACAACATAACCACTGTAGGCATGTGAGTCGACACGAATTCCAGGGCCGCCTGGCATGTGGAATGAACCAATTTTGCCTGGGCTTGGTGTGAACTTAAATGGATCTTCCGCATTCAGACGACATTCAATGGCGTGACCACGGAAAACAATGTCTTTCTGGCGATAACTGAGTTTTAAGCCTGCAGCAATGCGAATTTGTTCTTGAACGATATCAACGCCAGTAATCATTTCGGTAACTGGGTGCTCAACTTGAACGCGGGTATTCATCTCAATAAAGAAGAATTCGCCATCTTCGTACAAGAATTCGAAAGTACCAGCGCCACGGTAACCAATTTTTCTGCAGGCCTCTGCACAGCGTTCACCAATCTTCGCAATCAAGCGACGATCAATGCCTGGTGCTGGAGCCTCTTCAATCACTTTTTGATGGCGACGTTGCATTGAGCAATCACGCTCGCCCAACCAAATAGCATTGCCATGGGTATCAGCCAAAATCTGAATCTCTACGTGGCGAGGTTTCTCTAAAAACTTCTCCATATAGACTTCTGGGTTACCAAAAGCACGACCAGCTTCTTCTTTGGTCATATTGACTGCATTCAGAAGGGCGGCTTCGGTATGTACTACGCGCATACCACGACCACCACCACCACCTGCAGCTTTGATGATGACCGGATAACCCACCTTCTTTGCTGTAGTAATAATTTCTTTTGGATTGTCAGGCAATGCGCCTTCAGATCCAGGAACGCAAGGTACACCCGCTTTAATCATGGCGCGTTTAGCTGAAACCTTATCGCCCATCAGTCGGATTGAAGCGGCGGTTGGGCCAATGAATGCAAAACCGGATTTCTCAACACGCTCAGCAAAGTCGGCATTCTCAGACAGAAAGCCATAGCCAGGATGGATCGCCTCAGCATCAGTCACTTCTGCTGCTGAAATGATGGCAGGCATATTGAGGTAGCTCAGTGGTGATGGAGCGGGCCCAATGCAGACGGCTTCGTCTGCAAGCTTTACGTATTTAGCTTCTTTGTCTGCAGTCGAATAGACCACTACAGTTTTAATTCCCAACTCGCGACATGCGCGTTGGATACGGAGAGCAATTTCTCCGCGATTGGCAATCAGAATCTTATCGAACATGTCGGCTCTGAGTTAAGTAACGGTGGATTGGAATGGATCTAAGAGAGATCTATTAAGCGATGATGAATAGCGGCTGGTCAAATTCAACACCTTGACCGTTTTCACACAGAATTTGCTTGATGACACCAGCTTGCTCGGATTCGATCTCATTGAGAAGCTTCATCGCTTCAATAATGCACAGCGTTTGACCAACTTTGACCGTATCGCCGACTTTGACAAAGTCTGGAGACTCGGGATTTGGTGCGCGATAGAAAGTTCCCACCATTGGTGAGCGAGCTACAAAACCAGTTTCAGCAGGCGCTTCTTCGGCAGCTGGTGCGGCAACGGCTGGCGCAGCTGCGGGAGCGGCTTGCATTGCCTGAACCGGTGCTGGATTAGCGTAAACCACTTGACCGGCAGGAGCTGGAGATCCGGCATTCACAATGCGAACACGATCTTCACCTTCATTCACTTCTAATTCAGAAATTCCTGATTCAGAAACGAGGTCGATTAGGGTTTTTAGTTTTCTCAAGTCCATGGAAAGGCTTCCTCTCTTGTAATTCTTAATTAATCTTTATTTTTGTAAACGTGCGATTGCTGCTTGCAAGGCCAATTCATATCCAATTGCCCCTAGTCCACAGATCACGCCAGTGGCGATATCTGACAGATAGGAATGTTTGCGGAATTCTTCACGCTGATGAATATTGGATAGGTGTACTTCAGTGAATGGGATAGCAACACCAGCTAAGGCATCACGTAAGGCGACGCTAGTATGGGTAAAGGCGCCTGGATTAATAATGATGAAATCCACCCCATCTTGTTTAGCTTTTTGAACTCGGTCAATCAGCTCACCTTCATGATTGCTTTGAAAGGTAGATAAATCGACTGAGTGAGACTTGGCGATGATGCTAAGCTTGGTATGAATATCTTCTAGGGTAGTTTTGCCGTAAACCTCTGGCTCACGGGTCCCTAGCAGATTGAGGTTGGGGCCTTGGATAACGAGAATTAAAGTATTTTTCGACATAGATCGATATTTTTAGAGGCAGTTAGGTTTAATTGAGCCGCTGGCGACCCATTGAAATAAGACCCCAGTCAATCGCTTTCAGTATAACTTTAAAAAGAACTAAATTTACCGAGACATGGAAAATGGCCTTCATTAATAGATTAAATATTATTTCTTAAAATAAAAGGAGATGGATAATTTTAACAGCATTTAGTCTATTTTAATGAAAAATAAAAGCCACAGTAAAAAATCTGCAAAACCATTTTATGCATGACATCTGACTCTCATTGCTCGGTAGGCGTCATCCCAGCAGGGGCCTGAGTTTCTAGCATTCCGCCCTGACTTAAGTAATTTGGAAATGCCCATATTTTCCAATCTTTCGTCTTTTAGTAGGGCTAAATAGCGCTCTGAGAAAATTCTACTTCTGATTACGGCCAATTCAACCGTTCAGCCCAGATTGGTTTTTGAAAGCTTGTTGCGGCTACCCGACTTTCTTATAGCGCCTCGCGGACGGATAGGTCAAAATAGGTCTTCAATACCCCACCCAAATCCGAATCCTCAAGATCAAGTTTGGTAACACCCTCTTGATGAACCGCCTTCAAGGCATTTCCCAGAAGAATAATTGGCCCTATGTGATTCGTAGTGGGTAAACGATAATTTACCCATGAACAGCGAACACCTATTTAGCCAAGCATTGGGACTGCCTGCACCATGGCAGGTGCAAAAAGTAGAGTTTCCATCTTCGGATACGGGTCAAAGCGAGCTACACCTTTTCATTGATTTTCCTAGAGGGTCTCGCTTTGTCGATGAGTCTGGGGCGCTCTGTCCAGTTCACGATACTGTTCCTCGTCGCTGGCAGCACTTGAGCTTTTTTAACACACCTGTTATTTGCATTGTTCTTTACCTCGGATTACCACTTCTGATGGCAAGGTCGTCACGGTAACCCCACCTTGGGCTCGCTCTGGCAGCGGCTTTACGCTGCTGTTTGAAGCATTGGTTTTGGCCTTGATTGAGCGTGAGATGCCTGTTAATCGGGTGGCAGAAGTAATGCAGGCCCTACCCCAACGTATCTAGGTGGTCTTTAACCACTGGGTTAGTGAGGCTCGCCTCGATGATGATTCAGCCGACATTACTCGCTTAGGGGTTGATGAGACTTCCACCAAAAAAGGTCACAACTATGTCACTCTAGGAGTCGACATGGACGAGCATCGCGTCATCCATGTCGTACCCGGCAAAGGCAACGAGACGATTGCCTCAATCAAAGAGCATCTGGCTGGCAAAGGGGTAATGGCGGCACAAATCAAAGAAGCCAGCATGGATCTGTCACCCGCCTATATTGCCGGGGTTGCGCAATGTTTTCCACAGGCGCAGATTACCTTTGACCGCTTTCATGTGGTCAAGTTGCTTAATGAAGCGATGGATCAGGTGCGCAAGTCCGAGCGCGCAGACCATATTGAACTTCAGGGTCATAAGTACACCTTCTTAAAGAACCCGCAGAACTTGTCCGCCGCCAAAAGGCAGGAGCTAGAAGTTTTAGTACGAGCGTACCCCAATCTAGGCGAGGCTTGTCGACTTAAAACTCTCTTTAACGACCTATGGACGATGCCCAGCAAAGAGGCTGCCGGCGCTTTTCTGAACCAATGGTTTGATGAGGTTGATTTGGCAAGCATACCGGCGTTTGGTAAGTTTTCTAAAACCGTCAAGGCGCACTGGGACGGCATCATCCGATTTGCAGAGTCCAGGTTAACTAACGGCATCTTAGAAGGCATTAACCACAAAGTGCAGCTAGCCAAAAGAAGGGCTCGTGGCTACCGCAATATCCAGAACTTCATCAACATGATTTATTTTCTGTGTGGGAAGCTCAAATTTAGTTACCCACTGTATTTCACGTAGAGCCAAATTAAAGTATTTAACTACTGCCCCCTAGGTTATTCATGAAAACCCTAGTCCCCATGAGTGCATAGAAGTTTAGGTGTAGTTTGCAAGGCAGCTTGAGATTCAATCGTTGGATGTTGTAAGGCTTTGGAGCTTATCTTGGAAGTTACCGACTCCAAAATAGGTTAATTTCCGTATTTAACATTTTTCGAACCCCCCGCTGCTGATAAATTATTCATAATCTGGCAAAACCCATTGCGAGATTTTTTTGTAAGCCTATGTTTTTATTAAATTTATTAGTCCCGACCTCAATTGCAAGAATTTCTTTAGATTGCTCATGCTTGCGGTATATTTGCCTTATGAGAATTACCGCTAAATGCAAGATTGCAGTTGATGTCATGCTCGACATCGCTGGACATACGGAAAAAGGGTATGCGATTTCCTTGCCTGTTGTCAGCAAGGGGCTGGGAGTTTCTCGCTCCTATCTTGAGCTGATATTCTCCAAACTTAAGGCTGCCGGACTGATTTCCAGTCATCGAGGCCCTGGTGGTGGCTATTCTTTAGCAAAAAATCTAAGAGATATTTCTGTAAAAGATATTATTGACGCTACGATTGATCCGCAAGCTCGAGTAAGTGGCCTTAGCGCACAGTTATGGATTGCTCTAGAAGCGCATATGCAAAACCAAATGTCGCAAATCACGCTTGATCAGATTCTTGCTAGCACCCCCATTAAGATTGACCCCACTCTTGAGACCCTTGGGGCCAAACTAGCAAGAGCGCAAGAGCGTAAGCAGTCGGTCAAAATATCTCCCAAAATCCCAACCAAGAAGGGGCGACAAGCCTTGGGGCCAAACTCTGTCTTTAGCTTTGGTAAATTTATATTGCAAAAATAGGGCTTAGGCCCTGCCCGATGATTTCTTCGGCAATGAGCCCGCCAAAAGCTTCAGTAAATCTATCGTTAAGCGGGTTGGGTTCAAAAAATCTCAAGTTACGTTGCGGGTTTCGCCAAAACAGCCTTTGCGAGATTTTTTCTAAGACATTGATTTACCTAAAGTAGAGGTGTCATACCCCCTAAAAATCAGGCATTTCAGAGGGCCTTCATCTTTATCGGCCAGTCTTATTCTAGCCAACCATTCTTATCGGCTAGATTGGCTGCTTCTATTTTTGAGTTCACGCCCATTTTCCGATAAATAGTTTTAGCGTGAAAGTTAATTGAAAAAATACTTTCATCGAGCTCCTTAGCCACTGTCTTCATTGGCTTTCCAGTGGCGAGAAGTTTTAGGATGACCACCTCCTTCTTGGTTAGTGAGGAGGGTGGCTGCCGCCTTTTTTTTGGGGTTATGCCAAAGCGTTTCAGAAGCCCCCTTGCAATCTTAGGGCTAATTGGGGAGTGCCCCGCCCGCAGGGATTGAATTGTTTTGATGAAATCTTCCGGGAAATCATCTTTCAGGATGTATCCTTTGGCACCTGCTGCCAGGCTATCCATCACCTTATCCTCTTCCCCGAAGAGGGTGACCGCCATGATATCCGCACCAGGTTGGATGGCTGCAGAAGCTTGCATTACCAGAATGCCGCTGAAGTCGGGCAGGCCAATATCGCACAGTAGCATATCGTAGCCACCCTTTTTAACAAGGTCTAACCCCTCTGCTCCGGTGGTCGCTTTGCCTTTGAGAATGCATGAATTTGATTCAAGAATAATTTTTTCAAAACGATTGAGAAATTGAGGGTTGTCTTCGACCAAAACTACTCGTATTTTTGGTGGTGGGGGCGCATTAAAGCTCATTTCAGTTGGAGTATGGAGCATGAGTGTATTTGTGGGGGGAGATTGATCTATATTTTAATGTGGGTGAAGTTGTTTGCCTTTGTGCGTAAATTTGACCGCGATAGGCAACGCTACCATAGTATTGTCCAAGACCAGATCCTATTTGATTACCCTGAGCCACTCCGTAAATCTCCAGTTGGGATAAAAAGGGACACAATGGTATTGCCAGGCGTGGACTCGATGGTTAATTTTCCACCAATTTCCTCAGTGCGGAAACGCATGTTCCGCAACCCATTCGACTTGCTATCTAGATCTGCCCTGGAGGTATCAAACCCCTTGCCGTTATCGCCAATCTCAAGCATGATTTCTGGTCCCAGGTAGTATAGGTTGAGCATAATTTGCGTGCATTTTGAGTGTTTGATGGCGTTGGTAATGGCCTCCCTGGCAATTTTGGCTAAGTTAAGTCCCGCAGTTTGACTAATTTCGGGCCCATCTTCAGAGTAAGGTAAGTTGTAGTTAATAGCTATTGTGCGGTTGGCGCCTAAGCTTTTTCTTGCTTGCTCTACTATGGTTTCAATGATTTCGGGCAGATTCGGGGTGGCCTCATTAAACCCGTTAAGAATGAGTCTTAATTCGTTCAGCGCTTGTCCAATGTTGTGCTTTGCGCTTTCAACGGTAAGGTTGTCATTTTGCGCCTGTATATTAGCCAGGGTGAGGGTTGCCCCTAAGCTATCGTGTAGATCGCGAGCGATAATATTCCGCTCTCTTTGTGCGGCACTTATTAATTCATACTGCATTTCAAAACTGCGTTTGATGGCTTTGATTGCCTCGTATGCCACCAAAGATATGGTGGGAAAAACAATCAGGTGAGTAAGCGTTTGTGTTTGAACGAGGTATCTGGGTATGCCAATAGCGGTAGCGAGGATGGAGACGGCAGGGAGGGTGCCGATCCAGTAAAGGCAGTCATGCAGCGTAGCAAAAGAGGAGATAGTGAGAAATAGAAACATGCTAAATAAGGGGAAGCTGCGCCTTTCTATCGCAATCTTTAATATGAAGGAGGTGACATATATCAGTCCTGTAAGTTGGATCAAGACGAGAGCGTTCACCATGAAGTGGATTTCATCAAAAAAGCTGAGCGTCACTGCCAATATGACGGCACCTGCGTAGTACCATATTAACCAGCCTGGCATCTTTTCTTTGATGAGGGTATAGGCAACAAAGGTAACGCTAAAGAAGAGTCCAATGCAGCTAGCCCAAAGAGTAGCGCGCCACGGAGCCCACCATTCATAGGGTACTAATTCGGGTCGGGACCAGCTAAGCCACCAGGGCCAAAGAATCGCCAGCGATAAGAATCCTTGCAGTTTTTGATTGCGCCAATCCGATGCGAGCAAGAAGATGAGGATGCCGGCAACGCATATGCATAAGGTTTGCGCGCCAGACAAGACGATGGTATTCCAGAAGATGAGACGATCGCGGTAGCTATTGGTGCTGAGGTAGTCTCCAATTAATACTGCGGAAATGAGATTGTAAGAGAATGAAACATAACTGCGGACGGCAATAGTGTGTCGAGAATTATCGGGGTCTTTTTCGTAATGTATTAGTAATGTGCCGCTATTGACCCCACTATTAAGAACTTGATTGGTTTCGTTGGAGGATGGCACAACATCATGTAACTTGCCGTCAAAATAGATTGAGCCACCGTGTGGAAGATCTTCAATGAGAACGCCTACAGAATTGGAGTCCACCTTGCTGTCGTCATATTCAAATTGAATCCATTCCACCGCACCTTTTTTTTTGCCAACTTCTGGTATGGCATGAGGTAGTTCAATGGTCTTCCATGCCGAGGGAGGCACATCCTCCATCTTGGTTGCATCCGAACGGGCAATTAGTCCATGATTGATGACGGTGAGATTTTTAGGGAGTGCGGTATGGAGTGCTGGCGCAAGATAAAGTAAGGTACTTGCAATGGCGCAATATAGAAAGCTATTCGAATATTTTTTGAAATTGAACATTAACACTCTGTTTTGATCGGGCTATTTACCCAGCACCCTAAAGTAGTCGCTATTTTCCTTGAGCCATTGTTCTGCCAAGTTAACACCCAATTCTGGTGGATACCATTGAGGCTTGATGAAGGGGTATAGTTTGCGGGCTGACAATGGGATGAAGCGATCCCTGCCAAACATAAATCCATATGCCTCGCGCCACGTTTTAAGCTTGAACAGTAAACCAGATCTATAAAGGTTTAAAATGACTTGTGCACTGGTGTCAATGCAGATATTGAGAATGGCAAAGAGCATGCCATATTGGCGGCGCCAGTATCCCCCGCCAATATGTTGATATAGCTCAAAAGCGATGGATCTATGCTCAATCTCTTCGGATGCATGCCATAGCCACATTCTTTTCAGGTTTTGGTCGCAGACATCACCAAGAAGGTTGTCCCGGAGGGCTAGGTAGGAAAAAATGGCGGTAATATGTTCGTAGGCCATAGTCACTGCAAGTTTGGTTGTGTGGCTGTGAATCTTATTGAAGATAGACGAGCGCACTTCAAACCACCCCAGTAGAGTAAAGGGTAGACCTTGGTCATGGAGGTAGTCGTTGAATTCCTGGTGTGCATGACTATGCATGGCTTCTTGGGCGGTAAAGATGCGAATTTTTTCACTCAGCGCAAGGTCCCGTACTAAATTTTTACGCGTGATATCCCTAAAGGTTTCGATGAAATAGCCCTCTCCGAAGGGGAAGAACATGGATAGGGTATTAAAAAATTGCGTCTTAAAGCTGTTGTTAGCAAGCCACAACGGCTCAATCTCTTTTAAAAGTTGAAATTGAATTTTTCTGATTTGCATTATTTTCGTCAAATATTTTTTCAGCAATGCCTGTGCCTTTAAAAAATAAAGACCCACAACTTCTCGATAATCGGTAGCCTCCTTGGAGGGGGTGAATGCGTAACTTATTCCCTCTAGTTTAGTCTTAAATTGTTACCATGTTACTGCTTGCGTTGCCCGCTATAAACCGTGTGTGCATATTCACTGTACTCTGAAGTTGTGCCGGCAATTTTACTGACGCCCGATGAAAAAAGCGCTCAGAAGGTGAATTCATTGCCTAATGGCTTTGGGTGATTGGGGTTGTTGTGCGGCGGCGAGCGGGTATTTCCAAAAATTCGGATAAAATTCCACGCTTGGTTAAAAAGCCTTAATTGGCAAAAACCCCTATTTGATACTTAAACACCATGCTAAAGAAATACCTTGCCCCTCTTACTCAATTTTTGTGTGCCCTCTTATTTTCCTCGCATGTCCATGCGCAGGGGGCTGGAGACTTCCTGGCGTCCCTTGGCGTGAGTCGGCTGATGCCGACGGTGAGCAATACCGATCCATTGGTATCTGGTTCCGACCCCTATGGCGTGGTGGTGCCCTTGCTCCAGTCTAATTTAAATGGCGCTAGCGCCAGTATTGGTGGGGCTACTCCTTTCAGCATGGCCTTAGCTTATTTTCTAACAGACCATTTGGCCGGAGAGCTTCAAATTGGATACCCACCCAAATTGAATGTAAGTTTTTATGCGCCGTCTTTTGGGGCTGATAACAATGCGATTTCTGCTAATGCTCTTGCGCCCGTAGCGCAGGCGAAGTATTTCTTTTTTGATCCCCAGGCATCCATACGCCCTTATCTCGGGTTGGGTGTTACTTATATTAGCTTTACCGGGGTCTCGGTATCTAGTGATTCGGCGCTTTACAGAAATGGTGTTGCTAATCAAGGAGCCAAGATGGATGCAGTTTGGTCTCCAGTCCTTAGCGCTGGCGCTTTGTATGCACTTGATCGCAACTGGTCTGTTGGTGCTGGTGTAACTTATGTCCCGATGAAGACTGTATTAACCATGTATGGATCGACACCTGAGGCTGGTGCCACAACTAGCACGAGTACCACCTTAAGAATATCGGCGATGGAATATGGGCTTAAGTTGGGATATCGTTTCTAAACTAAATGCTTGAGAGCTAGCCTCGCAAGGCTGGGGCCGCGATAAGCAAATGCTCTGCGATTTGATGGGCAGAAAGCAGTTGGGGTCAATGGCAGGGTGGTAAAGGCGCATCTCAGGTTAAGGGCCATGTTAACGCCGGCGGTTATTGTTGGGGCATAGGGCTATTCCAGAGTTGGGGCTCCTGGGTTTCGCCTGAAGGCTATTGGCCTAAGTGCCTCGGCCACAGAATCAATCCGGTCAACTGCAGGTTTGCGGTAGAACAATATGCCCATGAATGCCGACGGAAAACTCAAGCGCGGCCATGTGCGCCTTTGTGCTTTTGGGTCGGCAAGCGTGCAAGGGTCGGATCTTCAGCCTCTTAAGCTCGCAACACCCAAGGACCAGGCCAGCCTTGATGGGGTAAATCTGAATAAGGCGTATTAACCCCCTGCCTGCAAATCGTTTTCTTGAGTGCGATCATTAATGCGGTCGATGCTTTGCGTGAGTGGGTTGCTGAGCGAAAATTTTTTCTTAACCTGCGTCAGGTTGGCGCATACGTTAAATTTGAGGTATGAGATACCCGGCCTGGATTTAAGCTGGCAGCTCTGAAAAAAAGCGCTTGAGTTGTTTTATACGACAAAAAAATGGCATGGAGCCAGGCCCTTGGTTATCCCGGGAGGTGGTGGACAGCCATCATGGTGCCATCACCGCGGTTAACAATTCTGCAGGTGGCGCTACATTGCGATTATTGCTAGAAAACTCAGTAATGCATTCTTCAACTCCAAAATCTTCGTGAGTTGATTGTTTGAGGTGTTGTTGCAACTCTTCGTGGACCAAGGTGAGTGCCTGAAGCGATTTAATGCCTAGCTTTTCCATGGCTCTGGCCTTGTGAAGTTTGATGACTGATTCTGATACCTTGCGTTGAAGAGCAATCTGTTTGATCAGTTTGCCACTGGCTAGCTCTTGAAACGTCTCCTTTTCTTTTGGAGTTAAGGCGTTGTATTTGGTAATTAAAACCCTGTTTTTATCATCCTTTTTTAGAGCTTTTTCAATGCACTCTTTAAGGGTGCCTAGGTCAAATGGTTTTAATAGAAAATGGTAAGCACCATTTCGCATGCTATCAATAATTTGTTGTGGGCGACTTTGGCCGCTCATGAAAATGATGGGAGTGCAAATACCCATTTTCATCAGCTCATTTTGGATCTCAACCCCAGTGATTTCAGGCATCTGCATATCAAGCAGAACCACCCCCGGGGATTCGATGTCTTGGGCATTATGGAGAAATAACTCGGGCGAAGAGAATGCCTTTATCCGGTATTTCATCTGCTCTAGTGCTAGCTTGAGCGAATTTCGCATACCCTCGTCATCATCCACGATGTATATGGTGGCGTTATTCATGCTGGAAATTGAGGCGACTGATGTCATTTGCAGTATTTATATATTTAGCCCGCTGCGAATAATTCCCTGTTTAGGGCGTCGCTTGATAAGTGATCTGACTTTGCTTTTTAATGGAGTCATTGCTTCGAGGTTCGGCTAGAACGGCAGATGAAATATCTGATGAGGTAGATAGCAGATCGGCTTCAGTAGCAATTGGGTGTGACATATCAATCATTCATCCTGTTGTAAATGGGTTTTACGAAGCCACTTTAAATATTTACACCATTCTCCCGACCTAAGGTGCGTAGGCATATACCTTAAATGGGTAGTAATTTCGGCGCTTTTCAGTTAGCTCAAATGAAAACCGAAAGCCATTGACCAACATATCAGTGGCCTGCCCTTAACAATTCATTTTTTAAATCAGCCACGCGGTACCGTATGAAGCGCAGGCCGGACAAGCAGCTTTTGTCTTTGCGGAATATGTTTTTTCGACTTCATCAATTACCAATCAATATCAGCAAGGGTGTTGATGGTGCTGGTGATAAATCTTCAAATTGGATGACATCAAAACAGCGGTTTAAGTAAATAACTCAGGGGGTTGAGGGTGATGCGGGGCTGACGTGACAGCTGTCCCGCCCCTGCTGAATAGCCTTGCATCATGAGAGCTCATCCGCCGAAATTTTTTCGGAATATGCCATAGATAGGGTTTTTATAATTTAAGCTAAAAAAATAAAACTCAACTAAATCATAGTTTTGGGAAGTGGTTACAGTGAATTTTTTAAAATTAGCACTTGTTTTTAGTAGTAACTGCCTATATTAGGGGTACAATTTTTATGTATAGTCGGTAAAAATGACGGACATTATTGATATTAGGGTTTTTACCTAATTTTTTGCCACAATGCGATGGTGTACCCGCAATCTGGCGTATTGATAAATTTCATTTTTAAATCTAATAAGTGGTGTACCACTTATTAATGTCTTCTTGGGGTTGATATATGGCTGACGTACAAAAAGTAATACGGTTCTCTTTTAAGCGTAGTGATATCAAGAGCGTAAAAGTTGCTGATACCGATTTAATTATCACCACCAAGGCGGGCAAGAAAATTGTAGTGCGCGATGGGGCACTGCAATCCATGATGGACAAGGATTTGCAGTTTGCTTTTGAGGATGGTGACGTTTCGGCGGCCACCCTGTTTAAAGATGCTGGCGAAGTCCCGGTTGGCGCACTGGGTGATGCAGGTTCTTCGGCTGGAATAGGTGCCGAGAGCGCTGGCGAGGCCGGTGGTGCTGTCGAAGCGTCCGCAAGTGCAAGTGCTGAAACAGGTTTCTTTAGTGGCATCAGCCCGTTATGGGGTGCTTTGGGTGCGTTGGGTATTGTAGGCATTGCCGCAGGTGGATCAAAGGGATCTAGCTCTAGTTCGGACTCAGGTTCGGGCTCAGGCTCTGGCTCTGGCTCAGGCTCGACCAATCCAACGCCTCCAAATCCAAATGATACGGATATTGCTAAGTTAACGCCGGAAGAGGTTTCCAAACTTTCTTTAGAGTTTTTAGCCGCTTTGACTAGTACACAGTTGGGGCAATTTAATGCAAACGCCTCTGGCTTTACTGTAGCTCAAATCAGTTCCCTTGGTACTAATGTAGGTTTTTTATCGGCCCTGGCAGTGTCCTCTCTGCCAACCGCCGATGTGAAGGCTTTGAGCTCCGCGCAAATTGCCTCTTTGGGTGATACCGTAGCTGCTTTGACGGATACTCAACTGGCCGCCTTGGGTGCCAATGCGGTGGGTTTCACGGTTGCGCAAATTAGCGCGCTTGGCTCGGGGGTTGGCGCTTTAAGTTCTGCTGGTATTGCGGCATTGCCGACGGCTGATATTGTGGCATTTACGCCAGGACAATTTGCGGCTTTGGGCACTAATGCCCTGGGCTTGACTATTGCGGATATTAATGTAATGGGTACCGCAATTGACTACTTGACCTCAGTAGCGGTGGGCTCTTTATCCCTTCAGAGCATCAAGGCTCTAACATCGGATCAGATTGCAACATTAGATAACTCTGCTGCTGGCTTAACGCCTGCTCAAATGAGTGCTCTGGGCTTAAATGTTGCCTATTTATCGACCGCTGCGATTGAGGTGTTGCCTCCGGCAGATTTTGCTGTACTCAGTATTGCGCAAATTGGCGCCCTAGGTACGGGCATTGCTGCACTCACCAGCGCCCAGGCTACGGCATTGGGTGCTAATGCCGCAGGATTAAGTACCAGTCAGGTTGCTTTGCTAGGAGGACAGGTTGCTTATTTTTCCTCGGTTGCAATTGCTGCTCTGCCCACTCAAGATATTGCTGCCTTGAGCGTGTCCCAGCTCGGAGCCTTGAATACCAATGTCGCAGGTATGACAGTTAGTCAGGTACTGGCCTTAGGTACCAAGATTAGTGTCCTAACGACAGTAGCGCTCAGCGCATTGCCTGCGCAAGACATTGCCGCCTTAACTAAAGCGCAAGTCGACGCTTTGGGGGTAAACGTTGCAGCTTTAAATGCAAATCAGCTGGCTGCCTTAGGCGCAAATGCGTCGGGCCTCAGTGTCGCTCAAATTTCAGCGCTGGGCACATCGGTTGCTTATCTTAGTGCCCCAGCTATTGCTGCCTTACCTACTCAGGATATCGTCGCACTAAGCTCTGCGCAAATAGCTACCTTGGGTACTAACGTCTCCACTCTGACTGTGGCGCAAATTGGGGCGCTGGGTACAAATGTGACTTATTTAAGTTCTGTGGCGGTTGGCGCGCTCCCAGCGGCGGATATCAAGGCCTTAAGCGCTAGTCAACTAGGTGCTTTGGGTAATACTGTTGCGGCTCTTTCGGCTGCTCAGGTTGCTGCGTTGGCCGCAAATGCTAGTGGCTTGACTGTAGCGCAGATAGGGGCCCTAGGAACGAATGTTGGGGCATTGAGCTCAGTTGCTCTGGGCGCCTTGCCAACGCAAGATATCACAGCCCTAAGTGCAGCGCAGGTGAACTTCTTAAATGGTAATGCCGCTGGTTTGACGCCTGCGCAAATGATTGCAATGGGGGCTGCTGTTGCCAATTTGAGCTCGGTTGCTGTTGCCGCTTTACCAACGCAGGATATTAAAGTGCTCAATGCCTTTCAGATTGGCGCCTTGGATACTAATATTGCCGTCTTATCAAACGCGCAACTTGCAGTTTTAGCCAGCAATGCATCTGGTTTAAGTGTTGCTCAAACCATTCTGCTTGGCACTAATATTGCCGCCTTAACTTCTGCCGCCATTGCGAGCTTAAGTACTCAGGATGTTGCCATTTTGAGTCAGGCTCAGTTATCGGTCTTAGGAAGTAATGCTGCTGGCTTAACAGTGTCTCAGGTTGCAGCCTTAGGTACGGGCGTGGCTTATTTAGGCTCTTCCGCAATCACTGTTTTATCCACGCAAGATATTAAGGTATTGAGCGCCACCCAAATTGCCGCATTAGACCAAAACGCGGCAGGCTTGACGGCGGTGCAAATTGCCGCATTAGGTACCAATGTTGCCTTTCTAAGCTCCGTGGCTGTTGGTGCACTCCCTGTGACCACTGTCACCGCTTTAACCTCCTCACAGGTGGCTGCCCTAGGCACAAACATTGCTGGGCTGACAGACGCTCAAGTGGGCGGCTTAGGGGCAAATGCGGCAGGTGTAACGCCCACCCAGATTTCTCTTCTAGGTGATGACATTCGTTTTTTGACTTCAACCGCTATTGCTGTCTTACCTACGCGTGATATTGAGGTGCTGACTTCTAGTCAGTTAGCCACTTTGGGTACGAACGTGGCAGCCTTTAAGGTTGCGCAAATACAAGCTTTGGGTACTAATGTTGCTTTTTTAAGTTCATTGGCGATTGCCTCTTTGCCGTCTGTGGATATTGGAGCGCTTACTGCTGATCAGGTGGCGGTGTTGGGTTCCAATGCTGCCGGTTTAACTGTTGCTGGTGTGGCTGCTTTAGAGGGTAATGTTGCCTTTCTGAGCTCTTTAGCAATATCTGCATTACCTACGCAAGATACTGCTGCCCTAACTCCTGCTCAGTTGGGCGCCTTGGGTACCAATGCAGCCGGTTTGGAGGTTGCTGATATTGCCGTTTTGGGCGCTAAGGTTGTCCATTTGACTGCTGTAGCGCTGGCAGCTCTTCCACTAGCTGATATATCCGCTTTATCCGCC
Organism: Polynucleobacter sp.; assembly: GCF_044342855.1. Classification (GTDB taxonomy): domain Bacteria; phylum Pseudomonadota; class Gammaproteobacteria; order Burkholderiales; family Burkholderiaceae; genus Polynucleobacter. The sequence continues at coordinate 18,261 of NZ_JBIIPA010000023.1, forward strand.
GCGCAGATTACTGTCTTGGGTGCGAATATCGTCGCGCTTTCGCCGGAGCAAATTGCCGTGTTGGGTGATGGTGCGGCTGGCTTGACTGTTGCTCAAATTACTGCGCTAGGTTTAAACGTGCGCTATTTGGGATCCGCAGGTATTGCTGCCTTGCCTGCTGGCAATATTGCCGCCCTGAGCGAGTCCCAGGTGGCGGTATTGGGCACCAATCTTGTCGGCATGACTGCGGATCAGGTTTCTGCACTGGGTACCAACACGTATTACTTGAGCTCCTTAGGATTGGGTTCTTTGCTGACTGAGGGCATTCGAGTGTTGACTACTCAGCAGGTTGCCGCATTTGAGACCAATGTCGTTGGTTTAACAGTTGCTCAAATCGGAGCCCTAGGAACCAAAGTGGGCGCTTTCACTGCCTTAGCCATTGCTAATTTACCCAATCGCGACGTTGGCGCGTTTACAGCCGCTCAGCTGGCTGCCCTGGGAACTAATGCGGCCGGCCTAACGGCCAATCAAATTAGCACGGTAGGGGCTAATGTGGCCTACCTTAACTCATTGGCCGTTAGCGTTATAAGTTCGGATGGCATTGCCGGTTTGACCGTTGATCAAGTGAGGGCATTAAACACCAATGTTATGGGAATGACTCAGGCTCAAACGCTGGCTTTGGGGACTAATGTTGCCTACTTATCAACTCTGGCGCTGGGCAATCTTCCAACTCAAGATATCGCCGTACTAACTAATGCGCAGGTAAGCGCCTTGGACGCAAATGCTGAGGGTTTAACAGTGAGCCAAATCACTGCGCTAGCTACCAAGGTGAAGTTTTTGAGTGCCACAGCAATTGGCGTGTTGCCAGCCGATCATATAGCGGCATTCACGGCAAGTCAGTTAGCGGCAATGGGCACGAATGCGGCAGGTTTTACGGTGGCACAGATTGGCGCCCTAGCTGACAATATTATTTATTTAAGCTCCCTTGCTATCAATTCGTTGCCGGTCGAAGTAATGGCAGCCTTAACTAGCTCGCAAATTAACTCTTTTGATGCTAACGCTGCTGGCTTATCACCAGCTCAAGTTATTGCACTGGGTACAAAGGTGAGTTACCTTACATCCGGTGCAATTAATGTCCTCTCTACCCAGGATGTCAGGGCCATGAGTGCCGCCCAAATCTCTGTTTTGGGTACCAATGCATCTGGTTTTACGGTGGCGCAAATTGCCGCCTTGGGTACCCAAACGGCATCGTTGAGCTCCACTGCTCTTGGCGTCCTTCCACTGGAAGATGTAGCGGCCTTATCCGCCACTCAAATTGCCGCCTTAGCTAGCAATGCAGCCGGTTTTACGGCCGCGCAAATTGGTGCCTTAGGCACGGGTGTTGCCTACCTCACTTCGTTGGCAATCAACGCTTTAAGTACCAAGGGAGTTGCCGCGCTGACATCAGCGCAGTTAGCCGCCCTAAGTGATAACGCAGCCGGACTGACAACAGATCACATTACTTTGCTCGGCACTAAGGTATCCTTTTTAGACGCCTCGGCAGTTGCTGTATTGCCTGTGCCTGATATTCAGGTGCTGACATCAACACAGATTGCCGCTCTGGGCTCTACTGTTCGAGCAATGACGGCGACGCAGTTAGCTGCTCTTGACTACAGTGCGAGCGGATTTACTCCTGAGCAAATTGCTGTACTGGGAACCAATATTGCTTATCTAGGCTCTATTGCTATCAGCGTGCTTCCAACGCAGGATATTGCCGCTTTAAGTATTCCGCAGCTGGGTGTTTTGGAAAGTAACTTAGCGGCATTAAGCACCGCTCAATTTGTTGCTTTGGGCACTAAGGTGCAGTATTTAAGCTCCGCTGGAATAGCCTCTTTGCCAACCCCTGATATCGCCATCATGACGCAGCAACAATTAAATGCGCTTGGCAGTAATGCGGCTGGTTTAACCACCTTGCAGATCAGTACTATGGGAACCAATGTATCCTATCTGGGTACTTTAGCAGTTTCAGTCTTGCCAATTAGTGATATTGCCGCTCTCACTAGTCTTCAGGTGGAGGCGCTTAATATTAATGTCGCTTACTTAGGTTCAGACCAGGTTGCAGCCCTGAATCAAAATGCTGCTGGCCTTGGTGAAACGCAAATTGCGGCCCTAGGCCTTAACGTTGGCGCACTTAGCTCTTTAGCGGTAAGCGTCTTATCAACTGCAAGTATTACCAAGTTTTCCAATGCTCAGTTGGCAGTGCTCGGAACCAATGCTGCGGGTATAACAGCGGTTGATATTGATGCGCTAGGGACATCCGTCAGCTATTTACAGACCTTAGCTGCTCAATCCCTTTCGACTGCAGCAATTGCATCGCTCGACTCAGCCCAAATTGCCGTATTTGCATCGGCGGATTTTGCCGTGCTTAGTTCTGCTCAAATTCGGGCATTGGATTCATTGGCGATAAAGACCATGGGCTCAGCGCAAATGCAGGCGCTAAGCTCGGGTGTGCAATATCTTACGACAGGCGCCTTGAGTCAATTAAGTTCCGCAGTAGTGGCCGGGATAACTCGAGGTGCATCGGAGTCAATTCGAGCGGACTATATTCAATATTTGGCAACCGAGGTGATTGATGCCATGAAGAATATTTCCTTTGGCGCTGGACAGGGATTTACTATTGGCCAGATGGTAAATTTTGGGACTGCAGCAGCAGGATTAAACCTGTATCAAATTACGGCCAATGGATACGGACTGGAAGTTTTGGGTAGCCTGTCGGTAGCGTCTTTGCGGCCAAGTATTCTGGCCGGCTTAACCAGCCGCAATAACGCTGGGGATTTTACCGCTACCCAGGCCTTCTCGGCTGAGCAAATGAATGCGTTGCAGCCATCCTTTTTGGGGGCGATAGGCCGTTCTAACTTTTTTAAAAATTTGTCGACCCAAGCTGCTCAAGCCATGTCCACTGTTCAAATAGCGGCATTAGGCAGTCTGGCCGGAGTGGGATTTGGTGATGCTGCTGGAAAGGATGGCTTGCAGACGCTTGGCACTAATGTTGCATATTTGAGTTCACTGGCATTGTCTGGTATGCCAGCTGGCGGCGCAAATAATTTCTCAGCAGTGCAGTTGGGTGCTTTGGGTACCGCTGTGGTTGGCTTTCAATCGGCGACGATTGGTGGGTTGACTACAAATATTAACTACCTTTCCTCCGCAGCATTAAATGCCCTCACCACCAATACGGCTGGATTAAGCGATGTTCAGGTTGCTCTGCTGGATACCAAGTTATCCTACTTTAGTGCTGCTGGTATTGCCAATATAGCGTCTGGAATTATTCCTAGCTTAACCTCTGCAGGCATTGCCAGTATTGCTACTAATATTGACGCATTAAGCAACGCACAATTAAGTGCCTTGGGTAGCAATGCTGCCGGTTTATCGGTAGCCCAAATTGGTATTCTTGCTACCAAGATTGGCGTACTAAGTTCGCTTGCCATTAACTCGCTACCTAGTCAAGATATTGCTGCCTTCACCAGTGATCAGATAGCCGCCTTGGGTAGCAATGCTGCCGGCTTGAATGTGAGTAATGTGCTTGCACTGGGTACGGGCGTAGCTTATTTAAGTTCGCTTGCCCTTGGGGCGGTACCAAATGAGAGCATTGCCGCTTTGACTAATGCTCAAGTTGCGGCTTTAGATCTGAACGCTGCCGGATTATTAGCTGCGCAAGTTGCTGCGCTTGGCGCTAAAGTTGAATTCTTGAGTACGCAGGCTCTTGCAGTCTTGCCATTAGAGGGTGTTGCCATATTGAGCGGTGCTCAAGTGACTGCGCTCGGCACTAAAGTAAGCGCATTAAGTGCTATGCAATTGGGCGCACTAGATCTCAATGCATCCGGTTTAACGGTTGCGCAAATCACTGCACTTGATATTAAGGTTGCGTACTTGACCTCTGCTGCGATTGGGGTTTTATCTACCCCAGGTATCGCTAGCCTAACACCAGAGCAGGTTGGTGCTTTAGGTGGTAACGCCGCCGGCTTGACTGTTGCGCAGATTGGCGCCTTGGGTAATAACATTGCCTATTTAACCTCGGCTGCAATTTTGGCTCTGCCAAATGAGGATATTGTTGCGCTCAGTAGTGGGCAGATTACTGCCTTAGGCCTCAACATCACTTTCTTAACTGCTACGCAGTTAAGTTCTTTGGGTGCCAATGCTGCTGGCTTGCTAGAGCCGCAAATTAGCGCCCTAGGCACGAATATTACTTATCTGAGCTCTGTGGCGATTAATGCTTTGCCTCCGGCCGATATTGCGGCATTCACGGCGGATCAAGTTGCTGCGCTAGGATCAAATGCGGCCGGTTTAACGCCGAGCCATATGGCTGCTCTTGGTAATAAAGTGGCCTATCTCAATTCTGTGGCGCTTGGATCATTACCGGCTAATGATATTGCTGCGCTCAGTGCGGCACAGGTCACCCTCCTGGGGGGCAATATTGCCGCCTTGTCGGCAACACAGATTCCAGGCTTTAACGCCAATGCTGCCGGCCTTACTGAAAGTCAGATTGCGATCTTAGATCTCAATGTGCAGTACTTGAGTTCAATTGCGATTGGCGTGCTACCAGGACCCGACGTTAGCGCCTTTAGCAATCAACAGGTTGCTGTATTAGGTAATAATGCGGCTGGATTTACAGCGGCACAGATGAGTGCATTGGATGTAAAGGTTGCTTACTTGAGCTCGCTAGCTGTCAGCGCGTTGTCATCCCAGTCTGTATCCGCATTTAGTGTTAGCCAAGCGGCTGCGATGGGGGCAAATGCTGCTGGCTTCACGGTTGCACAGATTGGAGCCTTAGGGGCAAAAGTGGGCGATCTGACTGGCATTGCTTTGGGCAGTCTGCCTGATGCTGATATTTCTGCTTTGTCAGATTTTCAGGTGAGCACTCTGCGAGTAGAGGCGACAGGATCTTTGAGCGATCATCAAGCCCTTGCATTTGGCGATGGGGTTGCTTTCCTTACTGCATCCGCTTTGGGTGGATTTACATTTGATGCGGTTGATGCATTAAGCTCTGTACAAATTGCCGCCCTCAATACCAACACAAGTGGCTTTACTGTCGCTCAAATTCAGGCCTTAGATACTGAGGTGAGTCATTTAACTGCGCAAGCTTTGGGCTCTATTCAGGACACTGTGATTGCAAATTTCACGATTGTCGAGGTCATGTCGCTCGATGATAATGCTGTTGGTTTAACGGGCAATCAATTGAAAGCTTTGGGTGGTCTGGTTGCTGACTTTACAAGTCTTGCCGTCAGCTCTCTAGATCTAAATAGCATTACCTTCCTGACCAATGATCAAATCACTTACTTTGACGATAATGCCGCTGGCTTTACTGCGAGCGAGTTACGTGTGTTTAGTGGTCAGCAGATCGCAAGCCTTTCAACCGTAGCGATGGACTATTTAGTTGCAGGGGCTATTTCAGGTATTGAGACTGTTGATATTGCCTTTCTTTCCACTACACAACTCAATGTACTTGATGCAACGCAGAATGCGGGCTGGACTACAGAACAGTTGGCTGCCATGACGGCTGAGCAGTATGCTGTTTTACATTTTTAATGCACAACCAATAGGCGATCATGATAGATGAATTGGGTTTTGAGGAATTTAGCGCGAAAGTTCGTAGCTTGGAGCATGCCGGTCAAATTAATGAGGCGCTCGATGCTTATCGCCTGTGGCTAAGAAAAAATCCCAATTTGCCCGTTTCCTTTGCAATTTGGTTTGAATATGGGCGCACCTTGCTTTTGAGCGGATCCCTTTATCAGGCTGAAAATGCATTCAAGGCGGTATTGGAGCAAAAGCCTGATTTTCCGGAGGCGCTGATGGGTCTTGGTAGTGCCTTGGAGGCACAAGGCAAGATAGACGAGGCGATATCAACATGGCAAGGCGGTTTGCGCAGTGAAGATATCCGTGTTGGGTTTTTAAATAATATAGCCCGAGTTTCTGATGGTCGTTTTAGTCATGAACAAACGGAGAGCGTATTGTTGCAGAGTCTTTATATCAAGCCTGGCCAGCCAGAAGTCCTCTCTACCTTGCTCAATGTTCGGCAAAAGTTATGTCAGTGGCCGATTTTCACCAAAGAATTGCCTGTTTCTATTGAGGCGCAAAAAGAAATCATTGGACCTCTTGCATCCTTGGCTTTGGTGGATGACCCCATTAGCAATTTAGAGTCTGCCAAGCGCTTTATCAAGCTCAAGCAATACGAGGGCAATTTCAAGCCTTTGCTCAAGAAAACCCATCGATATGCTGGGCACAAAAAAATCAGGCTGGGATTTGTTTCTTCGGATTTTCGCTTGCATGCAACCAGCATATTTTATGTACAGCTTTTAGAAAAGCTCAATCGAGATCATTTTGAGGTGTATGGGTTTGATATCACCACAATTAATTTTGAGGGCGACTATATGCGCCCAAGATTGTTGCAAGCCTTAGATCATCATATTGATTTAAGGGCGCTTTCAGATGAGCATGCAGCCAACAAGATTCAAGAGTTGGAGATAGATGTTTTGATTGACCTAACCGGCCTCACATCATCAGCTCGCCCGGGGATTATTTTGCGAAGACCCGCCCCAATTCAGGTGGCTTACTTGGGATTTATTGCCAGCTCGGCAATTTCAACCGTGGATTATGTGATTACAACGCCCGATTTATTTAAGGGGGCGGATGCTGGGTTTACTGAAAAGCCGCTATTTCTATCAGGAGTATTTGCAACGATTGACGATCAATCGCCCAAGGTGGCTCATTTGACTCGTCAATCACAAAGCCTACCTGAAAATGCTTTTGTATTTTGCGCCTTACTCAATCCCTACAAAATTACCCAATCCGTTTATGAATCCTGGATGCGAATTTTGGTAGCAACACCAGGCTCAGTATTGTGGTTAATTGCAGATACGGAAAAACAAAAACAAAACTTGATTGATTATGCAAAAGGGTTTGATGTCAATGCGGATCGATTGATCTTTACCAGCAGAATTCAGCCATCAGAGTACCGTGCCAGTTTGGGCTTGGCTGATTTATTTTTAGATACCGCACCTTACGGAAATGGTGCGACAGCCCATGACGCTATTGTTGCCAATTTACCCATGCTCACATGCCCTGGAAATACGATGATGTCACGGCTTACAGCTCATTTTATGCGGGCAATGGCTTTGGATGATTTGGTTGCGACTAGCTGGGCTGACTACGAGGCTCGCGCAATAGATTTGGCAAGTAATCCGGAGAAATTAGTTGCGTATCGCCAGGCAATACTCGATGCGCGCAAGTCAAGCGCTGTATTTAATCAGGCAGCATTTGCCGAGGATTTTGGGCGGGCAATACTGGGTTTAATGAGGTCCACTAAGTGATATTTTTTAATTTAACTGCAGTAAGTGAGGTCTAGAAGTGTCTGGTTCTTCAGGTGAAGATAGTAGTGTTTGGCAGGGTTATGTAGCTGCGGTTGCCAGTTTGGCGCAGGCCATGCTATTTCTGATGGCCGTGCTGGTGATTGCGCTCATGCAGGTCAGCGCTGAAATAGATATGTCATCAAACGCATTAATGAAAAAGAGTAAAGGTGAGAAGCCGCCTGCGCCAGCGGCAAGCAAGGCGGCGGCCCCTAAAAAGGCGGAGGGAGCACTCACTCAAACCAAGTTAGCTGGAGAACCCAGTGCACTCTATAAATTGATCTTTTCCGAAAAGATTGTTGCCCTCAGCCGTGAGGAGTCTGCTGATCTGAGAAGGTTGATCGAGGAACGGCAAGGGGGCTTGAAAGGTGGTCTTTGGGATATTTTTGCGATTACGGATATTGCGGATTCAGAGGCGAAGCGATTGGCTTATTTGCGCGTGGTTGAGGTGAGAAATTTATTAATTCAGCGGGGCATACCCGCCTCAAGTATTCAGACAAGTTTGAAGCCAGGCGTGGGTGATGCTTCCAAGGTGAATGCTGTTTATATTAATTGGACTGCAAGGCAAGAGGGCCAGACACAATGAAAAAACGCCATCATGAGCTAGAGGTTCTTAATTTTTGGCCAGGCTATGTCGATGCCTTGATAAATGTAGTTTTGAACTTGCTATTTATGGTTGCCATTTTCGCGGTTGGTGTTTTTTGTATGGGCCTACAGGCCCAATTACACCCCAAAGGCGGCGTAAGTGAGAATGCTGAAATTTTGGCCGCGCAAGAAGCGGGGGCATCCGCTGGCACAAAGGACGCGGCAAAGCTTGTCGAGAGTTTGGGGGCAAAGGGGCTTGTTGCGCCGTTTGTATTTCGGGTACAGGGCAGGGCATCCGCGCTCGATCCAGCTGCCACTGGTTTGGCCGAGCAGGAGTTGATTAGGGTGGTATCGGGCGGTAAAAAATCACTGACTGTGAATTTTCTTGGCAGTCAAAATGCGCTCACGGGCGAGATCAATGAAGCGCTGTCTAAAGAAGTCGGCTCCAATATGGGTGCGCAGGGAATTTGGAAAGTATGGGCCACCACCTCTGGCTCGGATCCCAATGAGCGCCGTGAGCTGTATATGAGAATGACGGGCGTTAGAGGCGGCCTCATTAGAGCCAAGGTTGATCCGCAGAATATTGAGATGGATTTATATGAGGGTAGCCCTCAGAAGAATGGTTCCCGTAGTCAGGTTCATTTATTTTTCAAGCAACAGTAATGGCAGGGATTGTTGTGTATATCCCGGGTCGCATTTTTGATTTAATTAAAGGTAATTGTGAAAGTATTTAGGCGTATTGGATTGTTTGCTGTGGCTTTTATAGTTGCATATGTGCAAGGTGTGTTGGCGCTCCTCTTTGGGTTTGGGCGAGTCCTCAATTATTGTGGCCAATGGCTTATGAAGATATTTCTAAAGGGCTTTCGAGTTCTGAAAATAATGACCTCTTGGCTTTTTCTGGTAGGGATTCCGCGGATCATGATTCGAGGGTTTGAGTTTGCGCAGACCCTGATTCTTGGTGCACTTCGCCTCGGCGTGAAAGCTGTGACGGCTTTATTGATGCTGATTCCTTTTTTAATTAGAAAGACATATCAGTTGGTGTTGTTTTTGCTGGGGCAGCTGATCGCTTTGGCGAAGACTCTCAAGACGATGTTGATTGCATTGCTTGTTGGTGCAATCAAGGGTGGCTTTTTTGTTCTTCGAAGTTTATACCGTGGTGCAGTTGCTACTATTCAGTTTTTGGTATTTTTGATACCCTTTTTAATTAAGAAGGCGTATCAATTTGTATTGTTTTTGGGTCGGCAGTTGATCGCTTTGGCGAAGACTCTCAAGACGATGTTGATCGCATTGGTTGTTGGCCTAATTGCCGTGTCGGTTTGGTGTTTGAAGGCATTTATACGCTTAATGATTTTTATGGCAGTGGATGTTCCGAAGGCGTTACTAAGGGCTTGTATTTATTTAATGGGGATCTTAAGGACTATGTTACAAAAAATGAAGGATATTATTTTTATTGGTGGTGAATCTAGAAAGCGAGCCATGCAGGCTTTGTCTTACTGGGTTCGCTGTGTTGGCCCTGTAGTCGCGGTGGTTGCCCTTGGTGGCGGTTTATTTGGGGATGAGGTTTATGAGTCAATCGCTTCCACCCCTCACCCTAGTTTGGTTTACACCATTTTTGGTGCATTGTTTGGCGGGGTGCTCTACTGTTCTTTTGTTTTGCAGGGTTTTATTATCGAAGAGGGTCGCATCCTATCTTGGGGTGCATTGGAAAGCAAGGGCAAGCGCAAGGCTTACGTTGAGGGCTTTAAAGATAAAACGGCCTTCTCCCCCGTGTACAGTCTGATGAACGGCGAGTTAAGCATTTCAACCAGCATGCGTCAATCTGCGGTGGAGGGTGAGCTTGATACGGTTGAGCGCACATTGGTTGACCGCTTAAATTTCCCGAATTATTTGGCTGGCGCCCTAGTGGGTATCGGGCTAATCGGCACTTTTGTTGGATTGCTCGGAACCCTTGCGGACCTGGGTAAGCTTTTTGAATCCTTGGGTGGTAGTGCAAACGCAAATGCTGATGCTGCAGCTTTATTTGGTGATATGGTGCAGCGCTTGCAGGCGCCAATGAAGGGTATGGGAACGGCTTTTGTGGCATCTCTCTACGGTCTTTTGGGCTCATTGATGTTGGGCTTAATGGTGCTTTCTGTTAAAAGTATTGCGGTGGGGGTTGTTGAAAAAATGCGCACTCTAGTTCACCAGGAGAGTTATGGTGCCGATGCTGATGGCCAAGTTCATACTGCTGACTTTAATGATATGGTTTTAAGTGAATTTAAGGAGACGCGTGTGGAGTTAGCGGCCTTGAATAAAAATATTGAGCTCTTGATTAGAGGCATGTCCAAGTAGTTTTGATTTCTCTAACACCTCGCGTCTTTATTGGTGAGCGTGGGGTGGGGCAGTGCAAGAAGCGGCCTGCCCCTGGTTTTTTATTGCACTGCTAGCCGGCGGACAATTGCTTTTGCTTGCTAATTGGTAATGATATGCCTCTCTCGCTCTTAAGGATCAAAGAGGCTAGTATTCGACGCTAGCCCCAATAAACTGATCGACCCCAAAGCTATAGCGATCTCGTTTAGACCTGGCGGTTTTAAACCCCAGGTGCAACAGGGTTAGTGATGCCGAGTTTATCGGCTCAGTAGGTTTTAGTATTAAAAGTTCCTTCTGGCAAAAAGAGTTCAGTAGGTACTCTCCAGTCTCAGGATTTTCTAGGTCTGGTATTGGGTTTCTAGGCAACGGTATCCGAATCTTCTGGTGAGTAGATCGATAGATTAGTTCCTTTGGGCGGGCACTGTCGCAGTAAGTCATTGATGTTTTCATTGCAACCCCCTTTCCTATTGGCTATGGGGATCAGCAAAATAAGACTCTATGTGATTCGTAGTGGGTAAACGATTATAATTATTCGTACGTATATAGTATTTTTGTAATTTATTTGGTAATAAATTACATTGATGCGATTTATCAAATTACTAAATCGCAGTTTCGAGAATGTGGTGGTACAAGAGAGTGAGTAAATACTCTTTTAAACACATTATTCATAGTTATTAGAAATCAACTAATTCATGGGATGTTTATGACGACACAAAGTCTTGCGGAATCTCCGTTGGAGATCAAAGCATATGCAAAAGTTTTATGGCGCTTGGTACCATTTTTATTTTTATGCTATGTAGTTGCCTACTTGGATCGAGTAAATGTCGGGTTTGCTAAATTGCAAATGCTGACTGATTTGAAATTTAGTGAGACGGTATACGGTCTCGGCGCGGGAATATTCTTTATTGGCTATTTTATTTTTGAGGTTCCCAGCAATATTATTTTGCATAAAACAGGAGCAAGGGTTTGGATTGCCCGAATTATGATTACCTGGGGAGTCATCTCTTCCGCAATGATGTTTGTGACTAGTCCAGAAATGTTCTACATTTTACGTTTCTTTTTAGGTGCTGCTGAGGCGGGCTTTTTCCCGGGCATTATTCTGTACCTAACCTATTGGTTCCCATCGGAACGTCGTGGTAGGGTAATTGCTTTATTCATGACTGCAATTGCCCTTTCTGGGGTAATTGGTGGCCCCTTATCGGGTTGGATTATGCAGGCTTTTGCCGGCGCCAATGGCTGGGCTGGTTGGCAATGGCTCTTCTTGCTTGAGGGCATTCCCTCGATCTTGGTGGGTATTGCGGTATTTTTCTACTTGGATGACTCTATCAATGCTGCTAAATGGTTAACCCAAGAAGAAAAAAAGGCCTTAAGTGATCGCATTGCGGCTGACAATCGCGGTGTAGTGGATCATGGAATTGCCCACACCTTCACAAATCCAAAAGTATGGCTAATGGCGTTAATTTACTTTTGTTTCATTATGGGCTTATATGGCGTGAGTTTCTGGCTCCCTCAGTTGATTAAATCAATGGGGGTGAAAGATGTTTTGAATGTCGGTCTATTAACTGCTATCCCGTATGGCTTTGCGGCGCTGGTGATGATTTTGGTTGGACGCAGCTCCGATCGTACGGGTGAGCGTCGTTGGCACACCGCATTGGTAGCCATCTTAGGTGGAGTCGGCCTGATTTTTGCTGGCATATTCAGTGATTCTGCGGTAATGGGTATTGTTGCTTTATCGATCGCTACCGCAGGTATTCTTACCTCGCTGCCTTTGTTTTGGACGGTCCCAACAGCCTTTTTGGGTGGCGCTGCTGCTGCTGCAGGCATAGCGATTATTAATTCATTGGGAAATTTAGCGGGATTTGTCAGTCCATTCATGGTTGGCTACGTTAAAGATGCAACCGGTAGCCCGACCTTCGGCTTATATGTCATTGCAGCTAGCTTATTTATAGGGGCATTATTAGTTCTAGGTTTTGTTAAAAAAGTGAAATGAAAGTGCCTTTGAGTAGTAAAACTATGCCCAAGTTGGACTGACATACAAGAGCGGGGCGGTTTAGTTGAGTCGCCAAAAAGAGGATCGAACTCGGTGCAGCACTGTGCCGAGTTCGATCCTTTTATTTTCCCCGGAGTCAACCTTGAATTTGGAAAAGGTCGCACTCATTGGCGCATAGATGCAATCCTCGCTTTAAGCCCTTCGCACTCTCAACTTGCCGCTTTGCGATTCAGTATGTCAGATCTGATCTAGGTGGGCTAAATCTGTTTTGATGAAGGCTCTAGCTGGCAAGGGTTGGGGTGCGCCCAGTAAAGAGGCTGTCATCCATTATTTGGGCAAATGCTGTAGTTGCCAGCTTGCGAAAAACATTAAAGCGGGCCGAGACGACATTATCCCAACTGTAGGGTTTCGATAGGCAGGGGCATCTTAGATTGCTCTTAGTTAAAAGTTAGGCTGCACCGACAAAATGTTCGGAGCGCCATCGACACTTTTTCCCGCGGGACGGAATTGAATTTGCATGCACAAACTGCATTTCAAATACAAATGGAGGGGGCATTAGCTTTTAGGCTAATTCACAGTCTATAAGTGGACCCCTAAAATGGGTGGCATCCAAGTAGTAAATTCGTCAAAACTATCAAAACTATTTATTGAGACCCCCATGAAATTAGCCCTTATTGTTGTTCAAGACGGTCAAACCGCCGCAGAATATATTCTTTCTCCTGGCAGCAAGACTAAAGCGATTAAGGTAAAGCCTGGTCAAAACTTTATCCTTGTGGATCAAGCAACCGGTAAGGCTCCCCAGAACATCAGGGTGGTGCGTAAGGGCAATAAACTTTCATTACTGAATAGCGCTGATCCCGCCAACTCTATTCTCATGGAGCTCGATGATTTTTATGCTCTTGATGGCACCAGCCCATCGATTGCAGGCATTGCTGAGGATGGTCAGTATTACCAATATGTTTCGGCCGATGCCTCGCAGGGGGAGATGATTGCGCAATTGGCCGATGGGGGTGCTACGCAAATTGCCTTAAATAGCCAAGCAATTGGTTTGGCGGGTGCTAATTCATGGTTGCTGCCCGCCTTATTGATTGGTGGCGGCATGATAGCTGGTGCAGCCATCTTGACCAATGGATTTTCAGGGAAGACCTCGAGCGACTCCAGTATCGCCCCAGAGCAGCCTAATCCCGGTCCCAAGCCCTCTGGCCCACAATTGACCGATCCCTCCGGCGGGACTTCTACTGGTACTAGTGACACCACTCCGAGTATCAATATTGGCTTGATACCCAAGGGTTCTACCCCTCAGTTGGTTATCGATGGTGTGGTGGTTGAGGCGGTGATGACTACCGATGCCAACGGCAACACGATCTTGACGCCCGTAAACCCATTACCAGATGGCTCGCATGAGATTAGCGTTCAGCTGGTGAATCCAGATGGTAGCGTTGCGCAGTTAGGTGACCCCATTGTTATTGTGGTGGATACGATCCCCCCAGAAACACCCGCAAGCGCTCCTCAGCTTATAGGCCCTACAGGCGGCACTCCTATTGGAACAAATGACACCACTCCTGGCATTAATGTCGGACCTCTACCGAATGGTTCTACCGCGCAATTAATTGTGGATGGTGAAGTGGTAGAGACAACCACCACTACCGATGCCAACGGCAACACAATCTTGACGCCCGTCAAGCCATTACCAGATGGCTCGCATGACATCAGTTATCAAGTGACCGATCCAGCAGGTACTAGCCCAGCTAGCCCACCGTTCACGATTGTGGTGGATACTCTGCCACCTGAGACGCCAACAACAGCGCCAACATTGGCAACGAAAACCGGTTCTGGGAATGACGCATCTTCCGATAACACTCCGGCAATCAATGTGGGTCAGCTGCCCCTGGGTTCAACAGCTCAATTGCTGGTAGATGGCGCTATCGTTGCCGCTACGATCAGCGTGGATGCTGAGGGTAACACCATCTTAACGCCCACAAGCCCTTTGGGCGATGGCCCGCATAACATCAGTTATCAAGTAGTCGATCCCGCTGGAACAAGCTCAGCAAGCCCGGCTGCAGTCATTGTGGTGGACACTTTGGCGCCAGATGCCCCAACTACCGCTCCGTTGGTGAACGATCCAGTGGCTGGCGTTGATGCCAGCAACAATCCTACCCCCGGCATCAATGTCGGACCTCTACCGAATGGTTCTACCGCGCAATTAGTAGTTGATGGTGTGGTAGTAGAAGCCGTAGCGAGTACCGATGCCAACGGCAACACGATCTTGACACCAACCAATCCATTGCCGGATGGACCACATGACATCAGTTATCAAGTAGTCGATCCAGCGGGTAATGCTAGCCCAGCTAGCCCACCGGTCACGATCACTGTCGATACCACTGCTCCAGATGCACCAACAACAGCGCCCGCTTTAACTGACCCTGTTGGCGGCACTCCTATTGGAACGAATAACACCACTCCTGGCATTAATGTCG
>NZ_JBIIPA010000024.1:0-31146 GCF_044342855.1 Polynucleobacter sp.
GCTCAGAAGAAGGTTTGGCTAAAAACGCTTGGATCTCATGACGTTTTGGCATCGATGGTCGTCCCTTAGGTTTGGGTTCTAGGGCTGTAATACCACCTTTATTGTAGAGGCGTTGCCAAACCAAAATGGTACCAGGGGAGGCAATGTTGAAGTGGGCGGCCGCCAAGCGTGGGGATGCCCCGTAGGCGCTGATGTGCTCAAGAACTAATAGCTTGAACTGTGGAGTGTACTGTTGATAGCCCCTCTTTTGCAGGCCAGATATTCCATGTAGTTTATAGGTCAAAACCCATTTACGAACATCGGTGGTATTAAGGTCATAACTATTGGCTACCCTGAGATAGCCCCCAGACCTTAAATACTCAGTAACTACTTTTAGCTTGAACTGCGTACTGTATTTGCTCATGAAGCTGACCCCTTTGAGTTGGATTTGGTGTCCAACTTTTGTGGGTCAGTTCATGAAAAGGTGGGGGTTTTTGTTTTTTCTTCGGACTACTAAACCCATTGGCTTAACTGTAGAATGAATTGGAAGTACTTACGCTAATTAAAAAAGGCTCGCATGAACTTCTACATCAAATCCATTCTGTCTGCGGTCTGCATTATTACTTCCTCGATCGTGCTTGCTCAAATTCCGGATACGCAATATTCATAAGGGATTTCTTATATCTCTGGTGGGGTAGGCGAAGAAGAGACGCAAGTGATTTTGGCGGAGGCAAAGCAGTGGCCATTACTGCTGGAACCGTCACAATTGGAGAATGGTCGTGGAGTTTGGATTTTTGGTGCAAAGATCAAAATTGTGAATACCCAGAATCAAGTGATATTTGATGCGCAAGCAGATGGCCCTTATATTTTGATTAATTTGAATGCTGGTCAATATCAGATTGAGGCTTCTTACCAAGGGGTAACCCAGACGAGAGCTGTCAGCATTCAGGCCTCTGCGCCCCAAAAGCTGGCTATTTTTTGGAAATAAGACGCTTGCTATAGGTAATCTTGGGTGGTTCAGTCTGCTGAGTTTGGTTGAATAGCCCCTATAATCAGCTAAGCGCTTGAATTCAAAGAAATTTATTCTGTAAATGCTGTTTTAGGTCGTTTGACAGCCCTAAGTGGGTCTTGGACAATGCCTGAGGTAGTTTGATTCAAGCCACCTCTCCCGATGACAGCCACCAATTCCTCCTTTCCGCCATCAGCAGTCGCGACCCTTGAGGCTCGTGCGATCACCTGCGTGCGAGGCGATCGAGAGCTGTTTTCGGGGCTGGATCTGCAGGTATTGCCTGGCCAGTGCCTCCATATTCGTGGTGAGAACGGTGTTGGAAAAACGAGTCTATTGCGCTTACTCACTGGCCTGGCTTCCCCGGAGACTGGAGAAGTGCTTTGGAATGGCCATTCCATTAAAAAAGATGCATCGGAATATCACAGTCAGCTTTTGTTTTTGGGGCATCGCGATGCCTTGAAAGAAGATCTCAGTGCCCTAGAAAATTTACGCATGTATGCGGCAATCGATGGCGTTGCACTTTCAGAGCGGGATGCTTTTGCTCCTTTGTGGCGATTTGGTTTAAAAGGGCGCGAAGATCTACCTGTTAATTGTTTATCAGCTGGCCAGAAAAAACGGGTCTTGATGGCTCGAATGCTGACACGACGCGCACAAGTTTGGGTTTTGGATGAGCCTTTTAATACTTTAGATACCCATGCAGTATTGGAGTTGCAAGGCTTAATAGCAGAACATCTTGAGAATGGTGGACTGGCAGTCCTGACAAGTCATCAGCCCTTAGCCATTCCTGGTCTGCGAGTGCTAGATCTATGAACGCCTTTATTGCTATCGTCCATCGTGATCTATTGCTGGTGATGCGTCGCAAGAGCGAGGTGTTGACTGCACTATTTTTCTTTGTGATTGTGGCTAGCCTCTTTCCATTGGGTATTGGCGCTGATACCGCTTTACTGAGAAAGATTGCGCCTGGTGTAATTTGGGTTGCCGCTTTGCTTTCCACATTACTTGGATTGCAACGACTGTTTGCAGCTGACTACGCGGACGGCACTTTAGAGCAATTGATCTTGTCACCAAATTCCTTCACAGCATTAGTGTTTGGTAAGATTTTTGCCCATTGGTTAGTCTGTGGTCTACCTTTAGTTCTACTGGCGCCTGTCATTGGCATTCAGTTTGATTTGGATGCCCAGTCTTTAAAGGTATTGATGGCAGTCTTATTGTTGGGAACGCCCGTTTTATCCCTGCTAGGTTCTATTGGTGCGGCCCTAACTTTAGGGGTGAGGGGTGGCAGTGTATTGATGAGTCTTCTGATCTTGCCGCTTTATATCCCTGTATTAATTTTTGGTGCTGGTGCCGTGTACGCCAGCAGTGTAGGGCTTGATATCACAGGACATTTTTCACTATTGGGCGCTTTATTCATTTTGGCATTAGCATTTGTGCCTTGGGTTAGTGCTAATGCAGTCAAGATTGCTATCGAATGAGTAATGTAAATAATTTATCTTCTAGTCGCATGATGAACTGGTTCAAGTTCTCAAGCCCGAGCACTTTTTATCCGCTAGCTGGGAAAATGATTCCCTGGTTCTGGGCACTCACCATTATTTTTGGAGCTGCCGGCTTGTGGGTGAGCTTCTTTGTAGCGCCAGTAGACGCAGTGCAGGGCCAGGGTTACCGCATTATCTTTATTCATGTGCCCGCTTCTTGGATGTCCATGTTCATCTATTTAGTCATGGCCGCTTGGGCGGGATTGGGTTTGGTATTTAATACGCGCCTATCTGCCATGATGGCGCAGGCCTTAGCTCCAATTGGGGCTTGGATGGCATTCCTATCTTTATGGACGGGCGCCTTTTGGGGTAAGCCTATGTGGGGTGCTTGGTGGGCATGGGATGCGCGCTTAACTTCTGAATTAATTCTACTCTTCTTGTATCTGGGATTTATTGCATTGCAGGCCTCTATTGATAACGCCCGCCGTGCTGATAAAGCGGGTGCTATCTTAGCTTTAGTTGGCGTCGTGAATGTGCCTATTATTTATTTTTCAGTGAAATGGTGGAATACCTTGCATCAAGGCGCCTCCGTTTCATTAACGAAGGCTCCGGCCATGGCTCAGACCATGCTCTGGGGAATGCTGTTGATGGCTTTATGCCTTTGGATGTACTCAATCGCAGTAGGGTTAATGCGTGTCCGTGTCATCATTTTGGAGCGTGAGGCCCATACTGATTGGGTTAAGCAATTAAACGAGGTGAAGCGTTAATGTGGAATAGTCCAGCTGAATTCTTTGCGATGGGTGGTTATGCGCTATATGTATGGTGTAGCTTTGGTGTTTGTGCTTTAGTGTTCTTCTTAGAGCCGTTAGCTGTCCACGCGCGCCATAAGGCGATCGTACGTAGACTTCAGCGTGAAGTGATGGCGGAGCAGTTTGATCAAAAGGGTAGCAAGTGAAACCAAGATATAAACGGGCAGCCATCATTGTTGGTGCACTCATTACTATTGGTATTGCTGCAGTGCTCATTTTGAATGCGCTCAATAGCAACATTGCCTTATATGTCACGCCTAGTGAAGTGGCTGCTGGCAAATCACCTGCTGGTCAAGTTTTCCGAATTGGTGGCATGGTCAAAGATGGATCAGTTAAGCGGGATGGTTTAACGGTTCACTTTGTCATTACCGATATGGTGAAGGATATTCCTGTGGCCTACACCGGAATCCTTCCAGATTTATTTAAAGAGGGTAAGGGCGCGGTGATTCAGGGTCGCCTTAATCCAGACGGACAATTTGTTGCTAGCGAGGTATTGGCTAAGCATGATGAGAACTATATGCCTCCAGAGGCGAAGCATGCTTTAGAGCAAGCTCAAAAAAACGGAAATAAATAATGATTCCTGAGTTTGGGCATTACGCTTTAATCCTTGCTTTATGTGTCGCCATTATTCAAGGGATTCTTCCATTGGTTGGCGCGCATCAAGGTCGTCGTGAATGGATTCTGTTGGCTAGGCCGGCGGCGCAAACAGCATTCTTATTACTGGCCATCGCATTTTTAATTTTAGCCTGGAGTTTTTACTCGAATGATTTTTCTGTCCTCTACGTAGCCGAACATTCGAACTCACAAATGCCCGTCATCTATCGCTTAGGTGCGGTATGGGGTGGTCACGAAGGCTCCTTGTTGTTATGGATCGTCTTGCTATCCACTTGGACATTCTTGGTTGCTCAACTCTCTAAATCACTCGATGAATTTATGGTCGCTCGCGTGATTGGTGTTTTGGGCTTAGTGACCACGGGCCTACTCTTGTTTGTGCTCACTACATCCAATCCTTTCGAGAGACTCCTGCCGGCAGCGCAAGATGGTCGCTCATTAAATCCGCTTCTGCAAGATCCAGGCTTGGTGTTTCATCCCCCAATGCTCTATATGGGCTATGTTGGTTTCTCTGTAGCATTCGCCTTTGCAATCGCCTCTTTGTTATCTGGCCGCCTCGATGCTGCTTGGGCGCGCTGGTCACGTCCTTGGACAACAGCTGCCTGGGTATTTCTGACGCTCGGTATCGCACTAGGTTCTTGGTGGGCTTATTACGAATTGGGTTGGGGTGGTTGGTGGTTTTGGGATCCAGTTGAAAATGCCTCATTTATTCCTTGGTTAGTTGGTACTGCATTGCTACATTCTTTAGCAGTTACCGAGAAGCGTGGCGGATTCAAGAGTTGGACAGTGTTGTTAGCTATCACTGCTTTCTCACTTTCTCTTCTGGGAACTTTCTTGGTTCGCTCTGGAGTTCTGACTTCAGTGCACGCATTTGCGACTGATCCAAGGCGCGGCATCTTTATTTTGATTTTCTTGGTTTTGGTAGTCGGCTCTTCCTTAGCGCTCTATGCTTGGCGCGCTCCCAACAGCACGCTTGGCGGCAAGTTCAACTTAACTTCGCGCGAAACCTTTATTTTGCTCGGCAATGTTTTTTTGGTAGTGTCTGCCGCCTCTGTGCTGTTGGGGACTCTCTACCCCTTGCTGATTGATGCTTTGCATCTAGGGAAGATCTCAGTAGGGCCTCCATACTTCAACAGCGTCTTTGTGCCCATCATGATTCCTTTGCTGGTGCTAATGGGAATCGGGCCTTGGACTAGCTGGAAAAACTCCAATCTATTGGATGTTATCAAGCGCTTGTGGATCGCAGCTCTTGTAGCAGTGATTGCTGCAGCTTTGATTCCGTTTGTAATGGGTGAATTTACCTGGCTCAGCAGCCTAGGTTTTTTATTGGCTTTCTGGGTAATTGCTTCAGGCGTTCTACAGATTATTCGCCAGGCAAAAGCGGGCAAGCCAACACGTTCATTTATTGGTATGCAAGTAGCCCATCTGGGTATCGCGGTATTCGTGATTGGTGTCACTATGGTGGGCGGCTACCAAGAAGAAAAAGATGTACGCATGCTTGCAGGTGAAAGCGTGAGTGTTGGCGGCTATGACATTCAGCTTCAAGGCGTTGCTGCAGCACCCGGTCCGAACTACAAGGCAATGCGGGGCACTTTCTTGCTAACCCGGAACGGCAATCTAGAAGCTACAATGTACCCAGAAAAGCGCAGCTATTTCTCTTCAACTATGCCAATGACTGAGGCAGCAATTGATGCGGGCCTCACCAGAGACATCTATGTTTCATTGGGTGAAGAGTTGGAAGATAAGGCGTGGGCCGTACGCGTCTATTACAAGCCTTTTGTCGATTGGATTTGGGGTGGTTGTTTGTTGATGGCATTGGGTGGCGTATTAGCAATGTCGGATAAGCGTTATCGCATGAGGCTGAAGAAAGCTGCAGCATGAAAGCCAAGTTTTTAATTCCACTCCTCTTGTTTGTGATTTTGGTTGGATTTTTAGCAGTAGGTTTAAATCGTGATCCCCATGAGGTCCTTTCGCCACTGATTGGTAAGCAAGCTCCTGCTTTTGAATTGCCTCAATTGGCAGATCCTCAAAAAACCTTTTCTCCCGAAAGCATGAAAGGTAAGCCCTGGATTTTGAACGTTTGGGCCTCCTGGTGTGTTGCTTGCCGTGAAGAGCATCCCGTTTTAGTTGAGCTGGGTAAGTTACAGATCGCGCCGATTATTGGATTGGATTACAAAGACAAGCGTGATGATGCTATGGCCATGCTTGCTCGCCAAGGCAATCCTTATGTTTTATCGGCATTTGATGCCAATGGTCGAGTGGGGATTGATTACGGCGTTTATGGCGTTCCGGAGACCTATGTGATTGATAAGGCTGGCGTGATTCGGTTTAAGCATATCGGGCCAATCACGATGGAGTTATTGAGTAATAAGATTATTCCGCTGCTGGGTGAGCTCAAGTGATTTTGAAAATGTTTCTCTTACTTGTTCTATCAACGATTGCGCTTGCTTGCGCAACGAATATTACATTTGCTAAAGATGCTGCTCCGCTTGCAGATGACCCGGTCACCGAGCAGCGTCTCATTGCTATTTCAGAAGAGATGCGTTGCCTGGTTTGTCAGAATGAATCTCTTGCAGGCTCACGTTCTGATTTGGCAAATGATTTGCGTCGAGAAATTCGCGTCTTGATTAATGAGGGTAAGACGGACGAGCAAATTCGGAATTTCATGGTGGAGCGTTATGGCGACTTTGTTTTATATCGTCCACCCGTAAAGCCGATCACTTGGCTCTTGTGGATAGGCCCCTTTGTTATTTTGCTCGCAGGCATTATTGGTTTAATGGTTTATCTGCGCCGAAGAAATCAAAGCGTGCCGAGCAATACCCTATCCGCTGAGGATAACCGTCGTATTGATGCGCTACTTCAGGATGCAAAATCCAGCTCAACAGAAAATGCACATGACTAGTTTTTTAATACCCGCTCTCCTATTATTGATCTTGGTTTTGGTCCTCTTATTGCGCCCATTATTTTTCCCGGCAAAAGAATCTGCAACCTCACGCCGTCAGATGAATGCTGCCATTTACAGGGAAGAGCTTGATAAGCTTGAGGCTGATCGTTCGGCTGGCACTGTTGATGCGGATAGTTATGAGCAGGTGCATGCAGAAATGCGTCAACGACTTTTTCAAGATACGGATGAGGCGGATGATCTCGCTGTACTCGGCTCCCCAAAGAAAACCATCATTGGAATCTGTCTTTTTGTGGTGTTGCTTTCAGTAGGCTTTTATTTCTATCTTGGCGACGCTTATCGCATTGCTGAAATGAATGCTGAGAAACCAATGACCCAAGAGTCAGTTGAAAAGATGGTTGCAGAGTTTGCCGCGAAGATGGAAAAAGAGCCGGATAATTTGAAGGGCTGGGCTATGTTGGCGCGCTCCTATCGAATTTTGGGCCGCAATACTGAGGCTGCAAATGCCTATGCTCGTGCCGGATCTTTTGTCGATGCTGATCCGCAATTATTGGCAGACTATGCTGATGTATTGGCGGCAAATGCGAATGGCAATTTTGCAGGTAAGCCTCAGCAATTGATTAATAAAGCATTGACTCTAGACCCGAATAATTTACTGGCGCTGTGGCTTTCTGGTACCGCAGCTTTTAACGCGCAAAACTATAAAGCCGCAGTGCAATCCTGGGGGGAGTTAGCCAAGCAATTGCCTCCTGAAACAGATGAAGCGCGTGCAATTGCTGGCTCCATTGCCGAAGCTCGCAGTAAAGGAGGACTTCCTCCTGCTATTGCACCAGCAATTAGCAATCAAGGTGTGAGCGGGCAGGTGGGTATATCGCCTGAGCTTCAATCTAAGGTTAAAGCGGGTGATATTTTGATGGTGATTGCGCGCAAGCCAGGTGAGCGCATGCCAGTTGCAGTTCTCAAGACTGCTGTGAATACTTTCCCAATAAGTTTTGTTCTGAATGACGCTTTGGCTATGAATCCCAGCGCCTTGATCTCTCAATTGCCTGAGGTGTCAGTTGAGGTGCGCATTTCCAAAACGGGAATGGCCATGCCAGAATCAGGCGACTTGATATCTCCACCCCAAACGATCAAGGTGGGCACGAGCAATACCCGCCTAATGATCAATCAAGTCAGGCCTTAATTAGCCTCTACCTACAAATGGCATATTGGTTGCCATGATGGTCATCGATAGAATATTGCTCTCTAGCGGCAGTTGAGCCATATGTAGGACGGCTTGCCCAACGTGATCTACATCCATGAGTGGCTCCACCTTTTTTGAGCCATCGGCTTGGAGAATTCCGGCTGCCATCGGGATGGTCATTTCAGTGCCTGCATTACCAATATCAATTTGACCGCAGGCAATGTTGAATGGGCGCCCATCCAAAGCAATAGATTTGGTTAGTCCAGTAATTGCATGCTTGGTAGTTGTATATGGTGCCGACATGGGGCGAGGTGCATGTGCTGAAATGGAGCCATTGTTGATGATTCGGCCGCCTTGCGGTGACTGCGCCTTCATCATGCGGATGGCTTCTTGTGAGCACAGGAAGGCGCCACAGAGATTGGCATTAACGACACTCATCCACAGCTCGTAACTCACCTCTTCCATAGGTATTGCTGGAGCTCCTATGCCGGCATTGTTAAAAAGTACATCAATACGGCCAAATTGTTTTTTAATAGCTGAAAATAAGTGTTTTACCTCCTCTGGCTTTCCCACATCACAAGTAACTGCCAAGCAGCTTTGATTGCTTCCACCTATGTCTTGGATGGCTTGATTGAGTTTTTCAATATTTCTACCGGTTAGGACCACGCGAAATCCGCCCTGCAAAAGTGCTTTTGCCGCAGCCTTGCCGATACCTGTCCCAGCTCCAGTTACTAGTGCTACCTTATTGGGGCTTAAGTTCATTGTGATCCTAATGGTTCTTTGAAAACCCCAATCTTATCCCGAATTTATTTAAATTCATTCGAATAAATTCATTCCGCTCTTGATCCCTGGGCTCGGGGGCATAATTGCAAAAACAAGAAGAATTCTTATGGACTTCATACGCAAAAATATCTATAACCCTCTGGCAGTTGGCGTCGCCTTTTTAATTCTGGTTGCCATCCTTTTTGCCATCTTGTGGGTTTTGGTGCCACCACCGCCGAGATCAATTGAGTTGGCTACTGGCTTTCCAACTGGGCTGTATCAACAGTTTGGGGAAAAAATTCAAGCTGAATTAGCTCGGGAGGGTGTGTCACTGAAGTTGCGAACCACGGGCGGCACTAGTGATAACTTGGCTTTATTAAGTAACCCCGAGTCTGGTGTTGATTTTGCAATGGTGCAGGGTGGCGTGGCCGATTTGTCTAAGCATCCCAATTTTGTTTCAATCGCTGGCGTATTTTATGAGCCGGCATGGGTTTGGTATCGAGAGTCTAGCTTTCAGAATGAAAGCTGGACGATTGGGCTTATTGAGCCAGCTAAAAGGTAAGCGTGTATCTATCGGGAATCAAGGGAGTGGTACATTAACCTTGACTACTCAGCTACTCGAAGCAAGCGGAATGAGTCTGAATGATTTGCGTGCAGAAAAGTTAAAGCCACTCGATGCATTAGAGAAGTTCAAAAAAGGTGAGTTGGACGCTGTATTTTTAGTTAGCGCAGCTGAGGCCCCTTTGGTTAGGAGCTTCTATGAAACCCCTGGCATTCGCTTGATGAATTTTGAGCAGGCTGATGCCTATGTACATTTATTTCCTTTTCTCTCAAAGGTGACGGTCCCTCGTGGAGTGGTTAGTATTTCGTACGATCTTCCGCGTCAGGATATACAGGTGTTGGCCGCCACGGCAACCTTGGTGGGGAAGAATGATCTGAGTCCTGTTTTAGTAACTTTATTGCTAGGTGAAACATACGACATTTTAAAAACCTATTCTTATTTGCAAAAGCCGGGAGAGTTTCCATCTGGTGCAGGACTGGATTTTCCTGTGCATGTAGATGCTGAAATCTACTTAAAAGATGGGCCTTCTTTCTTGCATCGTCATCTACCTTTTTGGACAGCAGTCTGGATTGGACGTTTTGCAAAAATTGTCATTCCGCTGCTAGTCATTTTGATTCCTTTGTTTACCTATATTCCTGCTGCTAAGAATTTACTACTGCGGCTTAAATTGTCCCAGGTATATGAGGAGTTGAAAGTGATTGAAAAAAATGCATCTAATTCAGTATTAAAAGAAAAAAACTTTAAGGATTTAGCTGACATTGAGCGAAGAGTGGGGAACATCAAAGTCTCCATGCTCGATGCTAAAGAGCTTTATGACTTGAAGGGCCATGTGGGGGAAGTGCGCGGTCGTTTGAATTTGTACCCCTGATTTTTGGTAAACGCCTAAAATAAGACCATGACTCTTTCAAGCCTTTCGCCGCCGCTCACCCCCTTTAAAGAGGTGGTAGATTCTCTACGGGGTGATGGTTTTGCGATCGTCTCTGCGGGGGATGTTGCGCAAATAGCGCATGTCGACCTCGATCAATTGCAAGATCTCACCCAGTTTTGGGAAGAATTACCGCGTGATCCCTATCTCAGGGATGGTGGACGCTATCGTTTTCGCCGCCATTCTAGTTTTGAGATCAAAGGTGAGTTTTTGACTATGGTGCCGCATCGCGCCCATTGGCAGTCTGTGAAATACAACGCATTACATGGCGGTATAGAGCGCTGGTTTGAGCCGTCACAAACTCAACTCACAAGCAATCCTGCCTGGGGATCTCTTTTACTTGGTTTGGCTCATGTATTGAATGGTGTCAAGCAAGTAAATACCTGGTTTGTTGAGGCGCACCAATTTAGGATTGATACAACCGATGGAATTGGGCGACCAACTCCTGAGGGGGCCCATCGCGATGGCGTAGATTTTGTAGCTGTATTTTTACTTAATCGAGTTGGTATTAAAGGCGGGGAAACTCGTATTTTTGATTCAGGTGGTTCTGCTGGTTTGCGGTTTACGCTAACTGAGCCTTGGTCTTTATTGCTCATGAATGATGAAAGAATGATTCATGAATCCACTCCCATTCAGCCTCTAGGGCCCCATGGGTTTAGAGATACTCTGGTGCTGACCTTCCGCTCAAATGGCTTCCAGGATTCACCCAATCGTAGTCAGCAGTAAATCTTGATGCGCTTTAAACCTACCGGTTATACACCCCTGATGCTCATGGCGCAAACTTGCGCGCTGTTGGGTTTCGCTTGTTATGCCGTAGTGCTGACAACTTTGCAGGAAGAGTGGCATCTCAGTAATTTGCAATCAGGCTTAATTGCTAGCGCTTTTTTCTTTGGTTATATGCTGATGGTCCCATTAGCTACAGCGCTTACAGATCGCATTGATGCAAAAAAAGTTTATCTCATAGGCGGTGTTTCAGCGACTTGTAGTTTATTAGGTATGGGCCTCTTTGCCTATAACTTTTGGACTGCCTTGATCTTTATGGCACTTAATGGCGCTGGTTTGGCAGGCACCTATATGCCAGGCTTAAAAATTCTATCGGACCGCATTAAAACAGGTGAGCTAACACGCCACATTGCTTTCTATACCGCTTTCTTTGGAATTGGTACCGGCTTCTCTTACCTCTGCTCAGGCTGGATTTTGGATAGTTTAGGTTGGCGCTACGTTTTCGGAATCATTGCCTTAGGCCCATTCACTGCTTTGATGATTGTGCTTCTATTTATTCCCGCTCTCACTCATGAAAAATGGCATGGTCCAATTCGGATTCGATTGCACGATATTTTTCCGGTTGATAAGTGGCGCTTAGTTTTGCAAGATAAAACAGCTTCAGGTTTTATTTTTGGTTACACCGTGCACTCAATAGAGTTGTTTGCTTCTCGTAGTTGGATAGTAGCTTTTTTTGGTTTCTGTGCGATCGTGACAGGCGACCCTTTTCTATTGACTGCCACCACCCTTGCTGGCGTGATTAATTTTTTTGGTGTTCCGGCATCCATCATTGGAAATGAAATTGCCTTAAGGATAGGGCGCCAAAAATGGATCTTCTTTGTCATGCTATCTAGCGCAGCATGTGGAGTGGCGCTAGCTTCTTCAACCGGACAATCTTGGGGGTTGATCGTTGCTTTAGCAGTAGGGCACACTATTTTTATCATGGCTGATTCTGCTACTCTGACAGCCGGTTTAGTGGTTAGCGCTCAAGAAAATATTAAAGGCGCTGCAATGGGACTTCACTCCTTAATGGGTTTTGGAGGCGGCTTATTGGGCCCAGCTATCTTTGGCTTTGTACTCGATTTAACCGGGTCACGCGCCTCACAAATGTCTTGGGTTTGGGCTTATGCCGCTGTTGTAGTCTGGGGCGTTCTGTTTGTTCTTTACGAGCGACGTAATGGTTGGGTCAGCAAGCCTCTAACCCGCAATTAATGATTCATTCATGAACTCTAGCTTGCCAAGCAATAGCTGTTATCACTGTGGGAGTTTCATTCTTCCTGGTGACTCCTATGAGCTTGAGCTTGGCGGTATTAATAGAAAATTCTGTTGTGCTGGTTGTATGGCAATTGCGCAAACTATCCACGGCGAAGGTCTTGAGGTCTTTTATGCACGACGCGCACAGTCAAGCGATAAGCCTGCGGCTTACCTTGCCTCAAACGAAATTCCCGATAGCCTTGCTCCCTACGACGATCCCTCTTTGCTTGGTCGCTACACTCGGCCCAGTGGTGAAGATGGAAATTTAGAGACAACCTTAAGGCTTGAAAAGATTCGTTGTGCTGCCTGTGTCTGGTTGTGTGAGCAGCATTTGCGACGCATTCCGGGTGTGAAGGATGTGCAGATTAATTATGTGAGTCAAAAAGTAAAGGCAGAATTTTCACCTGAACAAACTAGCCTAGCGCGTTTGCTATTTGAAGTGGAGCGCATTGGCTACGAAGCTTGGCCTTTTGATCCTTCACTTTCCATTGAAAAGTCTAAAAAAGAACGCCGTCAATTACTTACGCGACTGGGAGTTGCGCTTCTGGGCATGATGCAGGTCATGATGTACGCGTGGCCTAGCTATGTAGGCGATAGTGACATCACTGCGGAGTATGACCTGTTACTAGGTTGGACTAGTTGGGCCCTCACTGTTCCGGTGATGGTCTATTCGGCAGGTCCAATTTTTCAAGCAGCATGGCGTAGTGTTGCTTCATTTCGTCAAACGCATATGCTCGGCATGGATGTGCCAATTGCCCTAGCTTTGGCGCTAGCATTTAGTGCTGGTACGGTGAATCTTGCAACTGGTTCAGGCCAAGGTTACTTTGATTCCATCACTATGTTTGTCGCCTTTATTTTGGCTGCTCGCTATGTGGAGTTATTGGCTCGCCAAGATGCGCAGGGTGGAGCGGAGGCTTTAGCAAAACAGTTGCCCGCGACCTGTGAGAGAGTGCCGAACTATCCAGCATCTCAGCAAGTGGAAATCGTGCCAGTGATTAACTGCAACCCCGGTGAGGTTCTTCGCGTTCCTCCAGGTGATGTTGTTCCGGCCGATGGTATTTTGATCGAGTGTGAGAGTGCTCTGGATGAGTCACTTCTGACTGGTGAATCTAAGCCAATTGATAAGAAGATTGGTGATCGAGTCTATGCAGGCACACACAATATTCTGAATCCCATGTTGATGAGAATCGATGCAGTCGGTCAGTCGACTCGCATCGCTGGTATCGCATCATTACTTGATCAGGCATTGCAAGCCAAGCCTTTGATGGTAAGTCTCGCTGAAAAGTGGGCTGGATACTTTGTCAGCTTTCTGTTGATTGCTGCTTTTCTGTCTTCAGTAATTTGGTGGTACGTCGATCCCAGCAGAGCTTGGACGGTTTTGGTTTCTGTATTGGTTGCTAGTTGTCCTTGCGCTCTGTCACTCGCTGTGCCGACGGCTATGGCAGCAGCTCAAGGCGCTGTTACTAAATTAGGCTTATTGATTGTGCGTGGTCACGTACTCGAAGGCTTGGTTAAATCAACTGACTTGGTGCTGGACAAAACTGGCACGCTCACTATGGGTCAACCAGAATTAAAAGAAGTCCTGATTGCTCATCCAGAGTTTTCAAGAGCGGATGTTCTCAGTCTGGCTGCGTCAATTGAGGCGGGCCAAAAACATCCCCTTGCACTTTCTATATTGCGTGCTGCTGAAGCTGAGAATTGCTCTCCAGCCGTTTTATCTGAAGCGGTTACTAATCAATTGGGCAAAGGTCTGAGCTCAGGTGTATATCGATTGGGAAGCGCTGCTTGGACGGGCGCTCAACCGATTGCGCAAGAAGGGCAGTATGGTCAAGTCCATTTATCCGATAACAAAGGAGTGATTGCCAGTTTTCTATTTCTGGATACTCCAAGGGTTGGGCTTGAAAAATTATTGGCAGCTGCAAAATCTCGCAAGATCACTGTGCATTTAGTTTCCGGTGATGATCCTGCGACCGTAGCATGGTGGTCGGATCGAGTGGGTATTGACAGATTCAAGGGTGCCTGCTCGCCAGAAGATAAATATCACTACATTGAGCATTTGCAAAATGCAGGTCACTTTGTTTGGGCTATTGGCGATGGCATTAACGATGCGCCCTTGTTGGCAAAAGCAGATGTCTCGATTGCTGTTGGTGCCGGCGCGCCTCT
This sequence comes from Polynucleobacter sp., assembly GCF_044342855.1. Lineage (GTDB taxonomy): Bacteria > Pseudomonadota > Gammaproteobacteria > Burkholderiales > Burkholderiaceae > Polynucleobacter. The sequence goes on from NZ_JBIIPA010000024.1 coordinate 14,395, forward strand.
TGCTACCGCAGGCGCAGATGCGATTTTGACTGCGAGCTCCTTAGCTCCTTTAGCGCAATCTCTATTGTTGGCGGATAAGACCCAGCGGATTATTAAAGAAAACCTCATCTGGGCTCTGATTTACAACTTGCTGGCGATTCCGGCGGCCATGATGGGTTGGGTCAACCCCTGGGTTGCGGGTATCGGCATGTCCTTATCCTCGCTGGCAGTCACATTAAACGCCTGGCGCCTCAGAAAGGCCTAGACTAGAGGGATGGAAAGCCTTTTTCTCTTAATCCCCATTTCACTGCTGCTAATTGGCCTTTTGGCCTGGATTTTCTATTGGTCAGTAAAGGCAGGGCAGTTTGACGATTTAGAGGGTCCTGGCGAGGCAATTTTGATGGATGATGACACTCCTAAGTCCAAAAATGTTAGTGAAAGCTAACAAAAATAGCTATATTTTTTAACGATTTAGCCAATACGCCGAAATAAATAGAGTTGTAAAAAGCGTAAATGCATGCACCCTTTTTGATATAGATCAAAACACCCCCTGAGCCTTACTTTGATAATGGTTTGAGTCTATTTGGATTATGTCGCTGTTTGGTCACAAAAAAAGGAGAAACCATGGGGCTTACCGTGGGGAACAATCAAGATACCTTCAATTACAAGGTTGTCAGCCAATTTGCCATTGTTACGGTGCTTTGGGGAATTGTGGGTATGCTCGTGGGGGTTATCCTCGCTGCGCAGCTCATTTGGCCTGAGATCACTTTCAATATCCCATGGTTAAGCTATGGTCGCTTACGCCCATTGCATACCAATGCGGTGATTTTTGCATTCGGTGGATCGGCGTTGTTTGCAACGTCCTATTACATCGTGCAACGTACCTGCCAAGCCAGACTCTTTTGTGACAAATTAGCGGCCTTTACCTTCTGGGGTTGGCAATTAGTGATCGTATTGGCTGCGGTAACCTTGCCTTTAGGCATCTCCACATCCAAGGAATACGCAGAGCTTGAGTGGCCAATTGATATTCTGATCACTTTAGTTTGGGTTGCCTACGCCGTGGTGTTCTTCGGCACCATCATGAAGCGCAAAACAAAACATATTTATGTTTCCAATTGGTTCTTCGGTGCATACATTCTGACTATTGCCATTCTGCACATTTTTAATAACTTAGAAATGCCAGCAAGCTTGTGGAAATCCTATTCTGCATATGCCGGCGTACAAGATGCGATGGTTCAGTGGTGGTACGGCCATAATGCGGTTGGCTTCTTCTTGACCACCAGCTTCCTGGGCATGATGTACTACTTCATTCCTAAGCAAGCAGAGCGCCCAATCTACTCATATCGTTTGTCTATCGTCCACTTCTGGGCGTTGAACTTCACATACATGTGGGCGGGTCCTCACCACTTGCAACATACTTCCTTGCCTGACTGGACTCAGTCACTTGGAACTGTGTTCTCAATCATTTTGTTGGCTCCATCATGGGGTGGCATGATCAACGGCATCATGACTTTGTCTGGCGCTTGGTTTAAATTGCGCACAGACCCAATCTTGAAATTCTTGGTAGTGGCATTGTCTTTCTACGGTATGTCTACGTTTGAAGGCTCAATGATGTCTATTAAGACTGTGAATAGCTTGTCACATTACACCGACTGGACTATTGGACACGTGCACTCTGGCGCCCTGGGTTGGGTTGCCATGATTACGATCGGCTCTTTGTACTATCTCATCCCACGTTTAGTCGGTCAGAAAGATATGTACAGCACACGCTTAATTGAAGTGCATTTCTGGATCGCTACGATTGGCGTTGTTCTTTATATCGCTGCGATGTGGATTGCTGGAGTAATGCAAGGTTTGATGTGGAGAGCGTTTGAGCCAGACGGAACGTTGACTTATAGCTTCGTTGAGTCTGTAAAAGCAACATTCCCCTTCTATGTGATTCGTTTGTTGGGTGGCCTCTGTTACTTAAGCGGCATGTTCTTGATGGCATACAACGTTTACAAAACCGTAAATGGTAAAACATTCGTGAATGCCCCAATTCCACAAACATCTGCAACTGCTCACTAAGGAGAAGAAAAATGTCTAGCGAAAATAAATTCTTTTCCCACGGAACACTTGAGAAAAACGTTGGTTGGTTAATCATTGCCACCATCATCGTGGTATCAATTGCTGGTTTGGTGCAAATTGTTCCGCTGTTCTTTCAGCACACGACAACTGAGCCAAGTCCCGGTGTAGCGCCATACACGGCATTGCGTTTGGCTGGTCGCGATATCTACCAGCGTGAAGGTTGTGTTGGTTGCCATTCACAGCAGATTCGCACATTGCGTTCTGAGGTTGAGCGTTACGGCCCTTACTCCTTGGCTGGTGAGTCAGTATTTGATCATCCATTCTTGTGGGGTAGTAAGCGTACTGGTCCTGACTTAGCTCGTGTTGGCGCACGCTACTCTGATGACTGGCATCGTATTCACCTCCGCAATCCGCGTGATGTGGTTCCTGAGTCCAATATGCCTGGATATCCTTGGTTGCAAAAAAATGCTGCCGATGCCTCCTCAATTCAGTCTCATATGGTTGCAATGCGTCGTTTAGGTGTTCCTTACACCGATGAAATGATTGCGGCGGCTCCTCAAGAGTTGGAAGGTAAGACTGAAGAAGATGCCTTAATTGCCTATCTTCAAGGTTTAGGTGTAAATCGTCGCTACATCATCGTTGATGAAGTTGTGGCGAAGTAAGCGCCAAGGTTATTAATTTAAAACTATATAAATCAAATGGAACAGATCACAGCTTATCTCTCCGCTTTTTCAACAGTCATAGGACTCGTCTTTTTTGTTGGGATTGTTTGGTGGGCCTGGTCTCCTGGTAGAAAGTCGGCTAACGAAGAGTCAGCCGAACTTCCATTTGATCTTCCGGATGAATTTAGTAAGGACAAATCATGAGTGACTTTTTTAATAGCGGTTGGAGTGACTACATCGCGCTTGTTTCATTAGTCGGTATTGTTTGGTGTATTTGGTTGCTGGCTTCGCAGCGAAAAGCCAAGGTAATCCATACAGAAGATGGCGCGGTAGCCGATACTGGTCACGTTTGGGATGGTAATTTACGTGAACTCAACAACCCACTGCCACGTTGGTGGGCTTGGATGTTCTTGCTATCTTGTTTCTTTGCATTAGGTTACTTGGTTCTGTTTCCTGGTCTCGGTTCATTCCCTGGCGTTATAGGTTATACAACTGATGGCGCTTTGATGAGCTCTATGACAGAGGCGAATGATGGGTTGAAGCCTGTATACGCTAAGTACGTGAAGATGGATATTGAGCAAGTTGCTGCAGATCCAAAGGCACGTGAAATGGGCCAACGTTTATTCTTGAACTCCTGTGCTCAGTGCCATGGTTCAGATGCGGGTGGCGCAAAAGGCTTCCCGAATTTGACTGATGATGACTGGCTCTATGGCGGTTCACCAGAAAATATCAAAACCACATTAATTAATGGTCGCGCTGGTGTTATGCCTCCATTCCCGCAGCTCGATAGCAAGCAAATTGTGGATGTTGCAAACTATGTTCGTAGTCTTTCAGGTTTACCAGTAGATGAGTCAAAAGCTGCTCGTGGTGCAGAAGTATTTAAATCCAATTGTGCAGCTTGTCATGGTGCGGATGGTAAAGGCAATATTGCTTTGGGCGCGCCTAACTTGACAGACAAGACTTGGCTGTATGGTGGATCTGAAGCAACTATCATTGAGACGGTAACTAAGGGTCGTATGGCGATGATGCCTGCCCAAGATAAGGTGTTGAGTCCTGAAAAGATTCATCTTTTGACAGCATATGTTTGGGGTTTATCTAACAACAAGACTGCTGTAGCCAAGTAATCCGTGTCAGATAATTCGCCGGTTGGGAAACCTATTCCGATTGATGTAATTGAGGAGTCTCTTTACGAGGTCCGGCGAAAGATTTACCCACGATCTGTCAGTGGACTGTTTGCCCGCTGGCGTTTCATCTTGGTATTTGCAACGCAATTATTGTTTTATGGTCTTCCTTGGGTTAGTTGGAATGGCCGTCAAGCAGTACTCTTTGACTTAATTCAGCGTAAGTTTTATATCTTTGGTCTGGTGTTGTGGCCGCAGGATGTGATCTATCTCACACTCCTCTTAATCCTTTCTGCTTTAGCTCTCTTTCTATTTACTGCAATTGCTGGCCGCTTGTTTTGTGGCTATGCCTGCCCTCAAACGGTCTACACCGAAATCTTTATGTGGATCGAGCGTAAGGTTGAAGGTGACCGATTTGCGCGTATTCGTTTAGATGGCGAAGAGTGGCCTTGGAGTATTCGCAAGTGGCGTCTCAAAATCACCAAGCATTTCCTATGGCTCTTAATTGCCTTCTGGACTGGCTTTACTTTCATTGGCTATTTCACACCAATTGAAACCCTTGCTACAGTAATCCTACATTTATCACTCGGCCCATGGCAAACCTTTTGGTTGTGTTTCTATAGCTTTGCAACCTGGGGGAATGCTGGTTTTATGCGGGAGCAGGTATGTAAATACATGTGTCCATACGCTCGCTTCCAAAGCGTCATGGTAGACAAAGATACTTTCCTGGTTACCTACGATAAGGTCCGTGGTGAGCCACGTGGGAGCCGCAGCAAGTCGGCTGATCATGCCACTCTGGGTTTAGGGGATTGTGTAGATTGCAGTATTTGCGTTCAAGTCTGCCCAACCGGTATTGATATTCGTGATGGCTTGCAATATATGTGTATTGGTTGTGGAGCCTGTATTGATGCGTGTGATCAAGTGATGGAAAAGGTAGATTATCCAAAAGGGCTGATTCGCTATACAACTGAACGAGCTATTGAGGATAAAGAATCCAATCAAAGTGCGCTTCGACATATCTTGCGACCACGTGTTTTGATTTACATTGCTTTCATCACAGTCCTTACAAGTGCATTCCTAGTTTCTTTGATCACCCGTAATCCATTGCGCGTGGATGTGATGCGTGATCGTGGAGCATTGGCTCGCGAGGTGGATGGCGTTCGCATTGAGAACATCTACCGTATCCAGATCATGAATGCCTCTGAAAATAAGATGAGTGTTCAGGTAAAGGCAACAGGCTTAGACGACCTAAAAATCCTCAATTCACAGGGGCAGGTAGTTACTGAGATTGAAGTGGGTCCAGCCAGCAATCTATTGATTCCGGTTAAAGTTAGTACCACTGTTGGTGCGCATGAGCCTGGTAATTACCCAATTCATTTTGATGTGATTGGCCAAGAGATATCGGGTAATGAGTTGATCACCAGAACCCGCGATGAAAAATCAAGTTTTATTTTTCCCCGCTAAGCTGTATAGCAAATGATGGAGAGGATGAATATGTCAAAAAATGAAACAAACAAACCGTGGTTTAAGCAGCTTTGGCCATGGCTATTAATTAGTGGCCCAGCAGTCGCTGCCATTGGTTGTGTGATTACTATTTATTTGGCTGTAAATCTATATTCGGATAAGCCGGTTCGCGATGGTGTGGTGAAGCGTGGACTCAAAGTTGAGCAGCTTAAGGTAGAGCAGGATCGCAAATGAAGTACCGTCTATTCATCTGGATTATGTGGCCATCGTTTTTGGTTTCTATTTTGGCTGAAGGCTTGCTATTTAGTGTTGTGCATCCTGCCGAGCTATTGTTTTTTGGCTATCGCCCAAATATTTCTGATGAAGGTATTTATACCATCGGATTTTTTGTTATCTGGATCTTTTGCTCATTCTCAAGCGCATTGACTGCCTATATTCTGCCTGGCATTGATACAGACGGAAACAAGAGTCCCGATCGCGGCTTAATTTAAAGCGGTATTGCTTAAACGCTTACTGGCTTAATTTGAACAGCGCGGTCTGGGTTAGGGATGCTGGCTAATTCATAAAGTCCATCCATATCAATTAGCTTGATATGACGCTGTTTAATTTGAATCAACCCTGACTCAGCAAAGCGCGAAAGCATGCGGCTCACAGTTTCAATCTGTATACCTAAGTAACTGCCAATCTCTACACGGCTCATGCGTAAATCAAATTCATTATTTTGATAACCACGAGCAGCCAGACGTTGGGAGAGATTCAAAAGGAAGGCCGCTAAACGCTCTTCTGCGCGTAGGCTACCAAGTGAGAGTAGGTGACGTTGATCTTGTGTGATTTCACGGCTCAGAATGCGGTGGAATTGTTTTTGTAGCACTGGAATTTGGCGCGCTAAATCCTCAAATGCTTCGTAGCGAATAATGCAGACTTCACTCTCTTCAAGAGCGATTGCCTCGGATTGATAGCTGCCCTCACCAATGCCGTCAAGCCCTAAGATCTCGCCCGGAAGATGAAACCCAATGACTTGTTGACGCCCATCCTCAAGGCCATACTCGGTCTTGAGAGTACCAAAGCGGATGCTATAAACGGCAGACAGTGGGTCGCCGTGCCGGTAGAGGCTTTCACCCTTTTGTAAGTGGACACGCTCTTTTACGAGGGTATCAATCTTGGCAATGTCAGTGGAGCTAATGCCGACTGGCAAGCAAAACTGACCCAGTACGCATACTGAGCATTTGCTGCTTGGGGCATCAGAGCTGGTGTAATTCATATTGGATCAAGATGTCGGATGAGTTTATTCTACTCGGATAATGCGTAATTTTAATATTTCCTTACAGTGCTGGACGCCCAAATGCTGACTACCAGTCTTTTATTGGCTGTATTTTTGGGTGCTCTGGTCAGTGGGTGGCACTGCGCCCTAATGTGTGGCGGTATTGCAGCAGCAATAGAGCATCAAGGCGGCACCCAGGAGGTCACATGCACCCCTTTGCAAAGTAAGTCAGAACTCTTTTATCTGCAATTCATCATGCACTTGGGGCGCTTAACTACTTATGTGTTGTTAGGCACTGCTGCAGCTTGGGCTGGTGCAGTTCTTTGGCAGCAAAACGTGGTGCCGATTCAGCGTCCTTTGTTTGCTTTCACATCCTTGGTTTTACTGTTTATGGGTGCCCGTCTTTTGCGCCAGAAATCCAATAACCCCTTATTGGTCGGAAAGTGGCTTGGAGTGCGCATGGCCAAATATTGGGCTAAATATTTAGGAAGTTTTACAGGTCGCTCATCTCGCTGGTTTAGTGGAATGGTATGGGGCTTGGTTCCTTGTGGTTTGGTTTACAGCGTTTTACCCCTTGCATTTTTATCGGGCGATGTGTTGACGGGTGCGGCGCTAATGCTGGCATTTGGCTTGGGTACCTTGCCTAACCTTTTACTGATCTCTAAATTTTCGGCAGTGTTGACTCAATTTGGGCAATACCTTTGGGTGAGATACATTGCCTCTGGCCTTTTAATATCCGCAGGATTATTTGGCCTCTATCGCGCTTGGTATTTGCCGGAAGCTTTGCTTAAAGGCGGCTTTTGTATTAGTTAGCGTTATCACTTATGGCTGCCGTAATACCGTGATGTAGATCTGGGTAAATACTGTCAACGGGGAGTCGCTCCAATAAGCCTCCACGTACCGCCATCTCATAGGGTTGGTGCGCTAGTCCACAAACTATCAGCTTGATACCCTGATTTTTGCAAACCTCTTCAAGCTCAAGCAGGGCGTCCATGCTGGAAACATCAATATAGATCACATTCTTGAGATCAAGCACTAATACTTTTGAAGGTAATTCATTTTCAATACGCTCTAGAATTTTGACTGCACCAAAAAAGATGGCGCCGTAAATTCTGAATGCAGCAACATATCCACGGTGTTGCTCAAGCTCCGGAAAGTCGGCAGCACTTGCTAATTCATAGCGCGAAAGACTGGAGATACGATAGATAAAAGTAATGAATGCTAAAAGTAGACCTACCTGTATTGCTACTGTGAGATCCAGAATGATTGTCAGAAAAAAGACGCTCAACATAGTTAAGCGGTAGGGTAGACGAAATTGTTTTAGGTCGGCAAATTTTTTCCACTCACCCATATTCCAAGCAACAAAGATTAGGATGGCAGCTAGGCTGGCCAAAGGGATATCCTTAGCTAGTGGAGCGCCAAACAAAATAATCACGAGCAATGTGATCGAGTGAACGATCCCAGCAATTGGAGTGCTTGCACCACTTTGTATGTTGGTAACTGTTCTGGCAATGGTTCCTGTGGCTGGCATGCCACCAAAAAATGGGCTCACTACATTGGCGACACCTTGGGCCATCAGCTCTTGATTCGATTCATGGCGATCGTGGATGAGTCCATCAGCAATCCGTGCGCATAGTAGTGATTCAATTGCGCCAAGCAGGGCGAGAGTAATGGCCGGAGCGATCACAAACTGTGCGGTACCCCAACTAATTGGAATCCATTCAAAGCTGGGTAGTCCTGAGGGTATGCCGCCAAAACGACTACCTATCGTAGCAACTGGAAGGTTAAAGACGCCAGTAACTATGGTGGCCGAAGCCGTTGCAATGACTGTTCCTGGAATGTGGCTTAGATAACCAAGATGCTTTTGAAATGCCCGCCAAGAAATAAGTAGAACAAGGCTCCCCATGGATAGCATGAGGGCAGTGGAATTCACTGTGTCTGCAGCTGCATAGAGAGTTTGAATTGCCTGAAAAAATTCAGCGGGCATCTTGGTAATTTGCAGGCCAAAAAATTCTTTGACTTGAGATAGTCCAATTAGTACGGCGATACCATTCGTAAATCCAATAATGACGGCGACTGGAATAAAGCGAATTAAAGTGCCAAGGCGAAAGAGCCCCATCAGAAATAAAAATACCCCCGACATAGCAGTTGCCAAGAGTAAATTCGCAATTCCGTAATGATCAACAATGCCGTACACAATCACAATAAAGGCGCCGGCTGGACCACCGATTTGAACGCGACTACCGCCTAGTACTGAAATCAGGCCACCAGCAATGATTGCTGTAAAGATGCCTGCTTCAGGCTTAAGTCCACTGGCAATCGCAAATGCCATTGCCAATGGCAGTGCAACTACACCAACCGTAATGCCCGCCAATATATCTTTGCTTAGCAGGGCTCCGTTATACCCCTTAAAAGAGTTGAGTAGTTTGGGGTGAAAGAGATTCATTGGTGAAAAGGCTTAGGCTATACGACTACCAACCCAGTAGGCAGCAGTTGTTGAAAGTGCCGTTACTGCTGATCCCCAGGCAATATCGATAAATGCCAATCGAATGGGAAAGTCACGAATGACAGCTAGGTTGGTTAAGTCGTAAGTCATGTAGCAAAAGAAACCAAAGAGGGCGCCATATTGAGCTGCATATATCCAAGACTGTTTAGAAATTGCTGGGAGGATGACAAAAATAGAGGCACCAAGCGCGTACAGGAGGTAGAAACCGAGTCCAGCCAGTAACTTGGGTTCGCTAGCCATGAGTGAGCCCATATCGTCGCGGTAGAGATTTTTGGCGATACCCAGAAGCCAAATTAAATCAATGACAACTAATGACAGTAAAAATGAAAAATAGACCGCTAAGTACTTGAGCAATTTAGTGCCCCTTTTTATGCTTTTACAGATGAATAATAAGGATTATGATGGAATGAAAGGTGTTAGGGTTTAATTTAACAGGAGTCGATATGTTCAAGCACTTATTAGTACCAGTTGATGGTTCAGACGTGAGTAAAAAGTCTTTAAAGAAGGTTGCTGCGCTTGCTAAGGCAGATAAAGCCGCTGTGACATTGGTTTACGTTTCTGATCCAATGCCGCCGATGGTCTATTCCGATAGCACGATGGGTTATGGCATCTCCCAAAAGGATCATAAGAAAGTATGCGAGGCATTTGCTAAGGATATTTTTAAAAAAGCAGCTGTTGCATTGGGTACTGGCATTAAGGTCAATACCTTGCATATCGCGGATAGCAATTTGTCTGAGGGTATTTTAGAAGGGGCCAAGAAAGCGAAGGCGGATGTGATCGTGATGGCTTCACATAAGCGCACCGGTATTAAGAGTGTTTTATTGGGTAGTGAAACGCATGAAGTAATTGTGCATGCTAAGTTGCCGGTATTAGTTCTTGGCTAATACCCGAGACTGAAAAAATTAAAGGGGCCTGATGGGCCCCTTTTTATTTCTGCATTATTAACGCTATCTAATTTTTGAGTGGTGTACCTAGCAATAGAATCTCTCTAGTGAGCAAGCCGCTATCACTATCTCGCATATTCCATAAATCTAATTCGGTTTTGGCGCCATAGGGGTCAACATAGATGCCATCTTTCCTTAGTTCAAAGTGAAGGTGAGGTCCAGTAGAGCGCCCGGTTGATCCAACATAGCCGATCTCTAAACCACGACGCACTTCATTACCAACCTCTAGTTCAGTGTTGTAGTTACTTAAGTGCGCATAGTAGGTGCGATAGTTTCCAGGATGCTCAAGGATGATGAGATTGCCAAATGCACCGCTATAACCTAAATGCACTACTTTGCCAGTAGCTACGCTAAAGATTGGCGTCCCAATCGGTGCTGAGTAATCAATCCCCATGTGGGTTCGATATCGTTGTTTTGGCGCTGCTACAGCTGCATTGGTGTTTTTAGATGGGGCAACTTTCTTGCTAGATGTCCTTACACTTCCCACACCTCTAGATATGCGCCGATAACTTAAGGGGTTAGTCCAAAAGGTGCGTTCAATAGACTCGCCACTGGCAGTATAAAAGGCACCGGGAATATCGCTTCTTTCAACCCAAAATGCACTAGAAAATACTTCACCAGAAGCTGGATCAATAATTTCAGCTGCCCATATTTGCGCCCAGCGATCTTTATCACCAAAGTCCACTATTAAACGCACAATACTGTTGGTATTTTCTAGGGCGCTGCTATCTTCGGGATAGATCTGTTTAATGACAGAGTTCAGTTCCCAAATGAGCTCCACAGGCAATTTATCGCCTACTTTTTTGGGGTCGTATAGAACATCACGCAAAGGTAGTTGAATTTCTGTAAAGCGTTTCGACTCGTCTTTTAGATAATCTTGTTGAATTAAGAAGCTACCTGCTGCCGAAGGGGTAAAGGTCCAAATCTCTGTCTTGGCATCCTGCATGGGGCCATTCATGACACTAAGTGATTCGAAGCGGTTGCGACTTCCTAGGGCTAGTGCATAAGGAATGCAATCGCCACGCATTCGATCAAAAAAGCCTTTGGTTTGGGCTTTAAAAAAAGCATTGAAGTTACGATCATTTAGGCCCAGATTAGCTGGAAGGCTTTCTTCGTTGTAACTGCGGCGTAAGCAGCCACGTTGGACGCGGTAATCTAAATTTGAGCCACCATCATTGCTGTATTCGCCCTCAATCCGTTTGAATAGCTCCGGATTTAAGCTCATGCTTTTAGAGGGTTGATTTAACGAGTCCGATTTGACTTTAAGTCCAGCTTGCTTGCTGCTTTGCACTACGGTCTTTTGTTTAACTTGCGGAGCCTTGCTGACCTTACTGGTTTGGCTTGTGGTTTGCGCTAGGGCACTAGTGACGAGTTCAATCCCCGGCAGTTGAATGAGGCCAACTAAGGCAAATCCAATTACGTTGATTGCCCCTTTTAAAAAGAGGGGCCGCGCACAGACATTTTTCTTCACAAGGCAATTATCCAATATTGTTGTGAAAGATCGCAGGGTTTTAAAGTCTGCTGTATCGCAATAATCCCAATTTAATTCAATTCAGGTGCTATTTTTAGCACTTCAAAGGCCGCCTGAAGACGTGTTTCATAGGCTTGCTTCATATGGGCTGCCTCCTCTGGCGACCACTCTCTAAACCCTGCACCTTTGGCCATGTCTGTTTTTCCAGAATTGACCAGATCCATAACGCAAGCGGGTGGTGATTGGATATTTGAGAGGGAGGGGTAGATTACCTCTGCAGCTAGTGTCATGCCTTCCCAGCCAGAGATTTCTTTTTGAGTCATTGGGCCAACTGCGGCATAACGAAAGCCAAAGCTATAGCGCACGGCAGTGTCAATATCATCTGGTGAGGCGATTCCTTCTTGAGCCAAAGAAAGTGCTTCACGCATTAAGGCATGTTGAATTCGGTTGGCTAAAAATCCTGGAATATCTCGCTTGACTAAGACAGGCTTTTTGCCATGACTACGATATAGATAGCAAATCTGTTCAGCCATCTGTGGATCAGAATTTTCACCCAACACTACCTCTACCAAGGGAACAATATGGGCGGGCATAAAGTAGTGGGTATTAAACATGCGATGGCTGGTTATAAGACCTTGTGCAATATCGCTAATAGGAAAGCCCGAACTGTTGCTGCCAATCGGAATATTGGGCGGCACACGTTGATCAAGCTCGCTAAAGAGTTCTTTTTGAGATCTAGACGCTCGGAGACGGTTTCAATAATGAGATCAGTATTTTGCCAATCAGACCAATCTGCAATGCTGCCTGGAATTAGTTGGGCGCCGCTATCTCGCCATGTGGGATTGATGGTATCAGCGCAGAGCTCCACCTTAGAAAGGTTGAGCTCTGCCTTCTTAAGGTCCCTGCCTAGCAAAATTGTTTTGTCGCCATAGGCCGGGAAGCTTGCTGCGATGCCCACTCCCATAGTGCCCGCGCCCCATGACAACAACTTTGCTCATAATGCCTCCAAATAATCGTAGATGAAGCTGGTTCCTAAGCGACTCATTATTCCCTATTTTGGGGTCGTAACACATTCTTAATTATGGCTACAATAATTTTTTGAACATAGGAGCTCCCATGCCCATCATTGAGTCAGTATCAGTTGCTGCCGTAGCGGTGCCTCTAGATAAGATCACCTCCTTTTCCACTCGGACGGTTTCAGAGCGTCATTATTGCTTGGTTAAGGTACGCGGCAAGGATGGTAATGAGGGCATTGGCTTTTGCTATGTGGGTAGTGCAGGTGGCGATTTTGCAGTCTGATGCAGCCGTGTGCGGTGGTATTACCGAGTGGCGCCGTATTTCCGCTTACGCCGATTTAAAGGGTGTGATTGTTTGTCCGCATTGGATGCATGATTTGCACGCACCTTTAGTGGCAGCAACACCAAATGCCCGCTTCGTTGAATTTTTCCTAGATGATCAGGTCCTAAACTTCCGCAGATTGATTAACAAGCAACTAACTTTCAAGAATGGCGACTTGATTCTGCACAAAACTCCAGGACTGGGATTTGAGTTTGATGAGGCTGCGATTAAAAAGTATGCCGGCAAGACTGCTTGGACAAAGATTGTGTAATGGATTTAAATTCCCAGCAATAAAAAATCCCGCACATGAGGCGGGATTTTTTATGTTCTGACGCAGCATAAATATTCTTAGCTGGATTTCGGATTCAATTTTAAATGGGTGATTGACTGAGTAATCAGCACCAAACCAAAACCTACAAATCCAATGAGGTCAGCCTCGGTTGAAGGGTAGGCAAGCGCCACACCTGCGATAACCATAATGATGCGCTCAAAGACTTTGGTCTTTTCAATAAACCAGCCCTGTAGACCGCCTGCCAAGCAAATGATGCCAACGACTGCCGTAAATGAAACCCAGGCGATTTGCATCCAATCAGCTTGCTCTAGCGCTGCTGTAGACCCCATGAGCAAGAGGCTGATACCTGATTTATCGAGCACAAACATGAATGGCACCAGGATTGCTGGGGCAACGTACTTCCAAGTTTGCAGGGTGGTCTTGTATGGATTGCCTTTGCAAATAGCTGCAACTGCAAAAGGAGAAAGCGCTGTCGGAGGGGATACTTCAGAAAGTACCGCGTAGTAAAAAATGAACATGTGCGCTGCAAATTCTGGAACACCAAGATTGATTAATGCAGGCGCTGCGATCACAGCGCAAATAATGTATGACGCAGTTACTGGAACAGCAAGTCCAACAACCCAGACCACAAGGCCAGTGAAAATGGCGGTAAGCAAGAGCGAGCCACCCGCATACTGAATCACAATCGAACTGAACTTCAAGCCTAGGCCGGTCAGGGTAACGGTACCAACAATCAATCCAGCGCCAGCGCAGGTTACTGCAATCGCGAGAACACCGGTTGAGCCAGATGCCAGCGCTTTAGTGAGGTTCGAGTTGTACAGACCAGAAAAAATCTTCTCTTTACCTTGGAACCAATCCCAGGGAATGATGGCGGTATCGCGACGCAGCATGCTCGAGAGTGCCGATACCACGGTCGCCCAGAACACGGACATGACTGGCGAGAAGCCAAACATCATGAAGAGCACAATCGAAATCAATGAAAAGAAGTGGAACCAATATTTTTTGGTTAACTGCCAGGCAGATTCCGATGCTTTGAACTGGATGTTCTTCATGCCGTACTTGCGCACATCAATTTCCACCATGACCAAGAGGCCAAGGTAAAACAAAATGGTTGGAATGGTTGCCATCAGCAACACATCTAAATAAGAAATCTTCAAAAAGTCAGCGATCAAGAATGCTGCTGCGCCGAGTACAGGTGGGGAAATGATTGCACCTAAACCACCGGCAGCTAGCAATCCGCCCGCCGCATTTTTTTCGTAACCGACTTTATCTAGCATTGGGGCTGCTACGGAACCAACGGTAACAGTAGTGGCTACGCCAGAACCTGATGGACCACCCAAGAGGAATGAGGAAAGCACAATCGTTCTACCAACACCAGAAGATTTGCCACCCATTGCGGCAAAAGAGAAGTCGATAAAGAATTTGCCTGCACCAGTGAACTGGAGAAAGGCGCCAAAAATAGTGAACAGAATAATGAGGGTAGCTGATACGTCTACTGCAGTCCCGTAAATACCCTCTAGGGTCATGTACATGTAGCCAACCAGGCGATCAAGGTCATAGCCTTTGTGTGTCCATGGGGCAGGTAAGTGGTTGCCAAAAAGGGCGTACGCCAAGAAGAGTGAGGTCACTACTACCAAGACCATGCCATTGGTTCTTCTGACGCTCTCTAGGATTAGGGCGATGAGAAAGACGCCAACCATGACGTCAGTTGAATTCGGGGCAGTATTGCGATCAAAAAGGTCATCACCACCGCTGAGAATGTAATACGCAACTAGTACTGAGCCGACTGCAAATAGGATGTCCCACCACATGAGGCGGTTCTTGAATCGAGCTGCAATCGGAAAGCTCAGGAAAACTAAAAACAGTACTAAGGCTACGTGGATAACACGCAGTTGCTGGGTTGGAACAATCGAGTAAGCGGCATATAGGTGAAAGAGTGACATGCCAACCGCCACCAAGGTGATGAATTTGGCCAAGAGACCTTTGTAGTCATTGGAATCACCTTCTTCTTGCTTAATGAAGGCATCTAATTTTTCTTGTGTTTCGTTATCAATCACAGCTTGTGTCATGTCCCCACCTATTTTTTATATACGGCTTTTTTGTCTTGCTAATACGGAACTATCAAAAAAATTCAGGAGTGCTTGTAGGCACTCCTGACATCAGGGTGAAATTAAATTAAATTAATTTAATTTAACGTTCTTTTCTTTGAAATACTTCGCTGCACCTGGGTGATATGCGATTGGTGTGGAGTTTTGCTTTTGATTCTCAAGGGTCACATTGATGTACTCCTTGTGAGTACGAACCAATTCAAGCTTGTTATCAAAGACAGCCTTCACAATTTTGTAAGCTTCATCATCAGGCATATTGGCATTGACTACGAGGATGTTGGCTACACCAGCCACTTTATTGTTTTTGCCCATACCGCTATAGGTTTCTTTTGGGATGTCTGAAGCAAAGTACAGATTGCCATATTTCTTGTTCATAGCAGCGACTTCAGCAGCGTTATCAATCATCACGATTTTCATGCCGGGACTATTAGCTAAATCAGTAACAGCCGCAGTTGGTAGGCCACCAACCCAGAAGAAAGCATCAATTTTGCGATCTTTTACCGCATTAACAGACTCAGCTACGCTCAAACGCTCGCGTTTGACGTCTTTGTCTTTATCGAGGCCGGCAGCTTCTAACAGGCGAAAAGCCATCACTTCGGTTGCGCTACCAGGGGCGCCTGTACTAATGCGCTTACCCTTGAGATCCTTCATGGACTTAATGCCAGTGGAGTCTACGGTTACAACGTGCATGAGGTTTGGATAGAGCACTAAGAGAGTGCGTAAGTCTATTTTCTTGTTAGTAAATTTACCTTCACCATCTTTAGCGTCTTTAGCGGCATCAGCCATCGAGAAGCCAACATAAGGTTTGCCAGTGCCGATGAGGTTCAGGTTATCTACTGAACCGCCAGTTACTTCAGCGGTTGCAGACATTCCAGGTACTTTGCTGGATAGTACTGAGGCTAGGCCACCACCCATTGGGTAGTAAACGCCGCCAGTACCGCCGGTTGCAATAGAAAGGTTTTGTGCTTGCACCGCACCGAACAACATGGTGATAGTTACAGCAATTATTTTAATAAGCTTCATTTTTGTCTCCTGTTTTGCGTCTATTTAATTAAAGGCCCGGCATGCTGAAATTAATTTTTTGTAGCTCACCCAATAACTTCGCTTGCTGATCTGCACTTAGCTGCATGAGTGGTGGGCGTACGCGTAACCACTCTGAATCTTTGCTGAAGTGTGCAACTGCAGTTTTCATACCGGCGATCATTTGATATTGAGCAAATACTGAGCGTACTTGATCTAAGGCGGCTTGACGTTGATCTGCGTCAGATTCTCTCCAATGGGCTGCCAATTCGGCGATGGCCTTAGGGTTTACGTTAGCAGTAGCAGAGATGCAGCCAACGCCACCTGCACGCAGGGCGCGCATTAAGAAGACTTCGCTACCGGCATATACGCGGAATCCTGAAGGCGCTAAAATGACCTTCCCCCGATAAATCACCTTCAATCAGTTCGTATTAAATTACTAACTATTGGAGAGATAAATGAAGATCCCAAAACAGCAGTACACCTTGGAATTTAAGCAGTTAGCAGTCAAACGCATTC